>WHSZ01000058.1 GCA_009379845.1 Pseudonocardiaceae bacterium | reverse complement strand
TTCCGGGTATTCGGCGAACCCGCTCGCCACCCGTGGCGTGAATTCGGCGTAGCATTGGTGGTAGGCCGAGAGCATCTCGCGCATTGGCAGCCACGCTGATGACGTTCTCGGCATTTTTTATCGGCCGGCCGATCGGTCGGAGACTGGAGCGCCGGCATGGAGTCGGACTCGCAACCGCAGACCACTGACCCCGACGACAGCTGCCCCGCTTGCCCCCATCCGTGGTCCAGCCACGACCGGATCGGAGCCAGGTTCTGCACGGTGACGTCCAGCGGCGAGCGCACCCGCGGCTGCGTCTGCGCCACGACCAGCGGCAGCATCGATCAGCTCACCGGCTTACGCCGCTGAGCACACACCTGCCGAGGGTGGTCAGCCGGCCGGAACGGCCTCGCGCGCCGGCTTCGCGGTGACCTTCGCGGTGATGCTGCGCCGGATCTCGTCCTCGCTGGCGTTTCCACCGCTGCACATCACGGCGAGTCGCTGCCCGGCGAACCGCTCCGGGTACCCGAGCACCGCGGCGAGCGCGGCCGCGCCGCCGCCCTCGGCGAGGGTGTGCATGTCCCGCATCATGACCCACTGCGCTGCCAGGATGGCGGCGTCGTCGACCAGCAAGAAGTCCGCCAGGTGCGCGCGCATCAGCCGCTGGGTGAGGTCGAATCCGGCACCGGTCGCCAGCCCCTCAACGGTGCTGCCGTTGGGCCGTTCCACCGGATGGCCCGCGCGCCACGAATCGTGCGCGGCCGGCGAGGCAGCCGACTGCACGGCCACGATCCGGCACTGCGGAGCCACCGCGGCGGCCACCAGGCATGCCGCGGCCGCCCCGCTGCCACCGCCCACCGGGACCACAACGGTGTCCAGATCCGGCGCCTGTTCGAAGATCTCCAGGTACCCGGTTGCCACTCCGGCGATGAGCTCGGGCTCGTTGGCGGCACTCACAAGCCGCAGGTCCCGCTGCCGGGCGAGCCGCTCGGCGTGCCCGCGCGCTTCGTCGAAGTTGACGCCGTACTCGACCAGTTCGGCGCCGAGCGCGCGGATCGCACCCGCCTTCGCCGGGTTCGGGTTCGGGTTCGACGGCATCACGATGGTGCAGGGCGCGTCGAAACGCGCCGCGGCGTAGGCGATGCCTTGCGCATGGTTGCCGGTCGAGTACGCCAGCACACCGCGAGCACGCTCGGCCGGCGTCATCCCGGCGAGCAGGTTGATCCCGCCGCGCACCTTGAACGCGCCGGTCGGCTGGGTGTTCTCGTGCTTGACCAGCACGTTCGCATCGAGCGCTCGATGGCGCCGTAGCGGCGTCGGCGCCAGGTGATTCGCGAGCACACGCCGCGCGTTCAATACGTCGGTGATGGTGGGAAGTCGCATGTCACCAACGGTGTCACCGGACGACTCATAGCTCCAATGCCGGTTTTCTCTACGAGCATAGATTTCATCTATAGTTAAGCGATGCTGGATCTCACCCGGCTCCGCGTGCTCGTGACCGTCGCCCGCGAGGGATCCGTTACCGCGGCGGCGGAGGCGCTGCACTACGCCCAGCCGTCGGTGAGCCACCACCTGGCACGGCTGGAGGCGGAGCTGGGCGTGCCGCTGGTGCAGCGGGTGGGGCGCGGCATCCGGCTCACCGAGGCCGGCCGGCTGCTGGTCGACCGTGCGGAGGAGATCCTCGGGCAGGTCGAGTCGACCCGGACCGAACTCGCCGCGCACGCCGGGCTACGTACCGGACGGGTACGCCTTGCCGCGTTCCCGTCCGCACTGGCCACCCTGGTGCCACCCGCGGCCGCACGGCTGGCGGTCGCGCATCCCGACATCGAGCTGGCACTGACCGAGGCCGAGCCACCCGAGGCCCTCGCCGCGTTACGCAACGCCGACATCGACGTAGCGTTGATCTTCGAACACGACGAGCCGAGCACCGGTGATCACCGGAACACCACGGTCACCACCCTGCTCGAGGAACCGCTGTACGTGGTCACCCCGGCCGATCGGGACTGGCAGGGATCCCGCTCGGAGCTGGCCACCTACGCGGCCGAGCGGTGGATCGCCGGCTGCGAGCGATGCCGCGCACATCTGCTTTCCGCCTGCGGGCGGGCGGGATTCACCCCGATCGTGGAATTCGAGACCGACGACTACGTAGCGGTGCAGGCCCTTGTCGCCGCCGGGCTCGGGGTCAGCACGCTGCCCGGCCTCGCGCTGGCCGCGAACCGGCACTCCGGAGTGCGCATCGACCGGCTCGCCCAGGACGGCCGGCGCGTCATGGCCGCCACCTACGGGAAACCACCCGCGCCGCTGCCCGTGCAAGCATTTCTCGACGCGCTGGCCGAAACCGGCCCGCCACCCCTTACAGCTCGGTGAAACGGGCGTCGACCTGCTCGGGTGTGAGACCGAAGTCGGCCAGCTCGTAGCGGTGCGCCGGCCGGCGAGCCTCCGAGGTGCTCCGCTCGTGCAGCGTCCGCATCGCGGCACGCGCCGCATCGGTTAGCCGCAGCCCGAAGTGCGCGTAGATCCGCTCAACGGTGCCGATTGGATCGGTCACGAAATCGTCGTAGTGCACGTCGTAGAACCGGGCGGGATCGTGCCTGGCGCGCTCCGCGGTGAACCGCTCGAGGCCGCGAGCCCACAGGTCGAGCTGGCCGCGCCCGACCACCGCACCGTGAAAGGCCCTCGACCACTCCGCCGATGCGCGCGCGTTGAGGCTGCAGACCGACGCGATCGCGGTTCGCGGCGCCCGGTGTGTCTGGATGATCAGCGCGTCCGGGTACACCTCGAGCAGCGCGTCGAGCCCGAACAGGTGGCTCGGGTTCTTCAGCACCCAGCGGCGGTCCCGATCGTCGAGCCCGATCAGTTGCAGGTTGCGCTTGTGCCGGCGATACGCGGCCGTCCAATCCCGACTGTCCAACCAGGACGAATAGGTCGGGACGTGTGCGAGGCATTCGTACGAGACCGAGGTCATCGACTGCCTGAGCAGCTGCCAGCACTCCTCAACCTGATCAGCCGAAATGTAGTGCAGCCCCATGAACTCGGGATGCTCGACGTGGTGACGCTCGAAGCCAGCCTGGATGCGCTGAAAGACCGGGTCGTCGGCCAACCGCTGCCTCGGCGGTCGTGGTTGCGGCACTTCGGTGAGCCACATCTCCAGCCCCTGGTTGGCAGGGTCTTCGGTGAGCAACCGGTGCAGCGCCGTGGTTCCGGTTCGGGGTAGCCCGGTGACGAAGATCGGCCGTTCGATACCGACCTCGGCGTGGTCCGGACGCCGCCGCCACGCCGCCTCGCTGAGCAACCGGGCGACCAGCGCGCCACGCAGAAAGGCGCGCTTCACCTTGTTGCCGAACGGCGTCAGCGCGGCTTCCCTCGCGTAGGAGTCCAGCAGCACCTCGAGGCCCTCCCGGTAGTCGTCCGCGCCGAAGTCGTCCAGCCCGGTGATCTTGCTGGCTGACGCGTGCAGATCCTCAACCGTGCCAACACTTTCCCGGCCGGGACGGGGTTCACGTGGTTCGCTCAATGGTGGAACTCACCCCCGTTGACGTCGAGGCACTGCCCGGTGATCGCTCGGGCCAGATCGGAGGCAAGGAACACCACGGCATCCGCGATCTCGTCCGGCTCGGGCAGTTTGCGCAGATCGAGGGTTGCCGCCGTCTCGTCATAGATCTGCTCCGCCGGCACACCACGCTGCTTGCCGAGGTAGTCGAAGTACCACTTCAGCACATCCGCCCAGATGTATCCGGGCGCGACCGAGTTGACCCGGATTCCCCGTGGGCCGAGCTCGGTCGACAGGCTCTGCGCCAGCGCCAGTAGCGCCGACTTGGCCATCTTGTACGGCCCGTACGGCCGCCGGGAATGGCGCAGCACCGCGGAATTGATCATCACGACGGAGCCGCGCGTGGCGGCCAGCGCGGGCGTGAACAGCCGGGTCAGCCGCAGCGCCGCGATCACGTTGGTGTCGAACCCTGCGCGGATCGCGTCCAGATCGGCGTCGGTGACCTCGGCGAGGGGCGGAATGGCGAACGCGTTGTTGATCAGTGTGTCCAGCCGGCCGAACTCCTCGAGCGCGGTGTCGGCCAGCCGGGTGGCCGCGGCGTCGTCGGTGATATCGGTCGGCACCGCCATCGCACGCCGCCCCGCCGCTCTGACTTCCCCTGCCACCTCGACCAACCGGGATTCGGTGCGGGCGGCCAGCACCACGTCCGCACCCTGGCCAGCGCACCGCAGCGCCAGCGCGCGGCCGAGCCCCGGCCCCACGCCGGACACCATGACGACCTTGTCCGCCAGCAACATCAGCCGAGCATCCTGCTCGCGACCGCGGCCTGCCGCGCGGCGATCCGCTCCGCGTGCTGGCGCGGTGTCGTTCGCGCGTGCTCGTAGTGCGGCAGCCGCTCGGCCAGCTGCCGCACGTCGATCACCTCGACGTCCGGGCCGTCCTCGGGCCCGAGCTCGCGGGAAAGGCGCTGCCACCGGATCTGCACGTAGCCGCGACGACGTCCGGTGCACTCCAGCCAGTTGGCCACCCCGGGATCGCGTTCGCTGATCACGAAGCGGATCTTGCCGTCCGGGTCGAGCTGCGCCTGGTCGGTGGTGAGGCTGGTCTGATGGTTGATGTAGTCCATCGAGATGTACCACATGCTGCCAAGCTGGATGCCCTGATACGGCGCGTCCGACGCCGGCACCGTGACGATCATGGCCTGATTGTCGTCGAGTTCGTAGTGCCCTGCCGAGGAGAACTGGGTCGGCAGGCCGCCGGGTGTTGAGCGCGGCTCGGTCATGGTGTTCACCGGTAGCTTCAGGTAGAACCACTCGGGAAACGCCAGGAACGTGTTCAACCGGTTGATCAGCATCTTGCCAGCCGCCCGGTAACGCTTGGCCAGCGTCTCCCTGCTCGGCGCGGGTGGCGCGGCACCGATCCGATCGGCCCGCTGGATGCGGAGCACGCCGGGCTTTTCGGTCGCCCAGTCGCTGTAGGCCTCACGCACCACGAGCATCGCCGAACCGGGGCCGAGGGTGCAGTAGTTCGGCCCGGCCTTCCCTGGCCCGAACCGCAGTTCGAAGCTGCCGTCCGCACCGATCTCGATGTCCCGATCGTCGAAGGCTGTCACGCTGTCCGGCACGTCGACCGGTGAGTAATCCCCCGCCAGGATCTGGAAACTGAGGTCCGCGGTGCTGCCGCGGATACCGGATACCACGTACTCCGCGTCGTCCCGGATGTTGGCGTGGAAGTACAGGGTGTCCGGGTTGTCAAGGCCGAGCTTGGTGTACGGCCCGGTGGATCGGGCGAAGTACGGGAAATCCCGCTGGTACGCCCAGGCCATCTGCAGTGCTGCCCTGATGCTGCCGGCCAGGTAGTCATAACCCTCGAGCAGCTCCTGCTCGGTGCGCACGTGCGGCGCTTCGGTGATGATCTTTTCCGCCTCGACAACGGCATCCGCGAACGACTGGGTGAGCACGGGCCGCCTCCCTGCGGTACAAATAAGTACCATCGTGGTACAGAATTGGAGCTCAGCACAGATTAGAACGCGTTCTAAGGACCGTCAATGACGCCGACGAGACGCTCCCCGCCAACCGAGCGGGTCGTCCAGTTGCTCGACTTCCTGGTCGCCATGCGGGGCGAGCGATTCGGGCTTTCCGAGCTGGCGCGCAACCTCGGTATCAGCAAGCCGACCTGTCTCGGCATGGTCACCGAGCTGACCGCTGGCGGGTACCTGGTATGCGACCCGGTGAGCAAGCGCTACGGCCTCGGGCCCGCACTGGTCGCCGCCGGCCGGCTGGCACGCGGCGACTTCGCCGCCGCGGACATCGCCCGGCCACACCTTGATGAGCTGAGCGCGCGCTACCACACGACGTGCACCGCTTCGGCGGTCGTGGGTGAGCAGATCATGGTGCTGCAACGCACCGGTCCGGCGCGCTCCGTCGAGGCGATCAAGGTCGGCCAGGTGTACCCGTTCGCTCCGCCGGTCGGCCTGATGTACGTGTTGTGGGGCTCGGACTCCGAGCTTGATCGCTGGTTGCGCAAACGGCCGACGCTTCCGGTGGAGCTGGACAGCGCACGGCTGCGTCGGGTCGTAGCGGAGTGCCGGGAACGTGGCTATCTGGTGGAAAGCCTGACATCGGTCGGTATGCGCCTGCACTCGCTGCTTGCCGGCGTGGCTGCCTACGATCTGCCGGCCGAGGTTCGGGAGCTGGTCGGCGAGGTGGTTTCCAGCCTGGGGGAACGGGTGTATCTCGGCGCCGAGCTTGCCGCGCGCAAGAAACATCCGGTCAGTGTGATCGCCGCCCCGACCTTCGACGCGGACGGCAACCAGGAGCTGGTGCTAACCCTGTACGTCGGCGACTCGATCACCGGTGCCGAGATCGCGCGCCGCGGCGCCGCGCTCGTCCGGGTCGCCGACACGATCACCGCCAAGTCAACCAACCACACCCCCGTCAGCACTGACTCTCAGCACCTACGGCAGAACGAGGACCGAGGGGACCATTCGGGGCGTTGAGTGCCCGGAAGGTGGCCTTCACGGCACGGGTTCGGACTAGGGGGTGGTGGGTTGGCCGGCCCAGCGGTTGGCGGTGAGCTGGAAGCTGGGCAGATCGTCGAACGAGAGCATCGCCTCATAGGTCCGGACGTAACCGGTGTGCGCGATCCGCCATACCCCGTCGTCGCCGCGCAGGTAGCGGTCCTCGTAGTAGGCCGCGCCGCGGATCATGATCCGGTACTCGGTCGCGATCACGGTGTCCTCGAGGCACCAGGTGCCGGTTGCGTCCGCGCCGTCGATGTCGATCTCGGGCTGCCCGCAGGAATGCACGGTGATGATGTCTGGACCGAGCTTGTCCCGCATGAACGCCACGATCTCGGCGCGACCGGCGAGCTTCAGCGGCTCGCCATAGACCGGGGTGCCGTAGTCGGCGGTTGCCTCCTCGTCGAGGGTGTCCGCGAACTCCTCCCACCGCTTCAGATCGAGGCTACGCAGGTAGCGGTATTTCAGCCGGCGGATCTCTTCCAGTGCGACCACATCCATACCGTCAGCCTCCACCCCCGATTGACCACGCACAAGAACGTGTTCTACTTTTTGTTCACTCGAAGGGCAGGTTCACCGATGACCACCACATACGAGTTGTCCCACCTACGCGCGCTGGAAGCCGAGGCGGTGCACATCTTCCGCGAAGTCGCGGCGACCTTCGAACGACCAGCGCTGCTGTTCTCCGGCGGCAAGGACTCGGTGGTGATGCTGCACGTGGCCGGTAAGGCGTTCTGGCCTGCCGCACTGCCGTTTCCGGTGCTGCATGTGGACACCGGGCACAACTTCGACGAGGTGATCGAGTTCCGGGACCGCGCGGTGCGGCGGCACGGCGTGCGACTGGTCATCGGCAGTGTGCAGGACGACATCGACGCCGGGCGGGTCGTGGAAGAAGCTGGGCCACGGGCCAGCCGCAACCGGCTGCAAACCGCCACGTTGCTGCGGAGCATCCAGCGGCACCGGTTCGACGCGGTGTTCGGTGGTGCACGCCGGGACGAGGAGAAGGCCAGGGCCAAGGAACGGGTGTTCAGCTTCGGCGACGAGTTTGGCCAGTGGGATCCGCGCAACCAGCGGCCGGAGCTGTGGAACCTGTACAACGGGCGGCACCGCGCCGGTGAGCACATCCGGGTCTTCCCGCTGTCCAACTGGACCGAACTGGACATCTGGCAGTACATCGTGGACGAGGAGATCGAGCTGCCGGCGATCTACTACGCACACCGCCGGAACGTCTTCCAGCGCGACGGCATGCTGCTCGCCCACACCCGGCACGTGACGCTGCTGGAAGGAGAAATCCCGTACCAGGCAACGGTTCGCTTCCGCACGGTCGGGGACGCGACCTGCACCGGCTGCGTGGAATCCTCGGCAGCCACCCCGGAGGCGGTAGTCGCTGAGGTCGCGGTCACCCGGGTAACCGAACGCGGCGCCACCCGTGCCGACGACCGGATCTCCGAGGCGGGGATGGAAGACCGGAAGAAAGACGGGTACTTCTGATGCCGCAACTTCTCCGGCTGGCCACCGCGGGCGGCGTCGACGACGGCAAATCGACGCTGATCGGCCGGCTGCTCCACGACTCCAAGACGATCTTCGAAGACCAGCTGGCCGCGGTGGAACGGACCAGCAGGGAACGCGGCGACGACTACCCGGATCTCGCGCTGCTCACCGACGGCCTGTGCGCGGAACGCGAGCAGGGCATCACCATCGACGTGGCACACCGCTATTTCGCCACGCCCAAACGGAAATTCATCATCGCCGACACGCCGGGACACGTTCAGTACACCCGCAACATGGTCACCGGAGCCTCGAACGCCGATCTGGCGCTGGTGTTGGTCGACGCGCGCAAGGGTGTGCTCGAGCAGTCCCGGCGGCACGCCTTTCTCGCCAGCCTGCTCGGCATCCCGCATCTCGTGTTGTGCGTCAACAAAATGGACCTGGTCGGCTGGTCGGCCGAGCGATTCTCGGAGATCCGCGAGGAGTTCAGCCAGTTCGCGATGAAGTTGAACGTCGCGGACCTGACGTTCGTGCCGGTGTCCGCATTGCACGGAGACAACATCGTGCACCGCAGCGCCAGCATGCCATGGTACGAGGGCACATCACTGCTGCACCATCTGGAAGAGGTGCACATCTCCTCGGACCGCAACCTGATCGACGCCCGGTTTCCCGTGCAGTACGTGATCCGCAGCCAGCAGCACGACTTCCGCGGCTACGCGGGAACAGTCGCCGGTGGCGTGTTCAAACCCGGTGACGAGATCGTAGTGCTGCCATCCGGATTCACCTCCTCGGTGCGGGCGATCTGGGGGCCCGGAGGCGAACCGATCGACGAGGCTTTCGCGCCGCAGGCGGTGACCGTGCAGCTGGCCGACGAACTGGACGTCAGCCGGGGCGATCTGATCTGCCGACCGAACAACCGGCCACACCTTGGCACCGACGTGGACGCCATGATCTGCTGGTTCGCCGAGCACGCCGCGCTGCGGCCAGGCGCGAGATACACCATCCGGCACACCACGCGCACCACCAAGGCCAGGGTGAGCGCGCTCGACTACCGGCTGGACGTGCGTACCCTGCACCGGGACGAGACCACGGAAACCCTGTCGCTCAACGACATCGGCCGCATCCGGCTGCGTACCCAGCAACCACTGCTGTTTGATCCGTACCGCCGCAACCGAGGCACCGGCAGCTTCATCCTGATCGACGAGACCACAAACGACACCGTCGCCGCTGGCATGATCACCGGCCCCGTGCTGCCGGCCGCGCAGGTGGTCTGGCAGTCCACCGCGGTCGGCAGGCACGAGCGCGCGACCCGCGGGCTCACGGTGTGGCTGACCGGGCTGTCCGCTTCGGGCAAGTCGGCGGTCGCGGTGGAGCTGGAACGCCGGCTGGTTGCCGCGGGCAGGCCCGCGTACCTGCTGGACGGCGACAACGTGCGACACGGGCTGAACGCCGATCTCGGTTTCAGCGCGCCGGATCGTACGGAGAACGTGCGGCGGCTCGGCGAGGTCGCACGACTGTTCGCGGACGCGGGTGTGGTGGCGGTGGTGTCGCTGATCAGCCCGTACCGGGCGGACCGCGAGCTGGTGCGCGCCACCCATCAGGCGGCGGGTCTGCCGTTCGTCGAGGTATTCGTAGATACCCCGGTCGAGGTGTGCGAGGCCCGTGACCCGAAGGGCATGTACGCGCGAGCGCGGGCCGGCGAGATCACCGGATTCACCGGGATCGACGATCCGTACGAGGCACCGGACACCCCGGATCTGGTACTGCGCCCCGCCGACGGGGATCCCGCGGCGATGGCGGCGAAGGTGCTCGCGCTGCTCGAGGGCTGAGCAGGCCATGAGTGGCACGGTATCGTGCGGCAATGCGCATACAGCACATCCCGAAGGCCGAGCTGCACCTGCACATCGAGGGCACCCTCGAGCCGGAAATGGTGTTCGTCCTCGCGCGGCGCAACGACGTGCCGCTGCCGTACGCGTCGGTTGACGAGCTGCGCGCCAAGTACCGCTTCACCGACCTTCAGTCCTTTTTGGACATCTATTACGCGAACATGGCGGTGTTGCACACCGAGCGGGATTTCCATGATCTCGCCGAGGCGTATCTGCTGGAGTGCGACCGCAACGGCGTGCGGCACGCGGAGATCTTCTTCGATCCGCAGGCGCACCTGGACCGCGGCGTGAGCATGCCGACGATCATCGGCGGCCTGTCCGCGGCCGTCGACGAGGCTGGCGAACGAGGCGTCTCGGCCGGTCTCATCCTGTGCTTCCTTCGGGACCAGCCGGCCGAGGCCGCCGAGCACACCCTGCGACTCGCGGAGCCTTACCTGGACCGGATCATCGGCGTCGGTCTGGACTCCGCGGAGGTCGGGCACCCGCCGTCGAGTTTCACCGACGTTTTCCGGCGGGCAAGGGAACTCGGGCTGCGCGCCGTCGCCCATGCCGGTGAGGAAGGACCGCCGAGCTATGTGTGGGAAGCCCTCGACGAGTTGGGCGTTGAGCGGATCGACCACGGCATCCGAGCGCTCGATGATCCCGACCTGGTCGCCCGACTGCGGGCGGAACGCATGCCGTTGACGGTGTGCCCGCTTTCCAATGTCCGGCTCGGGTCCTTTCCGGACATTTCCGCGCATACCCTGCCGCGGCTGCTGAACGAAGGACTCATGGTCACGCTCAATTCGGACGATCCAGCTTACTTTGGTGGCTATGTCGCGGACAATTTCGCCGCGGTACGCGACGGGCTCGGGGTGTCCGACGAGCAACTCAGGCAGCTGGCCGGCAATTCGTTCGATGCGTCCTTTCTGGACAGTGAGCGCAAGGCGCGACTCCGTTCCGAATTGGCCGATTGGTCCTGCGACGAGGAATAACTCTGGAACCCCAGTTTGCATCCATATTGCGGTCCCCGAGCACGCTCGCCATCCCTGCCTCCGATTAACTGTGTATCGCACACACTATTTTCGTGTATTTGATACACAGTTTTAGGATGGCCGTCAACCGGAAGATGGGCGAACGATGTCAGTGGAACACAGTCTCGATCTGCTGTGGGGCAACGGCAAACGGCCCAGCCGTGGCCCCAAGCCGACGCTCACGGTGCCACAGATCGCGCGCGCCGCGATCGAGATCGCGGACGCCGAGGGGCTGGACGCGGTCTCCATGCAGCGGGTCGCCGGCGAGCTCGGCTACACAACCATGTCGCTGTACCGCTACGTGCCGAGCAAGGACCAGCTGGTGGACGTCATGCTGGACATCGTGCTCGGCGAGCCTCCCGCGATCGACCACGCTGGTGCGTGGCGGGCCGGGGTGCAGACATGGGTGCGCGAAGTGTGGGGCATCTACCGGCGGCACGCCTGGCTGCTCCGCCTCCCGGTCAGCCAGGCACCGGTCGGGCCGAACCGGGCGGCGTGGTTCGAATGCGCGCTGCGGGTACTTTCCGGGATCGGCCTTCGCGAGGACGAGATGGTCTCGCTATCCCTGTTCGTGGACGGCGCCACGCGCGAGCTGGCACGGAGCACCGCGGACCGGCGGCAGGCCAGCACCAGTTTCGCCACGATGCTGCAGCGGAGCGCCGACGCCGAGCGGTTCCCGACACTGACCGGCCTGCTGGATTCGGGGGTTTTCGACAACGCGGACGACACACCCGACGACCTCGCGCCGAACTTCGACTTCGGCTTGCAACGCTTGCTTGACGGGATCGAGGTCTACGTTCAGGCTCGCCGCGAGGCATAACGCGGGATGCATAACGCGCAATCGGCACCGAAGGTTCGGCAGAGCGCCGTAGGGTGGAAGCGATGGACGAGGACGAAGCAGCCACCTCGGGCAACCACACGGTGTGCCCGCTGTGTGGCGGCGCCGGTGTGGTGTCAGACCCGAAGTACGCGGTGATCGCCGGGACGGCGCGCACCATCGACAACGGGCGGCCGTGCCGCGGGTGCGAGGGGAACGGCTACCGTAGCGGCCTGATTCCGCCGGTGTAGCGACGATTATCCGCCGATCAGTTCGCGACCGAGCCGGGTGATCCGATGCTGCACGGACTGTCCATTTCGGGCACTCGTCACCAATCCCGCCCCGCGCAGCACGCCGATGTGCTGGCTCACCGCGGGTGAGGACACCCGCACCCGCTCGGCGAGCTGCCGCGTGGACATCGGCGTGATCAGGCAGCGCAGGATCTGCGCGCGGGTCGCGCCGACCAGCCCCGCGAGGTAGTCACGATCCTCCGGCTGCTCGACGGATCGGGCGCTGGCGGGGAAAACCAGTACCGGCGGCAGTTCCCCGTCGATCAGGGTCACCGGCGTGTCGTTGCAGAAGTAGGACGGCACCAGCGTCAAGCCGCGGCCGTTCAGCCGTATCCGATGATCGACGAGGTAGTCGGCCTCGAGCACGCCATCGTTCCACCGGATCGGTGCCGGCAAGCCACGCAACAGGTTCACCGGTCCGTCCTGCGCCAGCTGCCGGGTGCGGGCCGCGAGATCGGCTTCGACGTGACGCATGAGTTGTGGTTCGCACGGCTGCAGCACCTCGCGCTGGTAGTGCCGCATCGCCGAGATGATCTCCCGCATTCCCCGGCCGCGCCGGTCGGCGAGGTCGCGTACCCAGGACGGCGCGGCACGGCGCCGGAACGTGCGCCGGAGATCGTCGAGCATCCGATCCGGTGGCAGGCGCAGCATCGCTTCGTAGCCGGCCTCGAGGTCGAAGCTGGCCTCCCACGGCGTCATGAAATCCGGGAAGTTGCCGTGTGGCGGTACGAGCGTCCGCAAGATCCCGAATGACCGCTGCACGCCCGCCTCCCGGATCCGGTCGCGTGCCCGCGTGCGCCATTCGGCGTACCGCCCACCGCCGTTCGGCGATTGCAGTTTGTTCAGGCTCAGCACCAGTTCCCACAGTGGATCCGGACCGGGAGCCGTGCGGACCCGCGCGAGATCGTCCGCGTCGAAGTGGATACGTAGCACTGGACAAGGGTGCGCCGGTTCGGGCCGGGTGTCCAGACTCGACGGCCGGCCGAGCTCTACAGCCCGGCGTCGTGCACCAGCAGCGCCACCTGCACGCGGTTGTTCAGCTCCAGCTTGGTCAGCAATCGCGACACGTACGCCTTCACGGTCGCGACGCTCATGAACAGCTCCTTGCTGATCTCCGCATTCGACTTGCCCTGCCCGATCGCGACGGCGACCTCCCGCTCCCGCTCACTCAGCTCCTCCAATTTGGACGAGGCGATCCTGCACTCCTCGCTTCCGCGAGCCGCATCCGTCTCGGCGACATGCGAGATGAGCCGGCGCGTCACCGCGGGCGACAGGATCGGGTCGCCACCCGCCACCCTCCGCACGGCATCGAGGATCTCCACTGGAGGCATGTCCTTGAGCAGGAAACCGCTTGCCCCGCAACGCAACGCGCGCAGCACGTACTCGTCGGTGTCGAACGTGGTGAGCACGATGATCTCGGGCGGATCCGGCCGGGCGCGCAGCCGCTCGGTAGCTGCCAGGCCGTCAACCTTCGGCATCCGGATATCCATCAGCACCACGTCCGGCGCGTTCTCGTGCACGGCGGCCGGTACCTCGTCGCCATCCGCCGCCTCACCGACGATCAGCACACCGTCGGCACCGCCGAGGATCATCGCCAACCCGGCGCGCACCAGCGCGTCGTCGTCCACAATCAACACTCGGATCGGTGCGGTCATGCCGGCCACGGTAACCAAGCACCGAGGCGGAACTCGCCGGAGGCGGCGCCGTGTTCCAGCCGCCCACCGGCCAGGCTCACCCGCTCGGCAAGGCCGACGAGCCCGGATCCGGACCCGGGAACCGCCGGACCCGATGGGCTCAGCGCGTTGCGCACCGCCACCTCGAGTCCCGAACCGGCTGCGCCGGTCACCGACACCTCGACCTCGCGGCCAGGCGCGTGCTTGCGCGCGTTCGTCAGCCCTTCCTGCACGATCCGGTATGCGGTCCGGCCGACCGTGGCCGGTACCTCCCCGATCTCGTCGAGCTCCCCGCGCATCGTCACGTGCATCCCGGCCTGCCGCGACTCCTCGAGCAGTGCCGGCAGGTCATCGACGGTCGGTTGCGGGCGACCGGAAGGCTCCCCCGAGGTGTCCCCGCGCAGCACGCCGAGCACCTCACGGAGATCCTGCAACGCCTGGTACGCGCTATCGCGGATCGTGCCGGCCGCACGGGCGATCTCGTCCGCCGGCGCATCGGGCCGAAACTCGAGCGCCCCCGCGTGCAGGCTGAGCAGCGAGATCCGGTGCGCGAGCACATCGTGCATCTCCCGCGCGATCCGCTCCCGCTCGAGATGCCGCGCCCGCTCGTCGCGCAGCCGCACCTCGGTTTCCGCGCGGTGGGCCCGTTCCCGCAGCGAGATCACCAGCTGGCGCCGCGCCCGCACGAACATCCCCCAGGCGACCAGCGCGGCGTAGAACGAGAGCGCGATGACCATCAGTGTCCAGTACGGCAACTCGGCACTGGGGCGTATCAGGAAGTAGGGCACCGTGGAGGCAACGTGCAGGCCGCCGACCACCAGCACAACCGGCCACCGCCGGTGCACGGCCACGGTGAACAGGGACACCGCGATGGCGCCGGTGCTCAGATCCGAGAACACCGCGACGGGCAACAGGGCAAGCGCCACCCCGACCGGCCATCGCCTGCGCAACCACAAGGCCGCGCAGGCAAGACCCGCGGCGATCTGGTCGACGACCAGCAACGGTCCGGCGGGGGCCTCGCCCCGCATGATCAGAATCGTCGGGAACACAACCCAGCCGCTTGCCAGCAGGAAACACGCGGTGTCCACGATCCAGTCTCGAGTGGACCGTCGGACCGGCCGCTCGCCGTCTTCGACGTCCGGATCATCGGCCAGGATCGCCGGTAGCCACCGGGAGCGCTGCTTGTCCGCGTCGGTGAGCTTCGCCGGTGCGGCGTCCATGAACAGCAGGCTACGACCGGCACGCCGCACGCGGGTAGCGACCGGAGTCGATCGAACGGTTAGACCTTCGTCTAGCCGGTGGCTCCCATCGGCCGTCGCGCGCGCCGTCGAATACCGGACAACCTGGCCGTGACTGGGACAACAGGGGCCGGAAACGGCCCATGGGGCAAACCGGGCCGGACTGGCCCGCGACAAGGGGGCGCGATGCGCGTGTTCATAAACCTTCTGGGAACCTTGCTACTAGTGCAAGGCGTCGGTGGCGTGCTCAACAATCTGATAGGCGATTCACGAAGCTGGTTCCTGGTGAACTACCTGGACTTCCTGGATGGCTATGAGGTCTTCGCCAGCATCGTGATCGGAGTACTGGGGCTCGCGCTCATCGGCGCAACCGAATCGAAGAAGAAGCAGCAGGCATGACGGAGTGGACAACGCAGCCGACCGGGTCGATCGGCCAAGGCGCACCCGCCGCGGCTACCGGCGGCACCGTTCGGCTGCGCCCACCGCGGCATCGCGTCGATCCTCGCGCGATCTGGTGGTGGACGACACAGTGGCTCGGCTTGGCCGTTCCGGTGATCGCCGGGGTATGGATCGCGGTGGCGTTCACGGCCGGCGTGCTGTCGTACGGCTGGCTGATCGCGCTCGCGGTCACTCTCGTGGTGATCGCCGTAGTGCTTGTCGAACCGCGCTGGTCGTATGCGGTCAGCCGGTGGGAGGTCACCGATGAGGCGGTGTACACCAGGACGGGCTGGTTCGTCCGCAGGTGGCGGGTGGCGCCGATGTCCCGGATCCAGCGGGTCGACAACGCCCGCGGGCCGGTGCAGCGGCTGTTCGGCCTGTCAAGCGTCACGGTCACCACGGCGTCCTCGGCGGGCGCGATCAGCATCGACGGGCTCGACCACGAGCTGGCCCGCGATCTGGTCGAGCAGCTGACCAGAACCACGCACGCGATCCCGGGTGACGCCACGTGACCGAACGCATCGATCTCCCGAGCGCCCCGGCCGCCCCCGACGAGCCCGCCGCGACGGACCGATGGGAACGGCTTGACCGGCGCACCCTCGCCGTCAACGCGGTGTACGCCACCGGTGTCGCCATCGCGGCCGGCACCGGTGCCGTCACCCGTGGGGGGATACAGCTGTGGCTGGTGCTGCTCGGCGCGGTCGTGTTGATCGGCGGATGGGTCGCACTCGACCTGCTGCGCTGGATGAAAACCCGGTATCGCATCACGGGGGAACGCTTCGAGCTGCACACCGGATTGCTGTTTCGGACCCGCCGGTCCATCCCGACCGAGCGGATCCGCAGCGTGGACGCGATCGCCAACCCCGTGCAACGGGTCTTCGGCGTCACGGTGGTGAAGATCGGCACCGGTGAGAAGGCCGGCAAGGACGACGAGATCAAGCTGGACGTCGTCGCGCGACAAACCGGGGACGCGTTGCGCGGCACCCTGCTGCGCCGCGCTCGCCAGGTTCAGTCCGCGCCCGCCGCCAGCCAGGAGGCCGGCCAGGCACCGCCCGACGAGCCGGCCGGAGACGCCGAGAATGCGCTGGCCAGAATCGACTGGGCGTGGATCCGGTACGCACCGCTGACCTTGTCCTCGGTGCTGGGCATCGGCGTGGTCTTCGGTGTCGTGTACAAGCCGCTTGAGCTGCTCGGGCTGAACCCGTTCCAGATGGGTCTGGTGCGCGAGGCCATCGTGGAGTTCGAAGCACATCCGCTGTGGGTGTCGATCAGCGTGCTGGCCGGCGCGGCGCTGGTGCTCGGCGTACTCGGCTCCCTGGTGCTGTTCGTCGAGGCGTGGTGGCGGTTCCGCCTGACACACGAGAACACCGAGGGCACCGAGACGTTCCGGGTCCGCCGCGGGCTGCTCACCACCCGATCGCTCACCCTGGAACGGCGCAGGCTGCGCGGCGTCGAGGTCGCCGAGCCGATGCTGCTGCGCTGGGGTGGCGGCGCGCGAACCTACGCGGTGGCGACCGGCATGAGCGAGGAGAACAAGTCGATCGAGCGCACCGACACGCTGCTGCCGCCGACGCCGAGGGCGGTGTCCGATCGGGTCGCGGCCGAGGTGCTCGGATCGGACGTCCCGGACGTAACCGGCTCGGAGGCAGCCGGCTCGGAGGCAACGGGGGCGGGCGCTTCGCCGACCAGTGCGGTGCGGCTGGAATCCCATCCGCGGGCGGCGCTGCGGCGCCGGATGGTGTGGTCTCTGGCCCCGATCGTGGCATTCGCGGCGGTACTCGCCGGGCTCGGCGGCGTTTTCGACTGGTTCCCCGGCTGGGCGTGGTGGGCGGCACTGGCGCTGCTTCCGGTAGCGGCGCCGTTCGCCCGCGACGCGTACCGCAACCTCGGACACGGGCTGACCGAGCGTTACCTGGTCACCAGGTCCGGTACCGGGGTGCGCCGCACCGTGGCTCTGCAGCGCAGCGGGGTGCTCGGGTGGACGGTGCGGCAGTCGCTGCTGCAACGCCGGGCCGGTCTCGCCACCGTCACCGCGACCACCGCGGCCGGCCACGGCGCATACCATGTGCGCGACGTCGGCATCGAGGCCGGCCTGGTGTTCGCCGAACGGGCCGTACCGGACCTGCTCACCCCCTTCCTGGAACGTCCAGATCACCTCGAGGATCGCCATGCTCACTGAACGACGAGTGGCAGCGCCCCACGAGACCGCTACCACGCTCGCCGAGTTCGCACGTCGCCCGGTCTATCTCGTCGCCGGGGCTATGGCGTTGCTCATGCTGCTGACCAGTGGACGGTACGGCTACTTCGGCGACGAGCTGTACTTCATCGCCGCCGGCCACCACCTGGACTGGGGCTACGCCGACCAGCCACCGCTGGTGCCACTGCTAGCTGCCACCATGGACACGCTGTTTCCCGGGTCGCTTGTGGCGCTGCGCCTGCCATCGATCCTGCTGACCGCGCTCGGCGTGATCGTGACGGCGTTGATCACACGGGAGCTCGGCGGCGAGCGCAGGGCCCAGATCATCGCCGCGATCGCCTCGGCGTCCTCGCCTTTCCTGCTGGCCTGCGCGGGACACTGGATGGCCACCCAGACGCTCGACCCGTTCCTGTGGGCAGTGATCAGCTGGCTGGTGGTGCGCTGGGTGCGTACCAGGGACGACAACAACCTGCTGCTCGCCGGGATCTTCACCGCGATCACGCTGCAGGGCAAGCTGCTGATTCCGGTGTTCTGGCTCGCGGTGGGCGTGAGCCTGCTCATCGTCGGCCCGAGCGAGATGCTGCGCCGCAAGAAGCTGTGGATCGGCGCGGCGATCACCGTGGTCAGCGCGATTCCCACGCTGCTGTGGCAGGCCAGCAACGGGTGGCCGCAGCTGGAGATGCAGCGGGCGATCTCAGCGGAGCAGGCAGGTGCCGGCGGGCGGCTGGCCTTCGTGCCCGCGGTGCTGGTCATGGCTGGCCTGGTGGCCGGCAGCGTGCTGCTGGTCTACGGGCTGTGGCGGCTGTTGTGGTCGGACGAGTTGCGCGCTTACCGGTTCTTCGGGCTCGCCGCGATCGGGATCGGCGTGTTCTTCGTGGTGTCCTTCGGCCGGCCGTACTACGTCGCCGGGATCTTCGCGATTTGCTGGGCAGCCGGGGCGGTCGAGCTGCAACGCCAGACGCACTCACGCTGGTGGACGTGGCTGGTGAGCCGGCCCGTGTGGGCGTTGTCCGCCGCCGTGGCCGTCTCGTTCCTGCCGCTCAACCCACTTACCGTGCAGGAGACGCGGCTGTACAACCCGATCAACCTGCCAAAGGCGGAACTGGGCTGGCCACAGCTTGCCGAAACGACAGCCAAGGCGTACCGGGCGCTGCCGCCGGACGAGAAGCGGCACACCGTCGTCATGGCGAACAACTACTGGGAAGCCGGTGCCCTGGAGCATTTCGGGCCGGAGTACGGCCTTGAAGAGCCCATCTACAGCCCGCATCGGGGTTACTGGTACTTCGGCGGCCCACCCACGACCACATCCACCGTGCTGTTCGCAGGCGGTACCCCGGAAACCGTGCGCAAGTACTTCGGTTCGGTGCGCAAGCTCGCCACCGTGGACAACGAGATCGTCGTCGACAACAACCGGCTCGGGCCACCGATCTGGCTGTGCGAGCAACCCCGCAAGCCATGGCGCCAGCTGTGGCCCGAGATGCGCGAGTTCACGTTCCGCTAACGCCCAGCATCGCTGAGTACTTCCCCGCTGCAGGGGGTGCCAGAACGGGTGACGGGCGCGATACTTTCGTGGCTCCCATCCGCGAGGTAGCGAGGTCCGGTGCGAGTACCCAACCCATTTCGCTGGGCCCGGCGGTGGGTCGACTGGTTCGAGGCTCGGGGCGGTTACGTCCAGGGTGAGGACAGCCGCGCGATCCGGCCAGGCAGGGAATTCGGCTGGCTGATCACCGGTTGGCTGCTGGCCGTGGGGCTGTTCATTATGTTTTTCGCTCTCGCGGCGTAATGTTTCGCGTCACAAATCGGTGCTTCGGGATCACGGCTCGGCCACAGCCGCACACCAGGTGTGCCTCAACGCCCCTGGTGCGCTCGCGCTACCCGCCCCGCTCCCCCAGAGTGGGGCGCGGCATCAAAAAAGCCGCGATACCCGGAAGGTGACCCCTGTGAGGTTGGCGCTGTGACGTTCGCGAAGACGGCGGGCGTGGTCTGCCTGTGCGCGGTTCTCGTGGGGGGTTGTGCGGCCGGAGAGGACGAGGGATCTGCCCGCTCAGCCGCGACGCCCTCGGTCCATGCGCGGCAACAGGACTCCGGTGACTCGACGTTCGGCAGCACCCGGCGGTTTCGCGATGGACTGACGGTAACCGTCTCGCAACCGAAGGAATTCCAGCCGAGCGTGACCGCCTATCCGCGCTCGGCACGCGCGGTGTCCTTCGAGATCACCGTGGACAACTCGCGGGCAGCCAACTACCAGCTTTCCAACATGTCGATCACGCTGACCGCGGACGGCCAGCCGATGAAGCAGGTGGTGGACACCACGCAGGGCTACAACGGGATGGGCTCGAGCGGCAACGACATCGCGGCTGGCCGCAACGTCCAGCTCAGCCTGGCTTTCACCGTGCCGGTGGAGGCCGTCGAGCTGGAGATGACGGTGCAGCCGGACACCTCCCGGGTGGGCGCGCCGATGACGTTCACCGGCAATGCCTGACGACACCTCGGGCGTCGGCACCGGGTACCGTCCGGCACTATGAGCGAGCAGAAACGGCTTTCCGCGGGCGATCCGGCGCCCGACTTCACGTTGCCCGACAGCGCGGGCAACCAGGTGTCCCTTGCCGATTTCCGTGGCCGGTCGGTCCTGGTTTACTTCTACCCCGCAGCCGGCACGCCCGGGTGCACCACCCAGGCCTGCGATTTCCGGGACAACCTCGCCGAGTTGAACGACGCGGGATTCCAGGTCATCGGAATTTCCCCTGACAAGCCGGAAAAGCTGGCCCGCTTCGCCGAGCAGGACCAGCTGACCTTCCCGCTGCTTTCCGATCCGGAACGCACCGTGCTCGCCGAATGGGGCGCGTTCGGGGAGAAGAAGAACTACGGGCGCGTCGTGCAGGGCGTTATCCGGTCCACGTTCGTGGTGGACGCCGACGGTATGATCAGCAAGGCGATGTACAACGTGCGTGCCACCGGCCACGTGGCGAAGCTCCGCAACGACCTGGGGATCTGACAACAACGCGCGTTCGCCGACTGGTCACCCGGACTCGCGGGCCCCGCGCAGCCCCGGGAGCAGCAGCCGAAGCGCGCGGCCACGGTGGGAGTCGGCGTCCTTCTCCTGGGGGTCGAGTTCCGCGGCGGTACGCGATTGCCCTTCCGGCAGGAAGATCGGGTCGTAGCCGAACCCGGCTGTGCCACGAGGCTCCCGGGTCAGTGTCCCGCGCCATTCGCCCCGCACCACGGTTTCCGTGCCGTCCGGGGTGACCAGTGCGGTGGCGCAGACGAACGCCGCACCACGCCGCTCGTCCGGCACGTCGCTCAGTTGCCCGAGCACCAGCTCGAGGTTGGCGCCGTCGTCGCCGTGCTTGCCGGCCCAGCGCGCGGACAGCACGCCGGGCATGCCGTTCAGCGCATCCACCTCGAGCCCGGAATCGTCCGCGACCGCCGGCAGCCCGCTGGCCCGTGCCACGTCAACCGCCTTGGCCACCGCGTTGCCCTCGAAGGTCGCCTCGGTCTCCTGGGTTTCCGGAATCGCTGGCACGCCGCGGCTTTCCAGCTCCTCAAGGCCGAGCACCCGCAGGCCGGTGATCCCTTCCGCGTCCAGGATCCGCCGCAACTCGTCGAGCTTCTTCCCGTTGCGGGTCGCTAGTACGAACTCGTTCATGATTTGCCAGCCTTCTTCGCGGCCTTGCCGGACTTGGCCACCGGCTCGGGCAGCACCCCAGGGTAGGGCTCAGCCAGCGCCTCAACCTGCATCTTGTTCAGCTCCGCGCACCCAGCCAGCGCCGCATCGAGCATCTTGTCCAATGTGGATCGCGCGAAGGTGGCACCCTCACCGGTGCCCTGGATCTCGATCAACGTGCCGGCGTCGGTGGCCACCACGTTCATGTCCACCTCGGCGCGGGAATCCTCGTCGTACGGAAGGTCAAGCCGCACCCGGCCGTCCACAACCCCCACGCTGACCGCCGATACCGCGCAGGAAAGCGGTTTCGGGTCGGCCAGCCGACCGGCGGCAGCCAGCCAGGTTATCGCGTCGGTGAGGGCAACGAACCCGCCGGTGATCGCCGCGGTGCGGGTACCGCCGTCCGCCTGGATCACGTCGCAGTCGATCACGATGGTGTTCTCACCGAGTGCCGCAAGGTCGATGCAGGCGCGCAGCGAGCGACCGACCAGCCGGCTGATCTCGTGGGTGCGCCCGCCGAGCCTGCCCTTCACCGATTCGCGGTCGCTGCGGGTATGCGTCGCCGAGGGCAGCATCGCGTACTCCGCGGTCACCCAGCCGAGCCCCGAGCCGGTGCGCCAGCGCGGCACACCGTCGGTGACGCTGGCCGCGCACAGCACACGGGTGCCGCCGAACTCGATCAGCACCGATCCGGCTGGGTGCTCCTGGTAGCCGCGAGTGATTCGCACCGGGCGAAGGTCGTTGTCTTTCCTGCCATCAGTTCTCGCCACGCCGGCCAGCCTAGATGTTGCCGGGATCGCTGTCCGCGCCCACCTGAGCTCGCTGGCGCGAACCCGTTGGCGATGACTTTTTCAACATGTGTTGATATTCAGGCCAGGAAGGCGCAGAATTAATCGCGTGATGAAAATCGCAGCCAGGGTTGTGGGAGCGATCGCCGTGCTGGTGGTCGCGTTCCTGACGCTGCGGGGCCGGATACCCAGTCCCGCGGAGGTGCGAAGCGCTCTGGAGGCCGCGGACGCACGCTGGCTGCTGCTCGCGGCCGCGGCCGAGTTCGTGTCCCTCGGGATGTTCGCGCGGTTGCAGCGCAGGCTGCTGAACGCGTTCGGGGTGCACCTGCCACTACCCCGCTCGCTCGCGCTCGCCTACAGCCGCGCGGCCATCACGTTCAGCATGCCGGCCGGCTCGGCTGTGTCCGCCGCGTACGCGTTCCGCCAGTTCCGGCTGGGTGGCGCCAACCGCAGCGCAGCCGCCACCGTGCTGGTGCTTGCCGGCCTGGTGTCCACCGGGGCGCTGGCGCTGCTATACGGAACCGGGGTGCTCACGACCGGCGTGCTGGAGCTGTCGGCCGCCTCGGATATTCATCCCGCGGTCATCGCGCTGGCCACCCTCGCGGTGCTGGTGGCGATCACGCTGGTCATCAGGCGCCTCGTGCGTTCCCGGAAGGCCGCCGGGCCCGCCGCCGCTGACCCGGCACCCGAACCGCAGCCCGAACGGCCGGCGCACCAGTGGCCGAGCCGCTGGCCACGTGTCACCAACGCCATGCGGGAGCTCACCGATGCGCTGCGTGGTTCGCGCTCGGTGCCGTACCGGCACTGGGGCCTTGCGCTCGGCGCCGCGACCACGAACTGGCTGACCGACCTGCTCTGCCTCGCAGCCGCCGCGCGGGCGTTCGACCTGCCGCTCGATCTCGTCCAGCTCGGCACCATCTACCTGACGGTGCAGATCGTCCGGCAGGTCCCGCTCACGCCCGGCGGCATCGGTGTGATCGAGGCGAGCCTGCTGACCGGTCTGGTGTCCGCGGGCGCGGCGGAGTCTCCCGCTGCCGCCGCGGTGCTCGCCTACCGGCTGCTGTCCTGCTGGTTGATCATTCCGGTCGGGCTGCTCGCGTTCGCGGTGCTCCGCCGCGGCCAGCGCGGCGCCCAGCCGAGCGCTACACCTCGTAGCGTGCCCCGCGTTCGGCCAGCCGCGCATCTCCGGGGTACTCGGCGCGGACCTCGGCGAGTACCGCATCGGCGTTCGCCCACGGAGGCACGTGTGTGACCAGCAGCCGGCCGATGCCCGCACGGGCAGCCAGCTCGCCGGCCTCCTTACCGGACAGGTGCACGTCGATCGGCCGGTCGTGGCCATGCGTCCAGGTCGCCTCCGCCAGCAGCAGATCGACCCCGGCGGCCAGGGTGTCCAGCTCGGGGCACACCGCGGTGTCCCCGGTGTAGGCGAACACCCGATGCCCGTCGGTGATGCGGAACCCGTATGCCTCGGTGGGGTGGCGCATCGGAACCGCGCTCACCCGGAACGGGCCGATCCGGATGTCGCCGCCGGGCAGGGCGTGGAAGTCGTATACGTCGGAAAGGTCCGTCTCCGCGCGTTCCGCCGCGCTGGTGGCGTACGCGCAGGCGAACCGATCCGGTGCTTCCGCCGGCGCGTAGACCGGCAGGCGGCGCTGCCGCGGGTCATGCGGCGGCTTCGGGTGGTACCGGCGGAACACCGTCAGCGCGCTGAAGTCGGCGCAGTGGTCCGGGTGCAGGTGGCTGAGCAGCAGGGCGTCCATCTCGAACGGATCGCGTCCGGACTGCAGCTCGGCGAGCGTGCCGTTGCCGAGATCAAGGACAAGCAGGCAACCGTCGGCCTCTAGCAGGTACCCCGACGCGGGCGCGGCCGGCCCCGGCGCGCTGCCGGAACAACCGAGGATCGTCAAACGCACGCCTGGGAGCCTGACACACTCCCCTCGCCCGACACTCGCTAGGCGCCCCGAGCCAACGCACCGGGAAACAGCGCGGCGTCGTGGCCGAAGCCGAGGAATCGCCGCGCGAGCTTGGTGAACGGTTCGGTCGGCCCGGTGGCGAGGAACTCGTGCCTCGGGGCATCCTCCGGTGTCCGCTCGGCGAGCAGTTCCCGCTCGGTGAGCACCCGCACCACGTCCTTGGCTGTCTCCTCCGCACTGGACACCAACGTCACGTCGTTGCCCATCACGATCTGCAGCACACCGGTCAGCAGCGGGTAGTGCGTGCAGCCGAGCACCAGGGTGTCCACGTCGGCGTGGTGCAGCGGTTCGAGATACGCCTGGGCAAGGCCAAGTACCTGCCGGCCGGACGTGACACCGTGCTCGACGAAGTCCACGAACCGCGGGCAGGCCACGCTGCTCACCCGGACATCACGGGCGGCGGCGAACGCGTCCTCGTAGGCCCGCGAGCGAATCGTCCCGGCGGTGCCGATCACGCCGATGTGCCCGCTGTGCGTGGCGGCGACCGCCCTGCGCACCGCGGGGAGCACCACCTCGACCACCGGGATGTCGTAGCGCTCCCTGGCGTCCCGCAGGCACGCGGCCGAAGCCGTGTTGCAGGCCACGACCAGGAGCTTCACCCCGTCCTCGACCAGCTGATCGGTAACCGCGAGCGCGTGCGCGCGCACCTCGGCGATCGGCTTCGGACCGTACGGCACGTTCGCGGTGTCACCGACGTAGCGCAGCCGCTCGCCAGGCAGCTGATCCAGGATCGCGCGGGCCACCGTCAGCCCGCCGACGCCGGAATCGAAGATCCCGATCGGCGCGTCCGCCTCCACCCCGGTTTTGCCGTGAAGGCCACCTTGCGGGCGTTCAACGCCCCGAATGGGCCCCTCGCTCCGCGAACCGCCCGTCATGCCGCTCCACCGGGGCCGGCCGAGCCGGTCGGCGGAAGCGGACCGGGCGATCCCTTCGCGCCCTTCGCCCGGTTGGCCCTGGCGAACAGCCACGCGGCCAGCACGCCACCGAGCGCCCCGAACAGATGGCCCTGCCAGGAGATACCCGGCTCACCGGGCAGCACGCCCCACAGCATCCCGCCCCAGTACGCGAGCAGCACGATCGCCAAGCCCAGCTGCTTCAGGCTGCGGTTGAACAACCCGCGCACCAGCAGGAAGGCCAGCCAACCGAACGCCAGCCCGGACGCGCCGATGGTCACGTAGCCCTCCGGCCCGGTCAGCCACACACCCAGCCCACCGAACACCCAGATCGTCAGGGTGACCGCGAGCCACGGGCCGAGCCCTCCCGCCATCGCCAGGAACCCGAACACCAGCACCGGGAGCGTGTTGGCGAGCAGATGCGCCCAGCCGCCGTGCAGCAACGGCGCCCAGACGATCCCGTCCAGTCCGGATAGCGTGCGCGAGGAGATGCCGCCGTTGTCCAGGTGGACAGGCAGGGCCACGTCGAGCAACTCGACGAGGTACAGCAGCGCGGTGAAGCCGAGCACCACGACCGCGGCCTGCCTCGGTCGCGGTGGTAGCACCCGATTGCGGGGCGCCGGCGGCTTCGCGGGCTGTGTTGGTTGCTGGTCCACGCCTTCGAGGTTACGTCGGTTCCGCCGGGATCGGCTCAGGTGAATCCCTGAGGTTTCCCGTAGCCAAGGCATATCCGCAGGACACTAGGCCCAGAGCTGGCCGTCCAGGCGCTGGGCCGCCTCGTCGAGGGTGCCGGAGTAGGCGCCGGTGGACAGATACTTCCAGCCCGCGTCGGCGACGATGAACACCACGTCCGCGTCCTTGCCGGCCCGTACCGACTTGTCCGCGGACGCGAGCGCCGCGTGCACGATCGCGCCGGTGGAGATGCCAGCGAAGATGCCTTCGGTCTCCAGCAGCTGCCGGGTGCGGCGCAACGCGTCGTAGGAGCCCACCGAGTACCGCCCGGTGAGCACGTCCTCGTCGTAGAGCTCCGGCACGAAGCCCTCGTCCAGGTTGCGCAGCCCGTAAACCAGCTCCCCGTAGCGCGGTTCCGCGGCGACGACCTGCACGTCGGGCTTGTGTTCACGCAGGTACCGGCCGACCCCGACGAGGGTGCCGGTGGTGCCGAGCCCGGCGACGAAGTGCGTCACGCTCGGCAGGTCGCGCAGGATCTCCGGGCCGGTGCCGTTGTAGTGCGCGGCCACGTTCGACGGGTTGCCGTACTGGTAAAGCATCACCCAGTCCGGGTTCGCCTTCGCGAGTTCCTTCGCCTGCGCCACGGCCTGGTTCGATCCGCCGGCGGCTGGCGAGTACACGATCCGCGCGCCGTAGGCCTGCAGCAGCTGGCGCCGCTCGTCCGAGGTGTTCTCCGGCATGACGCAGACCAGGCCGTAGCCCCTCAGCTTGGCGACCATGGCCAGCGAGATACCGGTGTTGCCGGAGGTGGGCTCGAGGATGGTGGCGCCGGGCCGCAACCTGCCGTCCGCCTCCGCGTCCTCGATCATCTTCAGCGCGGGTCGATCCTTGATCGATCCGGTCGGGTTGCGGTCCTCCAGCTTCGCCCACAGCCGCACGTTGTCCGCGGGCGAGAGGTTCGGCAGCCCGATCAGCGGAGTGTCGCCGAGGGCGTCCAGCAGCGAGTCGTACCGGGCCATGACCGGCTACCGCATGCCACCGGCGACCGCGGGCAGGATCGTGACGCTGTCCCCGTCCGATACCTGTGCCGCGAGTCCACCGGAGAAGCGGACGTCCTCGTCGTTGACGTAGACGTTCACGAAACGGTGCAGCGAGCCGTCCTTGACCAGGCGCGCCTTGAGCCCACCGTGCTTTGCCTCGAGGTCGTCGATCACCTCGAGCACGGTGCCCCCCGCCGCCTCGACGGACTTCTCACCGCCGGTGTGCGTGCGCAGGATCGTCGGGATGGACACGGTGACGGCCATAAAGTTTCAACCTCCGCTAGTCAGGCCGGTACTTGACATGTGCGACGTCCGCACGGGTGATCGTTATTCCCGCGGCGAGCTCAGTCACGGTCCGGGACGTCGTCCGCCCCGGTGTGCGTGAACATGTACGACTCGACGACCTCGACCGGTTCCTCGGTGATCACGCCGTCCACGATGCGGTACGAGCGGAACTCGGTGTTCTCCGGCTCGCGGGTGGAAACCAGCACGTAGTGCGCATCCGGCTCGGCGGCGTAGGAAACGTCGGTGCGGGACGGGTAGGCCTCGGTCGCGGTGTGCGAGTGGTAGATCACCACCGGCACCTCGTCGTTCTGATCCATCTCGCGCCAGACCTTGAGCTGCTCCATGGAATCGAAGCGGTAGAACGTGGGTGAGCGCTCGGCGTTCTCCATCGGGATGTGCCGTTCGGGCACCGGGGCGCGCTCCGGCCCCGCGATCACGCCGCACGCTTCGTCAGGGTGATCCCGGCGGGCATGCGCCCAGATCGCGTCCACGAGGTCACGCCGGATCCGCAACACGTCATCCATCCTAAGGGGTGATCGGCACGCGCCCACACCGTGAGACTGTGCACTCGATTCACGACCGGTAAGCGAGCACCGCCGCGGCCAGGTCCTCCACCGCGGTGCCTACCGACTTGAACAGCGTTATCTCCTCCGCGGATTCCCTGCCGGCGTGTTCGCCGCGGCACAGCTGGGTGAGCGTGGCCCGCACGTCGTCGCGCCGCAGCCGGCCCTCGGCCAGCGGGGTGGCCAGGTCCCCGGCCTCGTCCAGCGCGGTGGGGCCGTCCACGAACACCGACGCCCTGGCCAGCACCTCGTCGTCGCTCTCCCGCATGGTGGGCTTGAAACTGCCGATCAGGTCGACGTGCGTGCCGGGACGCAGCCACTCGCCGCGCAGGATCGGCGTCCTCGCCATGGTCGCGCAGGACACGATGTCCGCCTCGGCGACGGCGCCGGCCAGCTCGTCGACCCGGTGCGCGTCCAGCCCGTCCTCGCGCAGGCTCGCGACGAGCCGGTCGGCGGATTCCGGTGTGCGGTTCCACACGTCCACCCGGCTGATCGGCCGCACGGCGCGGTACGCGGCCGGGATGGCGCCGCCGATGTGCCCGGTGCCGGCCACCAGCAGCCGCTCGGCGTCCGGGCGAGCCAGGAATCGCGCTGCGAGCGCCGAGGCGCCAACCGTCCGGCGGCGGGTGATCTCGCTGCCGTCCAGCAGGGCGAGTTGCTCACCGGTGTCCGCGCGGAACAGCACGAGCACCGAGGACAGGCCCGGCATGCCTCGTTCCCGGTTGGCCGGGAACACCGTCACCAGCTTGACCACCAGGTACTCGTTCGTCCGCCAGACCGGCATCAGCAGCAACGAGGCGTCCCCGTCCGGGCCGCCAACGGCGTGCCGGTGGCGCACCGGTACCTCGGCGCCATCCGCGAACGCGTCGTGCAGCGCGGGCACCAGCCGTTCGTACGGCAGCCGCCGCGCCACCTCCTCGGCGTCCATCATTCGCATGCTGCGGGAGCCTGCTACGTGGCCCCACTCGCCCGCAATATGCATCCATATTGGGGAAAGGGGGTCAGGGCAGGACGCCGGGCCAGGCGTCCCGGTAGGCACGCAGGCCGGCGACGGTGCGCGCGGCGAGCAGCCCGCGCAGCACGGAACGGGTGAACACCTCCGCGGCCGAGGCGCACAGCCGGTTCAGGGCCGCGGCACGCCCGGGGCCGCCGAGCACGCCGGTTTCCTCACTCAGCGGGCGCGCACCGGTGGCCAGCGCGAACACCGTGTCGCCGTCGAACATGGTGTGCGAGGGGCGCACGGCGCGCGCGAGCCCGTCCTGCGCGGCCACCGCGAGCCGCCGGCACTCCGCCTTGCTCAGCTCGGCGTCCACCGCGACCACGCCGATCGTGGTGTTCAGCCGCGGCTCGTCGCCGGCCAGCCCGTCGCCAGGCCGCCGCGGCCAGGCCGCCACGCCGAACTCGCCCGCGATCTCGTGCTCGGCGGCGAACGGTCGGCCGCTACCCGGGTCCACCGCTTCGCCGGCGGCGTTCACCGCGGCGAGCGCACCCACGGTGAACTCACCATCCAGCACGCTGGCCGTGCCGATCCCGCCCTTCAGCGAGCCGACCCGCGCGCCCGCGCCCGCGCCAACGCAGCCGAGATCCACCGCCCCGGAAGCGGCCGCCTGGCACGCGGCGTAGCCGAAGTCGGCGTCCGGCCGGTTGCCCCACTCGTTCAGCGGCAGGTCGAACAGCACCGCGGCCGGCACGATCGGCACCACCTCGTACGGCCGCGCACCGACCGGGAACCCGTGACCCCGCTCGGACAGCCAGCGCAGCACGCCGTCCGCGGCCGCCAGCCCGTACGCGCTGCCGCCGGACAGGCACACCGCGTGCACGTGCTGGACCAGGTTCTCCGGCGCGAGCAGATCAGTCTCGCGGGTGCCTGGCGCACCGCCACGCCCGTCAACGGCACCGACCGCGCCGCCGGTCGTCAGCACCACCGTGCTGCCGGTCGCCCAGCCGTCACCAACCCGCTGGTGATGCCCGACCAGAACGCCGGGCACATCGGTGATCGCGTTGTGCTGGCCGGCGCCACTCATCCGGAGAGCGCCTGGATCATGCTTTCCTGCACCCAGGTCAACCAGTGGTACACGCCGAGATGCGGGGTGCGCGGATCGTCCTCCGGCAGCTCCTCTGGCATGTCCTCGGTGACGTCCAGCGCGGTGCCGAGCGCCAGCCGCACGTCGTTGAGCGCGGAGGCCCACGCGTCGGCCTGTTCGAGGGACAGCCGCACCTCGCCGCCGCCCGGCGGGCAGGTGTCCAGCACCATGGCCGCGACGCCGGTTTTCGCCTCGAGCACCTCCGGCTCGTGCAGCGAACGCAACGCCGCCGAGGAGTCCACTTCGGACTGATCCGGTTGGTCGTCGTCCAACCGGTGGAAGTCGGGCAATAGCCGGGAAAGCACCGGATCGTTCGGCGAGCTGCTCGGCCCCGCCTTGATCCCGGTGAGCTCGGCGAGCTCGTCCTGCGGGGCCTCCTCGGCGCGTGCCTCCAGCATGTCCTGCAGCTGCGAGACGAGACCGCGCACGATGGCGGCCTCCTGCTGTTCAAGGGTGCAGACGATCCTGCTTCCCTTGCGACGCCAGGGTTTCAACCGCTCTCCTTCACGCGGGACGCTGCATCGTGGCCCACAGCCCTGCCGCGTGCAGCCGCGCGACATCTCCCTCGACCTTCTCCTTGGAGCCGGACGAGACGATTGCCCTGCCTTTGTGGTGTACGTCGAGCATCAGCTTCGTGGCCTGATCCCTGCTGTAGCCGAACAGCTTCTGGAACACGTAGGTCACGTACGACATCAGGTTCACCGGATCGTTCCAGACGATCGTCTGCCACGGCTTGTCCTCCTCGGCGGTTTCGGCACCCGCCGGGGAAGCCTGCGTCTGCTCTGATTCGACAGGCGTGGTCATGACTCCATGGTGTCACGAGCACCGACGGCATTGGGCCGGTAGGGCGAGTTCTCACTTACGCTCTTTCGTATGACGAGGCCCGGCGCGAGCACGGCACTGCTTACCGACCACTACGAGCTCACCATGCTGGCCAGCGCGCTGGCCGGAGGGACGGCGCGGCGACCATGCACCTTCGAGGTGTTCGCGAGGCGGCTCCCGGAGGGCAGGCGGTACGGCATTGTGAGCGGCGTCGAACGCGTGGTGGACGCCATAAGCGCTTTCCGGTTCGGCCAGCCCGAGATCGACGCGCTGGCGGACGCGGGCGTACTACCCGAATCGGCGCTTGAGGAGCTGGCCGGCTACTCGTTCGCGGGAGACGTGGACGGCTACCCGGAGGGCGAGCTCTACTTCCCCGGCTCACCACTGCTCACGGTGCGTGGCACGTTCGCGGAAGCCGTGCTGCTGGAAACGCTGGTGCTGTCCATCCTGAATCACGACACCGCGATCGCGTCGGCTGCCGCGCGAATGGCCAGCGCGGCGCACGGGCGGCCGATCGTGGAGATGGGAACCAGGCGCACGCACGAGATCGCGGCGGTGGCCAGCGCGCGTGCTGCGTATCTCGCCGGGTTCTCCAGCACGTCAAACCTGGAAGCGGGGCGCCGGTACGGCATCCCGACGATGGGTACCGTCGCGCACGCGTTCATCATGCTGCACGACAGCGAAGCCGACGCGTTCCGCGCGCAGGTCGACGCGCTCGGAGCGGGCACGACACTGCTCGTTGACACCTACGACATCACCCAGGGCATCGCGACCGCCGTCGAGGTCGCCGGCCCCGAACTCGGCGCGATCCGGATCGACTCCGGCGATGTCGGGGTGCTCGCGAGGCAGGCCCGCGAGCAGCTGGATTCGCTCGGCGCACGGAACACCCGCATCGTGGTCTCCGGTGACCTCGACGAGTACGCGATCGCCGCGCTGCGTGCCGAACCGGTCGATGCCTACGGCGTGGGCACCTCGGTGGTCACCGGGTCCGGCGCACCAACCGCGAGCATGGTGTACAAGCTCGTCGAGGTGGACGGGCGGCCGGTCGCGAAACGCAGCGAGCACAAGGAATCCCGGGGCGGGCGCAAGCTCGCGCTCAGGCGGCACAAGGACTCGGGGACCGCGCTCGAGGAAGTGGTGTACCCGGCGGCCGGACCGGTGCCGAAGTCCGAGCCGGGGGATCGCGAGCTGCAGATCCCGCTGATGCGCGGCGGGTGCGCCGTGCACGGATTGCCCACCCTCGAGCAGAGCAGGGAGCGGGTACGTGAAGCGCTGGTGAGCCTGCCGTGGGAAGGCCTGAAGCTGTCCAGAGGTGAACCAGCCATTTCAACTACTTTCCTCGGCCCCGGCTCGTGAGTAAGTTGGGTAGAGCACCGAGCCCGGCGAGGTGAAGCATGAGCACAGCGCTGATCGTGGTCGACGTGCAGAACGACTTCTGCGAGGGCGGCGCGTTGGCGGTCGCTGGCGGTGCGCAAACCGCCACGAAGATCAGCGAGCACATGGCTGGCGGCGGCTACGAGTACATCGTCGCGACCCGCGACTACCACGTCGATCCGGGCGAGCATTTCAGCGACGATCCCGATTTCGTCACGTCCTGGCCGCCGCACTGCGTCGCGGGCACCGCCGGTGCCTCGTTCCATCCGGAGCTGAACGTCGGACCGATCGCCGCGGTGATCTCCAAAGGTGCCTACACGTCCGGGTACTCCGGTTTCGAGGGGAGCACCCTGACCGGCTGGTTGCGCGAGCGCCGGGTGGACGCCGTGCACCTCGTCGGCATCGCCGCCGATCACTGCGTGCGTGCCACCGCGCTTGACGCCGCGGCCTCGGGTCTGCAGACCACCGTTCTGCTCGACCTCACCGCGGGGGTCTCGCGGTCCACTGTGGACGCCGCGGTGGAGCAGATGGGCCTGGCCGGCGTCGAGCTGATCGGTACCCCGCGGGTGGGCTGACGAGCTCAGCTCCGCACCGCGCCGAGCACCGCCCACCGCCCGGAACGCATCCGCCCGAGCAGCGTGCCGAGGCGTAGCAGCATGAAAAGCGCCAGCCCGCTCCAGATGCCGACCAGGCCCCACTCGAGAACCAGCGAAACCCAGATCAGCGGCAGGAATCCGACGGCGGCGCTGGTCAACGTCGCGGTGCGCAGGTACGCCGCGTCGCCCGCGCCGAGCAGCACCCCGTCCAGCGCGAACACCACGCCCGCGATCGGCTGCAGTGCGACGAAGAACCACCAGGCGTGCGGTATCTCCGCGAGAACGCCGGCGTCCGAGGTGAACGCGTGCGGCAGCACACCGGACACCGCGGCGAACAGCACGCCGAGCGCGCAGCCGAACGCCAAGCCGTATCGGGTGATCCGCCGCGCGGTGGTTCGCGCGCGTTCCCCTTCGCCGGCCCCGAGCGCGGCGCCAACCAGCGATTGCGCCGCGATCGCGAGCGAATCGAGCACGAGCGACAGGAACGTCCACAACTGCAACACCACCTGGTGCGCGCCGACCGCCTCGGTGGACGTCCGCGCGGCCACCGCCGCGGCGGAAACGAAGCAGGCCTGGAAGGCGAGGCTGCGCAGCACCAGGTCACGCCCGAGCCCGAGCTGGGCGCGCATCACCGAGGGCCGTGGCCGCAGCGTGACCCCGTTGGCCCGTTCCACCACCAGCGCGCGGACGAACAGCCCGGCGGCCACCACCTGGGCGGCCACGTTGGCCACCGCGGAACCTTCCAGGCCCCAGCCGGCGCCGTACACCAGCACCGGGCACAGCACGGCCGACAGCCCGTTGCCGGCCAGCACGTAACGCAGCGGGCGCATCGCGTCCTGCACGCCGCGCATCCAGCCGTTGCCGGCCATCGTGATCAGGATCAGCGGCGCTCCGCACAGCGCGATCCGCAGCCAGCGCACCGCGGCATCCGCGGTCTCGTCGCTGCCGGCGAGCGCCAGCGCGAGTGGTTCGGCGAGCAGCTGGCCGAGGCCGAGCACCAGCAGGCCGACGAACACCGCCAGCCAGGTAGCCTGCACGCCTTCGGCGACGGCCTCCGCGCGGCGGCCGGCACCGTGCAGCCGTGCGGTGCGCGCCGTGGTGCCGTACGACAAGAACGTCAGCTGGGTGGACACCTGGGACAGCACCACGCCGCCGATCGCCAACCCGGCAAGCGGCAGCGCACCGAGGTGGCCGACGACCGCGGTGTCCACCAGCACATACAGCGGTTCCGCTGCCAGCACGCCGAGCGCGGGTACGGCGAGCCCCAGCACCCGCCGTAACGACATGTCGTTCCTACCGGCAGTGCTCACCCAGCCCCCACCTGGGTGTTCACAGCAGGGGTGCCTCGGCAAGCGCGGTGCGCAGTGCGGCGAGCGCTTCCTCCACGCTGCCGTCCAGGGTGCAGCCCGCGGCGAGCCGGTGGCCCCCACCGCCGAGTGACTGCGCGACCGCCCGCACGTCCAGCCTGGACTTCGCGCGCAGCGACACCGTCCACCGCCCGGGGCTCAGCTCCTTGAGCACCACGGCGACCTCCGCCTCCGTGGTGCCGCGCACCACGTCCACGACGCCCTCCACTTCCTCGGTGCGCACCGCTGCCACCGCGTCGGCCGGCACCGCCGCGTGCACCAGGCCGAGCCCGCGCGCCGATTCCGGCTCGAGCCGGGCGCCGGCCAGCACCGTGGAGAGCATCGGCAGCCAGGCGAACGGGTGGCTGTCCTGAAGCTCCCTGCCGAGGGCATCGGGGGCGACGCCGGCCTCGAGCAGCCGCCCCGCGGTGGCATGGGTGGCCGGGGTGGCCCGCCGGAACGAGCTGGTGTCGGTGAGCAGCCCGGCGTACAGGCAGCGCGCGATCGGCTCGTCAACGGTCACCCCGAGCTCGTCGAGCAGCGCCAGCACCAGCACCGCGGTGGCCTCCGCGGAGTCGTCGATCAGATGATGCGTGCCGTACCGAGGGTTCGACGCGTGATGGTCGATCACCACAACCGCGCCGCCCGCGTCGATCGTGGCCGCGACCCGGCCGGCGAGTTCGCCGAGCCGCTGCAGGCTGCCGGTATCCAGCACCACGAGGACTTCCGGAACCTCCGGAACCTGGGTAGCCGGCACCGCGAGTCCGGCTGAGTCGAGGCAGCGCAGCGTCTCCGGCACATCCTCCGGTTCGGCGAACGACACCCGGACCTTGGCGCCACCACGATGCAGGGCGAGGCCCAGCGCGAGAGCGCTGCCGAGCGCGTCGGCGTCCGGGCTGATGTGCGCAAGCAGGGTGACGTCCCGCGCCGAGGTGAGCGGGCCGGCCACCGCGCGAATCTGTTCGTCCAGTTCGATCACGTCAAGCAAGTTACGCGTACACCGGCCGCGGTTACCCGGCGAGGTAGCATCCCTCACGCTCGTTTCCGAACACATCCGTGAGTGTGCACCCTCATGCCGAAGTACGCGATTCTGGTCCTGCCAGCCGCGAACCGAGTCTATACCGACAACTCGGTGCGGCTGATGCGCGCCGAGCTCGCGGTATTCGGCACGTCGGTGCTGGAAAGCGACGTTCACCAGCCGGCCGAAGAATCCATCGCGGGCGTCGACTACCTGACGTTCCACACCGAGAAGCTCAGCGACCGCGATATCTCGTTCATCTCCAACCTGTCCTCGATGTACGCGCTGTTCGAGATCACCGACGGATTGTTCCGGCCGATCGAGATCGACCGGCTGGACAGGTTCGACTCCGACCTGCTCACGATTCAGAAGTACCCAGGGAAGACCAACGAGCTGTTCACCAAGCTGCTGCTGAATGTCACGGCACTCGGCTCGGCCGAGCCGGACGCGCTGCTCGATCGCCCGCTGCGGGTGCTGGATCCGCTATGCGGCAGGGGAACCACGCTGAACCAGGCGATGATGTACGGCTTCGACGCCTGCGGGGTGGAAACCGCAAGCAAGGATTTCGACGAGTACGAACGGTTCATTCGAACCTGGCTGAAGAACAAACGCGTCAAACACCGGGCGGACTCGGGGCAGGTACGGAAACACAAGGCGAAAGTCGGCCGGCGGCTGAACATCGAGTACGGCGTGGACAGGGAGCAGTACAAGGCTGGAAACACCCGCGAACTGAGTTACGTCAACGCGGACACCTTGGCTTGCACGGAATTCTTCCGCCCGCGGAGTTTCGATCTGATCGTGACCGACGCGCCGTACGGGGTCGCGCACGGCAGCCGCCGCGGCGCGACCGGCACCCCAAGCCGCCGCCCGCTCGACTTGCTCACCGACGCGATCCCGGCCTGGCTACGCCTGCTTCGGCCGGGTGGCGCGATCGGCATCTCCTGGAACACCTACGTGCTGCGCAAGGACGACCTGATCGCGTTGCTCGGCGACGCCGGGCTGGAGATCGCGCACGGCGAGTACGAGTTCGCCCACCGCGTGGACCAGGCGATCACCCGCGATCTCGTGGTCGCCCGCAAACCCGGCTAGCACGAGCTCCCTGACCGGCAGACTGCGGGCGGAGGCGGCGCAACAAGCCGCTCGCAGCAACCCGGGAAACCGGAGACCGGCCGGCGGGTCGTGGATCAGTCCTCGGTTTCCTTCGGCACCCGGTACGGGTCGGCCTCCCCGGCCGGCTGCGCGTTGGTTGCCTGGCGGGCCACCTCGGCGTCCGCCTCGCGCGCCTGGGCGAGCAGCTCGTCGATGCGCCGGGCGTCGTCCGGGACCGTGTCCGCGACGAAAGTCAGCGTCGGGGTGAACCGCACGCCGGTGCCCTGGCCGACCCTGGAACGCAGCACCCCGGTCGCGGACTCCAGCGCGGCGGCCACTCCCACGGTGTCCGGTTCGGCGTCCAGGCTCTCCCCGAGCGCCGTGTAGTACACGGTGGCGTCCCGCAGATCCGCGGTGATCTTGGCATCGGTGATCGTCACCCTGGCCAGCCGGGGATCCTTCACCTCGTGTTCCAGGACCGATGCCACGATCTGGGCGATGCGCTTGGCCAGTTTGCGGGCGCGGGCCTGATCGGCCACGACGCTCCTCCTTCACTCGGGCGTTGCACGGCAACGCGGGCCTATTCGTCCTCGGGGCCGAGCCAGCGCTCCCGCGCGGAGAGCAGTTCCAGCTCGGGCCGTGCCGCGACGAGCCGCTCGCAGCAACCGAGCAGCTCTCGCACATGTGCCGCGTCCGCGGCGACCACCGCCACCCCGATCAGGGCGCGGCGGTGCAGGTCGGCATAGCCGGCTTCGGCGACGGCCACCTCGTACCGGCGTCGTAGCTCGGCGATCACCGGACGAACCACGGAACGCTTCTGCTTGAGCGAATGCACATCGCCGAGCAGCACGTCCAGTTCGAGGGCACCGACGTACACGGGACATCACCGGATGGGTTGGCTGATGGGAGACGCGGCTTCGCCGGGGCTCGGGCGCACTCGGTACCCGGAGCCCCGGCGGTCGCTACTAGACGCGAGGCTTCTCGCGCATCTCGTAGGTCTCCACGATGTCGTCGACCTTGATATCGCTGTACGAGCCAAGAGTCAGACCGCATTCGAAGCCGTCCTTGACCTCGACCACGTCCTCCTTGAACCGGCGAAGCGACCTGATCGGCAGGTTCTCCGCGACAACCACGTTGTCCCGCAGCAACCGTGCCCTGGCGTTTCGCCTGATCTCGCCCGCGGTGACCCGGCAACCGGCGATCGTGCCGACCTTCGAGGACTTGTACACCTCGCGAACCTCGGCCTTACCGAGCTCCACTTCCTCGTACTCCGGCTTGAGCATGCCCTTGAGGGCGTTCTCGATCTCCTCGATCGCCTGGTAGATCACCGTGTAGTAGCGAACATCCACGCCCTCACGGTTGGCCAGCTCGGTGGCCTTGCCGTCCGCGCGGACGTTGAAGCCCATCACGATCACGTTGTCCGCGATCGCCAGGTTGATGTCGCCCTCGGTGATGCCACCGACGCCGCGGTGGATGACCTTCAGCTCGACCTCGTCGCCGACCTCGATCTTCATCAACGCGTTCTCGAGCGCCTCGACGGTACCCGAGTTGTCGCCCTGGATGATCAGGTTGAGCTGGCTGGTCTCCTTCAGCGCGGAGTCCAGGTCCTCGAGGCTGACCCGCTTGCGCTTCTGCGCGTTGAGCGCGTTACGGGTACGTGCCTGCCGGCGCTCGGCGATCTGCCTCGCGACCCGGTCCTCGTCAACCACCAGGAACGTGTCACCGGCGCCAGGTACCGAGGTGAACCCGATGACCTGCACCGGACGCGATGGCAGCGCCATCTTCACGTCGTCGTTGAACTCGTCGACCATCCGGCGTACCCGGCCGTGCGCGTCGCCAGCCACGATCGAGTCGCCGACCCGCAGCGTGCCGCGCTGCACCAGCACGGTGGCCACCGGACCGCGACCGCGGTCCAGATGTGCCTCGATCGCCACGCCCTGGGCCTCCATGTTCGGGTTGGCCCGCAGGTCGAGCGCGGCGTCCGCGGTCAGCAGGATCGCCTCGAGCAACTTGTCGATGTTGATGCCGGGCTTCGCGGCGATCTCGACGAACATCGTGTCGCCGCCGTACTCCTCGGCGACCAGCCCGTACTCGGTGAGCTGCTGCCGGATCTTGTCCGGGTTCGCGCCCTCCAAGTCGATCTTGTTGATCGCCACCACGATCGGCGCGTTGGCTGCCTGCGCGTGGTTGATCGCCTCCACCGTCTGCGGCATCACGCCGTCGTCCGCGGCGACCACGATCACCGCGATGTCGGTTGAGCTCGCACCACGGGCACGCATGGCGGTGAACGCCTCGTGACCGGGGGTGTCGATGAAGGTGATCAGCCGCTCATCACCGTCCAGTTCGGTAGCCACC
>WHSZ01000084.1 GCA_009379845.1 Pseudonocardiaceae bacterium | reverse complement strand
CGGCCGACCTTGCTTACCGGTACGAACTGGCAGCAAGTCCTCGATCAACACCCACTGATCATCGGAAAGCAACTGAAAACGCGACACACCCGGCAGCATCCCAGCCACCGACCGAAACCTTTGTCAGACACGCCCTAGGGCCGCGCCGCGGAACACGGTCGTCGACGCCGGGGTGGAAATCGCGGCGGGTTCGCTGCAGGTAAACCCACGCCGCCGCGCGGCCATGCCGTATCGTGCGGACGGTCCAGCGGATGCCGTAGGGACCGCCAGCGGCACTTCGCCGCCGCTGGCGACGGTCGTGTCGTAAGCCGCTCAGCTAACAAAACGACCGTCAGTGGAGATCCCAGGGAACAAGGCAGCGGGGTCGCGCGTCTCATAGATAGCCGGAAGGAGATGCCGATGTTGGGAGTGCGCTTCTTGCAAGCCGCCGCGCTGGCGGCCGGTACCGTCGGCGGCTTGTCCGCGGGCGCGTACGGCTTGCTGAACGGCCAGTCCCGCCAGGCCCGCTCGGTCATCGGCATCAGCACGCAGCGGCCGCTGAACGCGGACGGTGTATACCTGCCAGAGGACCCCCTACCCAGCGCGGGCAAGCCCATCCGGTTCGCGATGATCGGCGATTCCAGCGCGGCCGGCCTCGGCGCGCGGAGCGTCGACGCGCTGCCAGGAGTGCTGCTCGCCCGCGGGTTGGCTGATGAATCAGGACGTGCCGTGCGGTTATGCACGTACGCCTTCAGCGGGGCCACAACGCGTGACCTCGAGCCCCAGGTGGACAACGCGTTGATCGAACCACCGGACGTCGCGGTGGTGATAGTCGGCGGCAACGACGTCACCACGAAGATGCGCATCCGGACCTCCGCGACGCTGCTCGGCATCCAGCTGCGCCGGCTGCGGCAGGCCGGAACGGGTGTGGTGATGTGCACCTGCCCGGATCTGGGCGTGATCAAGCCGATCCCGCAGCCGCTGCGGTCCATCGTGCAACGCTGGAGCCTCAGCCTGTCCAAGGCGCAGCGGCGCGCGGCAGAAGCGGCGGAGGCGACGCCGTTCTGCGCGGCCGAACTGCTTTCCCCGGAGTTCCGGGACCGGCCGGAGCTGTTCAGCCAGGACCGGTTCCACCCGGGCGACGCCGGCTACCAGGCGGCCGCCAGCGTGCTGCTCGGCCCCGTTTGCGCGGCTGCCGGCATCTGGACCACTCCTGTCGTTTCGCCGCCTGCCCAGACGGCGAACGACAGCTGAAGCCACTTTCGCCGCGGCGGTAGGGTCATTCAAGGGCCACCTCAGCCGCTGCGAAGGAGCTAGTCATGCCCGAAGCCGTCATCGTCTCCGCCGCCCGCTCATCCATTGGCCGCGCCGGCAAGGGTTCGCTGACCGACATCCGCCCCGACGAGCTGACCGCTCAGATCGTGCGTGCGGCACTGGACAAGGTACCCGCGCTGGATCCGGGCGAGATCGACGATCTGATGCTCGGCTGCGGGCTCCCCGGCGGCGAGCAGGGGTTCAACATGGGCCGCGCGGTCGCCGTATTGCTCGGCTACGACCAGCTGCCGGGGTGCACGATTACCCGGTACTGCTCGTCCAGCTTGCAGACCACCCGGATGGCCATGCACGCGATCAAGGCGGGCGAGGCCGACGTGCTGATCAGCGCGGGCGTGGAGACCGTGTCCCGGTTCGTGAACGGTAGCTCGGATTCCTGGCCGGACACGCACAACCCGGCGTTCGCCGACGCGGAGGCCCGCACCGCGAAGGTCGCGGAGAGCGGCGCGAGCGAGTGGCACGATCCGCGGTCCGACGGCCTGCTGCCGGACATCTACATCGCGATGGGCCAGACCGCGGAGAACCTCGGGCTGGCCAAGGGCATTGGCCGCGAGGAGATGGACCACTTCGGCGTGCGCTCGCAGAACCTGGCGGAAAAGGCGATCGCGGACGGGTTCTGGGCGCGCGAGATCACCCCGGTAACGCTCCCGGACGGGCGGACGGTGGATACCGACGACGGACCGAGGGCCGGCGTGACCTACGAGAAGGTCTCCGAGCTGCAGCCGGTGTTCCGGCCGGACGGGCGGGTGACGGCCGGCAACTGCTGCGCGTTGAACGACGGTGCCGCCGCGCTGGTGATCATGAGCGACGAGAAGGCACGCGCGCTGGGGCTGACCCCGCTGGCTCGCATCGTGTCCACCGGGGTTTCCGCGCTCTCGCCGGAAATCATGGGCCTCGGGCCGGTGGAAGCGTCCCGTAGCGCGCTGTCCCGCGCCGGTATGACGATCGGCGACATCGACCTTGTGGAGATCAACGAGGCGTTCGCCGCGCAGGTCATCCCCTCGTATCGCGAACTGGGCATCGAGCTGGACACGTTGAATGTCAACGGCGGCGCGATCGCGGTCGGCCATCCGTTCGGCATGACCGGCGCGCGGATCACCACCACGTTGCTGAACTCGCTGCAGTTCCACGACAAGCAGTTCGGCCTGGAAACCATGTGCGTTGGCGGTGGCCAGGGGATGGCCATGGTTCTCGAACGCCTCAGCTGACCCGGGGCAACCAAAAGAGGGCGCCCGGCCGATGGCCGGACGCCCTCATGCCTCCCGGTGGAAAGCCACCGGCGGTGCGATTATTCGCTCTGCAGATAGGACAGCAGTCGCAGGATCTCCAGGTACAGCCAGACGAGGGTGGTCATCAGGCCGAAGGCGGCGAACCACGCCCACTTCTGCGGCATCTGCTCGCGGATCATCTGATCGGCCCTGTCGAAGTCGAGCAGCAGCATGAACGCCGCGATACCGATCACCACGAGGCTGAAGATGATCGCGAGCGGGCCGCCACTACGGAGGCCCATGTCCACGCCGAACATGCCGAGCAGCAGGTTGGCCAGCATCAGCATCAGGGCGCCGACGGCCGCACCGATGACCCACTTGGTCAACCGCGGGGTCACCTTCACCGCGCCGGTCCGGTAGACCACCAGCATCACGCCGAACACAATCCCGGTACCGAGGATCGCCTGTAGCGCGATGCCCGGGTAGAGCAGCTCGAACACGCCGGTGATCGCGCCGAGGAAGACACCCTCCGCCGCCGAGTACGCCAGGATCAGCGCGGGGTTCGGGGTCTTCTTGAAGATCACGATCAGCGCGCAGATCAGCCCGACGATCATGCCGCCGATCATCGCGCCGAAGACCGGACCCGTTGCCCCAGCGGCCATCTGGCCCTGGGCCCAGATCGCCGTGAGGATGCCGGTCAGGAACGCCACGCCGAGCGTGATCGAAGTCTTGACGACGACGTCGTCGACCGTCATCGGACGATCGGCGGATCCGGCCGCCGTTCCGTAACCGCCATAAGTGGGCTGGCCACCATCCGGCGCGCCCTGGTTGAAGCCCGCGTAACCGCCGTAGTTCACGCCGGTCGGCAGGTTCCGAAAGGCGGGGTTGCTACTTGCTCGCACCTGAGTCCTCCTGGGCCTTCTGGCACCTTCTCGGGGTTAACGACCGGGAGTGCTGGCTAGTTCCCGCTCGGTAAAGTGCACTTTACCTTCCTCGGGCCGCACGTCGACGCCGTTCTCACTCCGCGCAGCCTAATGACTCTTCGCAAGCCGCGATCGAGCCCTCCCAGTGGCGGATTGCAAATCGTTACCTTGCCGCGAGGCCACCTGGTGGGGAGCGGGGATGGACGCGCCGCGCGGTGCCAGCGTGTTCGCTGGACACGCGAACTGGCGCGGCGAGGTCGGCCCGTTCGCCGAGCCGGCAGGGTAAGCCGGGTTAGCCGGGTTAGCCGGGTAAATCGCGTGGCCTTGCGCACCGCGCACCTGGCACCGTTACTCTCAGCGGCTCCACCACTCGTTCGTGTGAGTTCGAAGGCCGAGGAGCGATGAGACGAACGGCCCGGTCGCGGCTAGGTGACTCGCGAAAACCCAACGGAAGCCGGGTCATCTGGGGCCGGGTGATACTGGCTGTTGCCCTCATACTGACCTTCGTGGTGCTACTGATCCTCGGCACCCAACGCTAGAGCGAGCGAACTAGGGAGAGGCATGGCTACCTACCTGGTGACCGGGGCGACCGGCCTGATCGGCCGGCACTTCGTCGAGCTGCTGCTCGGGCAGGAGGACACCGAGCGGGTCGCGCTCGTGGTGCGCGAGCCTTCCAGGCAGCGGCTTGGCGAGCTGGTGAACCGGTGGCCGCATCCGGAGCGCGTCACGCTTGTCACCGGCGACGTGTCCCAACCCGCGCTCGGCATCGACGAAGCGACCCGCGAGCAGCTGCGTGGTGTCGACCACCTTGTGCACCTGGCCGCGCTTTACGACATCACCGCGGACGACGAGACAAGCGGTTTGGCGAATGTGGAGGGCACCAGGAACGTCATCGAGCTGGCCGGCCGGCTCGGCGTTGGCTGCCTGCACCACGTGTCCTCGGTCGCGGTCGCGGGCGATTATCGCGGCGTCTTCACGGAGGACATGTTCGACGCGGGCCAGCGGCTGCTCACCCCGTATCACCGGACCAAGTTCGAGTCCGAGCGGCTGGTTCGGGAGCAGACCGAGGTGCCGTGGCGGGTGTATCGCCCGGCGATCGTGGTGGGGAACTCGCAAACCGGCGAGATGGACAAGGTGGACGGCCCGTACTACTTCTTCTACGCCATCTCCAAACTCACCGCGCTACCCAACCTCCCGGTCGTGGGGCCGGATATCGGCGACTCGAACGTGGTTCCGGTCGATTACGTCGCCAACGCGATGCTGCGGCTCGTGACGACCGAGGGGCTGGACGGTCGGGCGTTTCACCTGGTCAACCCCGAGCCGCAGCCGGTTGCCTCGGTGTACAACGCGTTCGCCACCGCGGCCGGTGCGCCGAGGCTGACCTTCCAGCTGGACAGGCGAAGCTCGGCAGGGATCGTGCGGTTGACCAAGCTCACCGAGCACATCCCCGGCGTCACCCTGGCAAGGGACGCGGTGCTCGACCGGCTGGGTATCCCGCCGGTGCTGCTGAACACGCTGACCTTCGAGCCGGTTTTCGACTCCGCCGCCACCCGCGCGGCGCTCGGCCCGTCGATCGAGGTGCCTCGCCTCGAGGACTACGCCGGCGTGCTGTGGCGGTACTGGCGCGAGCATCTCGATCCGTTCCGCGCGCGCCGGCACCACGGGCAGCGCGGCGAGCTGGACGGGCGCCGCATCGTGATCACCGGGGCGTCGTCCGGGATCGGGCGGGCAACCGCGCTGCGGGTGGCGGCCGACGGCGGCATTCCATTGCTGGTCGCTCGCCGCGAGCACGAACTCGAGGAAGTTCGGGAGGAAATCCGCGCGCACGGCGGCCACGCCTATATTTACCCGTGCGATCTCACCGACGAGGAATCGGTGAAAAAGACGGTGGCCGCGATGCTCACCGAGCAGCCTGCGGTGGACATGCTGGTGAACAATGCGGGCCGTTCCATCCGGCGTTCCGTGCGGCTCTCGTATGACCGGTTCCACGATTTCGAGCGGGCGATGGCCATCAATTACTTCGGAGCGGTTCGGCTGATCCTCGAATTGCTGCCACATATGTCCGAGCGGAAATTTGGACATATCGTGAATATCTCGTCTATCGGCGTGCAGGGAATCGCGCCGCGATTTTCAGCCTACGTGGCTTCCAAGGCGGCACTGGATCAATTCAGCAAGATCGTCGCGACCGAGACGCACGGGGAAGGAATCACGTTCACCACGCTGCACATGCCGCTGGTCCGCACCCCGATGATCCGGCCGACCAAGATCTACGACATGTTCCCGACCAAGTCGCCGGAGCAGGCGGCCGACATGGTGCTCAAGGCACTGAAAGAACGACCTAAACACATCGGCACGCCGACCGGATTCGCGATTCAGCTCGGCTACGCGCTCACCCCCGGACTGGTGGACGCCATCGCTTATCAGGGCTATCGAATCTTCCCGGATTCCGCGGCCGCGGGCGGCACCGGTGAGATAAAACTCGGCAAGGGCGAGCAGCACCTTTCCAAGGGCGCAGCGGCGCTGGCGAAGCTGACCCGTGGATTCCACTGGTAATCAATTTCAGTGGCTGCTCGATCAACGCCCGGGTCTCGGCTCAAATACGATTCACGAACTTTTTCGCGACGGGCGCGGGTTGTCGCGTCCATGGCACTGACCAAACGCGACACCTCGTCCATTTTGTCCCTCGGCCGATACCTCGAGATGTCAAACGTGTTCTCGTCGCTGGCAAAACTGAATACGGTCGGTAGTTACCGTCATCTCCGCGTTATCCACGCAATGGCGTTCGCTTGCCACGTACGGTGAGTCAGCCCTGGGCTTAGACCCTAAGGGGGACAACGGTTCTAGGACACTCGGGTGAGCAACACATTGGCAATCGCGGCTACGCCCTGAAAGCAGGTAACGTCGAAGTATGCCGCCAGAGCAGGATCCTGAACTCGTTCCCTTGAATCCCGGTTTCGACGTCGTGTGGCACGGTTTCGACCGCGCACAGGTGTTCCAGTACATCGAGGAAGTCGATGGAAACGTGAGATTGCTGGCAGCCGACCGGGACGCAGCACTGTCCCAAGTGGACGAGTTAAGCGATGCTCTCCAGTCGGCGCGCTCGGAGATCTCCAAACTGCACAACCGAGTCGATGAGCTGTGCAAGGCGCCGCGCGACGAGGAGGACCTCGACGATCGGCTGCGTCGTATGGTCAGGCTCGCCAACGCCCAGGCCGGTGAGATCACCGCTCGGGCGCAGGCGGCCGCGGAGCACAGCCTGGCCAGCACCGAGGAGCTGTCCAACAGACTCAGGGAGCGCTACACCAAACTGCTTGCCGACGTTGACAAGCAGCGCGAGGAAATGCAGGCCGAGCACAAGTCCGTGCTGGAGAAGGCGCGCGGCGAAGTGCAGCGGCTGACCAACGAAGCGCAGCAGCGCCGCGACAAGCTGGATGCCGACACCGAAGCGCGCCGCAAGCAGCTCACCGAAGAGTTCGACGCCTACCTGGCCGAGCAGCACGCGGCCCTCGAGAAGGAGCTAGCCGATCGGCGGGCCAGCAGCGAGGCCGAGGCGGAGAACCGGGTACGGGAAGCTCAAGAGGAGGCCGACCGCTACCTGAAGGAGGCACGCGCGGCTGCCGACAAGCGCGAGTACGAGGCAAACCAGGAGGTCGAGCGGCTTCAGGCGCTGCGCCGCGAGGTGCTTGAGCAGGTCCGTTCCGCCCAGCAGGTACTCGGCAAGAGCGCTTCGCTACTCGAACCGCTCGAGCAGGAGGCCGACGAGGCCGGCCAGAACGGTGCTGGTCAGGAGGCGACAGGCCCCGTCAAGGGCAACACCTCCCAGCAGGGCTCTCAGCCGGACCCGAAGGCCACTCGCCACGGCAACAACAAGGTGCAGGCCAAGGCCCGGTGAGCCGCGTCAACCGGTGAGTCGAAGTCAGCCGGTGAGCCGCGTCAGCCGGCGTCGGCCGGCAGCCTCAGCCACGGGTTGACCTCTTCGAGCTGGGCGGCGAGCCCGAGCAACCGGGCCTCACCGCCCACCCCGGCGGCCAGCTGCACGGCAACCGGGACGCCACGCCAGGTCCGGCCAGTAGGCACGCTGATGGCCGGCAGGCCGGCGAAGTTCCACGGCCCGCAGAACGGCCCGAACCGCGCGGACACCGCCACGTTGGCCAGCCAGCCTCGCCGGTGCCATGCCTGTGCCTTCGGCGGCTGGGACGCCACGGTCGGCGTCAGCAACACGTCGAAGTCGGCGAGGAACGACCGCGCGGTATCGGCCCAGCGCCGCTGCACGTCGTCCCGAATCAGGCCGGCTCTGGACAGCGCGCGGCCCACCCGGATGTGCCCCCGGGTGCGGGGTTGCAGCAGCCGCTGGTCGAGCCCGGCCGCCTGCTCGGCGGGGCCGGCGAACCAGCGCGCCGTCATCGCGGCCATCGCGGCGACGCCGTAGTCCGGATGCGCGACCTCGACGCGATGACCCTGGGCGCGCAGCACCTCGGCCACCTCTCGTGTCGCCGAACGCAGCGCACCGGGGATCGGGGCGCGAGTCAGCGGTACCCGGCAGGACAGCGCGATGCGCAGCGGACCGGATGGCGGAACCGGCCGCGCCAGATCGGGCCTTTCGGCCAGCACGGAGAGCATCAGCGCCGCGTCGGTGACGGTGGTGGCCAGCGATCCGTGCGCGGACATCCCGAACCAGCCCGCTTCACCGGCCTCGGCGACCACGCCGGTCCCCGGCTTCATGCCGACCACCCCACACGTCGCGGCGGGTATCCGGATGGAGCCCATCCCGTCCGTGCCGTGCGCGATGGGCACCAGCCCACCGGCCACCGCGGCCGCGCTACCTCCCGACGATCCGCCCGCGACCCGTTCCGGGTTCCACGGGTTGCGCGCGATCCCGTCCGGGGTATCGCTCGTCGGCCAGATGCACAGTTCCGGGACCCTGGTAAGGCCGACCACGATCGCGCCGGCTGCCCGTAGCCGCCGCACTACGTCGTGGTCGGCGAGTGCCGGTTCGCGCGAGGTCGCAAGCGACCCCACCTCACTGGTCTCGCCCTGCACCGCGATGTGGTCCTTGACCGCGACCGGCACCCCGGCGAGCGGCAGCTCGGCGCGCTCCGGGTGATCGCGCAGCGCCTTCGCTTCGGCGCGTGCCTCGGCGATCCGCACCCGCCGGAACGCCCCCTCGCCCGCGCGCTCGATTCGCCGCAACGCGGACTCCACGACATCGGCCGGATCCGCATCTCCGGCTCGTACGGCCCTGGCGATTTCCTCGGCGGTCTGGCCGGTAGGCATCCTGCGATCCTATGCGGCACCATCGCCCGCGCGCCGGAGCCGCCACCGGGTTGCGGCTTGATCCACGCTGCAGCAGGCTCCGTGCGACCCGCACCGGAACGCGCTACGCCGACGGGAGTAGGACCATGGCCCCGCAGCAGACGACCAGCACGCCATCGCGCAGCCGGATACTCGATCTCGCCATGCTGCTGCTCGCGGTTGGTTCGGTGGCCCTCCTGGTATGGGTGACGTTCTTCGAGACCACCGCCAGCACGGTTCGCACCGTGTTCGTCATCGACACCGGCATCTGCGGGATCTTCGCGATCGAGTTCGCCTGGCGCTGGCGGCAAGCCAGCTGGAACCGCCGGTTCCCGCTGCGCAACTGGTACGAGATCATCGGCATGATTCCGGTCGCGCACCCCGCGCTGCGCGGTTTCCGGCTGCTGCGCATCGTGGTTGTCCTGATGCGGTTCGGTCGCACCCTCGATCGCGTCATCGGCGAGGGCTTCACGCACCGGGTGGTGAGCCGGTTCTCCGGAACCATCGTGGAGACCCTCAAGCGTCCGATCACCATCGCGGTGCTGGACGAGGTGAGCGGTGTGCTGCAGCGCGGCCACTACACGCACAACACGGCCAGGGCGTTGCAGGAAAATCAGCACGAGATCCGTGCCATGGTCGCCGAAAAGCTCGCCGAAGATCGCCACCTCGGCCGATTGGCCGCATTGCCGTTCTATAGGGAGATCGTTAGCGGAGTAACCGACACCGCCATTCGGGTCGTACTCGAGGTACTCACCGATCCACGAACCGATGAATTCGTCGCCGACGCGGTACGCGAGAACCTAGAACAGATTCGGACACACGTACGCGAAGAAGAGCTTGACGAAACTCGCGGACAACGCGATGCTCCAGTCTCTACCGTCGATCGCTCATGACTCGGAACGACAGTTTTGACAAGAATTCTTATTGAATTGGCGCAGCTGGTCTCAACTACGAACGATTCCGCGGTGCCGAATCTATTACGCTCGGCCGCCTGATACCGACCGTTCGGCGACGGGTCCTCGCAAGTAACTTGCCACTCTCACTAGTGTGGTGACATCTGATCAGGGAGTAAGGACGGTATGACGGGCACGGGTTCGCCGGCAACGCGCCGATATCGGGGTCGTTCCGCGGCCGACCGCCGCGCAGAACGGCGGGAACAGCTAATGCAGGCGGGCTTGGAGTTGTTCGGCGCCAACGGATATGGCGCGACCTCGATCGAGAAGTTGTGTTCGACGGCAGGCGTATCCACACGAAACTTCTACGAGGAGTTCGCCAGCAGGGAAGCCCTGCTGATGGCGTTGCACGATCGCGTTGTGACACAAGGACTCGACGATGTACTGGCGAAGCTCGCCGAACTGGAGGACGCCGGCCTCGCCGAACGAGTAGAGGCCGCGGTGAGCCTCTACATCAAGGCGACGGCAAGCGATCCACGCTGGGCTCGAGTGTCCTATGTGGAGCTTGTCGGAGTCAGCCCGGCGGTTGAGCAGCATCGACTGGAATGGCGTGAACGGTGGGCGCAGTTCATTATCAGTGAGGCCGAACGAGGCGTCGCGCGTGGCGAAGTGAAAAGCCGAGATTTCTATTTGAGCGCGCTGTCCATCATCGGCGCGGTCAACGAGCTGATCTACCACTACTCGCTCAGTTCAACAAAAATTACCCTGGAAGGCGTGATCGCGGAAGTGCGCCGGCTCACCATGGCGCTCGCCGTGGCTCCGTAGTGACAACTTCCGGCTCGTCGTACCGATGGTTGCCGGGTACCGTTTCCCGATCACCTCGCGCCGGATCTTCCCGCTTCCGCGCGAGTCGCAAGCACAGCAGGGTTGCTGATTCCCCTGCACGCGGATCGCTCCACACCGGCGGTCACCGGACCACATATCGTCCATTGTGGACGTTTCTAGCCGAGCGGCATAAGCCGCTCCCGAAAGCGCTGCCCGACGCGCGCAAGCCATTGTTACCCCATGGACGAATCCGTGAGGTCCACATAGGACAAATATTGCCACTCACCAGCGACTTTGTGGCGCAACGAGATTCGCGCGCCGTAGCCGTTTTCCGTCCATTTCCGTGAGCCAGGTCAGGGTTTATGGACGGCCCGCGTGGTGGGGCAACGTCTGCCTCATTCCGCGAATCAGGATCGACAGACCCTAACTCGATTCGCGTAAATTAGACAAGACGTCTTACCAAATTACGCGCCGCCGACAAGTGTGATTTTCAATTTTCTTCGTCCCGCTCCCTCAGCCTGCCTTTCTGGCGGCACCCCGGCCGCGACCGATTCCCAGTGTTTCGGCACCCGGCAGAGCCCGCAGCCAGCCGGGTTGGAGCCTCCTCTGCGGCTCCTCGGCTGGACGCGGTCTTCCCGGGTCTACTGAGGGTAGAACGTTGGCGGGGCCCTTCGACAGACGGTCCTCGCTGTCACACGCTCAGCCTAGTCGTCCGCGGTCATCGCCTTGCGCACTTCGCCAAGCAGTTCCCGCATGGCCTGCTCGGCGCGCTCCGGTCGACCGTCGGCGACCGCCCGCGCGACCGCCTCGTGCAAGTCGAGCGCCTTGGGCACCGGGCGCCGCGGCATCAGTCCCAGCTGGGTGCGCCCCCGCAGCACGGCCGCCACCACCTCGGTGAGCGCGGCGAACATCTCGTTGCCACCCGCATCGAGCAGCAGGGCGTGGAAGGCGATGTCCAGCTCCAGAAACTTGTCCAGCTCGCCCGCCTCGCCCCGGGTTCGCATGGCGGCGGCCAGACCGACCACCCGCTCACGGTCGGCCGCCGATGCGTTGCGCGCGGCCGCCCCGGCGGCGATCGGTTCGACGGCGATCCGGAGTTGGGTAAGGGAACGCAGCTGGGCGTCGCGCCCATTGCCGGACAGCCGCCACCAGATGACGCGCGGATCGAACACGTTCCAGGACGCGCGCGGCTGCACGGTGATGCCGACCCGTCGCCGGGAGCGCACCAAACCCATGGATTCCAGTACCCGCATCGTCTCGCGAGCGACGGTCCGGGACACCCCGAATCGCTCCTGGATCCGGTCCAGCGTCAGCACATGCCCTTCCGGCAGCTCGTCGCCGGTGATCTGCAAGCCGATGGTGTCCAGCACGCCGCTATGCAACGCCTCGGCGCTCGGTTGGGGCTGTCGGCTTCGTGACGCCACCTGCCGAAGAGTATCCCGGGCATCCTTCCACCGCCTCAGCAATGGTGATACCTTTCCCGCTCGCCGCCCGCTCCCGCATCCGCGGCGGCCCCGGACAGCAACGGAGCATTCGCATGAACACACCCGACGGCTGGACCCAGACCCTCGGTGCCGGACCGCTCCTCGGCATCGCCGCAGGCGCGGTCGCCGTGCTGCTCTTCCTGATCATCCAGCTGCGTGTGCACGCCTTTCTCGCGCTGGTCGCGGTCAGCCTTGGCACCGCGTTCGCCACCGGAATCCCGGCTGGCGACGTGGTGGACACGTTGACCGAAGGTTTCAGCAGCACCGTGGGAAGCGTCGGGTTGCTGGTCGGTTTCGGCGCGATGCTCGGCAGGCTGGTGGAAGTCAGCGGCGGCGCGCAGGCCCTCACCGACGCGCTGGTCGGGAAGTTCGGCGAACGTCGCGCACCACTCGCGCTCGGCATCGTCTCGTTGATCTTCGGGTTCCCGATCTTCTTTGACGCCGGGCTCGTCGTCATGTTGCCGATCGTGTTCACGCTCGCGCGGCGGCTCGGCGGTGGCGTGCTGCGCTACGGGCTGCCGGCGGCGGGTGCGTTCTCCGTGATGCACGTTTTCGCGCCGCCGCACCCTGGCCCAGTCGCCGCGACCGAATTGCTCGGGGCGGATATCGGCGTTGTGCTCGTGCTGGCGATCATCATCGCGATCCCGACCTGGTATCTGACCAGCTACCTGTTCGGCCTGTGGATCGGCAAGCGCATCGTGCTGCCCGTTCCGGACATCCTCACCGGCGGCAAGCAGATCGAGCACGACGAGAATCCGCCGAGGCCGCGCACCGTCGTCCTCCTGCTGCTGCTCCCCCTTGTGCTGATCTTCGCGGACACCGGTCTGGATGCCGCCCGTGTCGCGGGCTGGGTTGAGGAAGCCGGCTGGTACGAGGTGGCGAGGGCGATCGGGTCAACGCCGGTCGCGCTGCTGATCACGGTCTTCGTCGCGTCCTACGTGCTCGGCACCCGGCGCGGGCGTGGCAAGGACATGATCGAGAAGCTGCTCGACTCGGCGCTCGGCCCGGTCTGCGCGCTCATCCTGATCACCGGCGCCGGTGGGATGTTCGGCGCGGTGCTGCAGGCCAGCGGGATCGGCGACGCGCTTTCCGGGGCGCTGGAAGACATCGGGCTGCCGGTCATCGTGGCCGCCTTCGTCATCGCCGCGGTGCTGCGAGTCGCGCAGGGTTCGGCCACCGTCGCACTGACCACCGCCGCCGGATTGATGCAGCCGCTGGTGCAGGGCAGCGGGTTCAACACGGTGGAGCTGGCCGCGATCGTGCTGGCTCTCGCAGCCGGTTCGGTGACCGCGAGCCATGTGAACGACTCCGGTTTCTGGCTGGTCGGCCGGTTCCTCGGGATGGACGTGAAGACCACACTCAAGACGTGGACGGTGTTGGAGACCGCCATCGCGCTGGTGGGCTTCGGGCTGGCGTCCGTCGTGTTCGTCGTCGTCTGAGTGGGGAGCAGGAGACCTGATGGCCGTATTCGACCGACTGCCGACCGGGTTGCTCAGGGCGGCGTTCCGCGCCCCGATCTGGCTCTACCGCGCGCATCTTGGCTGGTTGCTCGGGCGGCGGTTCGTCTACCTCGCGCACCGGGGGCGGCGAAGCGGGCGCCGGCGCGAGACCGTGGTGGAGGTCGTTGGCCTCGACCGCCACGAGGTGTTCGTGGTGTCCGGCTACGGCGAACGCGCGGACTGGTACCGCAACCTGCGCGCGGCGCCCCCGGTGGAGATCCGCCTCGGCGCCCGCCGCTACCCCGAGCCAGGGCAACGCTTCCTCACCCCTGTCCAGACAGTCGAGTTGCTGGCCGACTACCGTCGCCGACATCCGCGCACCTGGCGGCGGCTCGCGTCCGCGTTCGGACTGCCGGCCGACTCGAGCGACCGCGAGCTCGACGAAGCTGGGCGGAGACTGCGAGCCGTCGCGTTCGCCCTCGAGCCGACGTCATGACGCGCGCGGATCCCGACCGGGACACCCGGATTCGCACCCTCGCCGATGGGCAGGAGCTGGCGTACCTGGAATGGGGAGAGATCGCGCGTTCCGCGACCAGCCACGTCCCCCATCGAGTGCCCCCGACCGGATTCGAACCGGCACTCCAACCGTTTTAAGCGGCTTGCCTCTGCCTGTTGGGCTACGGGGGCAACCGCAGCCTAAAGCGTCGCGGGCTTCTCGTACCGCCGTTTTCGGCAAAAACCTCACAGCGGCCTAACCCGCATGTGTGATATCAGGTTTTCGACGTTCTGTCGAACTCCGCCTTCGGGTCATTGATCTGCCCCATCGAGATCACCTCGCGCCGGAACAACCCACTGAGCAGCCAGTCCACCGTGATCCGGAGCTTGCGGTTGAACGTCGGCATCCGGCTCACGTGGTACGCGCGGTGCATCGCCCACGCGATGAAGCCCTTGAGCTTGACGTTGTAAACGTCCGCGACGCCCTTGTGCAGGCCAAGGCTGGCGACCGAGCCAACGTTCTTGTGGTAGTAGTCCTTCGGCTTACCACCGCGCAGCACGGTGACGATGTTCTTGGCCATCAGCCGGGCCTGCCGGACGGCGTGCTGCGCGTTCGGGGCGCAGGTCGCCGTGGGATCGTCGGCGGTCTTTGACAGGTCCGGCACCGCGGCGTTGTCGCCTGCGGTCCACACGTTCGGCAGCCCCTCGACCTGCAACGACGCCGTTGCCTTGACCCGCTTGCGCTCGTCGAGCGGCAGATCGGAGCCGTTGAACAAGATCGGGTTGGCCTTCACGCCCGCGGTCCAGACGATGGTGCCGCTGTCGAACTCGGTGCCGTCAGAGAGCACCACATGACCGTTCTCGAACGACTTGACCATCGTGGAGAGGTACACCTCGATGCCGCGCTTTTCCAACTGCAGCACGGTGTACACGCCGAGGCTCTCCCGCACCTCGGGCAGGATGCGGCCAGCGGCCTCCACCAGCACCCAGCGCAGGTCCTCCGGGTCGATGGTCTCGTAGTACCGGGTGGCGAACCGAGCCATGTCCTCGAGCTCGCCGAGGGCTTCGATGCCGGCGAAACCGCCACCGACGAAGGTGAACGTGAGCAACCGCTTGCGCGTTTCGGGGTCGATGGTGCTCGCTGCCTGGTCGAGCTTGGACATCACGTGGTTGCGCAGATAGATCGCCTCGCCGATGGTGCGGAACGAGATGCCCTGCTCGGCGAGGCCAGGAACCGGAAGCAGCCTCGCGACCGAGCCGAGCGCCACGACCAGCACGTCGTAGCCGATTTCCTCGGTCCGGCCGTCCGGCACCTCGACGGTGACGGTGTGCTTGGCGTGCTCTATTTTCGCTACCCGCGCGGTCAGCACGTGGCAGCGTTTCAGTACCCGTCGCAGCGGGGCCACCACGTGCCGCGGCTCGATCGAGCCGCCCGCGGCCTCCGGCAGGAACGGCTGGTAAGTCATGTGCGGCTGGGGATCCACAACGGTTACCGACGCCTCGCGGGCCTTGAGTTTCTTCTGCAGCCCCAACGCGGCATACAGCCCGACGTATCCACCACCGAGTATCAGGATCCGGGTAGGTTCCTTCTTCGTCGCAGCCATACCGTCATCGTCCCACCGGCAAGCTGAGACCGCTGGTCAGCCCGTGTCAGTTGTGACTGCCATCGCGTGATTGTGTTCACTGTGGACGATATGCCAGCCGCGGCGGGGAGCACGCCGGTACCGGGTAGCGCGGCGAGGCGCCGGCGGTTCGACGCGGGTCCGGGCTGGTACTCGCCGGCGGGCTGGTTTCAGGCCACTCCGGCTGCCTCCTTCGCGCGATGGAGCACCTCGCGCAGCATCTCCGGGGTGAGCCGCCCGGTGAAGGTGTTCTGCTGGGACACGTGGAAACACCCGAACAGCCGCAGCTCCGGCCCGCCGTCCCCGGCCTGCAGTGCGAGCTCGACCCCGTGACCGAACTTCGGCCGCGGCCTCGGCACGTGCCAGCCGGCGTCGGCGAGCACCGGGAGTAACGCCTGCCAGCCGAACGCACCCAGCACCACGATCACCCGCAACGTCGGCCGGAGCAGCGCCAGCTCACGGGCCAGCCACGGGCGGCAGTTGTCCCGCTCGCCTGGCGTCGGCTTGTTCGCCGGTGGGGCGCAGCGCACCGGCGCGGTGATCCGGGTGCCATAGAGCTCCAGCCCGTCGCCCCGATGCACCGACGTCGGCTGGGACGCCAACCCCACCGCGTGCAGGGCCGCGTAGAGCACGTCGCCGGAGCGGTCCCCGGTGAACATCCGCCCGGTTCGGTTCGCGCCGTGCGCGGCCGGGGCGAGCCCGACAATGGCCAGCCCGGCATCCGGCGGGCCGAACCCAGGCACCGGCCGGCCCCAGTACTCCTGATCCGCGAACGCCGCGCGCTTGACCCGCGCCACCTCCTCCCGCCACTCGACCAGCCGAGGGCAGGCACGGCACCCGGACACCGCGTGATCAAGCTCGGTCAGGTCGGTGCAGGCGAACGCTCTTGGCGAAACCCCGGAAACTCGCTCATCCACACACGTAGGCTTTCACCATGGCCGATCAAGAGAACACCGAGCAGGACAACAACGGGCAGGAGACCCCTCGCCAGGACGCGGCCGGCGCCGGGAAGCCGGTCGACGACCTGGTGACCACCCAGCACGCGATCACCGTGAAACGGCGCAAGCTCGCCTACACCGCGCAGGCCGGACGGGTGGTGCTACGCAAGGAAGTCGTGTCCGACGGCAAGTTCGAGGGGTCGGTCCCCAAGGCGGAAGTGTTTCTCACGTCCTACACCCTGGACGGCGCCGAGCCCGGCACCCGGCCGGTGACGTTCGCGTTCAACGGTGGCCCGGGCTCGTCAAGCATCTGGCTGCACCTCGGGGTGCTCGGGCCGCGCCGCGCGGTCTCCGGCGATGTGGACGCACCGGAACCGCCGCCGTACGGCCTGGCGGACAATAGGGAAACCCTACTGACGCACAGTGATCTGGTGTTCATCGACCCGGTGTCCACCGGATACTCGCGCGCCGCGGCCGGGGAAAAGCCCAAGGAATACCACGGTTTCACACCGGACATCGAATCGGTTGGCGAGATCATCCGGTTGTGGACCTCCCGGAACGGTCGGTGGTTGTCGCCGAAGTTCGTGGCGGGTGAGTCGTACGGAACGTTGCGCGCGGCGGCGCTGGCCGCGCACCTGCAGGAGCGGCACGGGCTGTACCTCAACGGATTGCTACTGATCTCGTCGGTGCTCGACATGGGCACGATCGTGTTCTCGGAGGGCAACGAGCTGCCTTACTCGCTTTTCGTGCCGACCTACGCGGCGATCGCGCACTACCACGGCAAGCACGGGGACCGGCCGCTCGACGAGGTGCTTGCCGAGGCCGAGGAGTTCGCCGAGCGCGACCTTCCGTGGGCGTTGCGGCGGGGTGCGAGGCTTTCCGAATCCGAGCGCGCCGACCTGGTGTCCAGGCTCGCCACCCTGACCGGGCTCAGCGAGTCCTATGTGGACAAGGTGAACCTGCGGATCGAGCACGTTCGGTTCTTCACGGAGCTGCTGCGGGACCAGGGACTCGTCACCGGCCGGATGGACGGGCGGTTCACCACCTGGGAGCCCGACGGTGGCCGCGAGCACATGAGCGACGACGCATCGATTTCCCGGATCATGGGGCCATACTCGGCCGCGTTCAACCACTACGTCCGCGCCGAACTCGGCTATGTCAACGACCTGCCGTACGAGATCCTCTCGATGGACGTGAACAAGGCGTGGTCGTACTCGGACTTCGAGGGACGATCGGTGTCCGCTGTGGACCAGCTCAGCGCGGCGATGCGGGCGAACCCGCATCTGAAGGTGCACGTCGCCCTCGGGCATTACGACGGTGCGACGCCGTACTTCGCCGCCGAGCACGTGCTCGCCCAGCTGACCATCCCGGAATCGTTGCGCGCCAACATCGAGACCGCGTATTACCCAGCAGGGCACATGATGTACGTGCACGAACCGAGCCGCCGGCAGCAGGGCAAGGATCTCGCCGAGTTCATCGCCGTCGCGGCGAACCGGTAACCGCCGGGTTGTTCACCCGTTAGATGGTCATCGCCTCAAGGGCGGTTCGGACCGGGCCGAGTACTCACGTGACGTACCCGGCCCGGAAAGACCAATCCCATGCGACTGGATCGCCCGATCGTCCTCGTGCTCGTGGCTGCCGCCGTGCTGCTGGTCGCCTGTGGCGACACCCGGTCGCCCCGGCAGCGTTACCTCGATGAGCTGCGGCTGGGCGGCATTCCGGTGGATGAGGTCGGCAGCGCCGAGGTGTGCGCGATGCGGCCGGGCGGCGTGGAGGCGAAACTGGCCTCGGCCGGGGTGGCCGAGGCGGACCGCCGGGCGCGGATCGTGGTGTTCGCCGCTCGCCACGTGTGCGACCAGTCGGGCGCATAGCGCCTCGGGTGTCCGAAGTTTCGAACGCCGTCGGGTATCTTGACTACCTTGACCTCGTCCGGAGGGAGACCCGATGGCCCGCCTCGTGCCGGCGGTACTGCGCGCCGCGGACATTCTTGAGCTGTTCCTCGGCGAGGAGACCACGCTGTCCGCGGCGGAGATCGTCGAGCGCCTCGAGCTACCCCGATCCACCGTGCACGAGCTGCTCACCACGTTGGTGACGCGAGGATATCTGGATCGGCAAGCGGGTGACGAGACCCTGTTCCGGCTGGGACCCCGGCTGCTCGAGCTGGGATCCCGCTACCAGCAGCGCCTGGAATTCGCCTCCGAGGCAGACGCCGTCGCCCGGCAGGTCGCCTGGCAGTGTCACGAAACCGTGCATGTCGCGGTGCTGGACGGCCTCGAGGTCGTGTACGTCTCGAAGATCGATTCCACGCACTCCGTCCGGCTGATTTCCGGTGTCGGGCGGCGCCTGCCGGCGCACTGCACGGCGGTCGGCAAGGTCCTGCTCGCCGGTCTGCCCGCGGATCGCCTCGCCGAGCTGCTGCGTGGCCGCAAGCTGACCGCGCTGACGGAGCGCAGCATCACCTCCCGCACGGCGTTGCGGAACCAGCTCGCCGAAGTCCGTGCCGCCGGGGCGGCCTACGAGTACTGCGAGTCCAACCCGGACGCCGGCTGCGTGGCCGCCCCAGTGGTGGACGCGGCTGGTGACTGGGTCGCGGCGATGAGTATCTCCATCCCCACCACCCGGCACCGCGACGATGCCTGGCCGCAGTGGGAGAAGCTGATCCGGGAGGGCGCCGCCGAGCTGTCCAACCGGCTCGGCGGCCACCCGCCATCCCACCCGTGAGTACTTTGCGGTGCTATAGCGCCCCAACGTGCGCGCGGGTCCGCTAGTCGCGCAGCACCTCGGGAAGCAGGTGTTGCGGCACGTTCTGGAACGCCACCGGGCGCAGGAACCGGGCCGTCGCGGTGGTCCCGACCGAGGTGTGCAGCGGCGCGGTGGTCGCGGGGTACGGCCCGCCGTGCTGCATCGCGTAGGTCACGGCGACCCCGGTCGGCCAGCCGTTCCACAGCACCCGGCCGACCCGCTCCACCAGCTCGTCGAGCAGCGGCCGGGCGACCTCGTCGGTGTCCTCACCGTGCACGGTGCCGGTGAGCTCACCGGCCAGCGAGCGCGCCACCGCGAGCAGCTCGTCGTTGTCGCGGTAGTGCACCACAAGCGAAGCGGGACCGAAACACTCGGTGCGCAGCGCCTCCGGGTCCGCGAGCAGCGCCTCGGCGGTCGTGGACAGCAGGGTCGGCGTCGGCCCCTCCGCGCTGTCGGTGCCGGCGACCAGCGTGTTCACCTCGCCGTGCGCGCCGAGCGTGCCGACGGTGTCCGCGTAGCCGCGTGCGATGCGCTCGTTCAGCAACGGAGCCGCGGCCCGCTCGCGTACCCGTTTGGCGGCCAGCGTCGCCAGCTCGGAATCCGCCGGCACCACGAACAACCCCGGCTTGGTGCAGAACTGCCCGGCGCCGAGGGTGAACGAGTCCACGTAGCCACCGGCGATCTCGGCACCGCGCTCGCGCGCGGCCGCCTCGGTGACGAACACCGGGTTGATGCTGCCCAGCTCGCCATAAAACGGGATCGGGTCCGGCCTAGACACCGCGAGGTCGAACAGCGCGCGCCCACCGCGCAGCGAGCCGGTGAACGCGACCGCGCGGATCCGCCGATCGAGCACCAGTTCCTTGCCGAGCTCCTCGCCGTGCACCACGTTGAACGTGCCGTCCGGCGCGCCGGAGACGGCCAGCGCACCGCGCACGATGTCGCCGGTGGCTTCGGAGAGCTCCGGATGGCCCGGATGCGCCTTGAGCACGACCGGGCAGCCAGCAGCCAGCGCCGACGCCGTGTCGCCGCCGGCGACGGAGAACGCGAACGGGAAGTTGGACGCCGCGAACACCGCGACCGGACCGATCGGGACCAGCATGCGGCGCAGGTCGGGGCGTGGCCCGGGTGGCCACTCCGCGTCCGGCTTGTCGATGATCACATCCGGCTCCGCCTCGGTCAGCCGCTCGGCGAACAGCCGCAGCTGGAAGGTGGTACGCACCAGCTCCCCGCGCAGCCGCGCGTCCGGAAGATGGCTTTCCTTCTGCGCCAGCGGGATGAGCGTCTCGGCCGCCGCGTCGAGCGCGTCGGCGACCCGGGTCAGCGCGGCCGCGCGGTCGGCTGGTGGACGCTGACCCCACGGACGAGCCGCGCGGTCCGCGGCGGCGAGCACGTCTTCGAGCACCTGGCTCCTCCTATGCGTTGTTCTTCGTACCCCGGAACTGCCAGTCTCGCGCATACAGGTCGAACCGCGCCGCCTGGAAGGGGTGCTCAGCGATGAAATCTGTGTCCAGCTCCACACCGAGCCCCGGCGCGGTCGGCAGCGCGAAGTAACCGTCCACTACCTCGGGAACCCCCGGGGCGGCCTGCTTCACGTGCTCATCGGCGAAGTCGTTGAAATGCTCCTGGATCTTGAAGTTCGGCGTGCACGCCGCCAGGTGCAGGTTCGCCGCGGTGAGCACCGGCCCGCCGACGTTGTGCGGGGCGACGAGCACGAAATGGGTTTCCGCGGTGGCCGCCAGCTTACGGGTTTCGCCAATCCCGCCGAGGTGCCCGATGTCCGGCTGGATGATGTCCGCCGCCTGCAACTCGAACAGCTCGCGGTACTCCGCGCGATCGTGGATCCGCTCGCCGGTGGCCACCGGCGCGTGCACCCGCTCGGCGACCTTGGCCAACGCCTTCAGGTTCTCCGCCGGTACCGGTTCCTCGAGCCAGCTCGGGTCGAACTCGTCGAGCGCCGTGGCGATCCGCACCGCCTCGGCGGGCGCGAAGCGGCCGTGCATCTCGATCAGGATCTCCACGTCCGGGCCGACCGCGTCGCGCACCGCCTCGACCAACCCGACCGAACGGCGCCGCTCGTCCGGCTCCAGCTCCCACTGCCCAGGCCCGAACGGATCGAACTTCAACGCCCGGTAGCCGCGGTCGATGACTTTCCGCGCCGCGGCATGGAACTCTTCGGGCGTGCGTTCCACGGTGTACCAGCCGTTCGCGTAGGCCTTGACCTTGTCCCGTACCGAACCTCCCAGCAACCGCCACACCGGCTGGCCGAGCGCTTTGCCGACGATGTCCCAGCAGGCCATCTCGATGCAGGCGATGCCGGACATCATGATCTCACCTGGCCGGCCGTAGTCGCCGCGTTTCATGCGCTGCACCAACGACTCGGTGTCGAACGGGTCAGATCCGATGACGTGCCGGTCGATCGCCTCGGCAAGGTAGCCACGCAGCGCTTCGGTGTGCCCGAGCATCCGGGTCTCCCCGACACCGGTCAGCCCGTTGTCCGTCCGCACCCTGACGAAGGTGAGATCCCGCCACGGCGTGCCGAGCACGAACGTCTCCACATTGGTGATCTTCATATCCCGTGTCATCCCGTCATCGAGTCAGTTGGGTGCGGTGGTCATGTCCACGGTGCGCGCCGCGGCCGGCACGGCCAGATCGGCGGCAGGAAGCTCGGAGGCGACCGCGTCCGGGGCGTAGCGGCGGAGCATCCCCAAGCCTATTTCCGCGCGGCGTACCCGCTCCCGGCCGAGCGCCACCGCCGTAGGGGTGAGATGCGTCCCACTCGGATAGATGTTCGGCGCGTTGCGCAGCCCGAACTTCAGATACACCGGTGCCGCCACCCGGACCAGCTCGGCGATCTCGAAATGCCGCACGAACCCGCCGAGGTCGTCCGGCGCCTCGACGTAGACGTCCAGCGGGATGTCCACCGCGGCCCGGATCGCGGCCAGCTGCGCGAGGCTCAGATCGGTTGGCACGTTGTAGGTGCTCGCACCCGCCTGCTCGGCGTGCCGGATCGCCGCGGGATTGGCCATCCCCATCTGCACGCTCACCTTGAACTGCAGTGCGGCCGGCAGTTCGCCGGCGGCGCGCATCCGCTCCGCCACCGACAGCACGCCGAGATCGGTGACCAGCACGCTGCCGATTCCCGCCTCGGCGGTACGCCGGATGTCCTCGAGCACGTGCACGAGCTGCTCGGTGCCCCTCGCCTGCGCGGCGAGCGATCCGCCGCCGGACGCGACCGAGGCAGCCCCGGTGTCCCAGCCGGCCATCGGCCTGGCGAACAGGCTGACCTCCATCGACCGTGCCCCGGCCAGCCGGCCGATGGCGTCCAGCTCCCCGTCCGTGAGCAGCATTCCCCCGCTGCCCTGGGAAACCCGGTGCACCAGGACACCGCGCGTGTCGGCCTCGTCGCATACCGCCTCGAGCACCTCAGGGCCCTCGACGCTGGGGATCTCCACGCGGTACTGCGCCCCGTCCGGGAAGCGCTTCGTACTGGCCGGCAGCTCACCGGGATCCCGCGCCGGTAGGCCAAGGGAGCGCAGGAACTCACGTGTCCGTTCCACCAGATCACCACCGTGTTCGATATTTCGGCATGCATTCAGTATCGCGGATGACGCTAAGACGCGAGCAGAGCACGGTCAAGGCGCCGCCTGTCGATGGTTGACGGTGCCACTGCGCACTGCCGCTGCGCACTTCGCCTTCCGCTCGTCGAACGTAATCACAGACGTGATTCGAAATCTCGGACAATGTCAGAAGCGGCCGCGGTCGGAGTCAGCCCTCGTTGGGTGTACCGAACGCGGTGCTAGACGAGCGAGAGGGCGATGCCGTCCAGGATGTCGTGCTCGCTGACCAGCAGTTCGGTGATCCCGGCGCGCTCGGCCAACTGCTCGGCGAGCGCCCGCACCACGACAGCCCCGCCCCCGATCACGTCCACCCGGCCGGGGTGGATCGACGTGATCGCGGCCCGCTGCTCGTGAGTCATGGACAGCAACCGGTCGGTGGTCTGGCGAATGTCGTCCAGCGAGAGCCGGGAGAGGTGCGTTCGCTCCGAGTCGTACTTCTCGAGTCCCTGCGCGACCGCGGACAGTGTGGTGATCGTGCCCGCGACGCCCACCCAGCGGCTGGCCTTCGCGACCGGCACGGTGTCGAACGCCTCGGCGAGTACCTCGGAGGCGAACTCCTCCGCTGCCGCCACCTCCGCCGCGGTCGGCGGGTCGGACCGCAGACACCGTTCGGTGATCCGCACGCAGCCGACGTCAACCGAACGCCCGGCTTCCACTTCGGCGGCACTGCCGGCCGATGCGCTCATCGACGAACCGCCCAGCACCAGCTCGGTCGAACCGCCGCCGACGTCGACGACCAGGAACGGCCCTTCCGCCGGGTCGAGGTCGCCAACCGCGCCGGTGAACGACAGCTGCGCTTCGGTGTCCCCGCTGATCACTTCCGCCTCGGTTCCGAGTAGCTCCGCGGTCATCGAGAAGAACTCGTCCCGGTTGCTGGCATCCCGGGTCGCCGAGGTGGCCACCATTCGCGCCCGCTCGACGCCCTTACGCCGCAACACGTTCGTGTAGTCGCGTAGCGCGGCCCTCGTTCGCTCGATGGCTTCCGGCGCCAACCGGCCGGTGGCGTCCACACCTTGGCCGAGCCGCACCACCCGCATCTCCCTGTGCACGTCGCGCAGCCAGGAACTGCCGTCCTCGCGCACCGTCACATCCGCGACGAGCAACCGAATGGAGTTCGTTCCACAGTCGATCGAAGCCACTCTCGCCATACGCCTAGCCTAGAACCCGTCACCGACCCGATGCGCACGGCGGGGACGACGGCGTGGTGGTTGTCGTCTTCGACGGAGTCGTGGTGGTCGTGGACGGTGGTGGCGGCGACGGCGACGGCGTCGGTGTCGTGGTCGTTGTGGTCGTCGTAGTCGTTGTGGTGGGCGGCTCGGATGGCGTCGGGCTCGGCGAGCAGCTCGGCGGCTTGGACGGGGACGTGCTCGACGGCGGTGTGGTGGACGGCGGGCTTGGTCGGGTGGTGCTCGGTGGCGCACTCGACGGTGGCCTGGATCCGGGCGGTGATGGCTTACTCGATGCCGGCGGCGACGGGTTGCGCGACGGTTGGCGCGCCGCCGCCCGCGCGGCTGCGTGGTCTCGTGGGGCCCGGTTGTCCGCGAACGGGCGAACGCCCTTGGCGTAGGCCTGCGCCCAGATCAGCACCGAACGCACGTAACTGTCCGAGCGGTTGTAGCGGAACACGGCTGCGGCGCGTTCCGTGGGATTGGCCAGGTTCTCCCCGCCCGAACACAGGTAGCGGCCGGCGGCCAGCGCCGAGTCGTAGATGTTGTGCGGGTTCGCGTGACCGTCTCCGTTCCCGTCACTCGCGTGCGTCCGCCAGGTACTCGGGATGAACTGCATCGGCCCGACGGCGCGATCCCAGGCGGTATGCCCGTCCAGCCGGCCGCCGTCGGTGTCCCGGATGCTCGCGACGCCGGCGCCGTTGAGTACCGGTCCGAGGATCGCCTGCGGCGTGTCGCCTGCCGAGTTCACCTGCCCGCCTCGGGCGTGGTTCGACTCGATACGGCCGATGCCCGCCAGCAACGGCCAGTCAAGCCGGCATCCCGGATCCGAGGCGGCCAGCGAATTCGCCGCACGCTGGTAGGCGCGCAATGCGCTGCCGGGGATGCCGAGCGGACCGGATGGCAACTCCACGAGCGGGCCCGCGCCGGCCAGCAGGCTTTCTAGATTGCCCGCGGCACGCAGCAACGCGTCGCTCGGCACCTTCAGTTCCGGGATGCTGCCGTCCGCGCCGAGCAGTCCGGGATTCCTGCCGAGCAGGCCGGGGTAACCGGATTCGGCCGTGCTCCGCGGATTATCGACGTCCGTCCAATGGATGGCGTCGCCAGCGGCGAGCACCGCCGGACCAGCAAGCAGGCTGAACGCGACCATTCCGGTCGCCAACCTTCGCCGTGTCGCGTCGTTCCGTGCCACCCCTTGGTACCTCCCCCGTTCGTGCTTTCCCTTGCCAGACTGCCGGACTTGCCGTTGTTCGCGCATCCGTACAAGGAACGAGTGGCACACTGGTATCGGAAATTAATCCGTCTGGCGCAGTGGTGTGGGGTGCGCGGATTTTATGGTGTCGCTTCACGGGGTTTCGGAGCGGCTCTGGCTGTGCGGTGGTGTGGGGTGCGCGGAGGTTAATGGTGTCGCTGTCGCGACAGATCGTCTTGAGCGGTCCGTCGGTGGATTCCTCGTGGGGTTTCGGGGTGACGCTGGCCGTGCGGTGGTGTGGGGTGCGCGGATTTTATGGTGTCGCTTCTCGGGATTCCAGGACGCCTTTCGGCGTCGCTGTCGCGACGGGCCGCCTCGGGCGGTCCGTCCTGGACTCCCGAGCCTCTGCGACACCAGGGCAGTCCGTTGCGGGCAGGCGCAGGGCCTGCCCGCTTAATGCGCGCACCCCACACCCAGTTTTGCTTTTCGGAGCAGGCGGGGCGCTTTGCTTTCGCGACGATTTCCGCAATCACTCGAACGTATTGTCGATTTCCGGTATCATCAAACGCATGGACGACACTGGGATTGTGTGCGAGGCCAGCGGGCCGGACGATCCGTTTCTCGACCCAGACGAGTTGATCGAAGACGACGCCCGCTTCAACACCGACGACGCGCCCTACGACGACGTGCCGATCGGCGAAATGAACGCGGGCCAGCTACTCGACCTGCTGCAACGGGCGCGGCG
>WHSZ01000010.1 GCA_009379845.1 Pseudonocardiaceae bacterium | reverse complement strand
CCACCGAGTTCTGCGCGGCGTACTCCTCCCCGCTCGAGGCATCGGCGAACTGTGTCGTGGTCGCCGGAAAGCGCTCGGGTGAGCAGCGTTACGCGGCCTGCCTGGTGCTCGCCACCACCCGCGCCGACGTGAACAACGTGATCCGGAAACGCCTGGATGTCCGGAAGGCCTCGTTCGCGCCGATGGACACCGCGGTGGAGCTGACCGGGATGGCCTACGGCGGCATCACCCCGTTCGGGTTGCCGGACGGGTGGCCGTTGCTGATCGACGCCGCCGTCGCGAAGGCGCCGGAACTCGTGGTCGGTAGCGGCATCCGGGGCAGCAAGCTGCTCGTGCCGAGTTCGGTGCTTACGTCGCTGCCCGGTGCGGAAGTGATCGAGGGCCTGGCCAAACCGGTGTGATCCCCGGTGCCGGGACAGGAAGGAGCATTGTGGCGGAAGTGAAAGCGGTCGCCGAGCGGGAGATAGCAGCGCCGGCGGAGCGGGTTCATGCCGTGCTCGCCGACTACACGACGAGCCGGCCGAAGATGTTGACCGCGCACTACAGCGAGTACGAGGTGCGCGCGGGTGGCACCGGCGAGGGCACCCAGGTGCGGTGGAAACTGCAGGCGACATCCAAGCGCGTGCGGGACTGCCTCATCGAGGTCACCGAGCCGGAGCGGGGCACGCTCGTGGAGCGGGACGCGAACTCCACCATGGTCGCCACCTGGAAGGTGGCGCAGACCGGTGACGCGCGCAGCATCGTCTCGATCACCACGACCTGGCGGGGCGCCGGCGGCATCGGCGGCTTCTTCGAGCGCACCTTCGCGCCGGGCGGGCTTCGCAAGATCTACGACGAGATGCTCGGCAAACTCGACGACCTGGTCGCCGCGGCGGCCTGAACTACCAACAAGACCGGGCTACCAACAAGACCGGGCTACCAACAAGACCGGGCTACCAACAAGACCGGGCTACCAAGAAGACCGGGCTCATGGTGCCGCGATCGCCTTGAGCAGCTCAACGTCGCCGGTGGTCAGCGCGGTGCTCGGGCGGCCCCACACCGCGCGGTAAACCGCGTCCGCGGTGCCCGCGAGGGTGACGTCCGCATGCAGCGAGGCGGGGTCGGCCGCGCTTTCCATCGGCTCGACCTGTAGCCGCTCGCCGGCCTCCAGCTTGGCCACCCACACCCGGCCGGCATCAGCCGCGTGCACCACGACCGTGCCGGTGTCCGTGGAATTCGCCCAGTCGCCTCGGTACGGCATCATCCAGGCGAGCAGCTCGTCAACGCCGTCCGCGGCGAAGTCCGAGCCGAAAACCAGCGTCGGCAACGCGTTCGCCGCGTCGCTGCCGGCCAGTGCGTGCTCAGCATCCAGCCGGTGAATCGCCGCCTCGTGCGCCTGCCGGCGGGCCCACGAGCTCGTGATCCGCGGATAGCGCGGAAACGGCAACCACGCGGGGGCATCCGGGCCGGCCGCGAACTCGGCGAACAACGCGGAACGCTGCTCGTCCCACCAGTTCAGCAGGTCTTCCCAGGCTTCCGGCGGATCGCGCGCGGCTACCTGCTCGCCGTCCGGATTCCGGATCGCCTGGACGACCCAGGACTGCACCCTGCCGATGTGCCGCACCAGCCGCTGTACAGTCCACTTTGGACATGTCGGTACCGTCGTTTCCGGTCCGGCGGAAACCGCGGCCGCGCGCAACGCGTTACTGTGTGTCTCCAACGCATCGAGGAACTGCGCATACTCCATGGGCACAGAGCTTACCGGCGCGCGGTAGTCAATCCAGCCACTCGCCGCCTTGCCAGCAGGCGCCTGCCGAGTTCGATCAGCGCACCGAGTACCAGTGCCAGCGCGAACGCCACCGCCAGACCGTACAGCGGTCGCTCGGCGAACGTCGCGCCGCCAAGGTACCCGATCAGCGCCGCGTAGACCGCCCAGATAAGCACCCCCGCGGCATCAGCCGGCAGGAACCGGCGCAGCGGGTAGCGCAGGATTCCGGCGGTGAGCATGCTCGACACCCGGACGCCAGGGAGGTACCGGCCGACCGCGATGACCAGCGAGCCACGGCTGGCGAACTGCCTGTTCGCCCACAGCTGAGCTTCTCGTCCGCGCGCACTTCGCCGCAGCCACTCGAGCACCCGAGGGCCGGCTCGCCGGCCGATCAGGTAGCCGAGGCAGTCCCCGGCGAACGCGCCTGCCGCGGCGAGCACCACCAGCAGGGTCAACCACGTCCAGTGCGGGTGGACAAGCACCCCGACGGTGATCACCGTTGCCTCGCTCGGCATGAACGGCAGCAGCGCGTCCAGCGCGGAGACCACGAACACGATCGCCCACAGCCACGGCGAGTCCAGCAGGCCGGCAAGCAGCGTGGTCGTGTCGTGCAGGAACTCAAGCATGGGCGATCTCGGCCGGATGGCCACCCCCGGCGTGAGCACCGGCCGGCTGGCCGGAGACCGTGGCCTGCGCGGCGGCCGCGAGCTCGCGCCGGTCCCTGCCGTCCGCGGTGAGCATCGGATGCGGGTGCAACCAGGCGGTCACCGAACCGGCCCTCGCCACCCGCAGCACCGAGGGCAGCAGCGCGTCGTCCCCCACGAAGGCGGTGACCGTGCTCGCGGCGGTGCCTTGCGTGTACCGAATGGACACCGGGCGGACCGGTGCTCCCGCGTCGATCGCGGCCTGGAACGGTGCCCGGCGGAACGTGCCGCCGGGTGGCCGGCACCAGGTGGTGCCTTCCGGGAAAACGACCACCGAACGGCCGGCCCGCAACGTGGCCGCCACCTGCCGGGTGGCATGCGGCAACTCCCGCAGCCGGTCCCGTGCCACGTACTGGGTGCCGAGCACGGCGGTGATCGGCCCGAGCAGTGGCCAGCCGCGAACCTCGCGCTTGGCGAGAAAGGTGGCCGGCTCGGTTGCCAGCACCGCGAGTATGTCGAGCCAAGAAATGTGGTTGGCCACGATCAACGTGCCGGGGCCGGAATCCCGCGCGCTGAGACCGCTCGCGGTCCGCAGCCGTACACCGGCGGCACGCAGCAGGGCTCGAGCCAGTGTGGACACCACCCGATCGCGAGCCACCGGAAGCACGGGTAACAGCAACACCACGACGGATGAGCAGGCCAGGGTGACCGCCGTCGCGAGGCAGCGGCCGGCCGTTCGCGCGAGGGACACCGGCTTCGCGGCCGGCCGGGCACACCGCGGGCTGCACGGCGAGCGCGGTGTCCACCCGTTCATCGTGCGTCCCCGAGGAAGTACCGAAGGTATCGCTCACCGACCCGGTCCAGCGGGAGCAGTACGAAGAAATCCGCGACGCCGAAGTCCGGATCGTGCGCGGGCGGCCCGCACACCCAGGCACCGAGGCGCAGGTAGCCGCGCAGCAGTGCCGGCACGTGCGCGTAGCTCGGCTTGCCGGTCTCCTCGGCCATCGGCGGGTCCCACGGCAGGTGCGGGTGGACCCGGAACTCCTGCGGCGCCAGGTGTTTAGCTCGCGCTAGCCGCCAGGTACCGGAAGCCGAGTGGCCGCCGTCGGCGAGCGGCACCGACGCGCACCCTGCCAGGTACCGGTGCCCGGCGAGCATCACGTACCGCCCCACAGCTGCCCACATCAAGGTGATCACCGCGCCGTCCCGGTGCGCGGGATGCACGCACGAGCGCCCGGCCTCGACGAGCGAATCACGCACCCCGTCCAGCGCACCCAGCTCGAACTCGCCGTCCGAGTACAGCCGGCCGGCCCGGCCTGGCGGAAGTAATCGGTAGGTTCCGACAACCGAATCGGTGGGCACATGCCGGACGATGAGGTGGTCGCAGCGCTCGTCGAACTCGTCGACGTCCGCCCCCGGAACGGGCGTGTGCAGCTCCGCCCCCACCTCTTCGTGGAAGACCTCGTACCGAAGTCGTTGTGCGGCACGGATTTCCGCGCGGCTCGCCGCGAGCGTCACGGTGTACTCATCGGCGCGGGATACCGGCGCGGCCTGCCCGCTCCGCTCGGCGGGCGCGCTGTGCGCAGTAGACATGGGCCCCTCCCCTTTGTTGTGGAACAACACACGCGGCTGAATTCGGTGGCCGAGCCGACGACCTCCTCGGCCAGTTCGCGGTCCCCCTTCTCCCGCGACGTCAGGTGAACGCCCGGATAATGCCGACCCTCAGCATCGCTCGTCCCTCTCACCTGGAGCAACCCTGGCAGGTGCGCTACGGCGGAGGCTACGGAAAAAGGGCTATTTGGGGGAAAACTCAGGGAATCCCCTTATCGAACGGCGATTGATGGATTACCAATCGGGGGTCACGCACGCCCAGTCGACGGTGAGCTCACCCAGCCGCCAGCGCCGGCGATCGCCGTGCACCGGCCAGCCGCGCTCGGCAAGCAGCCGCACGGACTCCACCCAGCGGGCTCGAGGACCGAACGGCCGATGTGTCGCGGCGTGCGCCCAGCAGGAGTCCAATTCGGACAGGAAGGCATGCACGCGTTCGCCCTCGACGTTGCGGTGGATCAGTGACTTGGGTAGCCGTTCGGCCACATCGGACGGTCGTCGTAGCTCGGATGGCTTGCAGGAAACGGTAAAGCTCTGCGGCCCGTGCGCGGATAGCAGCACCCACGAGCAGCGTCTGCCGATCTCGTCGCAGGTGCCTTCGATGAGCAGCCCGCCAGGCGCCAGCCCGGCGAGCATGGTGGACCAGGCGCGTGCGGCATCCGGTTCCGGGTACTGGCGCAGCACGTTGAACGCACGCAGCAGCGCGGGTCGGGTGCCGGCCAGCTCGAAGCCGCCGCGCCGGAACTCCAGCCACGGCGGGCTCGCCATCCTGGCGGCCGCCGCCACCCGCTCGGCGTCCAGCTCGAGGCCGAGCACCCGGACGCCGGCGTGCACGCCGCGCAGCCGGGTAGCCAGCTCCACGGTCGTCACCGGGGAACGGCCGTAGCCGAGGTCCACAACGAGCGGATCCGGAAAGCCGCGCAGCGCGTCGAGCACCGGCTGGGTTCCGGTCAGCCAGCGATCAACGCGGCGCAGCCGGTTGGGGTTCGTGGTGCCGCGGGTCGGCGCGCCTACGGCACGCGCGTGTTCGGCCACCATTCGGAAGGGAGCGGTCACGTCAGTGGTTCAGAACGCTTCAGGGACGGAGTTTCAGGGGCGGTGTTTCAGGGGCGGAGTTTCAGGGACGTCCGAGTGTGGGGTGCTCGCGCTCAGCGGGCGGTGGTTAGCCACTTCTCGGTGAAGTCCATCTCGGCGATCAGCAGGGCGGTGACCTGCTCCGCGATGGTGCGCTCGAGCTTGCCGCCGAGGACCGGCACACCGATCTTGACCTCACCGGTGGTGTGCAGCTCACTGTCGTCGTCGGCACTCCTGCCGAGCCGCATCCGAGCCTGGATCTCGCCTGGCATGCCGGGAATGATCGCCTCGATGGTGTTCCGGTACTCACCGGCGTCCGCCTGCCAGCGTTCCCTGCGATCCACGATCAGGTCCCCGCCGAGCAGCGAGCGAGCCGCCGAGGGCAGCTTGTCGGACGGCACCCCGTGCCGGATGTGGTAGGTGGCCGGCACGCCCGTGATGTCGTGCTCGAGCAGCAGCGCGCCGGTGCCTCCGAGCGCGGCAAGGCGAGCCTGCAGATAGGCCTCGGCGATCAGCGCCGAGTAGACAACCGAGGGCGGCTCGCTGAACCGGGCCCGGTGCTCGATGCGGGAAGCCATGCGCCAGAGGTTACCGTTGGCGGTTGTGAGCAGCGCCCCGACTGGTGTAGAGGTCCGCGCCGAACGCCCGCTGCGCGACTACACGACGTTACGGCTGGGTGGACCGGCGCGCCGGTTCGTGCGTGCTACCAGCGCCGACGAGGTGGTGCACGCGGTGCGGGCCGCGGATGCCGAACGCGAGCCGTTGCTGCTCCTCGGCGGCGGGTCGAACCTGGTGATCGCGGACGCCGGGTTCGAGGGCAGCGTGGTGCGGATCGCGAACCGGGGTTGGCGGGTGGACGGCAACACGGTGACAGCCGAGGCCGGCGAGGACTGGGACGAGCTGGTCGCGGCGCTGGTCGCGGAGGGGTTCGGCGGGTTGGAATGCCTTTCGGGGATCCCCGGTCTGGTCGGCGCCACGCCGGTGCAGAACGTCGGCGCCTACGGGGTGGAGGTCTCTGCGAGCCTGGTGTCGGTTGACCTGCTCGACCGCCCGAGCGGCGAGGTGCGCACGGTGCCTGCCACCGATCTCGGGCTCGGCTACCGCACCAGCATGCTGAAAGGCACCGACCGCGCGGTGGTCCTGCGGGTGCGTTTCGAACTCGGCCGCTCGGGTGAGGCCGCGCCGATCCAGTACGCCGAGCTGGCCCGCCTGCTCGGGGTGACCGCCGGCAGCAGGGTGCCCGCGCCGCGAGCCAGGGAGGCGGTGCTGGAGCTGCGCAGGGCCAAGGGCATGGTGCTTGACCCGGACGACCACGACACGTGGAGCGCCGGGTCGTTCTTCACCAACCCGATCGTGCCCGCGCACGAACTTCCACCGGTGCTGGAACGCGTCGAGCGGATCGCGGGGCCGGACGCGCGAATGCCGCGCTGGCCCGCGCGGGAGGGGGAGAAGCTGTCCGCCGCGTGGCTGATCGAGCATGCCGGGTTCGGCAAGGGGCATAGCGGGCCGGGCGGCCGGGTATCACTTTCCACGAAGCACACCCTGGCCGTGACGAATCGCGGCACGGCGAGCACCGAGGACCTGCTCGCCCTCGCCCGTGAGGTGCGCGACGGGGTGGGTACGGCCTTCGGGGTCGAGTTGCGACCGGAGCCGTTGCTCGTCGGCTGCGTGCTGTAGGCGAGTAACCTCACGCCTGAGGCGGGCAACCTCACGCCCGCGGGAACGTCTTCAGGGGTGGGACATGGTGTTTGAACAGGCGCGGAGGTGCGGTGTGCGCGCGGGGCGGATGCGAACGGCTAGCGCGCTGGGGGCGCTCGCGACGGTGCTGGCCGTCCTCGCGGGCTGTTCGGGCGGCGCGGGCGGTGAGGCGGCCGAGCGGGAGGCGCCGCCGGAAGCGAAGCTGACAGCCAGCGTGACCAAGAACGCGAAAGACGTACCGGTCACCGAACCCATCACACTGAAGGCCGCCAAGGGCAAACTCACCGACGCGAAGCTGACCAACGAGGAAGGCAAGCCCGTCGACGGCGAATTCTCCAAGGACAAGAAGACCTGGACGAGTTCGGAGCCGCTCGGCTACGGGAAGACGTACAACTACACCGCGACGGCCGCCGGTTCGGACCGCAAGTCCGTGCCGATGCGGGGCAGCTTCTCCACGGTCGCGCCGTCCAGCGTCGTGCGGGCCACGCTGAATCCCACCGATCACCAGACGGTCGGTGTCGCGATGCCGATCAGCGTCAAGTTCGAGGCCCCGGTGCAGGACAAGGCCGCCGCGGAGCGGGCGTTGAAGGTCGAGACCTCGGTCCCCGTCGAGGGTTCCTGGGCGTGGTTGAACGACCAGCAGGTCGACTGGCGGCCGAAGGAGTACTGGCCCGCGCACACCAAGGTGAACGTGTCCGCGAACCTCTACGGCGTGCACTACGGCGGCGGCGCGTACGGCAAGACGGACGTGACCACCGAGTTCGAGATCGGCCGCGAGCAGATCGTGAAGATCCACACTCCGGACCACCGGATGAACGTCTACCGGGACGGCCAGCAGGTGGCCAGCTACCCGGCGAGCAACGGCAAGGACGCGGATCCGAACCTGAACACGCCGAACGGCACGTTCATCGTGATGTCCAAGGAAGAGGTCGGGAACTTCTCCAACCCGCAGTACGGCTACACCGACGTGATGAAGAAGTGGGCCGTGCGGTTCTCCAACCACGGTGAGTTCATCCACGAGAACGAGGAGAACGCGGCCAACATCGGCGTCGCGAACACCTCGCACGGCTGCGTGAACCTCCGGGAGAGCGACGCCAACGAGTACTTCCAGGGGGCGCTGATCGGTGATCCCGTCGAGGTCACCGGCTCCCAGGCGACCATGGAAGCCAAGTACGACGTGTACGACTGGCTGATCCCCTGGTCGCAGTGGCAGTCCATGTCCGAGCTGGGCTGAGCCGGGCGGCGAGGACGTGCGGCACGTCAGCCCGCTGCCTGGCCCGCTCGTCCAGCGGATGCTCGGGGAGAGCCTCCGGGTAGCGCCCGCGGTGCGGGCGGCGCTGTTCGACCGCACGGTGGATTCCGCCGAGCTGCTGCGCACGGTCGACGTGCCGACGCTGGTCGTGCACGGCACCGAGGACGCCGTGGTGGACCCGAGCTCGGCTGAGTACGCGGCTGGGAAGATTCCGGGGGCCTCGATGCGTTGGTTCGAAGGCGTGGGTCACATGCCATTTACGGAATGTGTCGACGAGTTCGACCAGGCACTGCTCGAGTTCGCCAAGCGGGCCCTCGGCTGAGCGCCCGGAGGCGGGAAAGGATGGGCACCCGTGCGCGATCGCCCGGTATCGCTGCATCAGCCGCGCCGCGTGGCGGTGTTGTCACTGCACACCTCACCGCTCGAACGGCCGGGGATCGGCGACGCCGGCGGGATGAACGTGTACATCACGCAGACCGCGAAACGGATGGCCGCGCGCGGCATCGGTGTCGAGGTGTTCACCAGGGCCACGTCCTCCGAACAGCCGCCGGTGGTGGAACTCGCGCCGGGGGTGCTGGTGCGACATATCCAGGCCGGCCCTTTCGAGGGGCTCGGCAGGGGTGAGCTGCCGGGGCAGCTGTGCGCGTTCGCGGCCGGCGTGCAACGCGCCGAGGCCCGGCACGAGCCCGGCTACTACGACCTCGTGCACTCGCACTACTGGCTCTCCGGGCAGGTCGGCTGGCTGGCAAGCGATCGTTGGGGCGTACCGCTCGTGCACACCGCGCACACCTTGGCGAAGGTGAAAAACGCCGCGCTCGCCTCCGGTGACACCCCGGAACCCCGGCTGCGGGAGATCGGCGAGCAGCAGGTCGTTGACGAGGCCGCGCGGCTGACCGCGAACACGCCGGTTGAGGCGGCACAGCTGATGGAGCTGTACGACGCGGAGCCGCGCAAGGTGCACACCGTGCGGCCCGGCGTGGACCTGGAACGCTTCACGCCCGGCTCTCAGCTGGCCGCCCGCGAGGAGCTCGAACTGCCTGCCGGGGCCACGGTGCTCGCGTTCGTCGGGCGTATCCAGCCGTTGAAGGCTCCGGACGTGTTGCTGCTGGCGGCCGCCGAGCTCCTGGAGCGCGGCCTCGACCGCGATCGGCTGCGGGTGCTGGTGGTCGGCGGGCCGTCCGGTTCCGGGCTCGAGCAGCCGAGGGCGTTGCAGGAACTCGCGCATCAGCTCGCCATCGAGGACGTGGTGCGGTTTCTGCCGCCGCAGGCGGTTGACGAGCTGGTGCGGGTGTACCGCGCGGCGGACGTGGTGGCGGTGCCCAGCTACAACGAGTCCTTCGGGCTGGTCGCGCTGGAGGCGCAGGCTTGCGGGACACCGGTGGTGGCCGCCGATGTGGGCGGTCTCTCGGTCGCGGTGGCGGACGGCAGTTCGGGGCTGCTGGTACGCGGGCACGAATCCGGCCCGTGGGCGGACGCGCTGAGCAGGGTGGTCGCGCAGCGGCCCGCGTTCGCCAAGCACGCGCCGGAGCATGCCGCGCGGTTTTCCTGGGAACGCACCACGGACGCGCTGGTGGATTCCTACACCCGTGCCACCATTGACTTCCGGCGTGGCCGGGTCGGTTTGACCGAGGCGGACGTAGCGGTATGACGGCCTCCACCGAGGAGCTGGACGGCATCATCGCGTCCACTTTGGATGAGCGGGAGCTGGAGTACGAGCATCCGCAACCCGGCCGGTTTTTCGTGACGTTGCCCGGTACGAAGAAACTCCGCACGAATTGCTGGCTGCTTGTCGGTGCGCACGCCTTCGTGATCGAGGCGTTCGTCTGCCGAGGGCCGGACGAGGCGCACCAGGATGTGTACCGATTCCTGTTGCGCCGCAACGCGAAGCTCTACGGCGTGCACTACACGATCGACGAGGTCGGGGATATCTATCTGCTCGGCAGGCTGAGCCTTTCGGCGGTGTGCGCCGAGGAGCTCGACACGCTGCTCGGCCAGGTACTCGAAGCCGCCGACGGTGATTTCAACGTGCTGCTGGAAATCGGCTTCGCCAGTTCGATCCGGCGGGAATGGGACTGGCGGGTTTCCCGTGGCGAATCGCTTGCCAACCTGCAGCCGTTCCGGCATCTGGTTGAGCCGTCGAATCGGGAAAAGCCCGGCATCGCCGATTCGTAGGGCCCGCGCGTACAACCATCCGGGCTCGCCGTTCCGTCCTTTCCGCGAAGACCGAGGATTGGGAGGACGGCGATGAAAGCAGCGAAACTGGCGGGATTGATTCTCGTGCTGGGGATACTGGGCAGCGGGGTGGCTGGCTGCTCGGGGGATTCGGGGAGTTCGGGGAATTCGGGGGGAGACGGGGAAAGCGCCGCGATGGCACCGCAGCCCCAGCGCTCGGAGGGAACCGATTCGGGTTCGGCCGCCCGGCCGGATTCCGCGCCGGCCGACGAATCCGGCAAGTCCACGCGGTCGGGTCGGGGCGGGGCCCGGACCCAGCTCGTGCCCACCCAGCAGCGGCAACTCGCCCGTACCGCGACGTTGGCGATGCGGGCGGACAACGTTCACCGGGTGGCGCGGCTTGCCCGCACGATCGTGGATAACGCGGACGGGTACGTCGGCTCCGAGAACACCGGTGACAAGACCGCGAACCTGACGCTCAAGGTGCCGTCCAACCGGCTGGACTCCACCCTGAGTGAACTCGAAGGGCTCGGAAGGGTGACCACGAAGAAGCTACGCGCAGAGGACGTCACCGAGCAGGTCGTGGACGTGCGTACCCGGTTGGCTTCCCAGCAGGCGAGCGTTGAACGGGTGCGGGCGTTGCTCGATCGCGCGAGTTCGGTGTCCGAGGTGGTTTCCGTGGAGAGCGAGCTCGCCAGCAGGGAGGCCGAGCTGGAATCGCTGCGGGCGCAGCAGGACGCCCTGTCCGGGCGGGTCGCGCTTTCCACCGTGCGGCTGCGGGTGAGCACCGGGCCGGCGCCGGTGCCGCAGGAGCCGGACGGTTTCCTCGGCGGGCTGGCCGGCGGCTGGAACGCGTTTCTCGGCGCCAGTGGTGCCGCACTGACCGGTATCGGAGCCGCGCTGCCCTTCGTCCTGGTGTTCGGGGTTCCCGCGCTGGTGATCGCCAGGATCGTGCTGCGGAGGCGGAAGATCGGCGCCGCGCCGCAACCAGTAGCCGAGAGCTGACCCGAACCGGGGCCGGATTGCGGCTGCGGAGCGGCTCGAGGGAGGGGGGAGTCGCGAAACTCGAGCCGCCCCGCACCAAACCCGCTGTCACTGGCTCCTGCGGCGGGGGGTTCCCCAGGGCCTGGCGGGTCGCGGCTCGGCAGGGGAGACGAGCCGCGAATGAAGCCCTGCCTCGGCCGGTGGAGTGCGTGGATACCGACCAAGCAGAGCTGACCAAACTTTGCAGGAAACTCACCGTATCCACAAGAGCACAGGGCGACCCAATTGTGTGAATGTGACGCCGTTAGGTAACGGCTCGATCTCAGAACGTTCGTTTCCGTAGCTCCGATCGCTGCGCTGACGCGATCAGGTGAAGGTCAGAGGCCTAAAAGGGGGACTATCAACCTGTTATCTGGTCACCGAGATGTTCGCACTCTCGTCCCCCGTTCGCACAATCTCGCCCGGCCGTCCTCGTACCGTGTCGCTCTGGCACGCTGGGCGGCATGGTTGAGGTGAACCCGGCTATCGGAACCCCATCCGTCGGAACGCTTGTGCTGCTCCGGCACGGCGAGAGTACGTGGAACGCGGTGAACCTGTTCACCGGCTGGGTGGACGTGCCGCTGTCGGAGAAGGGCGAAATCGAAGCAACCCGTGGCGGCGAGCTGCTGCGGGACACGGGCCTGCTGCCGGATGTGGTGCACACCTCGCTGCTGCGGCGGGCGATCTCCACGGCCAACCTCGCGTTGGACGCCGCCGACCGGCACTGGATCGACGTGCGCCGGGACTGGCGGCTCAACGAGCGGCACTACGGCGCGCTGCAAGGTAAGGACAAGGCGCAGATCCGCGAGGAGTACGGCGAGGAGCAGTTCATGGCCTGGCGGCGCTCGTACGACACGCCGCCGCCGCCCATCGAGCCGGGCGGCGAGTACAGCCAGGACGCGGACGTGCGTTACGGCGGGCTCGGCGAGGCGATGCCGCTGACCGAATGCCTGAAGGACGTCGTCGCGCGGCTGTTGCCGTACTGGGAGAGCGACATCGTTCCGGACCTGCGCGCCGGGCACACCGTGCTGATCGCCGCGCACGGCAACTCGCTGCGCGCGCTCGTCAAGCACCTGGACGGCGTCTCGGACGACGAGATCGCCGGGCTGAACATCCCGACCGGTATCCCGCTGCGCTATGACCTGGACGAATCGCTGAGCCCGCGGAATCCTGGCGGCACCTACCTCGACCCGGCCGCGGCCGCGGACGCCATCAAGGCCGTCGCCAACCAGGGCCGCTGATCCCACGCCCCCGCCAGCACGACGGTTGGCGACGGTTGGCGTGACGGCCGGCGGTGCGGATAGTTAGCAGCGCTAAGCTGGCTCGTCGTGGCGAACGAGGCTGACGAGGCGGAACCCACCGGTGCCCGCAAGGTGCTGGGGTCGATCGTGGTGGACATCCGCCCGCTCAAGATCCCGGCGTTTCGCCGGCTGTGGATCGGTACGGCGGTTACCGCGATCGGCAGCCAGCTGACCACGGTGGCGGTGCCCAAGCAGATCTTCGACCTGACCGGTTCGTCCGGCTACGTGGGGCTGACCGGCGCGGTGGCGCTGCTGCCCCTGCTGATCTTCGGCCTGTGGGGCGGTGCGATCGCGGACGCCGTTGATCGCCGCAAGCTGCTGCTGGTCGGCAACGCCGGCATCGCGGTGGTCTCCGCGCTGCTGTGGGCGCAGGCGTACCTGCAGGTGAACTCGGTCTGGCTGGTGCTGCTGCTGCTCGCGGTCAACCAAGCGTTCTTCGCCATCAACATGCCGACCCGCAGCGCGATCGTCGCCCGGCTGGTGCCAACCGAGCTGCTGCCGGCCGCCGCGGCGCTGTCCGGCACGGTGCAGACGTTCGGGATGGTGTTCGGGCCGCTCGGCGCCGGCGCGCTGCTGCCGGTGCTCGGGCTACCCATCCTGTATCTCATCGACACCGTCGCGCTGATCCTCGCGATGTACACGGTGTGGCGGTTGCCCGCGCTGCCACCGCTTTCCAGGAGCAACGGCCGTGCCGGGGTGCGTGACGTGCTGGACGGCTTCCGGTACATGGCAACCCAGAAGGTGCTGCTCGCCTCGTTCGTGGTGGACGTCGTCGCGATGGTCGCCGGCATGCCGAGGGCGCTGTTCCCTGAGATGGCCGAGCGCACGTTCGGCGATCCGGCCGGTGGCGGGCTGGCGCTCGGCTGGCTGTTCGCCGCGATCCCGGTCGGCTCGGTGCTGATCGGCCTGCTTTCCGGCTGGGTCGGCAAGGTCCGCCGGCAGGGCGTCGCGGTGACGGTGGCGATCTGCGCCTGGGGCGCCTCGGTGATCGGTTTCGGGCTGTCCGGTTCGCTGTGGCTCGCGGTGCTGTTCCTCGCGCTCGGCGGCGCGTCCGACATGGTGAGCGCGATCTACCGGACGGCGATCCTGCAGACGGCGGCGACCGACGAGATGCGCGGCCGGATGCAGGGCGCGTTCACCGTGGTGGTCGCCGGCGGGCCCCGGCTGGCCGACCTCACGCACGGCTGGGCGGCGGCCGGCGTCGGCACCGCTGCCGCGGCGTCCGGCGGCGGCGTGCTGGTGATCGTGCTCGTGATCGTCGCGGTGGCGCTGCTGCCGGCGTTCTGGCGATACCGAGCGCCGGTCGGCTCACCCCGCGCACCCGAATAACCGCGGTTAGCCCGCTAAACGCGGTACTTAGCGTACCCAACTACCGCGGTTAGCCCGCTAAACGCGGTACTGAGCATGCCTAAGCACCGCGGTTAGCCCGCTGAACGCGGAAATGGCTGCGGAACGCGGAACTGGCTGGGCTAGACGACGCCGAGTTCGCGGGCCCGGACGCCGGCCTGGAAGCGGGACGACGCGCCGAGTGCGTTCATCAGCTCCGCCACCCGCCGGCGGTAGGTGCGCACCCCGAGGCCGAGGGTGCGGGCGGCCGTCTCGTCCTTGCAGCCGGATCCGAGCAGCTCCATGATGCGCGGCGCGAGGGTGCGGATCTCGGCGATCTGCGCGTCGTAGACGGCCAGCTCGGTGCCCGCCCGCCAGGCCGCCTCGAACAGCGACTGCACCCCGGCCACGACCTCCTGGCGAGTGATCACGCTGTAGCCGCGCACCCCGTACGACGCGTCGCCCGCCAGGATGACGATCCGCCGGTCGAAGATGATCGTCTCGTTGATCTCGTCCGGGGTGATCCTGATCTCCGCGCCGCTATCGGCGAGACCACGCAGATGCTGCGCGGTCGACGGGTCGAGCAGCACTCCCGGCCGATACAGTTTCCGGATGCGCTCCGGCCGCTGTTGCCGCTCCGGCCCGCTTGGCCGCGTCACCGACCAGGTGTACAGGTCGTTCGCCGCGCATGCCAGATCGCTGACGTGCTCCCACAGGTGCCCTGCCCGCGCGAACAGTTCCTCCTCGCCGCGCACCACGACGACGTCACCGGTTGTCTCCACGAGCCCAGTGTTGTCCTCGTGCCGTCCGCACGGCAACGGCTGGCAACAACCTGCCAACGCTACGGCGAACCCGCCTGCCGGCAACCATCCTGGGGGCATGACGAACGGATACTTCAACATCGGCGGGGACCGGAACATCGCCCGGATGGGCTTCGGCACGATGCGGCTGCCCGCCTGGCCGACGGGTACCCAGCCGAACACCGACGACGCGATCAGGGTGCTGCGCCGCGCCGTCGAGCTCGGCGTGAACCACATCGACACCGCGGCGTTCTACGCGCGGGACGGGGTCTCGGCGAACGCGCTGATCCGCGAGGCGCTGCACCCGTACCCGGATGACCTGGTGCTGGCCACGAAGGTGGGACCGCGGTTCGACGGCACGACACAACTGCCGCCCGCGGAGCCGCGCGAGCTGCGGGCCGACGTCGAGCACAACCTCCGCGAGCTGGGCACCGACCGGATCGACCTGGTGAACCTCCGGGTCGGCGGACTGGAGGGACCGTCCGACGAGCCGCTGTCCGCGCACTTCGCCGCGCTGGCAGAGCTGCGCGAGGAGGGCCTGATCCGGCACCTCGGGCTGTCCAACGTGACGGCGGACCGGCTCGCCGAGGCGCAGCGGATCGCCCCGGTCGCCAGCGTGCAGAACCACTACAACCTGGCCAACCGGGCGGACGACAAGCTGGTCGACACGTGCGCCGAGCAGGGCATCGGGTACGTGCCGTTCTTCCCGCTCGGCGGGCATGTGGACCCGGACTTCCTCGCCGACGAGCGGATCGTCGCGGTGAGCCGCAGGCGCGGTGCCACGCCCGCGCAGGTAGTGCTGGCCTGGTTGCTCGGCCGCGCGTCGTCGATGCTGCTCATCCCTGGCACCGGTAGCGTGCGCCATCTTGAGCAGAACATCGCCGCGATCAATGTGGCGCTCGACGAGCACGACTACGCCGAGCTGAACTCGATCGGGTCCAGCTGACGGTGCGCAGCAGGGGCGCGGACACGGTCGGGTGAACGACGGCTGGCGAGCCGGTAGCTGGGTAGCGAACATCCGGCCGGTGTGATGTCGCAGCCGTCACTGAACGGCATTTTGGGCTAGGCCCACGGGGTGGGTACGCGCTTACGATTCGAGGCGTGACCGTATTGGGTTGCCTTGCCGTGTCGATCGGTGCGTTGCTGGTCGGCGGGGCCGTTGGCTTCCTGATCGCCCGCTCCCGCCAGGCCGGCGCCGAGCGGCAGCCATCCGGCCCGACCGTTGCCGAGCTGCTGCACCGCATCCTGCAGTCCTCGCACAACGGGGTCGCGGTGCTCAACAGGTTCGGCGACGTGGTGCTGCACAACCCGCGGGCGAACGTGCTCGGCCTGGTGCGCAACAACCAGGCGGACGAGCGGGCCCGCACGGCAGCCGACGTGGTCGCGGAGACCGGCGAGCCGATGGAGATCGACCTGTCCCCGCTGGAGGCGCGGGGCCGGCAGCCGGAGGCGGTGCTCGGCGAGGGCTTCACCGTGGTGGACGCCGCGGACACCTCCGAGGCGGTGCGCCTCGAGGCCACCAGGCGCGACTTCGTGGCCAATGTCAGCCACGAGCTCAAGACCCCGGTCGGCGCGCTCGCCCTGCTCGCGGAGGCCGTAATGGACGGCGCGGACGACCCGGACGAGGTCCGCCGGTTCAGCGGCAAGATCCTGCACGAATCCACCCGGCTGGGCACACTGGTAACCGAGCTGATCGAGCTGTCCCGGTTGCAGGGTGCCGAGCGGTTGCCGGAGATGCACACCGTCGAGGTGGACGCGGTGATCCACGAGGCGCTCGGCCGGGTCGAACTGTCCGCCGAATCCGCGGAGATCAACGTGGCCACCGACGAGCCGAGCGGGCTGCTGATGGACGGCGATCGCACCCTGCTGGTCACCGCGCTTTCCAACCTGCTTGAGAACGCCGTCGCCTACTCGCCGCAGGGCAGCCCGGTGTCCATCAGCCGCCGGCTGGTCGACAACTTCGTGGAAGTCGCGGTGACCGACCGGGGCATCGGTATCCCGGAGGACCAGCAGCAGCGCGTGTTCGAACGGTTCTACCGGGTCGACAAGGCGCGCTCCAGGGCGACCGGCGGGACCGGTCTTGGCCTGGCGATCGTGAAGCACGTCGCGGCGAATCACGGCGGCGGCGTGCGGTTGTGGAGCCGTCCGGGCACGGGTTCTACGTTCACCCTGCGCATCCCGGCGCACCGGGTGAACGGCGCCGAGCCGGCTGCCCGGCTAGACCTGCCAGCCACCGAGACCGCGGAGCGCAACGACAGCGTCCGTACGGATCATGGAGGAACGACGTGATCGAGCTCGCGAGATCACTATCAGCTGCGGCACGACTCGTCGCTTGGCCGGCGAGCTGCCCTGGTGCGGGTGTCCCGCGCCGATACCGCGAGGAGGACGAGTGACGAGGGTGCTGATCATCGAGGACGAGGAGTCCTTCGCCGACCCGTTGGCGTTCATGCTGCGCAAGGAGGGGTTCACCGCCGCGGTCGCTGGCGATGGCCAGCAGGCGCTCGACGAGTTCGACCGCAACGGAGCGGACATCGTGCTGCTCGACCTGATGCTGCCAGGGATGAGCGGCACCGACGTGTGCAAGCAGCTGCGCACCCGGTCCACGGTGCCGGTGATCATGGTGACGGCCAGGGACAGCGAGATCGACAAGGTGGTCGGCCTCGAACTCGGCGCGGACGACTACATCACCAAGCCGTACTCGGCGCGCGAGCTGATCGCCAGGGTGCGCGCGGTGCTGCGCAGGGGAACCGAGGCCGGACCCGACGCCGAGGCGGGACCGCAGGTGCTCGCGGGCGGGCCGGTGCGGATGGACGTCGAGCGGCACGTGGTGACCGTGGGCGGTGCGGACGTCTCGTTGCCGCTCAAGGAATTCGAGCTGCTCGAGTACCTGCTGCGCAACGTCGGCCGGGTGCTGACGAGGGCGCAGCTGATCGACAGGGTGTGGGGCGCGGACTACGTCGGCGACACCAAAACCCTCGACGTGCACGTGAAGCGGCTGCGCGCGAAGATCGAGCCGGATCCCGGCTCACCGCGTCACCTGGTCACGGTGCGCGGGCTTGGCTACAAGTTCGAGACTTAGCGCGGCCGTCACGAACTCCGGCACACCACGTCGCGCTCGGATGACGGGCAGGTAACGTAGTTCGCCATGCGCCTAGGCGTCCTGGACGTCGGATCCAACACCGTCCACCTACTCGTGGTGGACGCGCATCGCGGTGCGCACCCGACGCCGATGCACTCGGAGAAGACGGTGCTGCGGCTGGCCGAGCAGATCAACGGCGTCGGCGAGCTGAGCAAGGTGGGTGCCGAAAAGCTGGTGCGTACCGTGCGGGACGCACGTGAATCCGCGCAGCTGCAGGGCTGCGAGGAGATGATGGCGTTCGCCACCTCGGCCGTGCGTGAGGCGAGCAACGTGAGCAAGGTGCTACGCAGGGTTCGCGATGAGACCGGCGTCGAGATCCAAGTGCTCTCCGGAGAGGACGAGGCACGGCTGACGTTCCTCGCGGTACGCCGCTGGTTCGGCTGGTCGGCTGGCCAGCTGCTCGTGCTGGACATCGGCGGTGGTTCGCTCGAGCTGAGCGCTGGCCTCGACGAGGCCCCTGACCTGGCGTTCTCGGTGCCGCTCGGCGCCGGACGCATCACCCGCACCCGGTTCCAGCACGATCCGCCAAGCCGGGAGGAGCTGGTGACCACCTCGGCATGGCTGGACGAGCAACTCGGCCCGGTTGCCAAGAAGCTGGCCAAGCTCGGCCAGCCGGACCGGGTCGTCGCCACCTCGAAGACGTTCCGGTCCCTGGCCAGGCTCACCGGCGCGGCACCGTCCTCGGCGGGACCGAGGGTGCCGCGGGTTCTCACCGACGTGGCGCTGCGCCAGCTGATCGCGTTCATCTCCCGGATGTCCGCGGCGGATCTGGCCGAACTGGAGGGGGTGAGTTCGAGCCGGGCGCACCAACTGGTTGCGGGTGCCCTGGTGGCACAGGCGACAATGCGAGCGTTGTCACGAACGGAGCTGGAGATTTGCCCGTGGGCCCTCCGGGAAGGTGTGATTCTGCGCCGGCTGGACCACACCGACGGAGCGGAACCCGCCTCGCCTACCTGGGTGGGGCTGGATCCGGCGAAATGAGCCCGCGAGATGATGGGCTGAATCCCGTCATCCCGCTTATCGAGTAGGAGGCACGCCTCGGCGATAACGTCTGATAGGACACTGGACGGACTGGCCGGCACGGGGCACGGTGGAAGGGATGAGTCGAGAACGCGAGGGAGAGCAGGGCCAGCGCACGGTCGCTGAGTTGCTTGCTCAACACGGCGGCAATACCGGCGGCGCGCCGCGTCGCCGTCGTCGTCGTGCCGATGACGACGACTCATCGAACGGGCAGAACGTCGACGCCTCGCAGACCGCACCCCAGGCGATCATCGACCGGGTCATGTCGGACAGCGGTCAGATGCGTGCGGTACGTGACAACGAGGAGCCGGGCGCGTCGCGTGCCGCCAGCCGCACACCGCCGCCCGAAGCGCCCCAGCCGGAACCGCCGCGTAGGCAGGCCCCGCCACCCGAAGCGCCGCCGGACAACCGGCAGCCCGCGCCACCACCGCACCGCGAGGACCAGGGCCAGCAAGGCCAGCAGCCGGCCGGCGAGCCGCCACGGCGAATGGGGATCCAGGCCGGCAGGCCGGCACCGGCGCGACGGCCGCAACCACCCGGCCAGCCAGGTCCGCCTGCTCCGGGCCAGCAAGGCCAGCAACCGCCGCAGGCGCCAGGGCAGTCGCCAGGCCCACCGACCCGTGAGCCGGGGCGCCCTGCCACGCCGCCCTCGCAACCTCCGCAGCAGTCCGCGCCGCTGCCCAAGCCACCGCCACAGCAGTCCGGCCCGCTGCCACAGCCCGCCCAGCAGCCGTCCGGTCCGCTGCCGAAGCGCGGGCAGCAACCTTCGGGCCCGCTACCGCAGCCGGGCCAGCAGCCGTCTGGTCCGCTGCCGAAGCGCGGGCAACAGCCTTCGGGCCCACTGCCGCAGCCGGGCCAGCAACCCGGCCCACCCGGTCCCGCACCGCAGGGATCCGATGCGTCCGGCCCACCGACCAGCGGGTTGTCGGCAAGGCTCGACGGCTCGCCAGCCGGCCCGACCGCGGCGCCACATCGTCAGCCCAGCGGCTCGTACCCGGTGCCAGGCAGCCCGGCAGCCGAGCAGGCCGACGACCGGACGCCGAACGGTGCCGAGCCGCCAGCCGGGTTGGCCGCGCCGCCCGGGCACCCGATGCGTTCTCCGGGCCAGCAGTCCGGCGCCGGGTACCCGAGCGTGCAGCAGGAGGATCCGCTCGCCGATCCGGACGCGGCGGAGGAGACCATGCTGCAGCCCGCGCCCGGTTACCAGGACTACGAGGGCGAGGACGACTACTACGACGCGGACGGGTACGAAGCGGACGAGTACGACTACGAGTCCGATGAGTACGGGCAATACGAGGACGATTACGACTACGAGTACGACGAATACGACGAATACGCCCCCGAGGAGGCGGAACTTTCCGAGCCCGAGCCGTCGCCCGCGAAGGAATGGCTCATCATGGCCGGCCAGCTGGCGATCGGCGTCCTCGGCGGTGCCGGCGTATGGCTCGGGTTCAACTGGCTGTGGGGCGAGATCCCGGCCGCCGCGCTGATCGCCGCGCTGCTGGTGATCGTCGGGCTGGTGTGGATCGTGCGAAAGATCCGGCGAGCGGAGGATTTGCAGACCACGGTGCTCGCTGTGCTTGTCGGTCTGGTTGTCACGGTGTCCCCGGCCGCGTTGTTGCTGTTAAGCCATTAGCGACGTGGGTGCACAGATTCCGGTGGCGCTGTCCACCGGCTCGGTGTGGCCGCAGAATGCCGCCACGGCGTTCGAACTGGCCGCCGAGCTCGGTTACGACGGCGTCGAAGTGATGGTGTGGGCGGACCCAATCAGCCAGGACGTGGAGGCGCTGCGCCGCTGCGTGCGCCGCACCGGTACGCCGGTGCTCGCCGTGCACGCGCCGTGCTTGCTGATCACGCAGCGGGTGTGGTCGCCGGATCCGGTTGTGCGGCTACGGCGTGCGGTGGGGCTGGCCGAGGAGCTGGGTGCCCGCACCGTGGTGGTGCATCCGCCGTTTCGCTGGCAGCGCCGGTACAGCGGAGGGTTCGCCGAGCTGGTGCGGGAGTTGGAGGATTCCTCGGGCGTCGCGGTTGCCGTGGAGAACATGTTTCCGGTGCGGCCGATCGGCCGGCGGCGGAAGGTTTCCGCGTTCTGGCCCTCCGTTGACCCCACCGATGTCGGCTACCGCAACTACACCCTTGACCTGTCCCACACCGCGGTCGCCCAGATGGACGCGCTGGCCATGGCCGAGCGGATGGGTGATGGCCTCACGCACGTGCACCTCGCGGACGGATCCGGGGTGCCAAAGGACGAGCATCTGGTGCCGGGCCGGGGAAATCAGCCGTGCGGCCGGCTGTGCGAATCGCTGGCGCGGAACAGTTTCGGCGGGCAGATCGTGCTCGAGCTGAACACGCAGCGCGCCGCCGGGCCCGCCGCGCGCGCCCGCGATCTCGCCGAGGCACTGCTGTTCACCCGGTTGCATCTCGGGCAGTGAGCGTCGGGCTGGCAGTCGCCCGCCGCGCCGGCAACTTCTCGTTGAGGTCCGCGAGCATCGGCGCGATCGCCATCAGCACGAATACCGTCAGTCCGGCGACAACCCCGATCGTGTCGAGTAGTGACATCAGTACCTCCCGTGGTGCGGGTCTGTTCCAGTGTCGCCGGAAACCGCAGGTCAACGGATCGGCCATGCGGTCATATCGGGCTGACCAAATGGCTGATTCGGTGCGGACGCGTCGTGGTCGTCGCCCGGTCGTTCGGTTGCCCGGCCACGAGGCGAGGCGCGGATCCGGCGCGGCCAACCGTGCCCGCGGTCGCGGAACCCGATAGCTCTACGATGTCCCGGATGAGTGACGAGCAGCAGGACTCCGAGTGGCCGCCACCCGGTCTCGATCTGGACTTCAGCAAGCCCACCATCGCCCGCGCCTACGACGCGCTACTCGGGGGTAAGGACAACTTCGCGGCAGATCGTGCGCTTGCCGAGTTCGCCTGCGAGCACATTCCCGGCCTGAAGGAGTCCGCCGAGGAGAACCGCAAGGTCCTGGTGCGGGGCGTGCGCTACCTGGCCGGCGAAGCCGGCATCGACCAGTTCCTCGATCTGGGCAGCGGCCTGCCAACCGTGCAGAACACGCACGAGGTCGCGCAGGCGAGCAATCCCGAGGCCAGGGTGGCCTACCTCGACGTCGATCCGCTGGTGCTGGTGCACGGCAGGGCGATTCTCGCCGAGAACGACAACACCACGGTGGTTACCGGCGACGCCCGCGAACCCGAGGCCGTGCTCGGCGATCCCGACGTGACCGGGCTGCTCGATTTCGAGCGCCCCGTCGCGCTGATGCTCGTCGGGATGCTGCACTACCTTTCCCCGGACATCGCCGACGCCGTGGTCTCCGCCTACCGCGCTGCGCTTGCCCCCGGCAGCTACCTGTTCATGACGTCGCTGGTGGACACCGGGCTGCCCGCCCAGCAGGAGCTGGCCAGGATCACCAGGGAGAACGTCGCGGAGCAGGCCGGCTGGGCGCGGACGCCGAGCGAGATCGAGCACCACTTCGGGGATTTCGCGCTGCTGGATCCGGGCGTCGTGTACACCGCGCTCTGGCGCCCGGACGGGCCGGTGCACGCCGGCAACCTGACCGCGGGAGAGCAACTGGGCATGGCCGGCATGGCCCGCAAGAACGGCTGACCTCGCGCCGGCCGCCGCGCCCAAACGGCCACGCCGATCACCGCGTGAACCGGCGCGGCCGTAACCGCGGCGCGCCCATCGCCTTCCCCCGACGGCAGGGCGATGGACGCGCCGGTCCCCTACTCCTCGGCGAGCGGTTCGCTGCGGACCCGCCGCAGCGCCGGTGCCGAAGCCGAGGCGGCAATCACCGCCACCAGCACCCCCAACGCGACGGGAGCCAGCGCCCACGGCGTGAACGCGAATTCGCCCTCAGCCAGCCGCAGCAGGGCCTGGCCGACGACCACCCCGCCGGTACCGGCGCCGACCGTGGCCACCAGTGCTGGCAGCGCCGCCTCGGTGCGCAATGCCCGCGCCAGCACCCGCAACGGCGTGCCGGCCGCCATCAGCGACCCGAACGTGCGCCTGCGATCCAGCACCGAGCCGGCCGCGGAGATCGCCGCGCTGGCCCCGGCGAGAGTGGTCGCGGCCAGCAGCCCGATCACGGTCACCCGGCGCAGGTCCGCGAGCTGGTTCTGCTGGTCGTGCAACGTCAGCTCGCGACTTTGCACCTGGGCACCGCTGGCCGCGCCGACCAGCGCGCTGCGCGCCACCTCGCGGTTCGCGGCTGTGGTCGGTACCAGCACGGTCTTCTCGTTGCCGAGCAGTCGCTCCGGCACCAGCGAGGGGTCAATGATGGCCGCCCCAACGGGATCCGAGCCCACGGCGGGCACCTGGCGTACCGGCGGGTAGCGCGGTCCGTTCACCACCTGCGATCGGCTCCACGGTGAGACTCCGGCCCGGCAGCGGCACCGAACTCCACACCCCCGGCTGCTGTGCGCAGGATCTGGCCGTCGCCAGCCGCGTCAGCAACGCTGCGCTGGCACAGTCCAGCACCACTGCCGACCCACCCGCGCCGTCTGATGTGGACAGTAGGACTTCGCCCGCGGTGCCGGCCTCGGCCGGCTGCCCGTACCGGGCGAGCTTGTCGTTGGTTCGTCGCACGATCTCCTTGGCCTGCCCGCCCTCGACCGACGTGTGCAACACCGAGTCCCGGTAGGGCTCCGTGCTGCCGCTCATCGACTCGAAACTGGACATCAACGTCAGCGCCATCGAACCGGTGAACACCGCGAGCACCACGCCGGCCGATGCGCGGTAGGCGGCCTTCGGGTCGTCCCGCAATCGCCGCCCGGCGAGCAACATCGCCGGTTTGCGCCACGCCCGCACGAAGAGCCCGCCGATCGCTGAGGTCACCAAGGGGCCGACAACCGATGCGGACAGCACGACAAGCGCGAGCCCGCCGAGCACCATCGCCAGGCTGCCGGTTTCCTCCGCCTCCGCGAGGCCGTAGGCGAAGACCACGGCGGCGATCGGAATCGCCAGCAAGCGCCATACCTTCGGCAGTTTCCCGCGGTGCGCGGCCGCCGCGCCGAGTGGTGCGAACACCACCCGCCGAAGCCCGAGAACCGCGGCGAGCACCACAAGCGCCGGGATCGCGATCGCGATGAGCAACGCCAGCCAGCCGGGCAGCGCGAAATCGCCAGGCTGCCAGGTCCAGCCGTCCCACGGCACGTAGCTCGCGAGAGCGTGCGATGGCCAGCCGAGCGCCATGCCGAGCAACGCGCCCGCCCCCGCGGCCAGGGTGGTCTCCGCGGCAACCGAGTTCACCACCTGCGACGGGGTCGCGCCGGCCAGCCGTAACGCGGCCAACCGCCGCTCCCGACGTGCCGCGGTGAGCCGGGACGCGGAGGCGACCAGCACCAGGCTCGGCACCAGCAGCACCACGATGCCGACGCCGGTGAGTAACGCGAGCAGGTCGTCGACGTCCGCGTGCGCGGCTGTCAGGCCGCTGGACTCGACCGCGGTCGCGGGCAGCACGCCACGGTGCTGCCCGACGAGCGCCACCAGCTGGTCCGGTGCGGACAGTGCGTCCTCACCGAGCGTGCCGACCCCGAGTCCGGGGAACCGGTCGCCAAGCCTGGCTTCCGGATTGTCCTTGATAAGCGCGGACAGCGCAGGGGAGAGCAGCACCTCGTTCGGTCCAGGAAGTCGCGGGATTCCCGGTGGCAGTGCGGGTCTCGGCTTGCCTGGCAACGCCGCGACGTCGATCTTGGTGATCTCCGCACCGTTGAAATAGTCCAGGCTCTTGGCCAGCAGCACGTTCGCCTGCCCGGGATCGCCCGAGGACATCCGCTGCTGCCACGCGGAGCGCTCCGCGCGTTCCTGAGTGGCGAACGGCAGGCTTACCAGCAGGGACACCAGCGCGGTGGCCACCGCGACGCCGAGGCCGGTGAGGATCGCGGATGTTCTGGTGCGCCGGTCGATCCGGAGCACCCGCATCGCCAGCTGAAACGGGTTCATGCGGCACGCACCCCACTCGTGATCAGACCGTCCCGAATGGACACGATGCGTGGCAGCGAATCGGCAAGCTCGCGATCGTGCGTCACGATCAGCACAGCCGCGCCGGTTTCCCGCGCCGTCACAAGCAAAGCGTCCATGGTGTCCCGGCCGGTCTTGGTGTCCAGCGCTCCCGTCGGCTCGTCCGCGAAGATCACTTTCGGCCGGTGGGAGAGGGCCCGTGCGATCGCCACGCGCTGCGCCTCGCCACCGGAGAGTTCGCCAGGACGCCGGCTCGCGAAGCCGCCGAGGCCGAGCCGGCCGAGCCACTCCCGCGCACCGCGCAGCGCGTCGGCCTTGCGCCCACCACCCAACAGCGTTGGCAGCGCGACGTTCTCCTCCGCGGTGAGCTCGTCGACAAGCAGCCCGGACTGGAAGACGAAACCGAACTCCCGCTGCCGCAGCTGGCTTCGTTTCGTCTCACTGAGCTGATCGATCCGTTGCCCGGCAAGGAAAACCTGGCCGGCGTCCGGGGCGAGGATGCCCGCGAGTACGTGCAGAAGCGAGGTCTTGCCCGATCCGGACGGCCCGACGATCGCGGTCGCCTCGCCAGCCGCCACGTCGATGTCAACCCCGGCGAGCGCGTGTTCGGTGCCGTAACGCTTGATCAGCCCACGGCCCGCGAGCATCGGTTGGGCGGTAAGCGGATGAGTCACGTTGGTCCTCCTCGGTACCCCAGGAATTCGTTCGAAGGGAAGGCTCCCGGGTCCGGCGCGGTGTCCACTTCGGGCAAACGGCCATCGCGCGACGGGCCGCATCGGCCGATCGGCCGATGCCGGGACGGCCGGTCGGCCAACGTGCCCCGACGCGGAGATCCTCTACGGTCGAGCGGTGCCGCCCATCCAACGATTGATCGAGCGCGCCAACGCCGCGCGAGCCCGGTTCGGCACACCGGGCATCGTGTTGCTCGCCGCCGTGCTGTTCGACGTGCTCGCGGTGGGTCTGCAAGGGGGCGGTTCCGGCATCCGGCTGGAGTACCTGAGCCCGTTGTCCGGAATTCTCGGGTTCGCGGCCTGCGCGCTGTGGGCGATATCCCGGCCGGTCGCGGCGGCCGTCACCGGTGCGCTGGTACTGGCGGCGAGCACCGCCCTGCTCGGATTGGTCGAGGGCGCCATGGCGTTCGCGCCGCTGATCGCGGGGGTGTCCTCCTCGCAGACCGTCGCCGGGTTCGAGTTGGTGTTCTTCTGCGTGCTGCACGGCGCGCCGCCGCGGGCCGTCGGCGCGGTGATCCTGCTGGTGGGCTCCGGAGTGCTCGCCGTGCTCGGCGCGCACACCACTGGTTCAGCCGGCACCGACGACGTGCTGGTATCGCTGCTGTACGGCTCGCTGGTGCTGGCCGTGGCTGTCATCGGTGCGGTGTACCTGCGGCGCACCCGCGCACCACGCGACGAGCCTCGAACGGCGGACCTGCTCGGCAAGCAGTGGCCGTTGATTGCGTTGCTGTCCCTGACCTTCTTCTTCGAAGCGACCGTGGTCGTGGACAGGGAAGGCCCAGTGGCCGCCCCGGCGCTGTTGCTGTCCGGGCTGGCCGGGCTCGCGGGGGTGTGGGCGACGCGGCACCCGGTTCGCGCCTCGATGCTGCTCGCCCCCGTGCTACTCGGCTCGGGGCTGCTCCTCGGCGCGCTGGACCTGGCGAGCGAGGGCGGGATGATCAACGGCATCCCGCCGACCCAGGTCGCTGCCGGCCTGGTCGTCACCGTCTTCCTGGTGCGTCACGCCAAGACGTGGACGGCGACGCGCCAGATCGGGTTGCTTGCCGTCGCGGTGGCGGCCGCCGTACTCGCCGGTCAAGACGGGGGCGCGCTGCGGCCGGTCGCGTTGCAGGCGGCGCTGGCGCTTGGCAGCGCGGTGGCCGTCGGGCTGTACTTCCGGGCACGGGATTCGGAGCGTGCCAGCACGGTGGCCGCGGCGGTGCGGGAGGCGCAGACCGGCGAACGGATGGCGCTTGCCCGCGAGCTGCACGACGTGGTGGCCCATCAGGTAACCGGCATCGTGGTGCAGGCCCAGGCGGCGAAGGCGGTCGCGGACAGCAAACCCGAGGTGGCGCAGGTGGCGCTCGGCCGGATCGAGGCGGGCGGACTGGAGGCGCTGGCCGCCATGCGCAGGCTGGTCGGCAGCATGCGCGGGCAGCCGGCCGGCGAGGGTGCCGCCGACGAGGCGACCACCGATTTCGCGGCCGACCTTCGCGCGCTGGTTGCGGAGTGGCACGGCGTGCCGGTTTCGGTCGAACTCGAGCTGGATCACGAGCTGCCGCTCGAGGTGGCGCGCTCGGTGCTCCGGCTGGTGCAGGAGTCGTTGACGAATATCGGCAAGCATGCCGAGGGCGCGAGCGCGGTGCGGGTGCGGGCCGCCAGCACCGGACGCGAGCTGCACATACTGATCAGCGACGACGGGAAGGGGAGCGCGGCGGCTCCGATCGGCGGCTCTGGCGGATACGGCATCGTTGGCATGCGCGAGCGGGTGGAGTTGCTCGGCGGGTTGTTCACCGCCGGGCCGGGTTCGGGTGGCGGCTGGCTGGTCGAGGCATGGCTGCCGATCGGGGGCGCCGAGGCGAAGGGGTCGGGGTCCGCCGAGGCTGCCGGGTCCACCGGGGGTGCCCGGGCCGGCGAGGCCGCCGGGACCGTGGAGGAGAACGGAGAAACGTGACCATAAGGGTGCTGATCGCGGACGATCAGGAGATGGTGCGTACCGGGTTCCGGCTGATCCTGGAGGCGCAGGACGACATCGAGGTCGTCGCCGACGTGCCGGACGGGGCGAGCGCGCTCAGCCGCGCCCGCGAGCTGCGTCCGGACGTGTGCCTGCTGGACATCCGGATGCCCGGCGTCGACGGTCTGGAGGTGACCAGGCAGCTGGCCGGACCGGGGGTGCCCGATCCGCTCAAGGTCGTGGTGGTCACCACGTTCGATCTGGACGAGTACGTGCACGCCGCGCTGCACGGCGGGGCGAGCGGATTCCTGCTCAAGGACGCGGGTCCGGCGCTGCTGCTCGAGGCGGTGCGCGCGGCGGTGCGTGGCGACGCGCTGGTCTCGCCGCAGATCACCGTGCGTCTGCTGCGGCAGTTCGAACGGGGTGTTGGCAGGCGATCCGCGGCGCGGCCGAGCGAACCGCTCACCGAGCGGGAGCTGGACGTGGTGCGGGAGACCGCGCGCGGGCTGACCAACACCGAGATCGGCACGGCGCTGTACCTGTCGCTGTCCACCGTGAAGACGCACCTCGCGTCGGTGCAGAGCAAAATCGGCGGGCGTAACCGGGTGGAGATCGCGGCGTGGGCGTGGCGCAGCGGCCTCCTTGACGCCGAAACCAACTAACCACGGTACTTAGCCACCCTCAATACCGCGGTTAGCGTGCTAAACGCGGTACCCGGGAAGCTGGTGGGTCGTGATGTGCGACCTACTCGCGAGTGGGGTGTGCTCACCTACTCCCGGTTTCGTCGTACAGTCAGTTCGTGAACCCGTTGCGCTCATTGATCCTGGCCGCAGCCCGAAACGACGCCGTTCGTCGTGCGGTCGCCACCGCCCCGTTGAGCCGGAGCCTCGTCGAACGGTTCGTCGCAGGCGAAACCACGGCGAGTGCGATCGAAGTAGCCAACCGGCTGGTGAACTCCGGGTTGACCGTGACACTGGACTACCTCGGCGAGGACACCACCGATTCGTCAGTCGCGGAGCGGACCGTGCGGGCGTACCTGGAGCTGCTGGCCGGGCTTGGCGAGCGCGGCATCGCGGGGCAGGCCGAGGTGAGCGTGAAGCTGTCCGCCGTCGGGCAATTGCTCGACGAGGAGCTCGCGCTGGAGGGTGCCTCGCGGATCTGCGCGGAGGCCGAGCGCTGCGAAACGACGGTCACCCTCGACATGGAGGATCACACCACGACCGATTCCACCCTGCGGGTGCTGAACAAGCTGCGGCAGCGGTGGCCATGGGTCGGCGCGGTGTTGCAGTCGTACCTGTACCGCACCGAGGCCGACTGCACCGCGCTGTCCGGCAGCGGCTCGCGGGTGCGGCTGTGCAAGGGCGCCTACGCCGAGCCGGAGGACGTCGCGTTCACCAGCTCGCACGACGTCGATCTGAGCTACGTGCGCTGCGCCAACACGCTGCTGGCCGGGGACGGCTACCCGATGTTCGCCACGCACGACCCGCGGATGGTGCGGATCATCGGCGAGCGCGCCCGCTGGTACGACCGCAAGCCGGGCGGCTACGAATACCAGATGCTGTACGGAACCCGGCCGGACGAGCAGCTTCGACTGGCCGCGCAAGGTGAGACGGTGCGGGTGTACGTGCCGTACGGCGAGGAGTGGTACGGCTACCTGATGCGGCGCCTGGCGGAGCGCCCCGCGAACACCACGTTCTTTCTGCGTGCTTTGGCCAGTCGTAAGTGAGTACGGAGCCGGAGCCAGCCACATCGTTCGGTGTGGCCAGTACCCCTCGTTCGCTCGGCGACGGGACGTACACCACCACGCTGCGTCCGGAGTGGGCGGTCGGGTCGAAGCCGCACGGCGGTTTCCTGCTTGCCCTGCTTGCCAGGACGGCGCTCGCGTTGCTCGGCGAGAAAGGCGATCGATCCGCCGAGCCGTTGACGGTCAGTGCGCAGTTCCTGCGGGCTCCGGAATTCGGACCGGTACTGCTGCGCACCGACGTGCGCAAGATCGGCAGGCAGGCCGCGGTCATCGCGGTGTTGCTCGAGCAGCGCGGGCGCAGTTGCGTGGAGGGTGTCGTCACCACCGGCCGGCTGCCGACGCAGCGCCCGGAGTGGAGCGACGTGCCGGCCATGCCGGTCGCGCCACCGGCGGACGCGGTGGACTTCTCCGCGCACAAGATGCTCGCGGTGTCCAACCTGACCACCGGCTGCGAGATCTACCTCGATCGGGCCGGTGCGGGATTCCTAGAGCGAAAGACCGATCAGCCGCCGCGGTTGCGGCTCTGGACGCGGCCGCGCGATGAGCAGCCGGACCCGCTGTTCGCGCTGATCGCGGGCGATATCTCGGTGCCGGTGACCTTCAACCTCGGGCGGATCGGGTGGTCGCCGACGCTGCAGATGACCGCGCTGCTGCGGGCCCGCCCTGTGCCCGGCTGGCTGCGCGTCGAGGTGTCCGCCCGCTCGGTGCACGGCCCGTGGTTCGACGAGGACGCCACCGTGGTGGACTCCGCGGGCCAGCTGGTGTGCCAGGCTCGTCAGCTGGCGCTGACGAGCTCGTGAGTCTTTTTTGGGTGCTATAGCACCCAAAAAGACTCACGAGCGGAAGCCGTTAGGCTTCCGCCATGAGCACTATCGCGGTACTTGGCGCCGGCAAGATCGGTGAAGCGCTGCTTTCCGGCCTGCTGAGCAGCGGGCGGAGCGCGGATGACCTGCTGTTCACGGAACGCTATCCGGAGCGCGCCGAGGAGCTCACCGCACGTTACGGCATCGCCTCGGCCAGCGTGCCGGAGGCGGCCAAGCGCGCCGACGTCCTGGTCGTCGCGGTCAAGCCGCAGGATATCGAGCCGCTGCTTGACGAGCTGGCGACGCTGGTTTCCGAGCAGACGCTGATCGTGTCGCTGTGCGCCGGCCTGCCGACGAAGCTGTACGAGCGGCGGTTGCCGGACGGCGTGCCGGTTGTCCGGGTCATGCCGAACACCCCGATGCTGGTTGGCGAGGCGATGAGCGCGATCTCGGCGGGCACCCACGCAGCTCCCGAACACCTGGCGCTTGTCGAGGAGATGCTCGGCAGCGTCGGCAAGGTCGTCAAGCTGCCGGAATCGCAGCAGGACGCGGTCACCGCGCTGTCCGGATCCGGGCCGGCCTACTTCTTCTTCCTGGTCGAGGCCATGATCGACGCGGGCATCTTGCTCGGGCTGCCACGGTCGGTTTCCGAGAAGCTGATCATCCAGTCCGCGGTCGGGGCGTCCACGATGCTCGCCGAGACCGGGGATCACCCCGTCACCCTGCGGGAGGCGGTCACTTCCCCCGGTGGCACCACGATCAACGCGATCAGGGAACTGGAACGGCACGGCGTGCGCGCCGCGCTGCTCGGCGCGATCGAGGCGGCACGGGATCGCTCGATCGAGCTGGGTAAAGCCCACGAAACGGACTGAAAGTCGCCCTGTTCTTAGGCCGATCGACTCACAGCGGTCGCAGGAGTCCCACCAGTCCCGCTACCCTCGAGCAAGCACGTGCGTGTCGATACCGTCGGTGGGGAAGCCGACGGCGCGACACGTGTCGAAGGACACGGTGAATGTATGCCGGCGGACAAGAGCGACCCACCTGCGCCAGGGCAGGTGCAGTTCCTGACGGTCGCCGAGGTGGCGGCCCTGATGCGGGTGTCCAAGATGACCGTCTATCGCCTGGTGCACTCCGGTGAGCTGCCGGCGGCCAGGGTGGGCAAGTCGTTTCGGGTACCCGAAAAAGCAGTACACGCTTACCTGGAGAACGCCTATTTCGACGCGGGATAGCGATCTCCACGCACGACCCCGCGATAGCCACGTTCCTGGCACAGGTAGGCTGAAGAGTCGCTCGTACCTGGTGTCTTGATCGCTCGCTCGGCTGCTGGCCGAAGCCGGGCACCGGGTGCCATCAAGACAACGATGAAGCTAAGGAACGTTCGTGGGTTCAGTTATCAAGAAGCGCCGCAAGCGCATGTCCAAGAAGAAGCATCGCAAGCTCCTCCGCAGGACGCGTGTGCAACGCCGCAAGCAAGGCAAGTAGCGCAGCCCGAACTCAGAACGCTGAGCCGGCCACCCCTTCGCGAATACATAAGCCACTGCCTATGGCAGATGGGCCGCCAAACGGGCGAAATTCGCCGCTTCCTGTCGCCCGCACAGGCCAATCCAGCCATAACGGTGGGTCTCTTGGAGCGATTCAGGCGTAGCATGGCGCTGGTTCGCACATTTACGTCTCGAAAGCATCTCAACTTCGCTTTTAGGGGGCCGGATGGCGTCCAATGTCGTATTGGTCACCGGTGTTGGCGGCCACCTAGGTGGTCGGCTCGTTGCTCGACTGGCGAACAATCCGAACATTGAGCGTGTCATCGGCGTTGATACCGTGGCCCCAACCATGCGCCTGCTCGAGCGCATGGGGCGGGCCGAATTCGTCCGCGCGGATATCCGGAACCCATTGATCGCCAAAGTGATCAGTAACGCCGACGTTGACACCGTGGTACATGCGTCTTGCACGGCGCACCCGGCCGGCCCCGGACGGCGCACCGCGATCAAGGAAATGAACGTCATCGGCACGATGCAGCTGCTGGCCGCGTGCCAGCGTGCCCCGAAGGTGCGCAAGCTGGTCGTCAAGTCCACCGCCGCGGTGTACGGCGCGAGTTCCCGCGCGCCGGCGGTGTTCACCGAGGACTCCAAGCTGGTCCCGAGCTCGTCGAGCGGATACAGCAAGGACGCCGTCGAGGTCGAGGGCTACGTGCGCGGCTTCTCCCGGCGCCGCCCGGATGTGGACGTCACCGTCGTGCGGCTCACCAATCTGATCGGCCCCAGCGTCGACACGGTGTTGACAAGGTACTTCTCGTTGCCGATCACGCCGTCCGTGTTCGGGTCGGACGCCCGCATGCAGTTCCTGCATGCCGACGATGCGTTGACCGTGCTCGAGCAGGCGACGCTCACCAAGAATCCCGGCGTCTTCAACGTCGGCGGGGACGGTGTTTTGACGCTGTCCCAAGCGATTCGTCGCGCGCGGCGGTTCGAGGTCCCGGTTCCGCGCTCGGTGATGCCGGTAGCCGGCCGGGTGTTCAGTGGTGCCCCGCTGGTGGATTTCTCCACCGATCAGTTGCAATTACTTAACTTCGGACGGGTTGTGGACACCACGAGACTCAAGCAAGACTTTGGTTACACGCCGAAGTACAGCACCCGCGAGGCGTTCGATGACTACGTGAACGGGCGCGCCTTGCGTCCGGTGGTCGGTACTTCATGGTTGAGCGGGTTGGAGCGACGGCTCGGCAGTGGCGCGCCCGCCACGTAACAGCGACAGTGATCGTCGTCGATCGCCCCCTCGACGGCGAACTGATCGACCAGTCAACAGAATTGGGAAGTGACTGCCATGCCTGAGGCGGAGGTAATCCCGCTGCATGGCCCTAGCCGGCGCGGCGTTACCAGCACGGCGCCCGCCGGCGCTGGAGGCGCCGACAACAATGGTCGTGTCCGGCCGCCCGCCCGTCCGTCCATTGTGGAGCACCCGCCCGCGCGGGTTAAGTCGGACTCGTGGCTGCCGGACCTGTCCGAGCTTCTCGGGTTCTTCCGGCGGCGGCTGACCGGCGAGTACGAGGTTGACGAGTTCGGTTTCGACGCCGAACTCACCGAGACGGTGATTTACCCACCGTTGCGGATCATCGCGGACAAATGGTTCCGGGTGGAGACGTCCGGATTGGACAATCTGCCGGCCAGCGGTGGTGCGCTGGTGGTGGCCAACCACTCCGGCACGTTGCCGTGGGATGCGGTGATGACCTGTCTGGCCGTGCACGACGGTCATCCGGCCGAGCGGCACCTCCGGATGCTGGCCGCCGACCTGGTGTTCCAGCTGCCCGGCCTCGGTTCGCTTGCCCGCAAGTCCGGGCAGACCCTCGCCTGCCATCCCGATGCCGAACGGCTGCTCGCGTCCGGCGAGCTGGTCGGGGTGTGGCCGGAGGGTTTCAAGGGCATCGGTAAACCGTTCGCCGACCGGTACAAGCTGCAGCGGTTCGGGCGAGGCGGTTTCGTGTCCGCCGCGCTGCGCAGCGGCGTGCCGATCGTGCCGTGCTCGATCGTGGGCGCCGAGGAGATCTACCCGAAGCTGGCCGACATCAAGCCGCTCGCCCGGTTGCTCGGCATGCCGTACTTCCCTGTAACGCCGTTCTTCCCGTGGTTCGGTCCGCTCGGCGCGATCCCGCTACCCACGAAGTGGCACATCGAGTTCTCCGAGCCGATCGATACGACGGAGTTCGGCGAGCAGGCGGCCGAGGACCCGATGCTCGTCTTCAACCTCACCGACCAGGTGCGGGAGCGCATCCAGCACACGCTGTACCGGGGGCTCGCCCGCCGCCGCAGCGTTTTCCGCGGCTGAGCTAGGCGCGGCGGCGGTAGGCCATGCCGGCGGCGACGGCGCCGGCCACCGCGCCCGCGCCGAGCACCGAGGGGACGCCGATCTTGGCGGCCTTGCGCCCGGTGCGGAAATCCCGGATCTCCCAGCCGCGCTTGCGGGCCACCTCGCGAAGCCCGCCGTCCGGGTTGACCGCGATCGCGGTGCCCACCACCGAGAGCATCGGGATGTCGTTGGACGAGTCGGAGTACGCCGTGCACCGCCGCAGGTTCAGCCCTTCCCTGGCGGCCAGCGCGCGCACCGCGTGCGCCTTCGCGCGGCCGTGCAGCATTTCCCCCACCAGCCGGCCGGTGAACACCCCGTCGGCGCTCTCCGCGACGGTGCCGAGCGCGCCGGACAGGCCCAGCCGGCGCGCGAGGATCGCGGCCAGCTCCACCGGTGTCGCGGTCACCAGCCACACCCGCTGCCCCGCGTCCAGATGCATCTGGGCGAGCGCCCTGGTGCCCGGCCAGATCTTGTCGGCCATCAGCTCGTCGTAGATCTCCTCGCCGGTGCTCACCAGCTCCTCGACGGATCGCCCCGCGATGAAGGAGAGCGCCTGCTCCCGCACGGCACGCACGTTGTCCTGCTTCTCCCGGCCGCCGACCCGAAACTTCGTTTGCTGCCAAGCGAAATCCGCTAGATCCGACGCGCGGAAATATTTCCGGGAAGCCAGTCCCCTGGCGAAATGGAAGATCGACGCACCGATCATCATGGTGTTGTCCACGTCGAAGAACGCCGCCGCGGTCAGGTCGGGCGCCACCGGAGGGGCGAGCGATTCGCCCGCCGGTTCCTGGGGTGGCACGTGTTCCAGGGCGACGGCCGCTTCCGCGGACGCCTCCCCCGCGAGCGCGGCCAATTGCTCGAGCTCGCGATTCTTGCTACCGCCACGCCCTGACACCGCGCCTCCGTAGTTCTCCTCGCCCGGCGTGTGAGCCCTGTCGGCTCAGGGTAGCGAGATTAGTAGCAATGCGTTCTAACCAATCCGCACGGTCGGCAAGCCGGGCACGAGCGGCGGGACGCTGCCCAACCTGGTTGGTAACGGCACGCGCAACTCCGGCCGGTCGGGCGCGGCGGGTGGCCGTGGCGCGGTTGGCGTCGGCCGCGTCGGGGTCGTGGATGGCCGCGCCGGCGTGGCGGCCGATTCGCGGGTCGGCGTGATGATGGGCGTCGGCGCGGGTGTGGTTGGGACGCTCGGTGCGGCGGTTTCGGCGGTTTCGGCTTCAACCAGCGCGGGCGGATCGCCGTCCGGCGCGGACCGCCGGACGGATGGTGGCCCGACGGCGTACCGGCCGCGCTGCCCGAAGCCGGTGCACGGACCCGCCGCCGGCAGCGCGCCCAGCTCGTCGGTACGCCCCGAGGTGATCCGCGGGCAGCGCATCCGCTTCCACAGCGCGCTGGCCCGATCCTCGATCTTCGCGAGCAACGCGAGCGAGCTCGCCCTCGGCGCCTCGGCGTGTGCCGGCAACCCTGGCAAGCTGCCGCGCAGCCGGTCGGCTTGGGTATCCGCCCAGGCGTTGAGCCATTTCAGCTGCTGGCCGTCCGAGTTCGTCGCGGCCGGGATGAGCACGGCCACGCCCTCGGTCGTCTCGCTCGCGAAGTCGTCGAACGCGCGGCGGAACGCCTCGGGTGCGGAATCCGGCTGTTCGGCGAGCAGGGCCAGCTCGTCAAGCCGCTCGCTGGCGAACTCGAGGTGCTTGCGGGCCTCCGCGTCGCCGTCCGTGCTCAGCGCGAGCTCGGCCTGCTCGCCGGCGCGCTTGAGCGCGTAAAGCGGATCGCCCGGCAGTGCGTCCCTGGCAAGCAGCAACGCGGGCAACGCGAGCAGCAGGCAGAACCCGGCGACCAGCGAGGCGGCCAACCGGGCCCGCGCTCGCTGGCGTGGCCGCCCGCGCGCCGGATACCTCTCGATCCGCCGCGCGATCCGCGCCTTGGTCGCCGTGCCGGGCTCGGCCTGATCACCGATAGCGCGCAGCGCGTCGACGATTCCCAGTTCACGGCCGAATTCATTGGTCGCGGACACCTCGGCTGGCCGGCCGGCTTCCAGGGCGCGCGCGAAACGCTCCTGCCGTGCCCGCTCATCCGCGGGCGTGCCGTGTCCAGTCACCGTTCCAACCCAGCTCGGGCATGCTTCGAGCATGCGGTGTTTCGTCTGACCAAGCAACGAGTACGCCTGCTATCCGTTACGGACACGCAGCCGTTCGGGGGAAGTACCGGTCAGTGCACGCCGTCCGGCAGCAGCTGGGCGAGCCGGCGCACGGCGCGGTGTTGCAGCGCCTTGATCGCGCCGTCGTTGCGGTTCATTATCTCGGCGGTTTCCGCGACGGACAGGCCCTGCAGGAACCGTAGCGTGATGCATTCCCGCTGGTCGTCGCCGAGCCGGGCGATGCAGTCCAGCAGCTCGGATTTGGTGATCCCGGCCAGCACCTGCTGCTCGGGGCCTTCGTGCGTGGCGTCCGGATCGTCCACCTCGGCGGTGGCGACCTCGAGCCGGAAGCGGCTGGACTTCACGTGATCGAGCACCAGGTTGCGGGCGATCGTGATGAACCAGGCACCCACGTCCCGCCCCTGGTACTTGATCGAGGTGATCCGGCGCAGCGCGCGCAGGAACGTCTCGCTGGTGACGTCCTCCGCGAGGTCCCGGTCGCCGAGCCGGAACAGCACGTAGCGGTACACCACGCCGACGTAGCGGTCGTAGAGCTGGCCGAACGCGGTGGAATCGCCTGCCTGGGCGCTGCGCACCAGCTGCCAGCCGGCGAGCATCTCCGCGGACTGCTCCACCTCACCGGCCTGCTCGGCGGGCACGGCCGTGAGCTTGGCACGCGACGGCGCGGATCGATCAACCGCGCGAAGCGGTTCGGCACCGGTTCCGGCGCGCACAACGGCACTATGCGCTGCGCTCATCCGTCGCTCGCACCCCCGTTTTGCCGCGCTGGCGTCGGTCCAGGCATCGCTGCCCTCCTCGTGTCTAGCGCAGCATACGACTTATTACTGCCTAGTAGGTAGGCATAGTTTCAGGTAAATCAGAGACGGGTGATACGCGCTGCCGTGACGTAGCGGCCGGTGACACACTGAGAGCCCTGTTCCTGCCTGCTGAGCGGCGAGAAAGGTGTTCGATGAGCGTTGCGTCGCAGCCGTCCACGGAAGATGTGGCGGATACCGAGAATCTGGCTGGTCTGGTCGCCACCGCGGCCGAGCAGCCACCGACCCGCCTCGCGCTGGTCGACGCCGCCGCGGATGTGTCGTTGACCTGGGCGGACCTGAACGCCGCGGTGAACGCCGAGGTCGAGCGGCTGCTCGAAGCGGGGGTGCGCCGCGAGGACCGGGTGTTGCAGGCACTGCCCACCTCGCTGCGGCTGGCCATCAGCCTGTTCGCCACGGTGCGTGCCGGTGCGATGGCGGTGCCGGTCTCTCCCCGCACCCCGCACGCCGAGCTGCGGCGGCTGCTCGCGGACAGTGGCGCCCGGTTGCTGATCGCCGATCAGGAACTCGCCGGCGAGCTGGAGGCCGGCGGGGCCACCGTGCTCGAGCCGCCCGACCCCTCCGCGCGCGGCGTCTCCGCACTGGAGGCGGTCGGCGGCGGTGAGGACATCGCGGTGCTCAGCTACACATCCGGCCCGATCGGCAAGCCCCGCGGGGTGATGCTGTCGCACCGCGCCCTGCTCGCCAACGTGCGGCAGTGCGGTGCACTGCGGCCCGCGCCGGTCAACGCGACCGACCGGGTGCTGCTTGCCGTGCCGGTGTTCCACGCCTACGGGCTCGGGCCGGGACTGCTGCAGGTGGCCGCGACCGGCGCGAGCGCGGTGCTGCTCGACCGTTTCGACGTGGACGCCGCGTTGCGGATCTGCCGGGAGCGCCGGATCACCACCATCGTCGGGGTGCCGGCGATCTACCAGGCTTTCACCGAGCGGTCCGACGACGAGCTGGCCGACGCGCTGTCCACGGTGCGGCTGATGACCTCCGGCGCCGCCCCGCTTTCCCCTTCGGTGCTGACCGCGATCCGGCGGGCGACCGGGCTGAGCGTGTACGAGGGGTACGGGCTGACCGAGGCCGGCCCCGCGTTGACCTCGACGCTGGTGTCCGGGGTACCGAAGGCCGGCTCGGTCGGCCGGGCGCTACCCGGCGTGCAGCTGCGGCTGAACGACGTCGACGGGCAGCCGCTCGACGAGGAGGACGAGGACGCGGGCACCGGCCGGGTTGCGATTCGGGGACCGAACCTGTTCAGCGGGTACTGGCCGAACGGCACGCACGGTCCGGACGGCGAAGGGTGGTTCCAGACCGGCGACGTGGGCTACCTGGACGCCGACGGCGACCTGCATCTGGTCGACCGGGCAGGAGACCTGATCATCGTGAACGGGTTCAACGTCTACCCGCACGAGGTGGAGCTGGTGCTCAGCGACATCGAGGGCGTGGCGGAGGCCGCCGTCGTCGGCGTTCCGGACGAGCGCACCGGCGAGCGGGTGAAGGCGGTCGTGGTGCCAGAGTCGGGCGTCACGCTGGACGCGGCCGAGCTGCGGGAGCGCTGCACGGAATGGCTGCCCGGCTACAAGGTGCCCCAGGTGATCGAATTCGCCGAGCGGCTGCCGTATTCCGCGACCGGAAAGCTGCGCAGGGTGGCGCTGCGCGGCGCGGGCGCCGATACCCTTGGCCCGTGGTCGAACGAGCGGTGACCGTGCTGACCAGGGACGGCTGCCCGGCGTGCGTGCGCGCCGAGGACGACGTCCGGCGGATCTGCGACGAGCTGGGCGTGCGGTGGTCGGTCGTGGACGTGGACGGCGAGGACGAGCTGCGCGCGGAGTACGGCGACCGGGTGCCGGTGATCCTCATCGACGGCGTGGAGCACGGCTACTGGCAGGTCGAGGAAGCCCGCTTCCGGGCGGCGCTGAGCGCCTGAGGCCCCCTTCGCGCGGCACGAAACTGCTACCAAGTTCTTACGTCTGCCGCCGAGTGGATGCGAACGCCTGCCACCGGCGCGTCGAATAGGGGTATGACACGGTCGGCTATCGAGGACCCCAACGACGTGCCTGCGCGGCCGTCCCTGCCTGCCGGGACCGCCGCGCTTGTCGGCGTGCTGGCGGTGGCGGCGGCACTGGCCGCAGGGCATCTGGTCGCCGCGCTCGTCGGGTCGGGCGCCTCCCCGTACCTCGCCGTCGGGAACGCGGCGATCGACCTCACGCCCGAGTGGCTGAAGGAATTCGCCATCCGGACGTTCGGCGAGGACAACAAGCTCGTGCTGCTCGCCGGGATGGCCGTCGTGCTGCTGCTCGTCGCGGTGCTCGCCGGGCTGATCTCGCGGCGCGGCTCGTTGCCGGGGACGCTGCTGGCGGTCGGGCTCGGGGTCGTCGGCCTCGTCGCGGTGTTCACCCGCCCGGACGTCGGGCAGCTCGCCGTGCTGGCGCCCGCGACGAGCCTGCTGGTCGGCGTCGGCGTGTTCCGCTGGCTGCACCGGCTGGCCTTGGCACGCGTGGTAGCCGTGGGCGCCACCGAGACGGACCAGGCGCTGCCCCGCCGCGCCTTCCTGCGCGCATCCACCGGGGTGGCCCTCGGCGCGGGCGTGCTCGGCGCCGGCGGGCAGCTGCTGACCGGCGGCAGCGATGCGACCGGCTCGCGCCGCGCGCTCGGCCGGATCACCCCGGCCAGTCCGGCGCCACCGATCCCGCCTGGCGCGGATTTCGCCGCCCAGGGCACGCCGCGCTTCATCACCCCGAGCAAGGATTTCTACCGGGTGGACACCGCACTCGTCGTCCCGCAACTCGCGGCCGAGGATTGGCGGCTGCGCGTTCACGGCATGGTCGATCGCGAGCTGGTCTTCAATTTCGACGATGTTCGTAGCCGCGAATTGCGGGAACGCACGATCACCATGGTGTGCGTGTCCAACGAGGTCGGCGGGCCGTACATTTCCACCGCGAATTTCGTCGGCGTGCCGATCGCGGAATTGCTCCGGGAAGCCGGGGTGCGGGATGGAGCCGAGCAGTTGTTCTCCACCAGCACGGACGGTTATACCGCCGGCACGGATCTGACGAAACTCACCAACGAGGACGACGGCGCGATGCTGGCGATCGGCATGAATGGCGAATCGCTGCCGGTGGAACACGGATTTCCGGCGCGGATGGTGGTGCCAGGGCTGTACGGATACCTTTCCGCCACGAAATGGGTGGTGGATATGGAGCTGACCACCTGGGAGGCGAAGCGACCGTACTGGCTGGACCGTGGCTGGGCCCGCGAGGCGCCGGTGAAGACCGCTTCCCGGATCGACGCGCCGGGCGACGGCGCGACGGTGGCGGCAGGGCGCGTTGTGGTGTCCGGCATCGCGTGGGCGCAACCGCGCGGCATCGACAAGGTCGAGGTGCGGGTGGATGGCGGCCGTTGGCTGCCGGCCGAGCTGTCCACCGGCGTGAGCACGGACACATGGCGGATGTGGCGGATCGCCATGGATCTTGAGCCCGGCCGCAGGCGGGTGGAATGCCGCGCCACGGACAGCTCCGGTTACCAGCAGACCGGTCGCCGCACACCCACCGCCCCGGACGGAGCCACCGGCTGGCATTCGGTGACATTTACCGTCGGCTAACCTGGGAGGGTCTCGCCCGACGGGGCGAGGCTTCAAGGCAGGTGGACGCGCGAGGCCGAGCTTTCCGGAGCCGGTGACAATGTGCGGCTGGTTACCTACACGTAGCGTCACTTTGTGCATGCATTCACAAATGGCTACCGTGTGTCCAGCAAGTCACGGGACTCGTGGATCCGTGGCCGCATCTGCGCAACAGCGGAAACCAAGGAGTAGTAAGCGTGCCGCAACGTGGTGGGGCTGGTCGGAGATCAGCCAACCCCGTCGCCAGGGGCAAGCCCGGTGCTCGCGGAAAGGCCGCCGACGGGACAGCTGCCGACGGGCACGGCGGGCCGGCTTCGCCCGAGTCCGAAGCATCCGGCTCGGCAGCACCGCTCGATGACGGGCCGGCTGGCGGCGGGCCCGTCGACAGCAGTCCCAGCGACGAGCGGCGCAGTGATGACCGGCCCAGTGATGACCGGCCCAGCGCCGCCGAGGTCACGACGCCGATGCCGGCCGTTGACGAGCACCGGGCCCGAACCATCCCGGAGGCCGCTGTCGCGAGGCTCGCGGTGTACCTGCGGGTGCTCAGCTCGATGGCCGAGCAGGGCGCCGGCACGGTGTCCAGCGAGGAGCTCTCCACCGCGGCCGGGGTCAATTCGGCCAAGCTGCGCAAGGACCTCTCTTACATCGGCTCGTACGGCACGCGCGGGGTCGGCTACGAGGTCGACGTGCTGGTCGGCCAGATCGAGCGGATCCTCGGCCTGACCCGCAAGCACAGCGTGGCCGTGGTGGGAATCGGAAACCTCGGTCACGCGTTGGCAAACTATGGTGGGTTCCCCGGCCGTGGTTTTCCGGTCGCCGCGCTGTTCGACGTGGACGAGGACCTGATGGGGGTTCCGGTCGGCGGCATCCCGGTCAGCCACATCGACGAGATCCCGCTGGTGTGCGCCGAGCGGGGAGTGTCCATCGGCGTGATCGCCACACCGCCGGCCGCGGCACAGGCGGTGTGTGATCGTTTGGTTTCCGGTGGCGTCGAGTGCATCCTGAACTTCGCCCCGGTGGTGCTCCAGGCACCCGATCACGTCGAGGTACGCAAGGTGGATCTCGCGGTGGAACTGCAGATCCTGTCCTTCCAGCTGGCCAGGCGAGTGGACGACGCGGACGGTGCGGAACCCACCGGGAACGGCGAAGTCGAAGGCGTCGACCAGGTGGTGATCGGCCGATGAGCGTGCTGGCGATTGGCATCTCGCATCGCACCGCGGACCTGCGGATGCTCGAGCGCGCCGCGGTACCTACCGTCGACGTGGACAAGGTGCTCAGCGAGCTGCTGGGGCGCGAGCACGTGTCCGAGGCGATGCTGATCTCCACGTGTAACCGGATCGAGGTCTACGCCGCGGTTGAGGCGTTCCACGGCGGACTTTCCGATCTCTCCGAGGTGCTTGCCAGGCACGCTGGCGTGGAGCCTGCCAAGCTCTACGAACACCTTTACGTGCACTACAACGCGGCCGCCGTCGAACACCTGTTCTCGGTCACGGCCGGGCTGGACTCGATGGTGGTCGGGGAGACGCAGATCCTCGGCCAGGTGCGCGCCGCGTACGGCGCGGCTGACGACGCCGGCACGCTCGGCAGCACCCTGCACGAGCTGGTGCAGACGGCGCTGCGGGTCGGTAAGCGGGTACACAGCGAGACCGGGCTGGACCGGCTCGGCGCCTCCGTGGTGTCCGAGGCGCTCGTCGAGGCCGAGGCGGTGCTCGGTGAGCTGGCCGGCCGGCACGCGTTGATCATCGGCGCCGGTTCGATGGGCGGGCTGGTCGCGGCGCACCTGCGCAGGGCCGGGATCGGCTCGGTGACCGTCGCCAACCGGACCGAGGCGAACGGCGCGCGGCTCGCGGATTCGCTGGCAGAGCACGGCGTCGCGGCGCGCGCGATCGGGCTGGACCGGCTCGGCACCGAGCTGACCGGTGCGGAGATCGTGCTGTGCTGCACCGGGGCAACCGGCGTTGTGCTGCGGGTCGACGACGTGGCGGCACGGCGGGGTGGCCCGCTGCTGATCTGCGATCTCGGCCTGCCGCGCGACGTGGAATCCGGGGTCGCCGAGCTCGCCGAGGTGTCGCTGGTGGACCTGGCCACCCTGCAGCGCAGGCAGCGCGAGCGGGGCACCGTGCCGGATACCGAGCTGGCAAAGGAGATCGTGGCCGGCGAGGTTCGCTCGTACCTTGCTGGCCAGCGTTCGGCCGCCGTCACCCCGACGGTGACCGCGCTGCGCAAGCGTGCCGCCGAGGTCGTGGACACCGAGCTGCTGCGGCTGGATTCGCGGCTGCCGGAACTCGACGACGGGGTGCGCGACGAGCTGACCCGCACCGTGCGACGGGTGGTTGACAAACTGCTGCACACCCCAACGGTGCGGGTGAAGCAGCTGGCTTCGGAATCGGGTGGGGCCGAGTACGCGGATGCGTTGCGCGAGCTGTTCGGGCTCGACCCGCAGGCGCCGAACGCGATTTCCGCGCCGAAAACCACGCCGAAATCAGAGCAGTCCGAATTGGACGGTGACGACGAGTGAGTCGGTCGATCAGGATTGGTACGCGGGGTAGCACGCTCGCTCTCGCACAAGCCCATTACGTGGTGCGCGAGCTGGAGAGCGCGGGCGTGGACGTGGAGGTCATCACCGTTTCCACGCCCGGCGACCGGTCGAGCGCGCCGATCGCGGAGATCGGCGTCGGCGTGTTCACCTCCGCCCTGCGTGAGGCACTCGCCTCCGGAGAAGTGGATGTCGCGGTGCATTCCTACAAGGACTTGCCCACCGCACACGACACCCGCTTCTCCCTCGCGGCCGTTCCCACTCGTGCCGATCCGCGTGATGCGCTGATCGCGCGGGACGGCTTGACACTCGGCGAATTGCCGCCCGGTTCCACGGTCGGCACCGGCTCGCCCCGGCGCGCTACCCAGCTGGAAGCGCTCGGGCTCGGGCTGAACGTCGGTGGCCTGCGGGGAAATGTGGAAACCCGCATCCGTAAGGTCACCGACGGAGAGTTGGATGCCGTGGTGCTCGCCAAGGCCGGTCTTGATCGCATCAACCGGTCCGAGGCGATCACCGAGGTGCTCGACCCGATCCAGATGCTTCCTGCTCCCGCGCAGGGCGCGCTGGCGGTGGAGTGCCGTGTCGACGACGTCGACATCGAACACCTACTTCGATCCACAGTGGACGACGAAGCCACACGGGCGGCCGTTGCCGCTGAGCGCGCCATGCTGGCCGCGCTCGAAGCCGGCTGCAGCGCGCCCGTTGGCGCTTTGGCCGATGTGGTGGACGACCTCATCGAAGACGAGTCCGGTGAATCCCAAGTGGTGCAACGGCTTTCGCTTCGTGGGGTCGCCGCCGCGGAGTTCACGGGACCCTCGGGAGCCGAGCGCTCCGTGGAAGTCCTGCGAGCTTCGGCCACCGGTGACCTGACCGCAGCAGAGCAACTCGGCCGCACGCTTGCCGCCGAGTTGCTCGATCTCGGGGCTGGAGCGCTGTCCGGCCCCGGGCGTAGTTGAATAGGAAGTGCGTTAATGACCCGTGCACGGAAGACCACTGGGCGCGTCGCCTTCGTGGGCTCGGGCCCCGGCGATGCCGGATTGCTGACGGTACGTGCGAAGGAGCTGCTCGGGAAGGCCGAATTGGTGGTCACCGACCCCGATGTGCCTTCCGGCGCCCTCGCGCTGACCGCTGAAGAGGCGGAGGTGCGGCCCGCCGTTGGGGAACCTGGGGATGTGGCGAAGGATCTCGCGGCCGAGGCGAAAGCCGGCCGGCTGGTTGTCCGGCTGGTCGCAGGCGATCCACTGATCCAAGCTGCCGTCGTCGCCGAGGTGCAGGCCGTCGCCCGCACCAGCGCGATCTTCGATGTGGTGCCGGGCGTGTCGCCGGGGACCGCGGTGCCTGCCTACGCGGGCGTCGCGCTCGGCTCGGTACACACCGAGGTCGACGTTCGGTCCGAAGTGGACTGGCAGGGGCTGGCGTCCACGCCGGGAACGCTGGTGCTGCACGCGACCGCGAGCCACCTCGCCGAGGCTGCCTCCGCGCTGGTGGAGCACGGGGTCGCCGCGCAGACGCCGGTCGCGGTCACCTCGGACGGCACCGGTACCGGGCAGCGGACCCTGGAGACGAAGCTGGCCTCGCTGTCCCAGGACGCCGGGGAGCTGCCCGGTCAGCTGGTCGTCACGGTGGGCAGCGCGGTATCGAGCAGGGCCAAGCTGTCCTGGTGGGAGTCAAGGGCGCTGTACGGCTGGAAGGTGCTGGTGCCGCGCACCAAGGACCAGGCGCTCGAGATGAGTGAGCGGCTGCACGGGCACGGGGCCATCCCGTCCGAGGTTCCGACGATCTCGGTGGAGCCACCGCGCAGCCCGGCGCAGATGGAACGCTCGGTGAAGGGCCTGGTGGACGGCCGTTACCAGTGGGTGGTGTTCACCTCGACCAACGCGGTGCGCGCGGTGTGGGAGAAGTTCGAGGAGTTCGGGCTGGACGCGCGGGCGTTCTCCGGCGTGAAGATCGCGTGCGTCGGCGAGGCCACGGCCGAGAAGGTGCGCTCGTTCGGCATCATCCCCGAGCTGGTGCCGAAGGAGGACCAGTCGAGCGAGGGCCTGCTTGCCGAGTTCCAGCCGTACGACGATGTCCTCGACCCGGTGGACAGGGTGCTGCTGCCGAGGGCGGACATCGCCACCGAGACGCTGGCCGCGGGGCTGCGGGAGCGCGGCTGGGAGATCGACGACGTGACCGCGTACCGCACGGTGCGCGCGGCGCCGCCGCCAGCCGAGACCCGCGAGATGATCAAGACGGGCGGGTTCGACGCGGTGTGCTTCACGTCCGCGTCGACGGTGCGCAACCTCGTTGGTATCGCGGGGAAGCCGCACGCGCGCACGCTGGTGGCGTGCATCGGGCCGAAGACCGCGGAAACCGCGCGGGAGTTCGGTCTGCGGGTGGACGTGCAGCCGGAGCAGCCGCAGGTCGCGCTGCTGGTCGACGCGCTGGCCGAGCACGCAGCCCGGCTGCGCGCCGAAGGAGCGCTGCCGCCCCCACGCAAGACCAAACGCGCCCGCCGCTAGCGGGTCGTGAGTCTTTTTCGGGGTTATAGCACCCAAAAAGACTCACGACCTCCGTCCAGGAGGTTTGCTCCGATGTTCCCGAACCACCGGCCGCGCAGGTTGCGGACCACGCCGGCGATGCGGCGGCTGGTCAGCGAGACCACGGTGCGGCCGGCTCAGCTGATTTTGCCGATGTTCGTGGCCGAGGACGCGCGGCAGCCGCGCCCGATCGAGAGCATGCCGGGCGTCGTGCAACACACCAGGGACAGCCTGCGCAAAGCCGCGGTTGACGCGGTGCGGGCCGGGGTCGGCGGGCTGATGCTGTTCGGCGTGCCGGCGCGGCGCGACGCGGTCGGCTCGGGCGGTACCGATCCCGACGGCGTGCTCAACGTCGCGCTTCGTGATCTGCACACCGAGCTGGGTGACGCGACGGTGTTGATGGCGGACACCTGCCTCGACGAGTTCACCGACCACGGGCATTGCGGCGTGCTCACCGAGGACGGCGCGGTGGACAACGACGCCACGCTCGCGCGGTACGCCGAGATGGCCGTTGTGCAGGCGGAATCGGGAGCGCAACTGGTCGGGCCGAGCGGCATGATGGACGGGCAGGTCGGTGTGATCCGCGAGGCGCTCGACGAGGCAGGGCACATCGATACCGGCATCCTTGCCTACTCGGCGAAATACGCGAGCGCCTTCTACGGCCCGTTCAGGGAGGCCGTCGACTCGCAGCTGAAAGGCGACCGCAAGACCTACCAGCAGAACCCGGCCAACGTCCGGGAAGCGTTGCGCGAGACGGAGTTGGACCTCGCGGAAGGCGCCGACGCGGTAATGGTCAAGCCTGCCCTGTCCTATTTGGACGTGCTGAGTGCGGTGGCCGAACTCGCGAACGTGCCGGTCGCCGCGTACCAGGTATCCGGCGAGTACGCGATGATCGAGGCGGCGGCACGCAACGGCTGGCTGGACCGGGAACGCACCGTGCTGGAGGCACTCACCTCGATCACAAGGGCGGGCGCGGACCTGATCCTCAGCTACTGGGCGGTGGAAGCGGCAGGCTGGCTCGACCGGTAACGATCGAGACCCAGGTGGACAGCCGTGGGAGGACGCGCATAACGTGCATAACGTGACCAATGCAGGCGATTCGGACGAGGGCAAGCGGGCAACCGAGGGCTCTACCCGCGCGCCGCAGCCCAAGGATGAGGAGTTCCCGGTGATGCCGACCGCGGATGAGGCTGCTGCGCAGCGTCCAGGTGCGAATGCTCCGAAGCTCGTGCACTACTCGTTCTGGTTGTGGATCGGTACCGGAGTGTTCGCCGTGTTCGGCGCCGGGCTGGCGTTCACGGCCAAGGAAGCGATGATCGAGCAAGCGGTGAACCGGAACCGCAACGCGCGGGTCACCCCCGAGCAGATCGCCGACGGCGCGAACACGCTGCTGTGGTCGTTGCTCATCGGTTCCCTGATCCTCGCGGCGTTGTACGCGCTGTTCGGCTACAAGGCGCGGGAAGGCACTCGCTCGGCACGCACTACGCTGGCCGTGCTGACCGTGATCACCGTGCTCTTCCAGTTCTTCTTCGGCAGCATCATCGGATTGTTCAGCGCGCTGCTCGCGGTGGTCGCGCTCGTGCTGCTGTTCATGCCAAGCACCCGGGACTACTTTCCGCGGCCGAACCGGCTATGAGCGCTCCGCAGCGGCCGGGCGGCCCGCATTACCCACCGCACGGCCAGCCCGGCTACGGCCAGCCGGGTTACGGGTTGCAGGCCCGGCAGCTCGATCTGCCGGAGTTCCAGAAGCCGCCGCGGCCGGCCTCCGTGCATATCGCGTTCGGGTTGCTGCTGCTCGCCGCCGCGCTCGGCCTGGCCGCCGGCATCATCGGGTTCATTGCCGCCAACGACGCCGCCGAGCGGGCCGGCGCCGGCAGCAGCATCCTGCGTGCCTACGCGGTGTTCGCCCTGGTGCTGGTCGCCATGCTGATCGCGTCGGTGTTCGCCATGTGGTCCGGGCACAACTGGGCACGGATCCTGCTCACCGTGCTCGGCCTGCTCAGCGTGCTGTCGGCAGTGGTGGACATCGTCGGCCTCGCTGACGCATTCGAGGCGGGCGGGTCGGAGGCGTCCAGGGCGGTGCTGGCCCTCGGCCGCTCGATCGCCATGGTGGTGGGCTTCGTGTTCATGTACGTCGGCGGCGCGAATCACTATTTCCGGACGGCTCACTAACGTTTCCATGTGGCGGGCGCCGTTATGCCTTAAAGTGTCGCGCGTGAGCACACCACAAGGCCCTGGCCAGCCATACGGCCAGCAGTATCCGTCGGCGCCACCGCCGCAGCATGGACAACAGTACGGTCAGCAACCCTACGGCGGCCAGCAGCCGTATCAGGGGCAGCAGCCCTACGGGCAGCAGCAGCCACCGGGCCACCTGCCACCCCCGCCGCAGCTCAGCCAGCAGGAGTTGGAGAAGCCGCCACGGCCCAACTCGGTGAACATGTCGTTCATGTTCTGGTTGATCGCCGCGGGTGTCGGCATCATCAGCGGCATCCTGAACTTCGCGTTGACCGACAGTTCCCAGCTCAGTCAGGGCGCGAGCACCGGTGCCGCGCTGTTCAGCTTCGCGCTGGCCGCGGCGTGGATAGCCACGGTGTTCGCGATGCGGGCCGGGCAGAACTGGGCTCGGATCCTGCTCACCATCCTCGGCGGGATCGCCGCTCTTCTCGGGTTGGTCGGGCTGGCGGCGCTCGGCGCGCTGTTCGCCATGGGAGGGCTCGGTTCGGTGGCCGCCATCGTGACCATCGTGCAGCCGATCGCCATCATCCTCGGCATCGTGTACATGTACATCGGCGGTGCGAACTACTACTTCAAGGCGTCCTGACCGCACCTGTTGATGATCGAGCACGATGGGCCGGTGCTCTACGCGGAGCGCGGCGCGAGCTGGTGGCCGTTGCTGTGGGCGCCGGCTTTCGTGCTGATCGGCCTCGGTCTGGACATCGCGACCGGGCCGGTGCACCTGGCGGGCTGGTTGCTGTCCGGCCTCGGACTACTGGTCGTGTCGGTGGTGTGGATCCACGCGCGGCGCCGGTTCCTTGCCGTCCTGCTGACCCGCACCACGCTGCGTCAGGGCCGGGAAACCCTTGAGGTACGGCGCATCGCGGAGGTGTCCGAAGTGGGCACACCGGTCGGTGCGCGGGTACTTGGCGGCGCGCTCGCCGTGCCGAGGAAGTACCACGGTGTCCCGTTGAAGCTGGACGACGGCAGCGTGGTGCTCGGCTGGGCCCGTGACGGCGAGTCATTACAGGCTGCGCTGCGCGAGATCGTGGAGCCATGAGAAGCTAAGGTGCGTGAACGCCTCGCAGGAACGTCTCGAGTCGACCGCGTCGCAGGCGGACGAGCGGCGCCGTCCGGAACGGGTGGAACCGGTGTCGGAGCCGAGGCACGGTGATCACGGAACGTTGAACCAGCCGTGGCGCGCGGTTGTCGCGTTGATCGAGCTGGTGGTGGCCGCGCTCGCGATCTGGGGCGCACTGTGGGCGTGGAGCAACGGCGTGGTGACCAGCACGATGCGCGGCACCGGTGGCGTAGAACCGCAATTCACCAGGTACTACGGGAACTGGGTCGCCGTCGCGGTCGGTTTTGGGCTCCTGGCCGGGTTCCTTGTGCTGGACGCCGTTCGGCAGCTGGCGCGGGCGGCGCGGGCGCGCGCCAAGCGGCAGCGCAAGCGGCGAGGTGACGAGGCGGAGCCGGACGGGTAGCGAGGCCATGGCGGCCGACCTGCCAGACTGGGCGGCGTGACGGCGAAACTTCACGCAACCAAGCCCACCCGCTCGGCGGAGCTGTTCGAGCGCGCGCGCTCGGCCACGCCTGGCGGGGTGAACTCACCGGTACGTGGTTTCAATTCGGTCGGCGGCACGCCGAGATTCGTGGTCGCCGCCGAGGGACCGTACCTCACCGATGCGGATGGAAACCGGTACGTCGACCTGATCGGTTCATGGGGACCGATGATCTTGGGGCATGCGCATCCGGCCGTTGTGGACGCCGTGCAGAGGGCGGCCGGTTCGGGGCTGTCGTTCGGCACGCCGACCGTCGGCGAAGTCGAACTCGCCGAGGAGATCATCGCTCGGGTGGATCCGGTTGACCAGGTTCGGCTGGTCAACTCCGGCACCGAGGCCACGATGAGCGCCATCCGGCTGGCCAGGGCGTTCACCGGCTGCGGCAAGGTGATCAAGTTCGCCGGGTGCTACCACGGGCACGTGGACGCGTTGCTTGCCCAGGCGGGCTCGGGCGTTGCCACCCTCGGGTTGCCGACCAGCCCGGGAGTCACGGGTGCGCAAGCCAGCGACACGATCGTGGTGCCGTACAACGACATCGACGCGGTGCGGCGGGCGTTCGCGGAGAACGCGGGCGAGATCGCCTGCGTGATCACCGAAGCTGCCGCCGGCAACATGGGCGCGGTGCCGCCGGACCCAGGGTTCAACGCCGCACTGCGGGAGATCACCAGCGCGGACGGCGCACTGCTGATCATGGACGAGGTGATGACCGGGTTCCGGGTCTCCGCCGCCGGTTGGTACGGCCTGGACGGTGTCGCCGGCGACCTGTACACGTTCGGCAAGGTGATGTCGGGCGGGTTGCCGGCCGCGGCGTTCGGCGGGCGCGCCGACGTCATGGCGCAACTCGCGCCGAGGGGACCGGTGTATCAGGCGGGCACGCTGGCGGGGAACCCGGTCGCGGTGGCAGCGGGGTTGGCTACCTTGCGAGCCGCCGACGACGAGGTGTACCGCACCCTGGACCGCAACGCCCGCCGGCTCGGCGACCTGTTCACCGAGGCGCTGACCGCGGAGGGCGTTCCGCACACCGTGCAGTACGCGGGCAACCTGGTCAGCGTGTTCTTCGCCGAGCAGCCGGTGCGCGACTATCCGGGCGCGCGGGCCTCGCAGACCTGGCGGTTCGGGCCGTTCTTCCACGCGCTGCTCGAGCGGGGCGTGTACCCGCCGCCGAGCGCGTTCGAGGCGTTCTTCGTGAACACGGCGATGGGCAGCGAGGCGTTCACCGCGATCGCCGAGGCGTTGCCGGCCGCGGCTGCCGCCGCCGCGGCGGCCGAGGAGCCGGCGTGACGACAACGATCGTGCACTTGCTGCGGCACGGCGAAGTGCACAATCCGGGCGGTGTGCTGTACGGCCGGCTGCCCGGGTTCGATCTGTCCGCACGTGGGAAGGAGCAGGCGCTGACGATCGCGGAGTATCTCGCCAGGCACGACATCGGCCACGTGGTCGCCTCGCCGCTCGAGCGCGCACAGCAGACCGCGGAGCCGATCGCCGCGTCGCACCGGCTGGACGTGGTCAGCGATGGGCGGTTGATCGAGGCGGACAACGTGTTCGAGGGGCTGCGGGTTGGTGTTGGCGACGGTGTGCTGCGGCATCCGCGGTACTGGCCGAAACTGCGCAACCCGCTGCTGCCGTCGTGGGGTGAGCCGTACCTGGACATCGCGCACCGGATGCTCGGCGCGGTGCACCGCGCGCGGCAAGTCGCCGAGGGGCACGAGGCGGTGTGCGTGTCGCATCAGCTGCCGGTGTGGACATTGCGACGGTTTCTCGACGGACGGCGGCTGTGGCACGACCCTCGGCGGCGGCAGTGCTCGCTCGCCTCGTTGACCAGCGTGGTGTTCGACGACGAGCAGGTGGTCGAGATCGTGTACAGCGAACCGGCCGGTGCTACGGATCCGGTGGTGGCAGGCGCATGAGGGTGGTACTGGCCCTGCTCGCGGCGTTGCTCGTGGTGGGGTGCACCACCGGCGACGACGCGGTGTCCAGGGGCAGCGACTTCGAGTTCGTGGCGCCGGACGGAAAGACCAAGATCTTCTACCGGGGCGCCGACCGGCAACGGATGCCAGCGATTTCCGGCGACAGCCTGATGGATGAGGGCAAGCGGATCTCGAGCGAGGACTTCGCAGGCAAGGTCGTGGTGATCAACCTGTGGGGTACCTGGTGCGGGCCGTGCCGCAGCGAGGCACCCGAGCTGGAGCGGGTGTACCGGAAGACCAAGGCGGACGGCGTGCGGATGCTGGGCATCGACGTGCGGGACGATCGCACCTCGGCGCAGGACTTCATGCGGGACCGCGGGTTGACATACCCGTCGATCTTCGACCCGCCCGGGCGGTCGCTGCTCGCGTTGAGGGGGTATCCGCGCAACGCGGTGCCGTCCACGATCGTGCTTGATCGGCAGCATCGGGTGTCCGCGGTATTCCTCACGCCGTTGCTGGAGAGCGACCTGCTGCCCGTGGTGCGCAAGCTCGCCGGCGAACCCGCCAAGGAAGGCTAACTACCGCGTTTAGCGGGCTAACCGCGGTAGTTGCGCCCGCTAAGTACCGCGTTTAGCGGGCTAACCGCGGTTATTCGTCACCCACATGCGGGCCCATTCGTGCGCGGTTAGCGTGCTAAACGCGCAATCCGCGATTCAGTGGTCGTCGTGCAGGCCGAGGTTTCGGAGGAACGCGTCGCTCTCACTGACCGGTTTCTCGGCGCGAGGTGCGGTGCTCGCGGGTCGGGTCGTGTCGTTGGTGAGCACACTCGCCACTGGTTCCTCGTGGTGCGCGTCCGCCGGAGGCTGGGCGGCGGTGTCCTGCTCGGGTTCGGCGACGTGCCGGTCGAGCAAGCGGGCGTGCGGACCGAGCACCTCACTGGCATTCACGTGTCCGCCGACCTGCTGACGCACGATCTCGAGCTGGGACTTCGCCGCGTTGGCGGTGGCTTCCCGGATGGTGGCGGTGATCGTCCGGGACAGCGTCCCGGCATCCGTCCGCAGCGCGTCCTCGGTGAGGCTGACATCCTGGATGACCCCGCCCGGCCCGGCCTGCACCGTCACCAGCCGGTCCGGTGAACTCGCGGTCGCCGTCAGCGCGCCGAGCTCACTGTCGGCCGCATCGAGCTGGTTGATCAGGCGCTCGTTTTCCGCCTTGCGATGCGAAATCCGTTCCAGCTGCCAGCGCATTTCCTCGATCAGTTGCGGGTTCGCCTGGTACGCCATCCCCATCCCTCAGTTCCGTTGTTGCTTGATGAACGTGATCTTGCGGCCGTGCAGTTCCAGGCGGCTGCCGATGCTGGCATCGACGAACACGTAGCCGAACTGGCTGGCGATCTGCGCTACCATCGCATCCGGCAGGTTAAGGATGCTGACGTTCACGGTCACATAGTTCTTGCCGCTGAACTCCGCGACGAGCCGGGTGAGCCGGGTGGTCTTCGGTCCCCAGAACGGCACGCTGGCCACAACCAACCCGACAACGGACGCGACAGCCGCGCCGACCCAGAGCGACTTCTTGAGCACGTCACTGCCGTCCAGCAACGGTGGAAGTGCGAGAGAGCTGACTAGGCTGAGGCCGACGAGTCCGAACCCGAGTCCCTGCCACACCGCGGCTGGAATGCGCCAGAATGGCGAGATCCACTGCCGCAGCTCCCAGAGTTGTCCGACGGGTTGCCGGCTCACCAGCGTGATCGCGTCACGCTGCGACGAAGCTACCAACCGAGCGGCGAGCCCGTATCCAGCGCTCACAGTGCTGATCTGCTGGGGCGAAAGTCCGGTGTTGGCACTGCTCAACCAGCAGAACGTTTTCTTGTCACGGACCTTGATGAGCTCGCGCTCCATCTTCGGTGGAGTCGGGGCAGCCGGTAGCACTGCCGTGGTTGGCTGGCGCAGCTGAAAGGTCAGCGCGCCGGAGTAGCGGGGTGGATTTACCTCGACATAGCCATGCTCCACAGCGATCGCTTGGATCTGGCCGATGTTCAGATCCCACTGTCCCAAGTCGATGGTGACTTCGGGCGCTCCGGCGAAAAGCTGCTGAGCGAAGTACCGGTAGTGCAACTCGCTGGTGCTGTTTCGGCCTTCGTGATACCGCAGCACGGCTCGAGCCAAAAAAATGGCTCCCACGACGGCCGCCGGCACGGCGACCGCGGCGGCGATGATTACGAGTGCGTCCACGGCTCTGTCTCCCTGTGCCGGTGTCCGTTAGTGTGGTCGTCGACAGAACATGATCTTGCGCGGTGTTCATGGGTTGACGTCCGCTTTCTGCTCCAGCTGCCAGCGCATTTCTTCGATCAGTTGCGGATTCCCCTGGTATGCCATCCGAAATCCCCTCAATTCAGACGCTTGACGAACTTGATCTTACGGCCGTGCCCTTCCGCGCGGCTGCCGATCGCCGCGGCCCCGAACGAGTACCCCAGCTGATCGGCGACCTGCGTGATAATCGTGTCCGGCAAATTCAACTTGCTTCCGTTCAGGGTTACCAGGTTCCGCCCGTTGAATTCGGAAACCAGCCGGGTTAGCTCGGTCGATTTGCCGCCCCAGTACGGCACCTCAATCAATGCGAAACCGGAAATGGTGAGGATGAGAAGAGGGAGACCGATCGCGGCGATGGCAATGCCCTCTACGGCGCCCATCGACATCAGAAAAGAAATGAGTCCGACGGCTACCACTGCGACACCGATTCCGTGCCACATTGTCGCGGTGATTTGCGTATACCAGGCAGTTGATGCAGTTCCACGAGGCGACCGATCGGTTGCCGAGTGAGCAGCATGATCGATTCGGCAGGTGCGCTGGCGACCAGGCGGGCATTCCACCCGTATCGCGGCGCCGCCGCCATGATCTGTTCGGCGGACGCGCCGATATCCAGCGTGCTCAACCAAACGAACGGTTTCTTGTCCTGCAGTGCGGCGAGCCGGTGTTCGAGATCATGGGACGTGGGTGTGGTGTGCACGGGGTATCGGAAACCGGTCCAGGAGCCGGCTGCCGATGAAACATGAGCGTGCCCGGATATCTTGATGGCACTTCCGTATAGCCCTGCTGGCCGGCGATCGTTCGAATTTCCTGCGGTCCGATTTCCCACAACGCCGGATCTACCACGACCTCGGGCTGGCCGGCGAAATGCTGGTATTGCAGCAGACTGCGGCTGTTTTCTCTTCCGAAGTACCGCTTCCGATAACGGAATATCGCGACCATGGCCACGGGCGTCGCGACGATGATCACGAGAGCGATCAGCAGTAGGGCGGTGTCGCTCACGTGTCACCCGGTTCATAACGGATACTGCTGGCGACCTCCAGCGCCGTTCTCGCCACGTCCGGCCAACCCGCTTCGCTGTTCGTGTTGACGCTCAGGATGATGAGCCGGGCGCCGTCCGGCGCGAGAACCTGGAACTCCGCGCGGAACACCGGCCGCACGATCTCCTCGTGCTGCCCGGTCATCTCGGGCGGCAGCCGGTATTCACCCGCGGTCGCGGCGGCAACCGCGGGCCCGATCGGCAACCGAACCACCTGGGCGTCCGAATCGGGTCGCCGCTCGCGGTATCGCGCGAGCAGTGCATCGGCCGCCTTGGCCGGGTAGCTACGTATCCGCTCGGCGTCCTCGGAGTCCGGCTCGGTCAGCCCGCCGAGGACCAGGGTGAGCGTGGCGACCGCCGGCTCATCGGTACCAACCACGAACTTGCCGAACAGCCGCACATTGTTGTCGTACAGCGCGGTGCCGACCAGCCCAAGGTATCGCGACATCTGCTCCGCCGAGTAGCCGTCGTGCTGGGCTATCTGTCCCGCGAGCGCGGTGATTCGCTCGGTGCCGCGCTCTTCCTCGCTCGGGAGCGGGAGGCGCACGAAACCGGGCGGCGTATCAACCAGGATCTGCGCGGTACGTGGTTCGGTCATCGGTTACTGCCACACCCGGTCTTCGGTTCGTTGCTGGTCCCGCTCGGCCTGTCCAGCGTTGTCCGCGGCGATCCCGTCGGCAGCGGCATTTTGAAACGCGATTCCTATGCTTGCCGCGCCCGCACCAGCGGCACCGACACCGGCCCTCGCGCCGGCGTCGGACCACCACGCGAGCATTTCGCGCTGCTCGGCGTTGCGCGGCTGCCAGTACGTGTCCATGTTGTCGAAGAAGGTCGCGCCCGCGTTGTCGTCAATGAGATCGACGGTGCCCTGCCCGACGAGCAAACCGGTGGCGAATCCCCGAGTCGCCGCGTCGGGCAGGCCGGGGATCACATCGGCGCCCACGCCGACGATATCGATGGAGAGCGACTCGGAAGGGACGTCCGCACCGAAGTGACTCGCGGTCAGATGGCCGCCGAGCGCCACCGCGTCGAGCCCGGTGGAGACCGCGCCGACGACCGGCCCCACGGGTGGCGGCAGGAAGTCGGACACCGCGCCGACAACATCGCCGACATCGCCGACCACATCGGACAGTTTCGCGATCAGGTTCGCGTTGTCCTCCATGAAGTCCGTGATCTGTTGCAGCGCCTCCTTGCCGAGATCGACGGCGTCGTTGACCGCATCGGTGATCGCGTCGCCGATGTCCTCGAGCGCCTTGCCGATCATCCCCGGTTCTTCCGGAGCGAGCTCGAGTGCCTTCCGCAGTAACCCGGCGATGCGCTCGGCGGTCTCGGTGTGCTGGGCGAGAAGCTTCTCGGCCTGCTGCTGGATCTCCGCGCAGCTGTTTGCCGCGTCCTTCAGCTGCCGCTCGGCGTTTTCCAGCAGGTTCTGAGCGATCCGCAGGGACTGCTGGTCCGGAAAGGTCCGGTTGGCCAGCTGCAGGTCCGGGTTGTTCTGGGCCTGGTTGGCCGCTTCGTTCGCCTTGCGGGCCTGCGCTTCGAGTTCGCGAGCGCGGCGCTGCATCTCGCCGAGGTCGGACTGCCACTGGTCGAGCGCGCTGGCCGCCCTGGACATCGAGCGGGTGGCCTTCTCGAGGTATTCGGGCAGCTCACCGACCCTTCTGCCGAACGCGCCGCTCGCCTCTCCCCCCAGATACCGCGCCGGTTGATGATGCTGTTCAGCGATTCGTACGAGGCGGTGAGATCCTTGCCGACCTTCTTGTACTTGTTCGCGATATCGGTGGCCCTGGGCAACTCACCGGGCGCGGGATCGAAGCCGAGCGCCTGGAAATCGCCCTGCGGCTGACGCACGGTCATTGGTCACCGCCCAATGCGTCGGAGATGCTCCGGGAAATGCCGCCGGTCCAGCCGCCGCCAGCCGGGTTTTGCTGGCTCGCCGGCATGTCCATGGACGGTGGCCGGTTCTCGTCGGTGATCAGCGGAGGGAACTCGCTTCCGCCGTGCCCCGAACCCTGGGATGGTGGCCAGTTCCGCGGGGGCGATCCGCCCGATCCGTTGCCGGGCCCGCTGAAGATCTCCGCGTTGGCTTCCTCGAGCTCCTGGTAGTTCTTCTTGGCCTCGGCAAGGCGCTCGGTCACGCCTTCCGCGGCGTCCCCGAGCTTTTCGATGCCGTATTCCCAGGTGTCCTCGAAGTCCTGGCCGGACTTACTGAGCGTCGGGTTGCCGAGCATCCCCAGTGTCGACTGCGCGGCCAGCGTCTTGTTCGCGTTCGTGATCTGCTCGGTCGCGCTCTCCAAGTTGCTGATCAACTTGCCGAGCGCGGCGATGTTGACCTCGTACCCGGCCACCCAGACCCCCTTCCAGCGAGCACATATTTAGCACATACGCGAACGGGACGTAACCGAACGTGCTCGATTCGTCGCATTGGTCCGAGCACCCCTCTCATTACCGCGGTTAGCCCGCTAAACGCGGTAATGAGCATCCCTAAGTACCGCGGTTAGCCCGCTAAACGCGGGATTCGGGCGCGGGGAGGCGCTGCGGGTCACAGCGGTCGGCCCGGCCGAACAGGGGCCCACGACCGATCCCTACCCTGGTCTTCGTGAATGCCGCCACCGAGATCGCCACCTCGGGGCCGCTGCTACTCGCGGCCGGGGTCGCGCTACTCGCCGGCACGATCTCGTTCGCCTCGCCGTGCGTGGTGCCGCTCGTCCCCGGCTACCTCGCCTACCTCGCGGCACTGGTCGGGGCGGACGCTCCGGCCGTCTCCGACGACGAGCGGCCGAAACGCGGCAAGGGCAAGGTGCTCGGCGCGACCGCGCTGTTCATCGCCGGTTTCACCGTGGTGTTCGCCGCCGGGGTTGGCAGCATCGTCTGGCTGGCCGACGCGTTGCTGGTCAACGAGGACCTGCTGCAACGCATCGGTGGCGTGCTGACCATCGCGATGGCGCTGGTCTTCCTCGGCCTGATACCGGCACTGCAGAAGAACGTCCGGATGCACGGCACGCCGCGCGGCGGGCTGCTCGGCGCACCGGTACTCGGCGCGGTCTTCGGACTCGGCTGGACGCCGTGCATCGGGCCGACGCTGTCCGGAGTGCTGGCCATCGCCAGCGGAACGGGCGGCAGCGCCGCACGCGGATTCCTGCTCGTCCTGGTGTACTGCCTCGGACTCGGCCTGCCGTTCCTGCTGATCGCGTTCGGTGCGGGCTGGGCGGTCCGCGCGACCGACTGGTTGCGCCGCAACGGCCGCAAGGTGCAGTTGTTCGGTGGTGTGCTGCTGCTGATCGTCGGCCTGCTACTGGTCAGCGGGCTCTGGGGTGAGCTGGTCATCTGGTTGCGCAACACCGTGGTGAGCGACGTCAGGCTGCCGCTGTAATGACCACCGCCACGGACAGCCCGCCGACGCAGCGACCTCCGAACAACAACTCGTGGCCGCGCAGGTTGCTCGCCTTCATCCGGAACACCTGGCGCGGGCTGACGTCCATGCGCACCGCGCTGATCCTGCTGTTCCTGCTTGCCCTCGGCGCGATGCCCGGCGCGCTACTACCGCAGCGCAGTCTCAACACCGGTAAGGTCGACCAGTACATCGCGCAGCACGGTTGGTGGGGTCGGCTGCTCGACCAGCTGCAGTTCTTTGACGTGTACGCCAGCGTCTGGTTCTCCGCGGTGTACGTGCTGCTGTTCGTATCGCTGGTCGGCTGCCTGGTGCCGCGCACGTTCGAGTACGCCCAGCAGCTACGCGCGAAGCCCGTTCGCACGCCGCGGAATCTGAACCGGATGCCGCATCATGCATCGTCCACAACGGACATGAGTCCGGAGGACGTGGTGGCCACGGCGAAATCGCGGCTGCGCGGCTGGCGGCTGACCGAGCGGACCGAGGAATCCGGCGCCCGCTCGATCAGCGCGGAGCGCGGGTTTCTCCGCGAGACCGGCAACCTGGTGTTCCACTTCGCACTGCTCGGGCTGATCGTGGCCTTCGCGATCGGCAAGATGTTCAGCTACGAAGGCCAAGTGATCGTGCAGGCGAACGGTTCGCAGTTCTGCAATTCCGGCGTGTACGCCTACGATTCCTTCACGCCAGGGCTCCGGGTGGACGGCACCCAGCTGACCCCGTTCTGCGTCAAGGTGAACAGCTTCACCCCGACGTTCCTGCCGAGCGGGCAACCCGAGCAGTACCGCGCGGCGATCGAGTACCAGTCCGGTGCCGATCTGCGGACCGGCCAGTGGCGGCCGTACCAGCTGCAGGTGAACGAACCGCTGCGCACCGAGGGCGACCGGCTCTACCTGCTCGATCACGGCTACGCGCCGACGTTCACCGTGACGTTCCCGGACGGCACCAAGCGCACCAAATCGACGCAGTGGAAGCCGGCTGATCAGACCACGATGCTTTCCCAGGGTGCCACCAAGTTCGACCGGCCCGGCGTGACCGATCCGGAGCAGCGGCGCAAGACGCAGCTGGGGGTGACCGGGCTGTTCGCGCCGACCGCGGCGTTCCAGGGTCCGGTACTCAGCTCCAGCTTTCCGGACCTGCGCGACCCCGCCGCCGCGGTGGACATCATGCGCGGCGACCTTGGTGTCGACTCGGGGCGCGGCCAGAGCATCTTCGAGATCGATCAGTCCCAAGTGAGAAAGGGCGCGCTGAAGCGGGTCGCACGGGAGAACATCCGCCCAGGCCAGGAGATCACCATCGACGACGGCACCAAGATCCGGCTGGATGGCGTGCGGCGGTGGGTGGCGCTGCAGGTGTCGCACGATCCGTCGCAGGTGTGGGTGCTTGGTTTCGCGGTGGCGTTGCTCGCCGGCCTCGGAACGTCGCTGGTGGTGAAGCGGCGACGGCTGTGGGTGCGCGCAACCCCGAGCGGCTCCGGCGACGAGCCCGGCCGTACGGTAGTGGAGATCGGTGGGCTCGCGCGCACCGATCAGGCGGGATACGGAGAGGAGTTCACCAGGCTTTCCGGCGAACTCCTCGAGCAGACTGCCGCCTCGCATCGGGAGGAGAACTGATGCCGGTCAACCAGACCTGGTCGACGTTCAGCGATTACGCGTACTACACCGCCGTCGTGATCTACGTGCTCGCGATGGTGTTCTGCACGGCGGAGCAGGCGTTCGGGCGCGAGCGCCGCAACGCCGGACGGCGACGCAGCCGCGAGCTGGTCGGCGCCGCAGGACCGCCCCCAGAATCGGTGGACACCCCGGGGATCTCGACCGGACAGCCGGCACCCGCCGGCCCGCGCCCGGTGCCGGAGCGGCTGGGCCGGATGGGTATCGCGCTGACCGTGCTCGGCGTCGGCACGCACCTCACCTCGCTGGTGCTCCGCGGGCTCGCGGCCGGCCGGGTACCGTGGGGCAACATGTACGAGTACGTCTCGGTGGCCTGTGTGACCGCGGTGATCGCCTGGCTGGTGCTGCTGCGCCGGTTCTCCGCGCGGCACGCGACCACCTTCCTGCTGCTGCCGATCGTGATCCTGATGTTCATCGGCGGCACGGCGTTGTACACCACCGCCGCCCCGGTGCAGCCGGCGCTGCAGTCCTACTGGTTGGTCATTCACGTCTCCACCGTCGCGGCATCCAGCGGGATGCTGCTGGTGCCGGGCGTCGCAAGCGTGCTGTACCTGATCCGGCGTGCGAATGTGGCCAACCCGCAGCGGTTCGCGAAGCTGTCCGGCAAGCTTCCCGGCGAGGACATGCTCGACCGGATCGCCTATCGCACCACGATTTTCGCGTTCCCGGTGTACACCTTCGCGATCATCTGCGGTGCGATCTGGGCGGAGGCGGCGTGGGGCCGGTTCTGGGGCTGGGATCCCAAGGAGACGGTCGCGTTCATCGCCTGGGTCGTCTACGCCGCGTACCTGCATTCGCGGGCCACCGCCGGTTGGCGCGGCACCCGCGCGGCGGCGATCAACTCGGTCGGTTTCGCGGTGACGGTGTTCAACCTGTTCTTCGTCAACCTGGTGACCACCGGGCTGCATTCCTACGCCGGTGTCGGTTGATATGTCCCCGCTGGTGTGACACGGGCGCATTCCTCGACCGGTGCGTGTCGAAGCGACTACCGTCGCGGTGGGAGATCGCCACCCGAGTGCGCAGGGAGGACGGCAGCGGTGACAGGCCCACAGGAAGAGTCCGCTTCGCGACAGGCGGGCGCGCCCGAACCCGAGCCGCGGTACCCGTTGGAGAACGAGGAGCCGACGGATTCGACGCCGTATCCGAACTCCGGCCAGCGGGAGGCGGCTCAGAACGGCGAGTCCCAGCGGGACACCGGTACGCCCGGATCGCCAACCGCGCCACCCCAACCCTCCGCGCCGCCCGCGTCGGGCGTTGAGGGCAACGAGTCCGGCACGATCTCCCCTCCGGCGGAAGGGGGCAGGCACGCCTGGCCGGGTGAACCCGTACCCGGCGGGTCGGGAACCCCGGTGCCCGGCGGGCAGCCGCCACCCATGCCGCCGCCCCCTGAGCAGGCCCCGCTGCCGCCGATGAGCCCGCAGCAAGCGCAACAGCCGCCCGCCCCGCCGCCCGCACCTCCCGCGCCCGCCACGCCACAGAACCACCAATATCGCCAGCCCGCGCTCGGCGCGAACGACCTGACATCGGCGCAGCTGATCAAACAGCAGAAGCCCCGGCCACAGTCCGGCTGGCGTAAGGCGCTGTACGTCGCGAGCGGCCACCTGATCAATCTGGGCGAGAGCCCTGCCGACCAGCACCGGCGCGAGCTCATCGGGCGAGTGAACCAGCCGCTGCGCGGTTGCTACAAGATCGCGATGCTCAGCCTGAAGGGAGGCGTTGGCAAGACCACCGCGACCACCACGCTCGGCTCGACGTTCGCGTCGCTGCGCGGGGACCGGGTGATCGCGGTGGACGCCAACCCGGACCGCGGCACGCTGAGCCAGAAAATCCCGCTGGAAACCACCGCGACGGTGCGGCATCTGCTGCGCGACGCGAACAGGATCACCCGATACAGCGATGTCCGTTCTTACACATCGCAGGGACCGAGCCGGCTGGAGATACTCGCCAGCGACCAGGATCCGGCGGTGTCCGAGGCGTATTCGGAAACCGACTACCGGCGGACCATCGACCTGCTCGAGCACTTCTACAACATCGTGCTGACCGATTGCGGGACCGGCCTGATGCACTCCGCGATGCGTGGCGTGCTCGGCCTCGCCGATTCGCTGGTGCTGGTGTCGTCCTGCTCGGTTGACGGTGCGCGTAGTGCGCTGGCCACACTGGACTGGTTGGACGCGCACGGGCACGGTGATCTCGTCGCCCGTTCCGTGACGGTGATCAACTCGGTGCGCTCGAGGGGCGGCTCGGTCGATCTGGACAAGCTGGTCGAGCATTTCAGCAACCGCTGCAGGGCGGTGTGCCGCATTCCGTTCGACCCGCACCTCGAGGAAGGTGCCGAGATCGAGCTGGATCGGCTGGCGCCCGCCACCCGGACTGCGCTGCTCGAGCTGGCGGCGACCGTCGCGGACGACTTCCCCAACGACACGCGCGGCGTCCGCTAGACGCCCCAATGCGCGTTTAGCGGGCTAACCGCGGTAGTTGCAGACGCTAAGTACCGCGTTTAGCGGGCTAACCGCGGTTATCGGGAGTCGCCCCGCGAGTCGAGGGGTCGCGGGTTGCGTTCCCTATTGACCTATCGGGGGAAATGAAGGAAAAGTTCTCACCACTTGTTGGAGCCTTGTCGGGAGCGTGGCGAGACGGGTGGGTGAGGAAGGTATGCGTAAACGCTCGGTCATCGCGGCGTCGGCGCTGATCTTCGGGGTCGTGGCATGCCCATCGGCACAGGCCGCGTTGACGTCGCCCGCAGAATCGCCAGGGTCGTCGCAGTCGCCGGAACGGGCGCAGCGGGTGCAGGCGAAGGCCGGTGGTCCGACCGCGGAGCAGTTGCTGGCCAAGGTGCGGGACTGCGGTAACCAGGTCTCGAACGGCGAGTACGCCACCGACGACGGGCAGAGCGCCAACATTCCGGTCTGCGGCAAGACCGGCGCCGTTTACTGGAAGGCCGATCTGGACGTGGTCTGCGACGGCCAGGAAACCGAGGAATGCAACTCGTCCACCGATCCGGACTTCCAGCCGGGCACCGCGTGGCAGCAGTCCGACGGCCAGCCGTTGAACGCGGCCAAGCTGCCATTCGCCGTCGTGCCGCTGCCCAGCGACGTCTGGGACCCGCAGGACTCCGGTATCGAGGACGGCGTCGGCAATGTCGTCGCGGTGATCTACCAGAACAAGCTGGTGTACGGCGTGGTCGGCGACAAGGGGCCAGAGAACATCATCGGGGAGGGCTCGTACGCGCTGGCCGAGGCGCTCGGTGCGGATCCGGACCCGTCCAGCGGCGGAATCGACGAATCCGACGTCACCTACATCGTCTTCCCGGCAGAGAAGGTGGATCCGATCGAGGACAATGCCGAGGCGAACGCCGTCGGCGAGCGGTTGGCCAGCCAGTTCGTCGAGGCGAACCAGAACCAGAACTAGAACCGGACTCGGAACCAGACCCAGTCAGGACAGCGCCAAGCCCCGGCTCGGGGTTTCGCGCCGCTCTTCCGGTTCGAGGGGACTTCTTGCCACAGGTTGCCGGGTGACACCGGGTATGGCCGGGTGCCGTTCGTGATCGTGGTCTATCGCTCGTTCTTGCCGTCTTCGTCCGGACGGTCCTTGTTGTGCTCGTCCAGCTTGCGCAGGAAATCGGGGTCGTCGTCCGGCGCGGAAATCGAGCCGCCCGGCCCGCGCGATGCCACGCCGAGGCGCTGCGGTCCGAACGCACGCCACAGGAGCACGGCAACGGTGATAGCTCCGACTGCCGCGAGCAGGTAAAGCATGCCCGCCACCTCCCTGGGCTCGGGTAAAGTCCTACCCCGAGGTTAGCCGTTTTGCCGGTATTTTGCGCAGCCGGGGCGCGGGTGAGTTGTCACTCCACCCCTCCCGCGGCGCCGGCCTCGGTGGTCAGCTGGGAAAGCAGCTGCTGGACCTCCGATTCCCGGAACCGGCGGTGGCCGCCCGGCGTGCGAATCGACCCGATCCGGCCGGCCGTCGCCCACCTCGTCACGGTTTTCGGGTCGACCCGGAACAGGGTCGCCACCTCGCCGGGGGTGAGCAGGCGCTCTTCCACCTGGTGGTTCGCGGTGATCGTCATGACCGTCTCCTTGCGTACCTCATTTGGCACGGCGCCTGAAATCTTCTGGCACCGAATCAGGCTTTCAGGTCGCATAGTTGCATCTCGCCCGGCAGGTACTCGAACGGTTGTCAGATAGTAAAGAGGTAGTAATGGGACAAATCGGCCGCTGCCGGGCTGGTCCACCAACGTAAAACGTGTCGCACCAGGCGGAAGGTTCCGAGGTGGGACAACCCTGCCGGCCGTCGAGCCCCAAGACTCCGCGTAACCTGGGGGACCGTGCAGGAAACGGGCCGTTCGACGAACCAGCTCCGCCGGGATCTCACGGCGTACACGCTGGCACGCGTCGGCCTGGTCGCGATCATCACCGTGGTGCTCGTGTCGCTGCGGGTCCCGCTGCTTGTGAGCTTGCTGATCGCGCTGGTCTCGGGTTTTCCGCTCGCGTTGCTGCTGTTCCACCGGCTGCACGTCCGGGTAAACGCGGCATTGGCCGATCGGGCCGAATGGCGTAAACGGGAGCGGGCCAAGCTGCGGGCGCAGTTGCGTGGCGAGGACCAGGCGTCGGACGACCACGCTTCGGAGGGCACCGACAAGTAGCGGCACCGGGTCACGCGTCGAAGTCGGCAAACGAGCCGGATCGCCCCGCGCCCTCGGTAAAGCGCGCGGCACCCTGAAGCGCGTCGGCTTCCGCGGAAATCATGCCGTGCCGGAATTCGTTCGCGAGGGCGTCCGGCTCGGCCATCTCATGCTGCTCGAGCAGCGACAGCCGGTCGTGCCGCATGCAGGTCTGCGGGAATCGGGCGATGTCAGCGGCCAGCGTCTCCGCCGCTTGCCGTGATTCGCCACTGTCCACGACCCGGTTGGCCAGCCCGATCTGGTGGGCCTCGGTCGCGGGTACCGGACGGCCGGTGAGTACCAGGTCCATCGCGCGGCTCTGCCCGATCAGCCGGGCCAACCGCACCGTACCGCCGTCGACCAGCGGAACGCCCCAGCGCCGGCAGAATACCCCGAACACCGCGTCGTGCTCGGCCACCCGCAGGTCACACCACAACGCCAGCTCCAGCCCGCCGGCCACGGCGTGTCCGGCGATCGCCGCGATCACCGGCTTGCCGAGCCGTAGCCGGGTCGGACCCATCGGCCCGTCCCCTTCCGGCCGCAGCCGATTGCCGCGCTCGGTGCCGAGCGCGGACAGGTCCGCGCCCGCGCAGAACGTGCCGCCCTCGCCGTACAGCACGGCCACGCTAGCCTCGTCGTCGGCATCGAACTCGCGGAACGCCTTGGCGAGCGCCTCGGCTGTCGGCCGGTCAACGGCGTTGCGCACCTTGGGGCGAGAGAGGATGACGGTGTGTACCGCGCCGGATCGTTCGACGCGTACCGAGTCGTTCATGGGCCGACCTCCTCGTGCGGTTCTTACCGCATGTGTCGAATCCACCCAACCGGGGCAGGCCGGCGCGCGTGGTAAGCGTGCTGAACCCGGCCGCTCGGGCAGGGCTCGGCGCTCAGCCGAAGGCCAGGGCGAGCCCGCTGATCGCGGCCCACAGCAGCATCGCCAGCCCGGTATCGCGGAGCACGGGGATCAGCGCGAGACCGCGCGCCCGACCAAGCACGGTGCGCACCGCGGGTGCGGCCAGCAGCACGGAAAGCAAGGCGACCAGCAGCCACGGGTTCGACCAGGCCGCGACCAGCGTCAGCACGTGTGGCAGCACGACAAGGCCGGTGTAGAGCACCCGGGTGCGTGACTCGCCGAGCCATACGGCCAACGTGCGCTTGCCGGACGCGGTGTCCGTTGGCACGTCACGCAGGTTGTTCGCCACCAGCACCGCCGAGGAGAACGAGCCGACCGCCACCGCGGCGAGTACCCCGAGCCAGCTCACCCGCCCCGCGTGCACGTACTGCGTGCCGAGCACGGCGACCAGCCCGAAGAAGCAGAACACCGCGATCTCGCCGAAACCCGAGTAACCGTACGGGCGCGAACCACCGGTGTAGAACCAGGCGCCCGCGATGCACACCGCGCCGATCGCCAGCAGCCACCAGTGCCCGCTGGCCGCGATCAGCACCAGCCCGGCGAGAGCGGCGACCCCGAAGCTCGTGAACGCGGCGGCCAGCACCCGTTTCGGCCGCACCAGCCCGGAGCCGACCAGCCGCAGCGGGCCAACCCGGTCGGCGTCCGTGCCGCGCACGCCGTCGGAATAGTCGTTCGCGAAGTTCACCCCGACGATCAGCGCGAGCGCGACGAGTAGCGCCAGTGCGGAGCGCCACCAGGAGAACGCCTCGAGCCCGGCCGCCGCGCCCGCACCGGCCAGTACCGGCGCGACGGCATTGGGCAACGTGCGGGGCCGGGCCCCTTCGATCCACTGCGCGATTTCGGCCACCCCGACATCCTGCTATCCCGGAGTCGGCGTGCTCGCAGCGGTCACCAGGTGAGCGTGCCGCTCGCCAGCGTCGTGCTGGGTGTTGTGACGGCCTCCGAGCTTGGTGCACCGAACCCGAACGCGACAGCCACGATGATCGGTAACGCGATGGCGAACCTTCGGCGTCGCCTGCGGGCCGCGGGCATGGTCTGCTCCCTTCGCGGGCGCGTGTTCGTATAGAGGAAAGAACGAATGCGGATCACCTGTCAACCAACACCCGTGTGGTCTCGATAACCGTCGACCTTTCGAGGTGAGCCTGGCCGCGACGGTGTTTGGGAGGATGGCGGGTGTGGAGCCGATAGCAGCGGGCGGTGACGGCCGGTGAATCCGTCGACCGCCGCCGCGCGCGTGCTCGTGGACGAGCTCGTTCGGTGCGGCGTGCGGCACGTGGTGTGCTGCCCCGGTTCGCGCAACGCGCCACTGTCCTACGCCCTGCAGCACGCGGAGCAGGACGGGCGCCTGCGGTTGCACGTGCGAATCGATGAGCGCAGCGCCGGCTTCCTCGCGCTGGGCCTCTCGAAGGCGCTGGGCCTCTCGAAGGCGATGGGACTGTCCGACGGTTGGGGCGATCGGCGTGGCCTCGCGGCCGTGGTGTGCACATCCGGCACCGCGGTGGCGAACCTGCATCCCGCGCTGCTCGAGGCTCACCACGCTGGCGAACCGCTGATCGTGCTGTCCGCGGACCGCCCGCCCGAGCTGATCGGCACCGGCGCCAACCAGACGACCGTCCAGCACGACATCTTCGCGCCACTGGTACGCACCACAGACGTTCCGGTCGCCGAGCACCGCACCGGCCAGAACGCGGTCTGGCGCGGCCTGATTTGCCGGGCGCTTGCCGGCCGTGGCGCGCCCGTCCACATCAACGTGCCGTTCCGTGAACCACTTGTGCCGGACGACGCCGGCGACTGGCCCGAGTCACTGGACGGGCGCCCGGACGGTGCCGTGTGGACGGACGTCGACCCGGTGTCCACATCGGATTCCACGGCCGGCGCGGAACTGCTCGCCACCGTCGGTGCCCGAACGCTGCTGCTGGTCGGGGACTCGCCGGGGCGGCTCGCCTCGGAAGCCGGCGAGGTGGCCCGCCGGCTCGGCTGGCCGTTGCTCGTCGAACCGCCCGCGTTCGCGCCGGGTGCCGAGCTTCGACACGGCACGCTGCTGCTGAACGCCGCGGCCGACGGGTTGCCTGCGCGGCTGCGCCCGGATGCGGTGATCGTGCTGGGGCGGCCGACGCTGTCCCGTGGCGTGCAACGGCTGCTGCGGCAGGCGGGCGAGGTGCACGTGGTCAGCGGGCAGCGCGACTGGGCCGATCCGCAGTATCTGGCCAGCTCGGTCACGCCGTGGCTGAGCGTGGAAGCGGTTCACTGGCTGGAGAAGCGGGGCACGCTTGACGCCTACCTCGATCCGGAGTGGACTGCGGCGTGGCGACGGGCGGACACGGCGGCCGGCGAGGCACTGCGGCATGTGCTGGACGCCGAGGCGTGGCCGACCGGCCTGCACGTGGCGCGCGAGCTGCTCGAAGCCCTGCCGGGCGGCGCGCTGCTGTTTCTCGGCTCGTCCAACCCGGTTCGCGATGTGGATCTGGCCGCGCCGCGCCGGAGCGACATCACGGTGCTGGCGAATCGGGGACTGGCCGGAATCGACGGCTGCGTGTCCACCGCGGCCGGTGCCGCGCTCGGCGTGGCCGCGAGGGTGCCGGCGTACGCGCTGCTCGGCGATCTGACGTTCCTGCACGACGTGGGCGGTTTGCTGGTCGGGCCGGACGAGACGCGGCCCGATCTGACCGTGGTCGTGCTCAACGACGAGGGCGGCGGGATCTTCACGCTGCTCGAGCAGGGCGCGCCGGAGCACGCGGCTGGCTTCGAGCGGCTGTTCGGCACATCGCACGGGGTGGACCTGGCCGCGGTGTGTGCGGGGTACCGGGTGGCGCACGAACTGGTGCGGGACGCGGAATCGCTGCGAGCGGCACTACGGCCGAGGCCGGGATTGCGCGTGGTTGAGGTACGGGCGGACCGGGCCCGGCTGCCGGAGCTGCACGGCCGCCTGCACGCGGGCGTGGCGAACGCCGCCCTGCGTCCGGAATGACGCGCCGCGCGGGCTAACGGCGCAGCCGTGGGACGGGAAGTGGGTAGCGCGCCTCGCACCTGCTGGCTAAGTTTCTCAGGACTTAACTGGGAGGAAACCATGCGTCTGCGATCACGAGCGGCGCTGTCAGCGATGGCTACCGGCCTCGCGACAGTACTGCTCAGCACGGCCGCCAGCGCGGCGCCGGAACCCGGCGCCCCCGGCATCGGCGACCCGTACTACCCGGATGCCGGCAACGGCGGCTACGACGTCGGGCACTACGACATCCGGCTGACCTACCAGCCGGGCGGCGACAAGCTGTCCGGCACCACCACCATTCTGGCCACCACGACGCAGGAGCTCTCCAGCTTCAACCTGGACTTCGCGCTGCGCACCACGTCCGTGCGGGTGAACAACGCACCGGCGGAATTCAGCAAGCAGGCACCGACCGAGTTGAAGGTGACCCCGGCGAAGCCTTTGGCTAAGGGGCAGCCGATCACGGTGGTGGTGCGTTACGCCGACGTGCCGTCCAACGTCGATGTTGACGGGTTCACCGCGTGGAAGAAGACTCCGGACGGGGCGCTGGCCGTTGACCAGCCGGACATCGCCGAATGGTGGTACCCGAGCAACGATCACCCGCTGGACAAGGCCACCCACGATGTCTCGGCCGAGGTTCCGGACGAGGTGTCCGCGCTGTCCAACGGCACCCTGGTGGGCAAGACCAAGCAGCGCCCCGGCTGGACGCGGTGGAACTGGCGCAGCATTCACCCGCAGGCCACTTACCTGACGCTGCTGGCGGTCGGCGACTTCGAGATCCGCGATGCGCGGACGCCTGGTGGGCAGCCGTTCGTCACGGCGTACTCGAACCGGCTCGATCCGGCGAACTCGCAGGCGGCGAAGGCCAGCGTGGAACGTAGTCCCGAAGTTGCCGAGGTGCTGGCCAAGGACTTCGGGCCGTATCCCTTCGAAGCGCACGGCGGCGTGGTCACCCCTGACATCGGCTTCGCGCTGGAGAACCAGACCCGCTCCGCGTACGACGAAGTGTTTTTCGCCCGCGGCACTTCGAACACCTACGTGGTCGCGCACGAGGTGGCGCATCAGTGGTTCGGCGACTCGGTGTCCGTCGGGGGCTGGCGGGACATCTGGTTGAACGAGGGCTTCGCCAGCTACGCCGAGTACCTCTGGTCGGATTACCTCGGCGAAGGCACACCCAAGGAGCTTGCCCAGTACGTCTACGACTCGTATCCGGCCGACGACGAGTTCTGGCAGGTGCTGCCCGGCGATCCCGGGCCGGAGAACCAGTTCCATCCCGCGGTGTACGACCGGGCCGCGCTGACCGTCCAGGCGCTGCGCACCGAGGTCGGCGATGCGGCGTTCTTCGAGATCCTGCGCACTTGGCTCGCCGAACGTAGCGGCGGCACCGGCACGACAAAGGATTTCGTCGCGCTGGCCGAGCGGATCTCCGGCACCTCGCTGGACTCGCTGTTCGACACCTGGCTGTTCACCAAGGGCAAACCGGCGACCGGACCGAACGGCGCGGCGGCCGCGTACCGCGCACAGGCCGAGCCGGAGTCGTACCCCAAGATCGCCGCGACGCACCGGGAGCTGCGCGGCCGCTGACCGCGTTTATGCTGCACGAGTGGTCGTTGTGAAGGTGCGCGAGAAGGTGGCGGGTGGCCGGGGCCGGCGGGCCCTGGCCATCGCGTTGCTCGTGGTGGCGAGCACGATCAGCTTCCTGTGCATCACGCTGGTGTTCGCGGCATGGAGCAACGACCGGTCGATCGGCGCGCGAACCGGGTTCGCCAACGCCGAGGTGGTGTCCGTGGCGTTCGACCGTACGGTGATCCGGTTCGAGACCCCGGACGAGATGGTGCACATCCCGCAGAACGGCGTGCTGTATCCGGGTGGGTTGGCGAAGGGCCAGGTCGTGCGGGTGGAGTACGACCGGCAGGACCCGGACACGGTGCGGGTCGCGGGCCGGAACATGTCGATGACGCTGCTGCCGCTCGGCAGCACCCTGTTCGTCACCTGGGTGGTCGTTGGCCCGGCACTGTGGTGGCTGCGCCGGTCCGGGCCGCTGTTCCGCAAGCCGCCTCAGCGGTAGCCATACCCGAGTCATACCCGCATTCCGCCACGATCCCCGGGTGGGAGCCGTTCAACATTCCGCTTCCTGCCACCAGCCGAGCACCTCTTCCGCCACGCCCGGCGCGGCGACCAGCAACCCGTCGGTTGGCAGGGCCGTGTCCGAGCCACGCCGATCCAGCACCACCGCACCCGACTCGATCGCCAGCGACATCGCGCCCGCCACGTCCCATTCGTGGTAGCTGTGCAGCACCGCGGCGGTCACGTGCCCGAGCGCCACCTGCGCGATGGACAGCGCCGCCGAACCCAGCACCCGCACCCCGGTGTGCGCCTGCGCGGCGCGTTGGATGAACCCGCCCATCCCCGGCCACGGGCCGCCGCGCGCCAGTTCGGTGCACACGATCGTGCCCGCGGTGCTGGTGCGGTCGGTCAACCGCACCGGGTTGCCGTTCGCCCGCGCGCCCCGACCGCGCGCGGCCGCGTAGATCTGCCCCCGGTACGGGTCGGCGACCACACCGACCACCGGGCCGGAGTTGTCCACCAGCGCCAGGCTGTACGCGCACCAGGGCACCCCGGCAACGTAGTTCGCGGTGCCGTCGACCGGATCGACAACCCAGCGGTACTCGGCGTTCTCCGCACCGAGGTCCGCGCCGAATTCCTCACCGACAACGGGGATGCCGGAGAACTCGGCGGTCAGCACCCGCCGGGTGTGCCGCTCGAGGGTCCGATCGGTGTCGGTGACCCAGTCGAACGGGGAATCCTTCACGTCCGGCCGCGCGCCCCGGCCGGCGGTCGCGGTGATCACGTCCGTGGCGTCGTTGGCCAACCGCCCCGCCACTTCGAGTGCACGCGATAGCAGACCAGGCTCAACGGGCTTGGCTGGACGTGAGGACAAGACGGTCATGCCGCTCTAGATTGCGCGCTGCCGGTGTCCGCAACGCGGCCGTGAGGTGACAAGCCGCTGATAAGTGCCGCAATGTGCGGTTGTCGGCCACGATCCGCGGCGATGGGCCGCGATGGGCCGCGATGGGCCGCGATGGGCCGCGATGGGCCGCGATGGGCCGCGATGGGCCGCGACTCGCGTGGGGCTGTCGCGGGCGACGCCGATGCTGCTCGCAGTCACCCACATGCCGGCCCATTCGCCCCCGATTACCGCGGTTAGCCCGCTAAACGCGGTACTGAGCATACCTAAGGATCGCGGTTAGCCCGCTAAACGCGGAAACCGGCGGGATCGGCGGGTCGGCGAAATCGGCGGGGTGGCGGGTGCGGGAATGTTCGGGCAGTGTTCGATCGCGCGTCACTCCGTGCTCCATGGCGTGGCGCCGCACGGTGACAGCCTCTAAAGGCGTGCGCGTCGCGATCGTCACCGAGAGCTTCTTGCCCCAGGTCAACGGGGTGAGCAATTCGGTGCTCCGGGTTGTCGAGCACCTGACCGGCGCCGGCCACGCGGTGCTCGTGGTCGCTCCGGGCACCGGGCCGGCCGACTACCACGGCGCCGAGGTGATCAGGGTGCCCGCGGTGGACCTGCCCGTGGTCAACTCGCTGCCCATCGGCCTGCCCACCCGAAAGCTGACCACCGCGCTGGCGGATTTCGCGCCGGACGTGGTGCATCTCGCCTCGCCGTTCGTGGTCGGCGCCGGTGGGCTGCGCGCGGCTCGCCAGCTCGGCGTGCCCACCGTCGCGGTTTACCAGACGGACGTTGCCGGGTTCGCCAGCTCCTACGGCCTCGGAATTGGCTACCGGGCGGCGTGGCGGTGGACCAGCCGGCTGCACGCCCGCGCCGACCGCACGCTCGCCCCGTCCAGCTCCGCGGCGGCCGCGCTCGCCGAGCACGGCGTGCCGAGGGTGTATCGCTGGGGACGCGGAGTGGACGTGCACAGGTTCCACCACGAGCACCGCGACCGCGTGCTCCGGGCCGAACTCGCGCCCGGTGGGCAACTGCTCGTCGGCTACGTTGGCAGGCTGGCCGCGGAGAAGCAGCTGGAGCGGCTCGTCGCACTGAACGGCCAGCCAGGGGTCCGGCTGGTGCTCACCGGAGACGGCCCGCAGCGCGACCGGCTGGCCGAACGGCTGCCGGGCGCGGTGTTTCTCGGCCCCCGCTACGGGGCCGACCTGGCCAGGGTCTACGCCAGCCTGGACGTGTTCGTGCACACCGGATCGCACGAGACGTTCTGCCAGACCGTGCAAGAAGCCATGGCGTCCGGAATTCCCGTGCTGGCACCGGATTCCGGCGGACCAAGGGATCTGGTCGAGGACGGCGAAACCGGCTACCTGCTGCCGGCCGGCGAGCCGGACTTCGGTGCGGCACTGGTGGACCGGGTGGCGCGGCTGGCCGATCCCGCGCTGCGGACCCGGCTCGGAAGGGCTGGGCGAAACGCCGTCGCGGCACGGAGCTGGCCGGCGATCTGCACCGAACTCGTCGAGCACTATCGAGCGGTGATGCGAGCCGATGAACGAGCCGCGTAGCCAACACATCGTGCAGCTGGCCAACTTCTACGGGCCACGTTCCGGGGGGCTACGTACCGCGCTACACCATCTCGGCGAAGGATACGTCGCATGTGGACATCGGGTCAGCCTGGTGGTGCCAGGGCAACGGCACGCCGATGAGCGGCTCGGCAACGGTGTCCGGCGAATCACCTTGCCGGCGCTGCGAATCCCGGGCACCGGCGGTTACCGGGTGGTGGATCCGTTGCGGGTGCGCGGCTTGCTGGACGTGCTGCGCCCGGACCGGCTGGAGGTCTCCGATCGGTTGACGCTGCGCGGAATGGGGCAGTGGGCCGCCCGTCGTGGCATCCCGAGCATCGTGATCTCCCACGAGCGGCTGGACCGGTTGCTCGAGCAGTTCCTGCTGCCGAAGACGTTCGCCCGCGGCGCGGCCGATATGGCCAATGGGCGGATGGCTGCCAATTACGACACCGTGGTGTGCACGACGTCCTTCGCCCGCGAGGAGTTCGACCGGATCGCGGCGCCGAATGTGCGGCAGGTTCCGCTCGGTGTGGACCTCGGCACGTTCGACCCGGGACGGCGGGATCGCGGGCTGCGTGGCGAACTGGCCGACGGCGCCGATGCGCTGATAGTCCACTGTGGACGAATATCCCCCGAGAAGCACGTCGAGCGCAGCGTGGACACGCTGGCCGAACTGTCCGAGTCCGGCCACAAGGTGCGCCTGGTGATCGCCGGCGACGGGCCACGCAGGCGCGCCCTCGAACGGCGGGCCGCGGGGCTTCCGGTGACCTTCCTCGGATATCTCGGTTCTCGTACCGACGTGGCCACCCTGCTGGCCAGCGCGGATGTCTCGCTCGCCCCTGGCCCGCACGAGACGTTCGGGTTAGCCGCGCTGGAGGCGCTCGCTTCCGGGACACCGGTCGTGGTGTCCGCGTCCTCGGCGCTGCGCGAGATCGTCCGCCCCGGCTGCGGCGCGGCGGTGCAAGATCGGCCACCCGCCTTCGCCGGTGCCGTCACCCGGTTGCTGTCCGCACCGGAACCGCTACGGCGTGGCGCGGCGCGCACCCGCGCGGAGGAATTCGCCTGGTCCGACTCGGTGCGCGGGATGCTCGCCGCCCTGGAACTGTGACAAACACGTACCCTGCTGGCTATGTCGCGGGCGAACTTGGACAAGGAACCGCACGAGGTCGCGAAGATGTTCGACGGCGTCGCACGGGGTTATGACCGCGCCAACTCGGTTATGACGTTCGGGTTCGATCGTCGCTGGCGGAACATGACGGCCAGGGCGCTGGACGCGCGCACCGGCGAGCGGGTGCTCGATCTCGCGGCCGGCACCGGGGTGTCCACCGTGGAGTACGCGCGCGCAGGGGCCTGGTGCGTTGCCGCGGACTTCTCGCTCGGCATGCTGCGCAATGGCGCGCATCGCGATGTGCCGATGGTCGGTGCCGACGCGACCCGCCTGCCGTTCGCGGACGCCAGTTTCGACGCCGTGACAGTCTCCTTTGGACTTCGCAACGTGCATGACGTGCCGGCCGCGCTGCGCGAGGCGTATCGCGTGGTGCGCCCCGGCGGGCGGCTGGTGATCTGCGAATGCTCGACGCCGGTGTTCAGGCCGATCCGCGCGCTGTACCAGAAAGTGTTGCTGCGGCTGCTGATGGCGCTCGCCAAGCGGGTGGCCTCCAACCCTGAGGCGTACACGTATCTCGCCGAATCGATCCTTTCCTGGCCGGATCAGCGAACCTTGGGTTCGATGATGGCGGGGGCCGGGTGGCGCGACGTGGCGTGGCTCAACCTCACGTTCGGGGTGGTGGCGCTGCATCACGCCGTGCGGCCGCGCGCGGTGAGCCTGGCCGAGGCGGACTCCTAGACTGGCGCCATGAGCAGCCGCAGCAGTTCCGAGCAGGACGCCGACGTCATCGTGGTGGGAGCCGGGCCGGCCGGTTCCACGGCGGCGACCTACCTGGCCCGTGCGGGCGTTGACGTGCTGCTGCTTGAGAAGAGCACCTTCCCTCGGGACAAGGTCTGCGGCGACGGCCTCACCCCGCGGGGGGTGAAGCAGCTGATCGATCTGGGCATCGACACCAGCGAGGAAGCCGGCTGGGTGCACAGCCGCGGGCTGCGGATTCTGACCAACGAGCTGACCCTCGAGCTGGACTGGCCGGAGCTGACCAGCTACCCGCCCTACGGCGTTTCCCGTACCCGGCACGACTTCGACGAGCTGCTCGCGCGCACCGCGCAACGAGCGGGCGCCCGGCTCGTCGAGCGGGCGACGGTGAACGGCGCGATCACCGACGAGCGCTCAGGGCGGGTGATCGGGGTGAACGCGAAGCTCGGCGAGGAGCGGGAACCGGCCAGCTATCGCGCGCCGCTGGTGCTCGCCTGCGACGGGGTGTCCGCGCGGCTGGCGCTGTCCGTCGGGATCGAGAAGCGGGACAGCCGGCCGATGGGCGTCGCGGTGCGCCGCTACTACCGCAGCCCGCGGCACACCGACCCGTTCATCGAGGGGCACCTCGAGCTGTGGGACCGCAGTGATCCACGCGACCCCAAACTGCTGCCTGGCTACGGCTGGGCGTTCCCGCTTGGCGATGGCACGGTGAACGTCGGGCTCGGCATGCTGTCCACGTCGAAAGCCTTCCGGAGCACGGATTACCGCGCGCTGATGCGGTCCTGGCTGGACAGCACGCCGGAGGAGTGGGGCTTCCGGGAGTGCAACGCCACCGGCAAGATCGGCGGGGCCGGCCTGCCGATGGGCTTCAACCGCACCCCGCACTACCGGGACGGGTTGCTGCTGCTCGGCGACGCGGGCGGGATGGTGAGCCCGTTCAACGGCGAGGGCATCCCGTCGGCGATGGAGTCCGCGAAGCTGGCGGCCGAACACGTGGTGCAGGCGCTTGCTCGGCCGGAAGGCCCGTCAAGGGAACGCGCGCTGCGCGGCTACCCGGCCACGCTCAGCGACCTGATGGGCGGCTACTACCGGCTGGGCAACCTCTTCGCCAAACTGATCGGCAAACCGCGGATCATGCGCGCGGCGACCAAGTACGGGTTGCGGATCAACCCGCTGATCCCACTGGTGTACAAGGGCCTGTCCGGCTGCTACGACCCCAAGGACGGGGATGTGGTGGACCGGATCGTGGCGACGGCCGCTCGGCTGGCGCCGAGCGTCTCGTGAGTCCGCGAGACGTGCTTGTCAGCGTCGAGCCAGCAAGCACATTAGGTGCTATAACCTCGAAAAAGACTCACGAGCCCCGGTGTGATCCATCACGTTAGGGTATCCTTTGTCCGATTGGTCGCTTCGTGGGTCCTCGCCGCTCATTGGCTTTCTCCGCTGGTGACACGACCAATCCGCACGTCGGAGCGGAAAACTCGACCGGCCGGGGGCCGAAGACAGCGCCGGGAGCGCGGTTTTACACTAGCGCCGTGGCTTGTGAAGCACTTCACAACCTCATGAGGTAGATTGTGAATGCTTTCACAAAGTCGCGGAGGAAGTGCACGTCGCGCCTGGCGACCACGCCGAGTTAGGGCGTCCTAACTCGGAGGTCGTGGACGAATACCCTTTAGGGTGCGTCGCGGGGCGACCGGCGGGCCATCGCGGCCCGGAAGGACGGCGGGAACGGTGTTAGTGTTCGACGCTTCGCAGACGGAGGCGATGACGGTAACCGCGACGGACTACCTCGCGCAGGGGGGACCGGGAACCACGGGTCTCGAGCCATACATACCGCTGGTTTTGTTGATCTTAGTGTCCGGCGCGTTCGCGGTGTTCTCCGTGGTGATCGCCCCACTCGTGGGCCCGCGCCGGTACAACAAGGCCAAACTCGATCCGTACGAGTGCGGTATCGAACCATCCCCGCACCCGGTCGTCGGCGGGGGCCGCGTACCGGTGAAGTTCTATCTCACCGGGATGCTCTTCATTCTCTTCGACATCGAGATGGTCTTTCTCTATCCCTATGCGGTCTCGGCCGATTCGGTGGGGTTGTTCGGCTTCGCCGCGGTGAGCATCTTCATCGTCGCGATCACCATCCCGTACATCTACGAGTGGCTCCGAGGTGGGCTCGAATGGGACTAGAGGAAAAACTTCCCAACGGGATCCTGCTGACCAGCGTGGAGAAGCTGGTCAACTGGTCACGCAAGTCATCCCTGTGGCCGGCGACCTTCGGGCTCGCGTGCTGCGCCATCGAAATGATGACCACCGGCGCGACCCGGTACGACCTCGGCCGGTTCGGCATGGAGGTGTTCCGCCCCTCGCCGAGGCAGGCCGATCTGATGATCGTCGCGGGCCGGGTCACCAACAAGATGGCGCCGGTGCTCAGGCAGATCTACGACCAGATGCCCGAACCGCGCTGGGTGCTTTCGATGGGCGTGTGCGCCTCGTCAGGCGGGATGTTCAACAACTACGCCGTGGTGCAGGGCGTCGACCACATCGTGCCGGTTGACATGTACCTGCCGGGTTGCCCGCCGCGCCCTGAGATGCTCATGGACGCCATCCTCAAGCTGCACGAGAAGATCATGGACGAGCCGCTCGGCCCGAACCGTGCCGCGGAGAAGGCGGCGAGCGGGGAGCGCACCCAGTTGCTGCCGTCCTCGGTGCGCTACGCCAAGAAGAAGAACACCAAGAAGTTCCAGGGGCCGCGCGATCCACGCACCGCGGACGTGCCCGCGCACGAGCTGGTGCAGCTGCACGGTGGCAAGGGCAAGCGGATCGACCTGGCGCCCGGCGGAGTGCTCGAGAAGGGGCAACAGTGACCGAGGAGGAGAAACTGGTCGGCTCCGGTAAGCCGGACCCTGGGGACGAACACTCCAGCGCAGAACACCCCGAGCCGGGCCTCGAACCGGCCGATTCGACCCGGCCGGCCGAGCGCATCCCGGTGGTCGCTGGCCGCCCCCGGCGCGGCATGTTCGGCGTCGACGACGCCGGCGACACGTCCGGATACGGCGGCCTCCGGCTGCCGGCATACGTCCCGCCCGCTGCCGAGCGGCCGTACGGCGACTGGTTCGACGAGGTTGCCGACGATCTGCTGGAAGCGTTGAGCGGCAAGGGAATCGCCGCCAGTGCGATCCAGCAGGTGACCATCGACCGTGGCGAGATCACGTTCTACGTCCAGCGTGAACACCTGGTGGAGATCTGCCGGACGCTGCGCGACGACCCGTCGCTGCGCTTCGAGCTGTGCAGCTCCGTCTCCGCCGTTGACTACGGCGAGGAGGTCCCGCAGCGGCTGCACGCGGTTTACCACCTCACGTCGATGACCTACCGCAGGCGGATCCGGCTCGAGGTCGCGGTGGATGTGGACGATCCGCACATCCCGTCGGTGGTCGAGGTCTACGCCACGGCGGACTGGCAGGAGCGGGAGAACTGGGACATGTTCGGGATCGTCCACGATGGACACCCAGCGCTGACCCGGATCCTGATGCCGGACGACTGGGACGGGCACCCGCAGCGCAAGGACTACCCGCTTGGCGGCGTCCCGGTGGAATACAAGGGCGCCGAAATACCTCCACCTGATCAACGGAGGGCGTACACATGACCACCACAGATCCGTACGCCAGCTCCCGGGAGACCACCGAGGGCCGGGTGTACACGGTCACCGGCGGCGACTGGGACGAATTCCTCGAGGATGCCGCGGGTGACGAGAAGTTCGTCATGAACCTGGGGCCGCAACACCCGTCCACGCATGGCGTGCTGCGGCTAGTGATCGAGCTGGAAGGCGAGACGGTCACCCAGGCCCGCTCGGTGATCGGCTACCTGCACACCGGGATCGAGAAGAACTGCGAGTACCGAACCTGGACCCAAGGCGTCACGTTCGTTACCCGGATGGACTACCTCGCGCCACTGTCCAATGAGGCCGCGTACTGCATGGGCATCGAGAAGCTGCTCGGCATCGAGGTGCCCCGCAGGGCCGAGGTCGCCAGGGTGATGCTGCTCGAGCTGAACCGGGTCAGCTCGCATCTCGTCGCGCTGGCTACCGGCGGGATGGAGCTGGGCGCGCTCACCGGGATGACCAACGGGTTCCGGGAGCGGGAAGAGGTGCTGCACCTCCTGGAACACCTCACCGGTCTGCGGATGAACCACGCGTTCATCCGGCCTGGTGGCCTCGCGCAGGACCTGCCGGACGACTACCACGAGAAGGTCACCGACTTTCTCAAGGTGATGGACAAGCGGCTGCCTGGCTACGACAAGTTGCTGACCGGGCAACCGATCTGGCGCAACCGGCTGCAGGGCGTCGGGTACCTGCCGGTGGACGCCTGCCTTTCGCTCGGCGTCACGGGCCCGATCCTGCGGTCAGCCGGATTGCCGTGGGATATCCGGAAAACCGAGCCGTATCTCGGCTACGACGAGTACGACTTCGAGGTTCCGACCACCACCGAGGCGGATTCGTTCGGCCGTTACCTGCTGCGGCTCGAGGAGATCCACCAGTCGCTGAAGATCGTCAGGCAGTGCCTCGACAAGCTGGAGCCCGGCCCGGTGATGGTGGACGATCCGAAGGTCGCCTGGCCGGCGAAGCTCACCGTGTCCTCCGACGGGCTCGGCAACTCGCTCGATCACGTACGCAAGATCATGGGCCAGTCGATGGAGTCGTTGATCCACCACTTCAAGCTGGTGACCGAGGGTTTCAGCGTGCCGCCGGGCCAGGTCTACGTGCCGGTTGAGTCGCCGCGCGGCGAGCTCGGCTACCACCTGGTCTCGGACGGCGGAACCCGGCCGATGCGGGTGCACGTCCGGGAACCCAGCTTCATCAACCTGCAAGCCATGCCGGCGATGTCCGAGGGAGGTCTGGTCGCCGACATGATCGCGGCGGTGGCCTCCCTTGATCCAGTGATGGGAGGGTGCGACCGATGACCGCGGAGGCTCCGGAGGAAGCCGGTACGGCTTCGGACGCCGTCCCGCTGCCGGCGGATTCCCCGTTCGGCGTGGACACGACGGCCAAGGCGCAGCGGATCATCGCGCTGTATCCGCAGTCCCGCTCGGCCTTGCTGCCGCTGCTGCACCTTGTGCAGTCCGTGCAGGGCTTCGTCAGCCAGCAGGGCGTTACGTTCTGCGCCAACCAGCTCGGGCTGAGCACGGCCGAAGTCAGCGCGGTGGCGACGTTCTACACCATGTACAAGCGCAAGCCGTGCGGCGAGCACCTGGTCAGCGTGTGCACCAACACGCTGTGCGCGGTGCTTGGCGGGGACGCGATCTACGGCAAGCTGCGCGAGCACCTCGGCGAGAGCGGGAAACCGTTGGGGCACGAGGAAACCGCCGGAACGCCCGGCGAGCGGGGCTCGATCACCATCGAGCACGCCGAATGCCTGGCCGCGTGTGACTTCGCGCCGGTGCTGCAGGTGAACTATGAGTACTACGACAACCAGACCCCGGAGTCCGCGGTAGAGCTGGTGGATGCGTTGCGGCGCGGGGAAAAGCCGGCGCCGACACGGGGCGCGCCGCTGACCGACTTCCGGACGGTCGAAGAGCAACTCGCGGTCGGTTTCGACACCGATCCCGAAGCGGTGAACGGGCCGTCGGCGTCCGCGGAAACCGTGCGGGGCGCGCAGCTGGCCACCGACCGTGGATGGACCGCGCCGACCATGCCGGACGATGCCGCACTGCCCCCAGTTCCGGAGAAGAGATGACAGACAAGCTCACGCCGGTTTTGACCAAACGCTGGCTTTCCCCGAACTCCTGGACGCTGCACACCTACGAGCAGCTGGAGGGCTACACCGCGCTGCCGAAGGCGTTGCGGGCCGAGCCGGAGCAACTGGTGCAGCTGGTGAAGGACTCCGGGCTGCGCGGCCGTGGCGGCGCGGGTTTCCCGGCTGGCGTCAAGTGGGGCTTCATGCCGCCGAACGAGGACAAGCCGCACTACCTTGTCATCAACGCCGATGAGGGCGAACCGGGCACCTGCAAGGACATCCCGCTGATGATGGCCGACCCGCACTCGCTGATCGAGGGTTGTGTCATCGCCTCCTACGCGATGCGCGCGCACCACTGCTTCATCTACGTGCGCGGCGAGGTGCCGCACTGCATCCGCCGGCTGAACGCGGCGGTGCGGGAGGCGTACCAGGCCGGTTACCTCGGCACGAACATCCTCGGTTCCGGGTTCGACCTGGACATCGTGGTGCACGCCGGGGCGGGTGCCTACATCTGCGGCGAGGAGACCGCGCTGCTCGACTCGCTGGAGGGCAGGCGCGGCCAGCCGAGGCTGAAACCGCCGTTCCCGGCCGCGGCCGGGTTGTACGGTCAGCCGACCACGGTGAACAACGTGGAGACCATCGCGAGCGTGCCGTACATCGTGAACGGTGGCTCGGACTGGTTTCGTGGCATGGGCACAGAGAAATCGCCCGGCCCGAAGATCTTCTCGATCTCGGGGCACGTGGAGAAGCCGGGGCAGTACGAGGCGCCGCTCGGCACCACGCTGCGCGAACTGCTCGAGCTCGCCGGCGGTATGAAGGACGGGATCCCGCTGAAGTTCTGGACTCCCGGCGGTTCCTCCACACCGCTGTTCACCGCCGAGCACCTGGACGTGCCGCTGGACTTCGAGGGCGCCGCGGAGGCCGGCTCGATGCTCGGAACGACAGCTCTCCAGATTTTCAACGAGACGGTGTCCGTGCCGTGGGCGGTGATGAAGTGGACCCAGTTCTACGAGCACGAGTCGTGCGGTAAGTGCACGCCGTGCCGGGAAGGGACCTACTGGCTGGCGCAGATCCTGGAGCGAATGGTGGACGGCCGGGGCACCGAGGAGGACATCGACACCCTGCTCGATGTCTGCGACAACGTCCTCGGCCGCTCGTTCTGCGCGCTCGGCGACGGTGCGGTCTCGCCGATCACCAGCGGCATCAAGTATTTCAAGGACGAGTTCCTCGCGTTGTGCGAGCAGAACAGGGCGCGTAACTCCGAACCCGCACTGGCTGGAGCTGGATCATGACGTTGGCAGCTGATCGCGACGAGGCCGGCGAGCTGGTCGTCCCGGAGGGCTACGTCAAGCTGACCATCGACGGTCTCGAAGTTATCGCCCCGCAGGGCGAGCTGATCATTCGTACCGCGGAACGGTTGGGCCTTCAGATCCCCCGGTTCTGCGATCACCCACTGCTCGACCCGGCGGGAGCCTGCCGGCAGTGCCTCGTCGAGGTCGAGATGGGCGGCCGGCCGATGCCGAAGCCGCAGGCCTCCTGCACGGTGCCGGTCGCCGACGGCATGGTGGTGCGGACCCAGCACACCTCGGCGGTCGCGGACAAGGCGCAGCAGGGCGTGATGGAACTGCTGCTGATCAACCACCCGCTGGACTGCCCGATCTGCGACAAGGGCGGCGAGTGTCCACTGCAGAATCAGGCGATGTCCAACGGCCGCGCGGATTCCCGGTTCGTGGACACCAAGCGGACCTTCCCGAAACCGCTGGCGATCTCCAGCCAGGTGCTGCTAGACAGGGAACGCTGCGTGCTCTGCCAGCGGTGCACCCGGTTCTCGAGCGAGATCGCGGGTGATCCGTTCATCGAGTTGCTCGAACGCGGCGCCGGGCAGCAGATCGGCACCTCGGCCACCGCCGAGATCGCGACCGATGACGCGAGCAGGACGACCGAAGGCAAACCGTTCCAGAGCTACTTCTCCGGCAACACCATCCAGATCTGCCCGGTCGGCGCCCTGACCAGTGCGGCATACCGGTTCCGGTCCCGCCCGTTCGACCTGGTCTCGACGCCGAGCATCTGTGAGGGCTGCTCGTCCGGTTGCGCGGAGCGGGTGGACACCCGGCGCGGCAAGATCATGCGCAAGCTGGCCGGCAACGACCCGCAGGTGAACGAGGAGTGGATCTGCGACAAGGGACGGTTCGCGTTCCCGTATGTCTCGGCAGCCGACCGGGTGCTGCGCCCCCAGATGCGTAACCCGAAGACCGGCAACCTGGAGGACACCTCGTGGACCGAGGCGTTGCAGGTCGCCTCCCGAGGGCTGCTCGAGGCGCGGGAACGCGGTGTCGGCGTACTCGTCGGCGGCCGCAGCACCGTCGAGGACACCTACGCGTACAGCAAGTTCGCCCGGATCGCGTTGGGTACCAACGACATCGACTTCCGGGCGCGGGCGCATTCGAACGAGGAGCTGGATTTCCTCACCTCAAGGGTGCTCGGCGGCATCCCGGAGGGCGGCGTGACGTTCGCCGGGATCGAGGCCGCACCCGCCGCGCTGTGCGTGGCGCTCGAGCCTGAAGAGGAATCGCCGATCGTGTTCCTCCGGCTCCGCAAGGCCGCGCGGAAGAAGAGCACCAGGGTCTTCCACCTGGCTTCCTGGACCTCGCCGGCCGTGACCAAGACGTTCGGCACGCTGTTGCCAGCGGTGCCGGGTGAGGAGCCGCGCGAGCTCGACCACCTGGAAGCCGATGTCCGCGAGGCGTTGTCCGCGCCGGGCGCGGTGCTGCTGGTCGGTGAGCGCGCCGCCGAGGTCCCCGGCCTGCTTTCCGCGGTGGGCCGGCTTTCCGACACGACCGGTGCGAAGATCGCGTGGATCCCACGCAGGGCGGGGGAGCGCGGCGCGCTGGAGACCGGTGCAGTGCCCACCTTGCTGCCCGGCGGGCGGTCGGTGACCGACGCGGCGGCCCGCGCGGAGTTGGAATCGGCGTGGGGCCTGCGATCCGGCCAGCTGCCGGCGGAGCGTGGCAGGGACACCGGAGAGATGCTGCGTGCCGCCGCCGACGGCGAGCTCGCCGGATTGGTGGTCGGCGGCGTCGACCCGGACGACCTGCCGGATCCCGCGCTGGCAACGGAAGCGTTGCGGCAGGCCGGCTTCGTGGTGAGCCTGGAACTGCGCCGCTCGGCGGTCACCGAGCACGCCGACGTGGTGCTGCCGGTTGCGGCCGCACCGGAGAAGGACGGCAGCTTCTACAACTGGGAAGGCCGGCACCGCCCGTTCGACGTGGCGCTGCACCGTTCGGACGGCACGATGCTGCCGGACTGCCGGGTGCTGGACACGCTAGCCATCGAGATGGACGCGGACCTGTTCACCCAGACCCCGACCGCGGCCGCGGACGACCTGCGGCGCATCGGCCGCGGCCGGCCGGCAACGGTGTCCACTCCGGACCAGCCCGCCGCGCCGACACCGACGCGTAACCGGGCGAACCAGGCGGTGCTCGCTACCTGGCGTGAGCTGCTGGACGGCGGCTCGTTGCAGGTCGAAGAGCCGCACCTGGCCGGTACCGCGCGCGACCAGTATGTCCGGATGTCCGCGAACACCGCGCGGGAGGTGGGGCTCGGCCAGGGCCAGCTGGCTACCCTGTCCTCCGATGTGGACGGTGACGGTGCGATACGGCTACCCGTGGAGATAGCGGATCTGCCGGACGGCGTGGTGTGGGCACCGGCCAGGAGCGAAGCCGGAAGGCTGCACCGTGACCTGGGCGTTGCGCACGGGTCGTTGGTCGTAATCAGGGGCGGAGGCAGCGAGGCATGAACCGCGTCGAGTTGTTGCTCGCTCAGGGGCAGCAGGAACCGGTGACAAGGGCCGATGTGCTCGCGGACGATCCGCTGTGGTTGATCGCGCTCAAGGTCGTCGTGCTGTTCGTGTTCGGCGTGGTGATGACGCTGTTCATGATCAACTGGGAGCGCAAGGTCGTCGGCCGCATGCAGCATCGGCCCGGTCCGAACCGGACCGGCCCCGGTGGATGGCTGCAGTCCCTTACCGACGGGCTGAAGCTGGCTTTCAAGGAAGAGGTCATCCCCACCAGCGCGGATCGTAAGGTCTACTGGATCGCGCCGGTGATCTCCACGGTTCCGGCGTTCACCGCGTTCTCGGTGATTCCGTTCGGCCCTGAGGTTTCCATCTTCGGCGAGCGGACCTACCTGCAGCTGGTCGACCTGCCGGTCGGCGCGCTGGTGGTGCTGGCAGCCGCGGCGATCGGGGTGTACGGGATCGTGCTCGGCGGCTGGTCGTCCGGCTCGCCCTACCCGCTGCTCGGCGCGCTGCGCTCGGCCGCACAGGTGATCTCCTACGAGATCGCGATGGGCTTCGCGATCGTCTCGGTGGTGCTCTACGCCCAGTCACTGTCCACAGGGGACATCGTGGACGCGCAGCGGAACGGCTGGTTCGCGGTGCTGCTGGTGCCCAGCTTCATCATCTACGTGATCTCCATGGTCGGCGAGACCAACCGCGCGCCGTTCGACCTTCCGGAAGCGGAATCCGAGCTGGTGGGCGGTTTCCACACGGAGTACTCGTCGCTGAAGTTCGCGCTGTTCTTCCTCGCCGAGTACGTGAACATGGTGGTCGTCTCCGCGTTCGCCACCACGCTGTTCCTCGGCGGGTACATGGCGCCGTGGCCGCTGTCCGCGATCGGTGACGGGGTACTGAACACCGGCTGGTGGCCGCTGCTCTGGTTCGTCGCCAAGACGTTGCTGCTGCTGTTCGTCTACATCTGGTTGCGCGGTACGCTTCCGCGGCTGCGCTACGACCAGTTCATGCGGTTCGGCTGGAAGGTGCTGGTGCCGATCAGCCTCGCGTGGTTCGTCCTGGTATCCGGGATCCGCGCGGTTCGCAACGACGGCAACGTGTCCACCGTCCAGATCCTGATCGTCGGTGGGATCGGCATCGCGATCCTCGTGCTGCTGAGCCTGCTGCTGCCGGAGAAGGAAGTTCCCGAGGACGAGGACAAGATCCCGGTGACGGGTGGCGGCTATCCGGTGCCACCCATCGACCTCGAGGTGCCGAAGAAGCCGCGCCACAGGGCGCCGGTGAGCCAGGCAGCCTCGAAATCTGAACTGACCGGTTCTCCCACCGGTAAGGAGGCGGACGATGGGACTGTTTGATCCCGTCAAGGGCTTCGGAGTCACCTTTTCCACGATGTTCAAGAAGGTGGTCACCGAGGAGTACCCGGAGGATTACCGGGCGACGGCGCCGCGCTATCACGGCCGGCACCAGCTCAACCGGCATCCGGACGGCCTCGAGAAGTGCGTCGGTTGCGAGCTGTGCGCCTGGGCCTGCCCGGCCGATGCGATCTACGTGGAGGGCGCGGACAACTCCGAGGAAGAGCGCTACTCGCCCGGCGAGCGGTACGGCAAGGACTACCAGATCAACTACCTGCGCTGTATCGGCTGCGGGTTGTGTGTGGAGGCATGCCCGACAAGGTCGTTGACAATGATCAACTTCTACGAGCTGGCCGACGACGACCGGCAGCGGTTGATCTACACCAAGGAAGACCTGATGGCGCCGCTGCTGCCCGGAATGGAGCAGCCGCCACACCCGATGCGCCTCGGCGAGAACGAGCAGGACTACTACGCGAGGGGACCGGAACTCGCCCGCCAGGTAGGTGTCCCGAGTGGACAGACCGTGGAGACGTCCGCCGAGGAGGCTGGTCGATGAGTGCGCTGGTGCTCGCGGAGGCCGCGACCATCACCGCGCAGGGCGCCGATCAGGGATCCACGGTGTCCAGCGGGGAAGCCGTCGCGTTCTGGATTCTCGGTCCGGCTTCGGTCGCCGGCGCGCTCGGCATGGTGTTCGTGCGCAACGCGGTGCACTCCGCGATGTGGCTGGTGGTCACCATGCTCAGCCTCGGACTGATGTACCTCGCGCAGCGGGCGCCGTTCCTCGGCTTCACGCAGATCATCGTGTACACCGGCGCGATCATGATGCTGTTCCTGTTCGTGCTGATGCTTGCCGGCAGGGACAGCTCCGATTCCGTCGTGGAAGCGCTTCGCGGGCAACGGTTGGTCGCCGCGCTGCTCGGTATCGGGATGGCGGGGCTGGTGGTGACCCTGCTTGCCCGGTCGCTGACCGACGTCGAGATGGCCGCGCCGCTCGATCCGTACTCGCCGCAGGGCGGCGGCGCGGGCGGACTCGGCCGGATGATCTTCGGTGACTTCCTGTTCCCGTTCGAGCTGAGCTCCGCGCTGCTGATCGTGGCCGCGGTCGGCGCGATGCTGCTTTCCCACTCCGGCGGGAAGAAGAGCAAGAAGACCCAGCGCGAGCTCGTCGAGGAGCGCTTCAGGGGCGAGCAGGGCCGGCCATCGCCGCTGCCGGGACCGGGCGTGTTCGCCACCGCGAACTCGGTGGCGACCCCCGCTTTGCTGCCGGACGGGTCGGTCGCACCCGATTCACTTTCCCGGATCCTCGACTCGGCCACCGCGGAGGAATTCGCCGACGACATCCGCGAGGTTTCCGGCGATGTGCCGGGCGCCGACGCACGCGCGCTCACCCCGCCGAGCGAGACCGGCGAGGACGAAGCTGGGGAGAGCGAGGGGAACAAGGCGTGACTCCGACGTATTACCTGGTGCTTTCCGCGCTGCTGTTCAGTATCGGCGCGGTCGGGGTTCTGGTGCGCCGCAACGCCATCGTGGTGTTCATGTGCATCGAGCTGATGCTCAACGCGGTGAACCTGACGCTGATCACCTTCGGGCGGATCAACGGCGGGATCGAAGGGCAGGTCATGGCGTTCTTCGTGATGGTGGTCGCCGCCGCGGAGGTGGTCGTCGGGTTGGCGATCATCATGGCGATCTTCCGCACCCGCCGCTCGGCTTCGATCGACGACACCAACCTGCTCAAGTACTGAAAGGTCTTCACACGTGACTGCGACATCGTGGCTGCTGGTCGCGCTGCCCGCGCTGGGCGCCTTGGTGCTGTTGCTTGGTGGCCGTCGGACCAATGCGTGGGGGCACCTGCTGGGGTGCGCGACCGTGCTCGGCTCGTTCGCGTACGGGCTGGCGCTGTTCTTCTCCACCACCGCCACCGCGGCCGAGGAGCGGGTTTCCGACGTGAACCTGTTCTCCTGGATCCCGGTCGAAGCGTTGCAAGTGGACTTCGGGATGCGGATCGACCCGCTCTCGGTGAGCTTCGTGTTGCTGATTACCGGGGTCGGGTCGGTGATCCACATCTACTCGATCGGCTACATGTCGGAGGACGACGATCGGCGGAAGTTCTTCGCGTACTTGAACCTGTTCGTCGCGGCGATGCTGATCCTGGTGCTCGGCAACAGCTTCGTGACGCTGTACCTCGGCTGGGAAGGCGTCGGCCTCGCCTCGTACCTGCTGATCGGGTTCTGGCAGGACCGGCCGTCCGCGGCGACCGCCGCGAAGAAGGCGTTCCTGATGAACCGGGTCGGCGACGTCGGGCTGGCGATCGCGATCTTCATGATCTGGAAGTACGTCGGGAGCACTCAGTACGCCGACGTGTTCGCCGGCATCGGGGAGATCCCGAGTGGCGCGGTGATCGCGATCAGCTTGCTGCTGCTGCTCGGTGCCTGCGGTAAGTCTGGTCAGTTCCCGCTGCAGGCGTGGCTTCCGGACGCGATGGAGGGTCCGACGCCGGTCTCCGCGCTGATCCACGCGGCGACGATGGTGACGGCGGGTGTGTACCTGATCGCCCGCGCGAACCCGATCTACAACGCGACCCCGACCGGGCAACTGGTCGTCACCCTGATCGGGGCCATCACCCTGCTGCTCGGGGCGATCATCGGGTGCGCCTACGACGACATCAAGAAGGTGCTGGCGTACTCGACGGTGAGCCAGATCGGCTACATGATGCTCGCGGTCGGGCTCGGGCCGATCGGCTACGCGCTCGGCATCATGCATCTGTTCACCCACGGATTCTTCAAGGCGGGCCTATTCCTCGGCGCCGGCTCGGTGATGCACGGCATGAACGACGAGGTGGATATCCGCAAGTTCGGTGGGCTGTGGCGCAAGATGCCGATCACCACCGTCACGTTCGGACTCGGTTACCTCGCGCTGATCGGTTTCCCTTTCCTCTCCGGGTTCTACTCGAAGGACGCGATCATCGAGGCGGCGTTCGGCAAGGAAGGCTGGCAGGGCTGGGTGTTCGGCGGTGCCGCGATGCTCGGTGCCGGCATTACCGCGTTCTACATGACAAGGCTGTTCCTGCTGACCTTCTTCGGCAAGGCGCGCTGGAAGGAGATCCGCTCGACGGACGGCAGGGAGTTCCACCCGCACGAGTCGCCGCCTGTGATGACCGTGCCGATGATCCTGCTGGCGGTCGGCTCCATCGGCGCGGGCTTCTTCTTCGTGTCGGGGGACCGGCTGGCCGGCTGGCTCGCGCCGTCGCTCGGCGAGCTCGCGGAGGCCGAGCACACCGTGATCCCGCACGAGTGGGTGCCGCTGCTGACCGTCGGGCTCTCCGCACTGGGTGCGTTGCTTGCGTGGCTTCTGGTGGCACGCAAGGAAACCCCGGTCGAGCGCCCGCAGCGGGTGTCCGCCGTGGTGCGTGCCGCGCGCAACGACCTTTACGGCAACGCGCTCAACGAGACACTGGTGGCGCGCCCCGGCACCTGGCTGGCGCGGGCACTGGTCTATGTGGACAACAAGGGCGTCGACGGCCTCGTGAACGGCACGGCCGCGGTGCTCGGCGGTAGTTCCGGGCGAATGCGTAGGTTGCAGACCGGATTCGTACGGTCCTACGCACTGTCCATGTTGGCCGGTTCGCTCCTCGTTCTCGTGGCTATGTTGATGGTGAGGTACGCCTGATGTTGCTGGCACTGTTGCTGCTGCCGCTGCTGGGCGGCATCGCCGTCGCATTCCTCCGGGACGACCGCACGGCCAAGCTGGCCGCGCTCGCCGTATCGCTGCTCGAGCTGCTGCTGGTAATCCCCGCGTGGCTGGCTTACGACCCGTCCGGCGACCGCCTCCAGCAGACCCTCTCGGTGGACTGGATCCCCGCGTTCGGCGTGAAGTTCTCGCTCGGCATCGACGGGATCGCGCTGGTGATGGTGGCGCTGATCGCGTTGCTCGTCCCGATCGTGGTCGGCGGGTCGTGGGCGGACAAGCTGCCGGAAGGACGCAACGCGGCGGGGTTCTACTCGCTGCTGCTGGTGATGGAAGCCGGCATGGTCGGCGTTTTCGTCGCCACCGACGTCTTCCTGTTCTACGTGTTCTTCGAGGCCGTGCTGGTGCCGATGTACTTCCTCATCGGCCGGTTCGGCGGCCCGCGCAGGCAGTACGCGGCGGTGAAGTTCTTCCTGTACTCGCTGCTCGGCGGGCTGATCATGCTGGCGTCGGTGATCGGGTTGTACGCGGTCAGCGCCGAGCAGCTCGGCGAGGGAACCCTGGACTGGGCCACGCTTGCCGAGGTGATGCGGACCGCGGACACCTCGACGCAGGTCTGGCTGTTCCTCGGTTTCTTCATCGCGTTCGCGATCAAGGCACCGCTGTTCCCGTTGCACACCTGGCTTCCGGACGCCGGTGCCGAAGCGCCGGTCGGCGTCGGTGTGCTGCTGGTCGGCATCCTCGACAAGATCGGCACGTTCGGGTTCCTGCGTTACTGCCTGCCGCTGTTCCCCGCGGCGAGCCACGATCTGGCTCCGCTGGTGCTGGTGCTCGCGGTGATCGGGATCCTGTACGCGGCGCTGCTCGCCGCCGGCCAGGACGACATGAAGCGATTCGTGGCGTACACCTCGATCGCGCACTTCGGGTTCATCGGGCTCGGCATCTTCGCGTTCAGCGAGCAGGCCGCGACCGGCGCGGTGCTGTACATGGTCAACCACGGGATCTCGACCGGAATGCTGTTCCTGGTGGTCGGCATGGTGATCGCCCGCGGTGGTTCCCGACTGATCTCGGACTACGGCGGCATGGCGAAACTGACCCCGTTGCTCGGCGGGCTTTTCCTGCTCGCCGGGCTTTCCTCGCTGTCGCTGCCCGGCACGAACTCGTTCATCAGCGAGTTCCTCGTGCTGATCGGATCGTTCGACAACCAGCCGGTGTTCACCATCCTCGCCACGATCGGCATGATCCTGGCCGCGCTGTACGTGCTGTGGGCCTACCAGCGGATCATGCAGGGCCCGGTGCGGGGTAACGCGTTGGTCGGCGCCGGTGGCGGTCCGGGTACCGCGATGGCTCCGGAAATCGGTGCCAGACGTACGATCTCGGACCTTTCAGGGCGGGAGATCGGTGTGCTCGCGCCACTGGTCGTGTTGATCATCGGGTTGGGGATCTATCCGAAGCCGGTGCTCGACGTGATCGGCCCTTCGGTGCAGGCCACCGTGCAGTCAGCCAGTGAAGCGCCTGCGGCGCAGGGAGGGAACTGAGTTGCCGACCAGTTCAATGTTTTTGGCGCAGCAACCGGGACAGGCGCCGGACGTCGACTACGTGGCGATCCTCCCGGTGCTGATCATCTTCGGCGCGGCCGCACTCGGGGTGCTGCTGGAAGCGCTGCTGCCGAGGAACCAGCGCTGGTCCGTCCAAGTTGGACTGACGCTGGTCACGATCGTCGGTGCCGGCTTGGCGTTCGGCTACTACTTGAGCGACGCACCGGAGAACGGGACGACCACCCTGGCCGGCACGCTGTCCATCGACCAGCCGGCGCTGTTCCTGTGGGGCACGTTGCTCGCGCTCGGCTTCGGGGCGGTGCTGCTGATCGCGGACCGCACGGTCGAGCCGGGCGGTGCGTTCGTCGCGGAGGCGGCGATCCGGCCGGGCACCATTCAGGACCGGGCGCAGGTCGGGTCCGCTTCGATGCAGACCGAGGTGTTCCCGCTGACGCTGTTCGCGCTCGGCGGCATGATGACGTTCACGGCGGCGAACGACCTGCTGACCATGTTCATCGCGCTGGAAGTGCTGAGTTTGCCGCTGTACCTGATGTGCGGGCTGGCGCGCAGGCGCAGGCTGCTTTCCCAGGAGTCCGCGGTCAAGTACTTCCTGCTCGGCGCGTTCGCGTCGGCGTTCTTCCTGTACGGCCTCGCGCTGCTGTACGGCTACGCGGGTTCGGTGAAGCTGGCGGATATCGCGAACGCCGCGGCCGGCACCGATCGGTCCGACGCGCTGCTGTTCGGCGGGCTGGCGTTGCTGGTGGTCGGGCTGCTGTTCAAGGGCTCGGTTGGCCCTTTCCACGCCTGGACACCGGACGTCTACCAGGGCGCGCCGACCCCGGTGACCGCGTTCATGGCCGCCTGCACCAAGGTCGCGGCGTTCGGCGGGATGCTGCGGGTGCTGACCGTGGCGTTCGAGTCGACGAGCTGGGAATGGCGCGGCGTGCTGTGGGCCGTGGCGATCGCGTCGATGGTGATCGGCGCGGTCCTCGGGCTGACCCAGACGGACGTGAAGCGGATGATCGCGTACTCGTCGATCGCGCACGCGGGTTTCCTGCTGATCGGCACGATCGCGCTGACCGACCAGGGCCTTTCCGGCACCATGTTCTACCTGCTGGCGTACGGGTTCACCACGCTGGCCGCGTTCGGCGTGGTCAGCCTGGTTCGCGATTCCACCGGCGAGGCCACCCACCTTTCCCAGTGGGCGGGGCTGGCGAAGCGTTCGCCGCTGGTGGCGTGGACGTTCACCTTCCTGTTGCTCGCGCTCGCCGGGATCCCGATGACTTCCGGGTTCATCGGCAAGTTCGTGGTGTTCTCCGCGGCACTACAGGACGGGATGGCCCCGCTGGTGGTGATCGCGCTGGTGGCCAGCGCGGTGGCGGCGTTCTTCTACCTGCGGGTGATCGTGCTGATGCACTTCAGCGAGCCGGCGGAGGACGGTCCCACGGTCAGCGTGCCTGGCGCGTTCACCACGGCGGCGATCACCATGGGCGTGGCGGTGACCTTGCTGCTCGGCGTGCTGCCCGCCTTCGCTCTCGACTGGGCCAGCGGCGGCGGTTTCGCCTCCTGACCTCCCGTGAGCTCCGAATACCGCGTTTAGCGGGCTAACCGCGCTATTCAGCAATGCTCAGCACCGCGTTTAGCGGGCTAACCGCGGTAATGGGGGGTGGGTGTTCGCCGCGCGTTCACCCCATCGGTGGACGCGGGCCGTAGGGTTCCTCCGGGCGACTGGAGGAGGTCGGGATGCGGAACGTGCCGCGCACACTGTCGTTGTTGCTCGCCGTGCTCGGCTTGGTGGTCGGCGCGTCTGTGCCGGCGCTCGCCGAGGGGCGCGCCGATAAGGTTCAACCACTCGCACAGGCTCACGCGCACAACGATTACGAGCACGAACGCCCGCTGCTCGATGCGCTCGATCACGGATTCACCAGCGTGGAATCGGACATCTACCTCGAGGACGATCAGCTACTCGTCGGGCACGATCCGGAAGATCTGGCCCCGGAGCGCAACCTGCGGGCGCTCTACCTCGAGCCACTGCGGGAGCGGGTGCTCGCGAACGGCGGCACGGTGTACCCGGGCGAGCGGGCGCGGTTTCAGCTGCTGATCGACATCAAGAACACCGGCGAGGACACCTACCTGGCGCTGGACGAGGTGCTACGCGATCCGCGGTACGGGTTCCTGTTCAGTCACTACGAGAACGGCGAGGTGACACACGGGCCGATCACCGTGGCGATCTCCGGAGACCGCCCTCGCGAGCTGATGGAGCAGCAGGAATCCCGGTACGCGTTCTACGACGGCCGTATCGCTGACGAGGACGATCTCGGGCCGGGCTCGGATCCGGGCCTCACCCCGCTGGTGTCGGAGAACTGGACGGAGCTGTTCTCCTGGAACGGATCCGGCGCGATGCCCGAGGACGAGCGTGCCGAACTGCACGAGATCGTGTCCACCGCGCACCAGGCGGGGCAGCGAGTGCGGTTCTGGGCCACGCCCGACGACAAGGGGGCCGAGCGCGAAGCCGTGTGGCGGGCGCTGGTGGACGCCGGCGTGGATCACATCAACACCGACGACCTCGCGGGCCTGCGGGACTTCCTCACAGCACGCGGCTGATCGTCAACGTGACGGATCACCCGGCCAACCGGCCTACGGCGGGCATTACGCTTGAGTAGTGCGCGAATCCCCAGCTAGGCCCGCACCGGAGGCCGGAGCGGGGCGCGTTGTTCCTCAGCCGAGCCCGGGAGTGCCGCTGCCGTGACCACCAAGGAATCGATCATTACCGATCTGCGGGAAACCGTTGGCCTGCAGCTCAGCGATCCCGCGCTGGTCGAGGCGATCGCGGGGGGTCTCGGCGAGGTCGAAGCGGTGCTTCGCAACGTGGCGCGCAGCGACGTCGCGTTCGTCGACGAGGCCGCGTCGCATCTGGTGCAGGCCGGGGGCAAACGCTTTCGTCCGCTGTTCACCCTGCTCGCGGCGCAGTTCGCGGAGGGAAGCACCGAGGAGGTGATCACCGCGGCCGCGGCCGTCGAGCTGGTGCACCTGGCCACGCTGTACCACGACGACGTGATGGACGAGGCAACCATGCGGCGGGGCGCGGACAGCGTGAACGCCCGGTGGGACAACACGATCGCGATCCTGACCGGCGATTTCCTGTTCGCGCACGCCTCGAGGCTGGTGTCCGATCTCGGCACCGATGCGGCGCGGATCATCGCGGAGACGTTCGGCGAGCTGGTCACCGGGCAGATGCGGGAAACCGTGGGCCCGGCGGGTGGCGAGGACCCTGTGCAGCACTACCTGACGGTGATCGACCAGAAGACCGGTTCGCTGATCGCCACCTCTGGCCGCTACGGCGGGATGTTCTCCGGCGCGGAGCAGCATCAGATCGATGCGCTTTACCGCTACGGCAAGATCATCGGCGCGGCTTTCCAGATCTCCGACGATGTGATCGATATCGCCTCGCCGGCGGACGAATCCGGCAAGACGCCCGGCACCGACCTGCGGGAGGGCGTGAAGACACTGCCGATGCTGTATGCGCTCACCGAGAGCGACGGCAACGGGCGGCTCGCCGAGTTGCTTTCCGGTCCGCTGACCGAGGCCGCGCAGGTCGACGAGGCCCTCGCGTTGCTCCGCGCATCGTCGGGACTACCGCGGGCGAGGGCTACCCTGACCGAGTATTCCGAGCGGGCCACGGCCGAGCTGGCCGTGCTGCCCGAATGCCCAGCTCGAGACGCGCTGCGGTCGGTCGCGGAGTATCTGGTGGCGCGTACTCACTAGACCGCCTCACTAGACCGCGGGTGGTGTTTCTCGGCTGGTCTTGCGGCGATACACCGGCAAGGGCCAAGATCACCCACGCGACGGTTGTGGACGGAATACGGTCTACCGCGGTACAGAACTGTGAACTCCGTCTCAATACGGCGAGTGGCTGGACGGCGGGTCGGCGGCGTTGGTCGGCTGTACTGGCGCGGGCGGCCGGTGCGCGGACTAAGGTGTGCCCCTCGGTGGCGCGCCACGTGCGAGCGGGCAGCGGAAGGGAGTCGCAATGCCGATCTTCGGCCAGGTCTGGCTGTGGAGCCTGCTCGCTTTCCTGGTCGGTGTGTTGCTGACCTGGTTGGTGCTGGTGATGCCGGCGCGCAGGCGAGCGAGGAGACTCGAGGAATCGCTGGCCGCGGCGTCGGAACGGGAGCGGCGGGCGAACGCGCAGGCCGAGGCCGCGCTGGGTCACCCGGACCGCCCGGACCTGAACGGGCTGGCGGACGAGCTGATCGAGCGGCCCGATGAGCGCGTCGAGGAGGACGTACGCCGCGACTTCGATGAATGGGACGACCCCGACTGGCACGCCGCGCCTGAGCGGGACGAGTTCGGTGGGTACGAGCCGGGCCCGCCTCGGGAGATACCTGGTCGGCCGAGGGAGGAGCCCGGCAGGCCTTTCGAGGAACCCGGCAGGCCGTACACCGAGCCGGGCAGGCCGTTCGAGGAGCCACTCGATGAGCGGAGCGCGATCGGCCGACCGATACCACCCCCGGGCGCGGAACCACCCCCACCCCCACCCCCGGTCCCGATCCCGGGATCACCGCCTGCCGACCGGCAGGAACTCGCGGACGTGGGTCCAGAGGACAGGCTGGCAGAGCCGCCCTCATCCGCCGAGCTACCGCGACGGATACCCCGCAAGCCGGACCCGGAGCCGGACCGGCGAGGCTGGTTCGACGCAGCCGCCGCCGGTGAGGCCACCGAGCGTCTCGAAGCCGGAGGTCCATCGTCGGGGGAGCAGTTGCCCGAGGACCGGTCGATCTCCAGCCGGCTCGGTGACGCGCCGCCCAGCGAGCCGCCCTCCATCGACATGTTCGACGGGCCGGGCACGTTCGAGGAGACCGGCAGCTTCACCGAATCGACGGAGGTTCCAGGATTTCCGGACTTTCCGGGCGAGGAGGCGGCAGGCGAACGGAACGAGCCGGCGACACCGCCGATGGGGCAGCCACTGCCATCGCTCGGCGAGCCGCCACCCGACGCTGAGCCGCCCGATACCGGCCCGTCCCTCGACGCCGGCCCACCACTACCACCTGCCGCCGGGGCGCCACTTGATGCCGGCCTGCCCAAACCACTCGGGCAGCCGCCACCGCCCGAGGAGGACGTCGAACAGACCATGGTGCTGCCCAAACGGCAGCCCCGCCGTCCGCAGGGCGAGTTCGCGCCGCCGTCGCAACCGATTCAGCCCTCGATTCGGGCCACCGCGCGCCGCGAACCGATCGATGAGCCGGACGATCAGCAGCTGAGCGGGTCGCTGTTCGAGCCGTCCGCGCCGAGGCGCGGAGCGGAGGGACAGCCCGCGCAGCCGCCGGCCGGCGAGGTGCCGCCTGGTCCGTTCGGGGCAGGCTCGGCGATGCCATTGCCCGGCGGTGCGCGGCCGTCGGACGAATTCGAGGTCAAGGCCAGCGTGACCGCGCTGCGATACTGCACCGAGGAATCCCCGGAATTCGACGAGATCGTGGCCGAGGTGTGGTTCCGCACGCCGGCCGACGCGGAGCGGGTCGGGTTCCGCCCGCTCGACCGGTGGTGAGCGCGCCAGCGCGCGATCGGAGCAGATTGGTTCCCGTCACCCACATGCGGGCCCATTCCCGCAATATGCATCCATATTGCGGGATACCTGGGGGCGTGGCGGGTTAGCTGACCGTCCAGGTGTCGTTGCCGCGGATCAGGCCCTGCAGGTCGGCCGGCTTGGCGTCCGCCGCCGCTTCCACTTGAGCGCGCGCGGAGTCGTCGTAGGTGGGGCGTGTGACGTTGCGGAAAATGCCGGTGACCGTGTGGGTAAGGGACTGATCGCCGAGCCGGGAAAGGGCGAACGCGTAGGACGGGTCGTCCAAGTTGGCGTCGTGCACCACGAGCGCCTCCTCGCCGACCTCGCTGACCTTCGTGACGTCCAGCCCACCGAAACCGGAGCGCACCACGCCGTATTCGCTTCCCGGCCCGAACCGGATGGGCTCGCCGTGGGTCAGCGGGATGATCCGGCGGGCCGCTTCGTCCTTGTCCTTCAGCACCTCGAAGGCGCCGTCGTTGAAGATCGGGCAGTTCTGGTAGATCTCCACGACCGCGGAGCCGCGGTGGGCGGCCGCCTGCTGGAGAACTTCGGTGAGACCCTTCTTGTCCGAGTCGAGCGCCCTGGCAACGAAGGACGCCTCAGCGCCAAGCGCCAGCGAGATCGGGTTGAACGGGTGATCAAGCGAGCCCATCGGGGTCGACTTGGTGACCTTGCCTTCCTCCGAGGTGGGGGAGTACTGGCCCTTGGTAAGCCCATAGATGCGGTTGTTGAACAGCAAGATCGTCATGTTCACGTTGCGGCGCAACGAATGGATCAGATGGTTGCCGCCGATGGACAGCGCGTCGCCGTCCCCGGTGACTACCCACACCGACAGGTCCGGCCGGGTGACAGCCAAGCCGGTCGCGATCGCAGGCGCCCGACCATGGATCGAGTGCATTCCGTAGGTGTTCATGTAGTACGGAAACCGCGACGAGCAGCCGATCCCGGAGACGAACACGATGTTCTCGCGCTTCAACCCGAGCTGCGGCATGAACGACTGCACGGCATTGAGCACGATGTAGTCGCCACAGCCGGGGCACCAGCGAACTTCCTGATCCGACTTGTAGTCCTTGGCCTTCTGCGGCTCGTCGGTGGTTGGCACATCGGCGAGCCCGCCCAGCTCGGGCAGGCCCAGATCCACCGCGGTCATGCCTTGGCCTCCTCGGCTCCCTTGACGGTATCCAGAAAAACGTCTTGCAGTTCCTCGGCCTTGAACGGCAGCCCCGCGACCTTGGTGTACGAGATCGCGTCCACCAGGTACTTCGCCCGCAGCAGCATCGCGAGCTGTCCGAGGTTCATCTCCGGGATGATGACCTTGTCGTAGCGGCGCAACACGTCGCCGAGATTGCCCGGCATCGGGTTGAGGTGCCGCAGATGTGCTTGGGCGATCGGTAGACCGCGGGCCCGCACCCGCCGGCACGCGGCGCCGATCGGGCCGTAGCTGGAACCCCAGCCAAGCGCCAGCACCTGGGCTTCGCCGCTCGGATCATCCACGGTCACGTCGGGCACCGTGATGCCGTCCACTTTGGCTTGGCGCAGCCGCACCATCTTGTCGTGGTTGTCCGGGTCGTACGAGATGTTGCCGGCCCCGTCCTGCTTTTCCAGCCCGCCGATCCGGTGCTGCAATCCCGCCGTGCCGGGAATCGCCCACTCCCGCGCCAGCGTCTCCGGATCGCGGACGTACGGCCAGAACTCGTCGGAACCGTCCAGCGCGTTCGTTTCGGACGCGAAGCGAACCGACAGGTCGGGCAGGTCGTCGACATCCGGGGTCATCCACGGTTCCGAGCCGTTCGCGATCGCCCCGTCGGACAGCAGCAGTACCGGCGTGCGGTAGGTCAGCGCGATCCGGGTGGCTTCCAGCGCGATGTCGAAGCAGTCCGCCGGTGAGCACGGCGCCACGATCGGCACCGGCGATTCGCTGTTCCGCCCGAACATCGCCTGCAGCAGGTCCGCCTGCTCGGTCTTGGTCGGCAGCCCGGTGGACGGGCCGCCGCGCTGCACGTCGATCACCACCAGCGGCAGCTCGGTCATCACGCCGAGCCCGATCGTCTCGGATTTCAACGCTACGCCGGGGCCCGAGGTGGAGGTCACTCCGAGCGAGCCGCCGTAACTCGCCCCGAGCGCGGCGCCGATCCCGGCGATCTCGTCCTCGGCCTGGAAGGTGGTGATGCCGAAGTTCTTGTGCTTGGACAGCTCGTGCAGGACGTCGCTGGCCGGGGTGATCGGGTAGGTGCCGACCAGGACCTTGAGCTTGGAGAGCTGCCCGGCCGCGACGATGCCGTAGGCCAGCGCGGTGTTGCCGGTGATCTGCCGGTAGGTGCCGGGCGCGAGTTTCGCGGGCGCTACCTCGTAGGTGACGGAGAACGCCTCGGTGGTCTCGCCGTAGTTCCAGCCGGCGCGGAACGCCAGGATGTTCGCGTCAGCCAGGGTGGGCTTCTTCGCGAACTTCTCCCGGAGAAACCGTTCGGTGCCCTCGGTCGGCCGGTGGTACATCCAGGACAGCAGCCCGAGCGCGAACATGTTCTTGCAGCGCTCGGCGTCCTTCTTGCCGAGATCAGTCTCGGCGAGCGCGCCCTGGGTGAGGGTGCCCATCGCGACCTGGTGGACCTGGAACTTCGCCAGCGAATCGTCGTCAAGCGGGTTCGACTCGTAACCCACCTTGGACAGGTTGCGCTTGCTGAACTCGTCGGTGTTCACGATGACCGTGCCGCCGTGCGGCACGTCGGCGATGTTCGACTTCAACGCCGCCGGGTTCATCGCGACCAGAACGTCCGGGCGGTCGCCAGGGGTCAGGATGTCGTAGTCGGCGAAGTGCAGTTGGAAGCTGGACACCCCGGGCAACGTCCCCTGCGGTGCGCGGATCTCCGCTGGGAAGTTCGGCAGGGTCGCCAGGTCGTTGCCGAACGCCGCCGCTTCGGAAGTAAATCGGTCCCCGGTCAACTGCATGCCGTCGCCGGAGTCACCCGCGAACCGGATTACCACCCGATCTACCTTGCGGACATCGGGCGCCGTGTCGGGCTGACTACCGTCAACACTGGTACTCATCGGCTCGCGGATCCCTCTTTCTTGGCTGTGCGTCGCTGATTCCGCGTCAGGCCCAATTCGAATGCTAGTCCCATACCGACGGTAGGTCCCGGGCGTGTCAGTGTCTGGGAAAGCGGTGCAGATCACAGGGCTAACCGGTCAAGAGACCGGTTAAGTAAACCGTAACGACAGGTAACAGGTTGTTCTTGGGAGCGGGTTACGGCCGGTCTCCTCCGGCTTTGTTCGCCCCGCTGGTCTTCGCCCGCATCGCCGCGAGCCGCTCGGCGAACTCCGGTGAGTTCAACGAATCCAGCTGCGCGGCGAGTTCCACTCGCACTGCGTCGTCGTGTGCCGCGAGGGTGCGGGTGTGCCGGAGGGTGTGCTTGGTGGTCCGGACCAGCGCGCGGGGCGCCCGGCCCGCGGCGCCGGCCATCCGCACGGCGGCGTCAACGAGTTCGGTGTGCTCGCCGTCGATCACCCGGTGCACCAGCCCAACGCGCTGCGCCTCCGCGGCGTCGGTCACCTCGCCGAACAGGGTCAACGCCGCCGCGGTCTGGCTGTCCACGATGCGCTGCAACATCCAGGTCATCCCGCCGCCCGGGTGGATGCCGAGCTCGAGGAAGCGCGCGTCGAAGCGGGCGCGCGGACCGGCGATGCGGACATCACAAGCGAGGGCGAGATTCAGCCCCGCACCGACCGCCGCCCCGCCGACCGCTGCGACGGTGGGCAGGCCGCAGTTCGCGACGGCGAGGAAACCCGCGTAGATACGGTGTAGTCCGTCTTCGGTGGCCTCGCCGAGGGCGGTGAGGTCGGCGCCCGCGCAGAACGCGGGCGGGGTGCCGGTGACCACGACGGCGTGCACGTTCTCGTCTTCGTCGCAGCCGGCGACGGCGTCCGCCAGTTCGGCGGACAGGTCGAGGGTGAGGGCGTTGCGGGTGGCCGGCGCGTGCACGGTGATCACCGCGACGCGGTCCCGGCGATCCACCAGCACGGCGTTCGCTTCGTCCATGCCGCGCATCCTGGCACGTGCCGGCGGCAGGGTCAGCCGGCTCGTGGGGAGCGTTCCAATAACGTGGACAGCACAACGGTGGACACCGTGCGGTCGATGATGTCCACGCCGCGTAGCCGCTCGAGCGCCGTTTCCAGGTGGTGGATGTCCGCGGCGCGCAATTGCACGATCGCGTCCGCAGCCCCTGACACCGTGTAGGCGGCGACCACCTCGGGCAACGGCTCCAGGCTCGCCCGGATCCGCGCGGGAGCGACATTGCCCCGGCAGTGCACTTCCACGAACGCTTCGGTGCCCCAGCCGAGGGCCGCCGGGTCCACGACGGCGGTGAACCCGCGCAGCACGCCGGCATCCAGCAGCCGGTCAACCCGCCGCTTCACCGCCGGCGCGGATAATCCGACGACGGCACCGATCTCCGCGTAGCTGGCGCGCGCGTTTCCGACAAGGGCCGAAACGATTCGCTGATCTAGTGGGTCCACACGCAACATTCTGCACGATGATCCGCATTATATGTACGTTGAAGCACGTGTCGCCCTGGCCATACATTCGAAGTATGACGTCGACCATGGACGCGCCGGCCTCCGCCGTTCAATCACGCCCCATCCCGACCCCGACCACCCGTCGCTACCTGATGTGCCCTCCGCGGTATTTCGCCGTGGAGTACTCGATCAATCCGTGGATGGACCCGAGCCAACCCGTCGACGTCGAGCGCGCCCTCGCCCAGTGGCACGAGCTGCGCGAGACCTACCTGCGTCTCGGCCACACCGTCGAGGTGATCGAGCCCCAGCCCGGCCTGCCCGACATGGTGTTCGCGGCGAACTCCGGCACGGTGATCGACGGCCGGGTGCTCGGCGCGCGCTTCCGGTCAACGCAGCGAGCACCCGAGGCGGAGCACTTCCGGCGGTGGTTCGTCGAGCACGGCTACCGCGACCTGGTCATGCCCAACGCGATCAACGAAGCCGAGGGCGACTTCGCGTGGACCGGCACGGTGTTGCTCGCCGGCACCGGGTTTCGCACCGACGCGGCCGCGCACGCCGAGGCGCAGGAAGTGCTCGGCGTCCCGGTGGTATCCCTGCAATTGATCGACCCGCGGTACTACCACCTGGACACCGCCCTGCTGGTGCTCGACGCGGACACCATCGCGTACTACCCGGAGGCGTTCTCGCCGGGTTCGCGGCGGGTGCTGCGCAGGCTGTTCCCGGACGCGGTGCTCGGTACCGACGCGGATGCCGCGTGCCTCGGGTTGAACGGGGTGTCCGACGGGGGCAACGTCGTGCTGCCGATGGAGGCGACCGGCCTTGCCGAGCGGCTGGCCGAGCGCGGCTACCGGCCGGTGCCGGTGGACATCTCCGAGCTGCGTAAGTCCGGCGGCGGCCCGAAGTGCTGCACCCTCGAGTTGCGCGCCGCCGCGCATGGGGCCTCGCGCGCCGCCGCGCGTGGGGAACCGCGTGGCGCCGCCACCGAGATGAGCGTCTGACCCCCGAAAGCGCGTGCGCGGTCGGGCATCGCCTAAATACCGCGGTTAGCCCGCTAAACGCGGTACTGAGCATACCTAAGGACCGCGGTTAGCCCGCTAAACGCGGTAATTGATCACCCACATGCGCGCCCGCTCGCGCGACATGTCGACATAATGCGGGGTGATGGACGTACAAGCCAGCACCGGGCGAGTCCGGACAAGGGCCCGGCGACAACCGACGAAACTGTGGCGCGTGCCGGTGCTTCGGGTGAACAGGCTCACGCCGCGGATGGCACGGGTGACCGTCGGGGGCGAGCAGCTCGCAGATTTCGCCAGCACCGGGACCGATCAGCACGTCATGCTGTACTTCTATCCGCCGGACGTGCGGCTGCCCGAACCGCTGACCTTGGAAACCGCCCGGCAGCAGATGTCCAGCATCCGGCCGATCATGCGCAGCTACACGGTTCGCCGGCACGACCCGGTTAGTCACGAGATCGACATCGATTTCGTGCTCCATTCGCACCGCGGCCCGGCAGCGGACTGGGCGGCTCGGGCGAAACCTGGGGACGAGCTGATCTTCGTCGGGCCCTCGCCCGCCTACCAGCCTGAACCGGCAGCCGACTGGCAGCTGCTGATCGGTGACGAGAGCGCGCTGCCCGCCATCGGCGCGATCCTGGAGGAGCTGCCGGCCGGCGCGCGGGCACGGGCCTACGTGGAAATCGAGGACGCCGGCGAGCGGCAGGTGCTGGCAAGTCAAGCGGACACGGAGATCACCTGGGTGCGGCGTGATCGCGGCGAGTCCCTGGAAAGGGTGGTGCGCGCGGACGGGCTGCCGACCGGCTCGGTGCACGCCTGGGTGGCCGGTGAGCGCCAAGCCGTGCGGGCCCTGCGTGGTTACCTGCTCACCGAATGCGGGCTGGACCGGCACCGGGTGCGGCCTACCACCTACTGGAAAGATGGAACCTCACACGCTGGTTAACCGTTGTCGAGTACGGGGCGAGAGTCGGTAATCGTGGCGGAGGCGTATCGGTCGTGCACAGGCACTACAACGGGTTGAAGACCGCGCTGCTGCTCGGTGGGTTCAGCGCGCTGATCGTGTTGATCAGCGGGATGTTCGGGCGGGGCGCGCTGTTCATCGGTTTGTTCATCGCGCTGGCGATGAACGGATACGCATATTTCAACTCGGACAAGCTCGCGCTGCGCGCGATGCGCGCGCGGCCGGTCTCCGAAGCGGAGCAGCCGGCGATGTACCGGATCGTGCGCGAACTGGCCACCACGGCCCGGCAGCCGATGCCGCGGCTGTACATCAGCCCGACGCAGGCGCCGAACGCGTTCGCCACCGGGCGAAACCCCCGGAATGCCGCCGTGTGTTGCACGAGCGGGATCCTGGACCTGTTGAACGAGCGCGAGTTGCGCGCCGTGCTTGGTCACGAGCTGTCCCATGTGTACAACCGAGACATCCTGATTTCCTGTGTGGCAGGAGCTTTGGCGAGTGTGGTGAGCGTGCTGGCGAACCTGGCGATGTTCGCCGGCATGTTCGGCGGGGCGAATCGCGAGGGACCGGGTCCGTTCGCCGCCCTGCTGCTGATGCTGCTCGGCCCGATCGCTGCCGGTGTGGTGAAGATGGCTGTGAGCCGATCCCGCGAGTATCAGGCCGATGCGTCCGGAGCGGATCTGACCGGCGATCCGCTGGGGCTCGCGTCCGCGCTTGGCAAGCTGGAGCACGGAACCCGCAGGGCCCCGCTCGCGCCCGAACCGCAGGTGCTTTCCCAGTCGCACCTGATGATCGCGAACCCGTTCCGGCCAGGCGAGAGCATGTCGCGGCTGTTCTCGACGCATCCGCCGATCGCGGACCGCATCCGCCGGCTGGAGGAGATGGCGCGGCGCGGTCCGCTCGGTTAGCCGGTCGCGCCGGCCGCGCGGGCGACGGCCATCACGTAGTCGCCATAGCCCGACTTGGAAAGCTTGTGTCCCAAGGCGAAGCATGTATCCGCGTCGATGAAGCCCATGCGTAGCGCGACTTCTTCGAGACACGCGATGCGGACGCCGGTGCGGTGTTCGAGCACTTGAACGAACTGTGCCGCCTCCAGCAGCGAATCGTGCGTACCAGTGTCCAGCCAGGCGAAACCGCGGCTCAAACTCACCAGGCGGGCACGGTCCTGCCGCAGGTAGTGCAGGTTGATGTCGGTGATCTCCAACTCGCCACGGGCGGAAGGCCGTAGACCGCGCGCGACGTCCAGCACTGTGTTGTCGTAGAAATACAGCCCCGTTATCGCCTTGTTCGAGCGCGGCTCGGCCGGCTTTTCCTCAATGGACACCAGTCGACCGGAGGAGGAATCCACTTCGCCCACGCCGTACCGCTGCGGGTCTTTCACCGCGTAGCCGAACAGTGTGCATCCATCCAATGTGGACACCTGCTGCTGCAGCATGCTGGAGAATCCCTGGCCGTAGAAGATGTTGTCGCCAAGCACCAGCGCCACATCGTCGTCGGCGACGAACGCGGCGCCGATGATGAACGCCTCGGCGAGGCCGTTCGGCTGGGGCTGCTCGGCGTAGTCGAAGCGCACCCCGAACTGTGCGCCGTCACCGAGCAGGCGCTGGAAGTTCGGCAGGTCGTCAGGGGTCGAAATGATCAGTATTTCCCGAATTCCGGCTAGCATCAGCACCGAGATCGGGTAGTAGATCATCGGTTTGTCGTATACCGGCAGTAGTTGTTTGGACACTGCCTGCGTAATCGGATGCAGCCGGGTCCCACTGCCACCGGCAAGCACGATTCCCTTCACGGTGCCCCCTTCACGTTGTGCACGGGCCAACGTTACTGGGGCGCCGGCGCTTTCGCGAAGTAGGACTTACACGTGCCGTCTTCGTCGAATCCCGCGGCGATCTCGAGGATCGACTGTCCATTGTCGACGGGCAGCAGCACGGAACTGTAGTTCGCACACGCTTCGTTCTCCGGGTTCGGCACCTTCACCGGTGCGGGCCACTCGTACCACTCGCCGGCGCCGAAGTTGTCGTTGATCAGCAGTGTCTGGCCGTTCTTCGGTGCCGGTGTGCCGTCCAGGTTCGCGTAGATCTCTCCGACCGAGGCGATCCGAACCCCGTTCGGTCCGCCGGGCAGCGTGGTGATCGTGGATGCGTGCCGGAAGTACTTCCGCTCTGGTCCGAACACCCGGTCGCCGGGCTGCGCCGGATCGCCCCAGTTGATCCCGTCGTCGGAGATGCGGAAGAACTGCCCGCAAACGCTCTGCGGGTAGTTGCACACCTCGTGTGACTTGAAATAGCGCCCGTCCGGCAGCCGGCGCACGATCGGCATGCCGGGGCGCACCTCCCACGGAGTCAGGGCCATGGTGACCTTCTTGTCGCTCCAGTTCACCCCGTCCGGGCTGGTTCGCATGGACAGCGCCTGGTCATGGCCGGACACGGTTTCGTCCGCGTAGTGGCACGCCAACTCCCCGTTCGCGGCAACGGAGAACTCCGGTTCCCACTGGCCGCGGGTGTTCGGCGCACGGGTGCACTCGGACAGCTTTGACCAGCTGCGGCCGACATCCGTGCTGTACCAGACCGGCAGCCGCTTCCTGCGCTGCTCGCCGCCGTCCTGACCGATGCTCGCTGACCAGAGCAGCGTACCCGGCGCCAGCTCGCCAACCTGTTGCGGCAGCTCGAAAAGCGTGCCGCAGCACATGCCGGTGCGCGCCTCGGGGTCGGCCACCGTGCCGACCCGCTGAAAGCTTTCGCCCTCGTCGGTGCTTTCGAAGATCGGCGCGATGCCGACGCCACGGGCGTTCACGCTGATGTTCGTCGCCAGGATGCGCCCCTTGCCCTCGCCGTGCTCCAACCGGATTAGCCGCGGGTACATGCCCACCTGATCGGCGAGCAGCTCCCCACTCGGCGGCGCGGCCGGCCGGACATCGCTGCGGGCATCGGCCAACGACGGCATCGGGGTCCGCTGCTGCTCGCCTCCACCACGATCGCTGGGCGCCGCTGCCGCTGGCGCCGTCGCGACGAGGCAGAAGGCGAGGCAGGCGGTGACGCCGAGCCGTCCGAGCGGACCACGTGAACGACGCATGAACTACCTTCCTCGCCTGACCGGGTGACACCCGGCGGTGAGTAGCAAACGTCATTCTGTAGAGTTAGTCAATAACTAACTTCTAGTTACTCTTGAGTGGTCCTTTGCCGAAGTACGTCTTGCAGGTCCCGTCCTCGGCGAAGTCGGCAGCGACCTCGAGCACCTGGGCGCCGTCGTTGACCGGGAGCACCGAGGAGCTGAAGTTCGGGCACGTGTGGTTCCGCGGGTTCGGCACGTGCACCGGCGCCTGCACCTCGTACCACGGCCCGCTGCCGTAGTTGTCGTTGGCGAGGATCATCTGGCCGTTGCCGGGAGCCGCAGTGCCGTTGTTCTCGGTGTAGATCTGCCCGATGTGCAGGATGCGCGTGCCGTTCTCGCCGCCCGGCGCCAGCGCGATGGTGTGCGCGTGCTGGAAGTACCGGCCACCCGGGGTTTGCACGCGTGTTCCGTGGTTCTGCGGATCGCCCCAGTTGGCTCCGTCCGTGGAGATCTTGAAGTACGACCCGCATGCTTCGTTTGGAAGATTGCAGATCTCGTACGACATGTAGTAGCGGCCGTCCGGTAGCCGGCGCACGATCGGCATCCCGGGGCGTACCGGGTCCGGCGGGAATCGCATGGTGGCCTGCTTCTCGCCCCAGTTCACGCCGTCCGTCGAAGCCTTGCGGGCGACAACCTGGCTGTATTTAGGCGCTTCTGTTTCGTCCGCGTAGTGTGTCCAGAGCGTGCCATTCGCGTCGACGCTGAACTCGGGCTCCCACTTGCCGTTGCGGTTGGGGGAGCGGTCCACTTCGGACAGGAACGACCAGGATCGCCCCACGTTGGTGCTATACCAGACCTTGATCGCGATCCGGCGGTTGTCACCGGCGTCCTGGCCGATGCTGGCGGCCCACAGCAGAGTGCCGGCCGGCAGGTCGCCGACCTGGCGCGGCAACTCGTAGAGCGTGGCACAGCACTGGCCGGACTTCGCCTCCGGATCCCGTACCTCACCGACCTGCCGGAAACTGTCGCCCTCATCGGTGCTCTGGTAGATCGGGCTGTACCAGCCGTTCTCATCCTGGCTGGTGATCGAGGCGAGAATGCGCCCGTTGGCGTACGTGGAGTTCTCCAGCCGGATCAGCCGCGGGTACTTGCCAGGACCCTCGTGCAGGAGTTCGCCAGTGGCGCGAGGTGCCGGGGCGGCTTGCAGGGGGGCCAACAGAGCTGCGGCGAGTACCGCGCACAGCAGGATTCCGACTCGGGCAGCCGATCGAGGCATGTGTCCTTCTCCGGGGTCGCTCGGGCGCTCGCCGGAAAAACAATGCCATATCAGGGATCTATATGGGTAGTAATTTGCTAAACCGATGTGCCTCGGTCAGCGATAGTTCGTGAACTGCAGTGCGACATCGAGGTCTTTGCTCTTCAGCAACGAGATGACGTCCTGAAGGTGATCTTTCTTCTTGCCCGTTACCCGGAGCTGGTCGCCCTGGATCTGCGCCTGGACACCTTTGGGGCCCTCGTCTCGGATGATCTTGGAGATCTGTTTGGCCTTCTCAGATGAGATGCCCTCCAAGATCTTGCCGCCGGCCTTGTACGCCTTGCCGGAGAGGGTGGGCTCACCGAGTTCGACGGCCTTCAGCGAGATCTTGCGCTTGACCAGCTTCTCCTTGAACACCTCGATGGCTGCCTTGCAGCGCTCCTCGGTGTCGGCCTCGATGGTGATCGCTTCCTGCCCCGCCCAGCTGATCTGAGCGTTGGTGCCGCGGAAATCGAATCGGGTGGCCAGTTCCTTGCCCGCCTGGTTGAGGGCGTTGTCCACTTCCTGCCGGTCGACCTTGCTGACCACGTCGAAAGATGGATCTGCCACGTGTCCTCCCGTCTGTGCGAGCGATTTGGTGGCTCCGACTTTAGCCCCCATCCCGTTGCTCGGCCGCGATGGCGGTTCGGTACAGTCTGCATCTGGCCAGCGCGGCTGGTGATACAACGCCGGGTTGCCCGAGCGGCCAAAGGGAGCTGACTGTAAATCAGCCGGCACTGCCTTCAGAGGTTCGAATCCTCTACCCGGCACAACACCAGAATCGCCCCCGTGACCTGCGAAAATAGGGCACGGGGGCGATCTTGTGGGGTGCGGGTATGAGCAGCTCTAGCCTCGCGAAATGCCGAGGCTAGGCCCTGAAGAAGGCGGTCACTGCCGCAGGTCCCGTGGACGTACGCCGAAGCGCCGCCGAAAGGCGGTGCTGAAGTTGCCGGCCGTGGAGAACCCGAGCTGCGCGGCCAACTCGCCGATGGTGAGGTTTCGATAGGCAGGGTTGCGCAGTCGTTCCCGCGCGGCTTTCAGCCGTTCTTCCATAATCAGTTCTCGGGGGCTGGTTCCGGCATTGCGCAAGGCCAGTTGTACTTGGCGCAATGACCACCCCAGCGCCTGCGCGACTGTGCTACCGGTCAGCTGCGGATCGTCGACATGCTGGCGGATGTAGCGCCGCGCCATCGTCTCCACTTCGCTCAACGCAGCCGACACATTCGGCCGATCGTCACCGACCAGCAGCAGGCAGACGAGCTCAACCAGGCGTTCGGACGCCGCTTCGAACTGATCGCGGCTCAGCACGCTTCGTTCCCGCAGCACACCCGCGGCCAGATCTTGCGCTACCCGACCGAGCCCCTTCGACACATCCAACGTAGCGCCCTGGCACGCCTCCAGGTTGATCCGGTTCTCGATTTCCTTCCGAGGGATCGTGAGGACCATCATCTGCGTGTCGTCGCGGTGCCAAATATCGAGTGGCTTCTGGTAGCTGAACACGCCACCGAAACCCGGACGCAAGTACGTGACATCGTCGTGCTGCCGCACCGCCAACCAACCCGCGATCGGGAACACCAACCGGTAATCCTCATCGGGATCAGCACGAACGTGTCGACTGTCCCGCGCATACCGCGCCTCGGCGGATTTCCAGGCCACGAGCTGGTAACTGTCCGTGCCGATGCGGCTGTAGCTCGCATGGAAAGCCCGAGGGTGCGGAAGGCTCAGCCCCATCGTTGCTTGCAACGAGACGACCGCGTTCGCCCAGAAGGCCGGGCGTTCGTGCGGCAGCACATCCGTGGTCGCACGGGATTCGACGACGTACGGCTTGTGCGGCAACGTCCTACCTCCCCGAGCGGTTTCGAAGTCGCCAAGTAGAGCTGACATGCTACTTGACTGCTGGACGGGTGTCATACCTCCGGCGAACCAAGCCCAGCACGGCGATTCTCGTGGCACGCACAGTTCTTTTAGCCGCACGCACGGTCCTCGGTGATCCGCATCGGTGGCGTTTCGGTACGCGTCGCAGCCGCATCAAGATGCCAAACATGGATGGACGAGGGAGCAGACGTGGCTGGCGGCTACGGGGTGACCAAGAACGAGCTGGAAAAGGCCGGTGACAAGCTCATGGAAGCCGCCGAGGGCGGCAAGCTCGGCGGCAGCGAAGCCGGCGGCTCATCGGCATTGAGCGGCGCCACCAGCGGCGCCGCGACGGACGGCGATATCGACGGGTTCGCCATCAAAGGGGTACTGCGCACGGTCGAAAGCGAATGGGAGGACGCGGTCGACACGATGCTGGCCAAGATCTCGCTCACCGGCGACAAGATCGTGCTCGCCGCGGTGAACTACGGGGAACAGGAATACCAGACCGAGGAGGCATTCGCGTTCCTCGAGGAGAGCGACTGATGGTGGACTACGCCGATTTGAAGAAGTTCGAGCGGGGACTGTTGGACGACGTGGCGCAGGCGTGGTCCGACCACGCAAGCAACCTGCGTGACCAGGCCGATGCGGTGGCTACTCAGATCGACGCACTCAGCGACTGGATTGGTGATGGTGGGGACGCTGCGCGCTCCGGGCTGGCGGATCTGCAGTCACTGCTCGAGGACTCGGCCTCCGTGATCGAAAAGATCCCAGCGAAGGTGACGGATGCTGCGGATGCGATCAATTCCGAAAAGAACAAGATGACGGCGGCCATGGACGAAGCGCCGTCCTATCTGATCGTGTCCCAGTCCGGCGAGGTGGACTTTTCCAAGCGATTCGGCAGCGAGGCGAACGAGGAGCACGCCGCCGAGCGTAAGAAGCTGCAGGCCGCCATCGATCTCGCCGTACGAAATGCCACCGAAGCCGACGAGTCCGCGGCCGGCGACATCCGAGCGATCGTGCCGACCGAAGTCGGTATCGACACTGGCGGTGATCCGGCCTCCTCGGCGAAGCCAATCCCGAAGCCCGGCTCCTCACCACAAGATGTCGCCGACTGGTGGAACGACCTTTCTCCGCTGGAAAAGGAGAACTACCTGTTCAGCGACAGTCACAAGCTCGGCATGCTGGACGGTCTGCCGATCGACGTGCGAGACCGCGCGAACCGCTTCGTCCTCGACGAACACAAGTCGATCCTGCAAATGCAGGAAGAGCACGGCTCGTCCGAGGATGCTCAAGTCGCCAACGACAAGCTGAAGGGCGTGCGGAAGATCCAGTCGTTCCTGAAGGAGAGCGGGGATGACGGTTACCTGATCGGGTTCGACGCGGAGAATCTCGATAAGGACGGGAAAGCAATCGTGTCCGTCGGCAACCCCGACACGGCGGATAACGTGACGACCCATGTCCCTGGTACCGGGGCGGAGCTCGCCACCGCCGGAAACGAGCTCGGTCGGGTCGAGAGACTGCACGGTAAGGCCGACGAACTTGCGCCCGGCGCGGACAACGCCGCGATCTACTGGCTCGGTTACGACGCGCCGGACAACGTGCCGGTCGAGGCACCCAAGGTTCAGTACGCCGAAGACGCGAAGGGTGACCTGAGTTCCTTCCAGGAAGGACTACGGGTGACACACGCTGGGGAGCCTTCGCATAACGTCGTCATGGGGCACAGCTACGGATCCACGCTCATCGGGCATACCGCGGCCGATGGTGGCCCCGGCCTCCCGGAGGACGACGAAGCGGTTTTCGTTGGCAGTCCCGGCGTCGGCGCCTCCTCCGAGCAATCGAGCCGTCCACCGGCCGCGGTCACCGACCCTGGGGTCGAGGAGCTGGACATGCCCCAGGACCAGATCTGGGCCACTCGCGCGGAAAACGATGCCATCAAGGCCACGCCCGGGTTCGTCCACGGCGACGACCCGACCTCGCCGGAATTCGGTCTCGACGAAGGTCAGGTCTTCTACTCGGAACGCGGTCCTGGTCTGGAGGTGTCCGTGGGGTCACACGGCGGCTATTGGAACGAGGGCAGCGAGTCGCTGGAGAACCTCGGCAGGGTCGCGGTGGACCAGCAGCCGTCGACCGGCCCGGGCAACTAGCTGACCGCGCTTGTAAATCTCTGATTCACAACTGGAACCTATGTGTTCTGCATATACGGCGGAGGGCCGTACAGGCGTTCTGATCCGGCGAGTCGGAGCGGACGACAACGACTTAGGGGAATCGAATGAGTAGGTTGGGTAGGAGGCTGTCCGCGCTGACGGCGGTGTTGGTCGCGGGTGCGCTGCTCGCGACGCCGGCAGTGGCGCAGCAAAACGAGGACGAACAGAACCCACGGGTGCGGGTCGAGTACGCACCAACCATGCTCGTGCTGGACGGGTCGGGGTCGATGAAAGGGAACGATCCCAACGGTGGCACCAAAATGGCAGCCGCCAAAAACTCGGTGCACTCCCTAGTCGATATGCTCCCCGACGACGCACGCCTCGGGCTGACGACCTATGGCACCGAGACGGGCGAGTCGCCGGCCGAAAAGAAGGCGGGCTGCCAAGATGTT
>WHSZ01000066.1 GCA_009379845.1 Pseudonocardiaceae bacterium | reverse complement strand
CGTGCTCTGGAGAACGACATTCGAGACTGGATCAAGACCTGGAACGACGATCCCCAACCGTTCGTGTGGACCAAGGACGCCGACGAGATCCTCGACCGCCTCGCTTCATATCTTCAACGAATTTCAGGCGCGACACACTAGCGACATTATCGAGCGTCGATTGCGGTTCCACAAGGAGGATCGATGAGTGCGACCGCAGAGGGGCGAGAGCCGGTAGTCGCCGAGGCATTGGTAAGCCTCGCCGACACGCTGGTCGACGACTACGACGTGATCGAGCTGATGCACCGATTGGTCGGGTACTGCGTTGAGCTGCTGGCGATCGACGCGGCCGGGCTGCTGCTCACCGACCAGCGGGGTGACCTGCACGTGGTGGCGTCCTCCGCCGAGCCAGCCATGACGGTTGAGATGTTCGAGCTCGAGGCCGACGAGGGACCCTGCCTCGAGTGCTTCCGTACCCGCAGCGCGGTGACCGCGCCGACGCTGCGGGAGGCCGCCGAGCGCTGGCCGCGCTTCACGACTCGCGCCGAGCACGCGGGCTTCCAATCGATGTATGCCTTGCCGCTGCGGTTGCGCAACGAAACCATCGGGGCGCTCAACTTCTTCGGTACCGAACCCGGTCCGCTGCCATCCAGCGACCTCCGGCTTGGCCAAGCACTGGCCGATGTGGCCACCATCGGCGTTCTCCAGGAACGCGCGATCCGGCAGCGCACGATGCTCGCCGAGCAGCTGCAGTCAGCGCTGAACAGCCGGGTGATCATCGAGCAGGCCAAGGGAGTGCTCGCCGAGCGCGGTAACCTCGACATGACCGCGGCGTTCAACCTGCTGCGCTCCCACGCCCGGTCCACCAACCAGCGCCTGTCCGACCTCGCGCAGGGCATCGTCAACCGGGTGATCTCCACCGGAGAACTACTCGACACCGACGACCGTTCAATCGGCTGACCCAGACTGCACGGTCATCTCGGCGGTCACCTCGTGCGGCCGGATGCGCCCGGCCTCGATGTCCTCCGCCCAGTGACACGCGACCCGGTGTCCCGGCGCGATCTCGCGCAGCACCGGACGTTCGGTGTCGCACCGGGATTCCTGCCGCCACGGGCAGCGGGTGTGGAACCGGCAACCGGACGGTGGCGCGGACGGCGACGGCAGGTCCCCGGCCAGCAGGATCTGCTCGCGCGCGTCCTCGATCGCCGGGTCCGGCACCGGAATCGCGGAGAGCAGCGCGCGGGTGTAGGGATGCCGTGGCCGCGCATACAGCGTGTCCGAATCGGACTCTTCAACCAGTGAACCGAGATACATCACCCCGATCCGATCCGAGATGTGCCGGACCACGGCGAGATCGTGCGCGATCACCAAGTAGGTCAGCTGGAACTCGTCCTGCAGCTCCTCGAGCAGGTTGATCACCTGCGCCTGCACCGAGACATCCAATGCGGACACCGGCTCGTCCGCGACGATCAGATCCGGCCGCACGGCGAGCCCGCGAGCGATCCCGATACGCTGCCGCTGGCCGCCGGAGAACTCGTGCGGGTACTTGCGCAACGAGTTCACCGGCAGTCCAACCGCGGAAAGCAGCTCTCGCAACCGTTTCCCGGTCTCCTCCCGGCCGGCATCCAGTCCGTGTGCCCGCATCCCCTCTACGAGTATCGATTCCACGCACTGCCGTGGGTCCAGACTGGACATCGGATCCTGGAACACCATCTGCATCCGCCGGCGCATCGTCCGCAACGATTCGCCTTTCAGTGTGGACAGATCGATACCATCGAAGATCACTCGCCCACCGGTCGGCTCGATCAGCCGCAGCAACCCGCGCCCGAGCGTCGTCTTGCCACACCCCGATTCCCCCACCAGGCCGTATGTTTCGCCACGGCGGATCTCCATGTCGACGCCGTCCACCGCGTAGACGTAGCCGACGGTTCGGTCCAGCACGATCCCCCGCTTGATGGGGAAGTGCACCCGCATCCCGTCCAGCGTGACAAGCGCGTCGTCGCGGGTGCCCGGTTCGCCGGTGGTGGTGACCGGTTCCACCTCCGTACTCATCGTGCCTCCTTCGAACCGACGCCGAGGGCAGCCGGCTGCACGGGATTGTGGCAACGCAGCAGCCGTCCCTCGTGCCATTCCAGCTCCGGCGTCACCTCGACACAGGTCCGCAGCGCGTTCGGGCAGCGCGGTGCGAACGCGCAGCCGCCGTCCCACGGGATATTGTCCGCCACCGAACCCCTGATCGGGGAAAGCTTCTCGCCACGCGCGGCATCCAGCCGGGGAATCGAGTCGAGCAGCCCGTGGGTGTACGGGTGGCGCGGTGCGGCGAACAGCTCGTGCCGTTCGGCCCGCTCCACGATCCGACCGCCGTAAAGCACGTTGACCTCGTCGCACAACCCGGCAACCACACCGAGATCGTGCGTGATCATGATCAACGCGGTTTCGGTGCCAGCGACGAGTTCCTTGAGCAGGCTGAGGATCTGCGCCTGGATGGTTACGTCCAGCGCCGTCGTCGGCTCGTCCGCGATCAGCAACCGTGGCCGGCAGGCCAACGCGATCGCGATCAGGGCACGCTGCCGCATACCGCCGGAAAGCTGGTGTGGGTACTCGGAAAGCCTGCGCGTGGGGTCCGGGATACCGACCTTGTTCAGCAGCTCGGTCGCTTCGGCGCGCGCCTGCTTGCGCGCCATGCCCCGATGGCGTTCCAGCACCTCGGTCACCTGCAATCCGATCGGTACGACGGGGTTCAACGAGGAAAGCGGATCCTGGAACACCATGCCAAGATCCTTGCCGCGCCGGTCGCGCATCTCCTTGTCGGACAACGAGAACAGCTCGGTCCCTTCGAAGGCGACCGAACCGCCGACCCGCGCGCTGCGCCTCGGAAGCAACCCCATAATCGCCAGCGAGGTCACCGACTTGCCACAGCCGGACTCGCCAACCAGCCCGACGGTTTGGCCCGGCTGCACGGAGAAACTCACGCCGTCCACCGCGCTGAACGGCGACTGCCCCTTGCGGGAGAAGACCACCGACAGGTCGCGTACCTCGAGCAACGCCATCGCCGCGTCACCGCCTCGTCTTCGGGTCGAGGGCTTCCCGCAAGGACTCGCCGAGCAGCGTGAACCCCAGTGCCACCACGATGATCGCGATCGCCGGGTAGAACGCGAGTTCCGGCTTAACCTCCAGGTAGTCCTGGGCGTTCGCGAGCATCAAGCCCCACTCGGCACGTACCGGGTCGGGATCGCCGAGCCCGAGGAAGGAAAGCGCGGCGGCGTCGATGATCGCCGTGGCGAGTGTCAGGGTCGCCTGCACGATCACCGGCCCGAGCGCGTTGGGCAACATGTGCCGGAAGACGATGGTGCGCCTGTGCACACCCAACGCGGTGGCGGCCAGCACATGGTCGCTGTGCCGCTGCGCCAGCATGGAACCCCGCAGCAGCCGCGCGAAGATCGGCACCGCGACCATCGCCACCGCGATGATCACCGTCCACTGGCTGGTTCGCGCGAACAGCGCCGCGATGGAGATCGCGAGCAGCAACGAGGGAAACGACAGCATGATGTCGGTAAAGCGCATCAGTAAGGTGTCCACCCAGCCGCCGATCGCCCCGGCGAGTCCACCGAGCACGATGCCGATGCTCACGCCGATCAGGGTCGCCATCACCCCGACGATCAGTGTCTGCTGTGCCCCGACAAGCAGCCGGGAGAAGAAATCGTAGCCGTTCTGATCGCTGCCGAGCAGGAAACCGGGCATGGGGCCGGGGATCGCGTCCGGCCTCAGTCGGTCGGTCAGCTCGTTGTACCGGATGAACGGGTCCTTCGGGGCCAGCACCGGCGAGAGCACGGCGAGCACCGCGAAAACCGCGATGATGCTCGCACCGGTGATCGCCACCGGGTTGCGGGCCATCCGCCGCATCGCATCCTTCGCCAGGCTGACGCCCTCGTCGGCACCGGCTGCCAGCTCGTCGATCCGGTCGCGCCGGCGTTGCATCAGCTTCGATGCCATCAGCTCACCCGCACTCTCGGATCGATGATCGCGTACGAGACGTCAACCAGCAGATTCACCAGGACATACACCGACGCGGCGAGCAGGATGAGCGCCTGCAACCGCGGGTAGTCCTTCCGTTCGATGCCTTCCGCGAGCAGCGATCCCAGCCCGCCCCAGTTGAACACCTTCTCGGTGAGCACCGCCCCGGCGAGCAGCAACCCGGTCTGCAGGCCGATCGTGGTTGACACCGGAAGCAGCGCGTTGCGCAGCACGTGCCGGCGCCGGATCACCTGCGTAGTGAGGCCCTTTGATTCCGCGGTGCGCACGAAGTCCTCGTCCAGCACGTCAAGCACCGACGCCCTGGTGATCCGCACGATCACCGCCATCGGGATGCTGGCCAGCGCGATCGACGGCAGTATCAAGTGCAGCAGCGCATCCCACGTCGCGTCGAACTCGCGGGTGAGCAAACCGTCCACGGTGGCGAACCCGGTGACCGTGGTCGCGTTGATCGTGACGTCCTGCCTGCCGGAAGGCGGAAGGATGCCCAGCTCATCCGCGAACACGAACTTCAGCAGGGCGCCGAGGAAGAACACCGGCACCGCGACGCCGACCAACGTGCCGATCACGGTGAGGTTGTCGAGCAGCCGGCCGTGGAACCGAGCGGCCAGGTAGCCGAGCGGGATGCCGAGCACGATCGCGATGACGATCGCGAAGAAGGACAGCTCGATGGTGGCCGCGAAGCCTTGCCCGATTTCCTGGAGCACCGGCAGTCCGGAAACCGACGAATTACCGAAATCGCCGGTTATCGCCCTGCCGAGAAACTTCAGATACTGCAGCCAGATCGGCTGATCGAAACCGAGTGTCGCGTTCAGTTGGGCTTCTTTCTCGGGAGTCCACTTGTCACCGAGCAATGCCTGCGCCGGGCCACCGGGCAAGGAGCGCAGCCATGCGAATATCAGAATCGAGAGAATGATGAGCGTAGGAATTGCTTGCAGCAGCCGGCGCGCAACGAATCGCAGCATACGTCGAGACCCTTTACCAAGCCACGGGTGGCAACGCCGAACACGTTGCCACCCGCGGAACTTGTTCTCTTAGGATTCGTCCAGGCTTACCGTGACGAATCGTTCGTCGGTAAGCGGACTCGGTACCAGCCCCTTGACCTTCGAGCTGGCCGCGATGGCCGGTGGCGAGGACGTCAACGGGACAGCCGGAATGTATTCCGCGATCTTCTTGGACGCATCTTCGTAGGCCGCCTTCTGCTGCGCGTCGTCCACGGTCGCGTCCGCCTTGCTCAACGCGCTGAAGATCTCCGGCTCGTTGAAACCGAACTCTGCTTTCTGCCGGCCGAAGAACGTACCGATGAAGTTGCCGGCATCGCCGTAGTCACCGGTCCAGCCGAGCAGGTGGATGTCCTGCTTGCCGAGCTTCTGCACGTCGTCCTTGAAGCCGCCGTTCCACGACCGGGGCACGGTCTGCACCTTGATCCCGACCTTCTTCAGGTCATCCGCGATCGCGCCGCCGATCTCCTGCGGATTAGGCATGTACGGGCGGGTGACCTCGCTCGGCACGTAGAACTTCAGCGTCAGGTTGGTCGCACCGGCAGCCTGCAGCAGCTGCCTGGCCTTTTGCGGGTTGTACGGGAACTTCTTGACGTCCTTGGTGTAACCGTCCACGTCCTCCGGCAGGAACTGGTCGCGGCCGGATGCACCACGCGGCAGCTTGTTCTTTGCCAGCTGATCTTTGTTGATCGCGTGCTGGATCGCCTGCCGAACGCGGATATCCCGCAGTTTCGGGTTGTTCTTCTGGTTGATGCCCAGATACAGGATGTTGAAGACGGAGCGCGGCATGATCTTGTTGCCGTTTTCCTCGAGGCTGTCGTAGTCCGCGGCGTTGGGGAAGTCGTAGGCGTGGATCTGACCGGACTGCAACTCCTGCTTGCGGGCATTCTCATCCTCGACGATCTTGAAGACGAGCTTGTCCAGTTTGGCCTTGTCGCCCCAGTAGTCGTCGTTACGCACCAGCGTGACGGTGTTGTTCGCCGGCTTGTAGCTCTCGAACTTGAACGGTCCCGTTCCGGTAGGGAACTTGTTCGCGTAGTCCGAGTAGGCGAACGCCCCGCCGGTCTGCTTGACCTCGTCGGCGTTGTGCTTCTTCAGCGCGGTGGGGCTGGAGATGGAAAGCGATGTCAGGCCGAAGGCATCCGGGAACGCGCCCTTCACCTTGTTGAAGTTGACCACCGCGGTGGTGTTGTCCTTGGCCTCACACGACTTGTACAGCGGATCGCCGGTGGCGTCGCCCTCGTTCTTCCTGAAACCCTCGAAGACGTCGCCGTAGTAGATCATCTGGCTCTGTGCCGCGGCGCCCTTCATGTTGACCCAGCGATCGAAGTTGAAGCAGACCGCCTCAGCGTTGAAGTCGGTGCCGTCGTGGAACTTCACACCGTCGCGCAGTTTGAATGTCCAGGTTTTGCCGCCGTTGCTCGGCGTCCACTCGGTGGCGAGCCCGGGGGCGAGCTCGGCGGTCCCCGGCTTGTAGGTGATCAACGTGTCGAAAATTTGCCGGTGGATCCGGAAACTCTCACCGTCGTCGTTGAAGATGGGATCGAAGTTCTTCGGCTTGCCGGCCGCACCGAAGACCAGCGTACCGCCGGCCTGGCCGCCCCCAGCGCCGTCGCCTTCGCGTTCGGATTCCGCGCATGCGGAGATGGATAACACGAGAGCGCCGGCCAGCCCGATCAGGGCCACGCGGCGCACCCGCTTCTTACCGGTGTGGAGCATCAGTGCTACCCCTTGCGACAGTTCGGTTTCTCATGGTGTGGACGCAGACATTAGCCGTTATTGGCCGTTCACTTAAGTGCGAGAGGTTACGATCCTGCTACTAGCACTATTTGGTCTACACCGGATTGGACCAAAGAGTCCATGGGCTCAGCGCGCCGCGGTGATCGTCGAGTCGGCGCGTTCCGCCGTCCGATCAACCGCGAACCAGCCGTTTTCGAAGCGCTGCCAGGCACGCAGCGGTTCCCGGTTGGCCTCGCCCTCCCTCGCCACCGCGCGCTCCAGCCGCAGGTCCGGATCGGCGAGCTGCACCCAGAGCAGGTGGGACAGCCGGGAGTGCATCGCGCGCCGGCCCGCGGACACACCCTCGAGCACCAGCACATCGGGCACCGGAACGTCGATGTGCGAGCCCAAGGTCGGCACGCCGTTCGGCCATTCGGTCCGCCGGTAGCCGCCGGGCTCGCCGCGGGTAAGCGGGCCGAGAACGCCGGCCTCCAGCCGCGGCCACCACCCGACCGGGTCGTCCCAGGTGGCGAAGTCGTCGGTGCTCACGAGCGCCACGCGGGCGCCGGCGGCCAGCATCCGCACCAGCTCGCCGGCCGCGGTGGACTTCCCGGAGCCGGAGCGCCCGTCCACCGCGAGCACCCGCACGGCACCCAACCGCGGCGGCGTAGCCCACACCGCCCGGAGTATGTGCTGAAGGACCTCGGGTGCGGGTGTCCCGCAAGGAACCTCGGGTGCGGGTGTCCCGCAAGGACACCGTTCAGTGGACCGAAAGCGCCCTCCAGCACACACCTGGGGCTAGAGGGCGCGGCGGCCGGAGAGGGCGCGGCCGAGGGTGAGCTCGTCGGCGAACTCGAGGTCACCGCCCATCGGGAGGCCAGAGGCCAGCCGGGTCACCGAAAGGCCAGGGAAATCGCGCAGCATGCGCACCAGGTATGTCGCGGTGGCCTCGCCCTCGGTGTTCGGATCGGTAGCCAAGATCACCTCGGTCACCTCATCCGTACCGATCCTGGTCAGCAGCTCACGGATGCGCAGCTGATCCGGCCCGACCCCGGACAGCGGGTCTAACGCGCCACCGAGCACGTGGTAGCGCCCCTTGAACTCACCGGTGCGTTCCACGGCGAGCACGTCCTTCGGCTCCTCGACGACGCACACCAGAGTGGCGTCGCGGCGCGGATCACGGCAGATCCGGCAGCGTTCCTGCTCCGCGACGGTGCCGCACACGTCGCAGAAGATCACCCCCTCGGAAACCCGTCCGAGCACGTCCCGCAGCCGGGTGAGGTCCGCGGGATCGGTAGCGAGCAGGTGAAACGCGATCCGCTGAGCGCTCTTCGGACCGACGCCGGGCAGCCGACCGAGCTCGTCGATCAGGTCCTGGACGACTCCCTCGTACACCGGTTACATACCTGGCAACCCGGGCAGGCCACCTTGGCCGCCACCGAGCCCCTCCGCGAGCGGGCCCATCTTCTCCTCCGCGAGCTTCTGCGCGTTGCCACTCGCATCCCGAACGGCCGCGACGATCAGATCCGCCAGCGTTTCGGTGTCCTGCGGGTCCACCACTTTGGGGTCGATCGTGAGGTTCTTCAGCTCCCCGCCTCCGGACACGGTCGCGGTCACCATGCCGCCACCGGAGCTGCCGTCCACCTCCGCGTCGGCCAGCTCCTGCTGCGCGGAGACCAGCTGCTCTTGCATCTTCTGCGCCTGTTGCAACATCTGCTGCATATCGGGCATACCACCGCCAGGCTGCACCGGGGCTCCTCTCTCGGTCTTCGCTGGCACACCGCTACCAGTGCGTGGCATCCAGACTAACCGTGCTTTGTCTGGCACCGTGCTCTGCGTGCGTACACGGTTGCTCGGCGGTCTGGCGTGCCTGCTCGCGCTGGCCGCATGCGGAACGGAAGCCGCCCCCACCGGTAGCGCGTCGCAGGGCAGCGCGCCCGGGACGTCGGCATCGAGCCCAGCTTCGACCACGCCGCCGTCGGCAACGGCGTCCCCGGCGTCCCCGCCGACGACGGCCTCGCCCCGGACGGCGCCGCACCCCGCCCCCGTGGTGGTGCTTGATCCCGGGCACAACGGCGGGAACGCCTCGAACCCGGACCAGATCAACGCACAGGTGCCGGCCGGGCGCGGGCGCATGAAGGCGTGCAACACCACCGGAACGTCCACCGACGGCGGTTACCCTGAGCACGCGTTCACCTGGGACGTGGCACGCAGGGTGCGAGAGTGGCTCACCGCGCGCGGTGTCAGAGTGGTGCTGACCAGGCAAAGCGATACCGGTGTCGGGCCGTGCGTGGACGAGCGCGCGGGGATCGGCAACCGGTTGGACGCCGCGGCCGTGGTGTCCATCCACGCGGACGGCGCCAGCTCTCCGGATGCCCGCGGCTTCCACATGGCGTACTCCGCGCCGCCGCTGAACACCGCGCAGGGCGAGCCGGCGAGGCGGTTGGCCGGCGCGTTGCGGGACGGCATGCGCTCGGCCGGATTCCCGCCGTCCGACTACATCGGTTCGGACGGGTTGTCGCCACGTGACGACCTGGCAGGGCTGAACCTGTCGGCACGGCCTGCCGCCCTGGTGGAATGCGGCAACATGCGCAACCCCGACGAGGCGGCGGCCTTCACCAGCCCACAGGGCCGGCAACGCTACGCCGAGGCGATCGCGTCCAGTATCACGGCGTACCTACGCTGACCTGCCCCGGGCTCTCACGGGTCGTCGAGGGGGCGGGCGCCGAGTTGGTCGGACAGCAGCTGGTGCACGGCGTGCTCCGGCCCGTCACCGATATCACTCGTTGCCCTGCCGCCGAGGGTCGGGCTCGATGCCGCTCCCGTCGGGGTGGCACCGGTCGAAGGCGTGCCGGCGGACGGGGCCGGCGCCGTTCCGGCCCTGGAGGACCTGGCTGGGGCTACTCCGGTTTGAGGCGCTCCGGTTTCGGGTGCCCCGGGCGCTTCGGTTCGGGGCACTTCGGTTCGGGGCCCGGTGGCCGCGGGGCCCTGGTCGTACTCGTCCGGCTCCGGTTCGGGCGGCAGCGGGATGTCGTCCGATGGCGGGCTGGACGGGCCGGCCGGTGTGCTCGATGCCTGCGGCGGGCTGGGCGCACCGGCCTGCGGGCCGGCGGGTGCGCTGGCCTGCGGTCCGCTGGGCGCGCCGGCGTGCGATCCGCTGGATGGCGGGCCATCCGTTTCCCGCCCAGCGGCTTGCGGTGCACGGCTCTGCGCCCGGGCCTGACCACCGGACTGGCCCTGCGAAGAGGGTTGCGGTGTGGCCGAGCCCGCCTGGTCGGCGGGGATGCAGCGCACCTGCCACTGGCCACCGAGCACCTCGTGCAGCGCGTTCGCGATCACGTCGACGTTGCGCTGTTCGGACAGCCGGCGGGCGAGCGGCGCCGCGGTGTGCGAGAGCACCACGGTGCTGTCCTCGACGCTGTGCACGGTGGCGTTGGTCAGCATCGCTTCGGTGCTGCGGCTGGTCTTGCGGATCACCGCGAGCAGATCGGACCACACCCGGCGGACGGCGGTCGCGTCCAGGGCTGCGGGCGCCGGGGACGGCTGCGCCCGCTCAGGTTCGGGCTGGGGTTCCGGTTCGGTCGCGGCGCTCTCCGCCGCGGGCTCCGGCTCGGCCGCCGGTTGCGCGGCTCCCGACCCCGTCGGCTGGGCTGGTTCGGCCGGGGTGGCCGATTCCGCCGCCTCCGCCTGTTGCCGCTGCTCTGGTTGCGGCTGCTCTGGTTGCCGCTGCTCTCGTCGCGGCCGTTCCTGCTGCGGCCGTCCCTGTTGTCGCTGTTCCCGTTGCGGAGGGGCCGGTTCCTCGGTATGCGTGGGCGCCACGGTCATCCTGCGCTCCAACCGCTCCAGCCGGTGCAGCACGGCGGCTTCCGATTCATCGGCGGCCGGCAGCAGCATCCGCGCGCACAGCAGCTCGAGCAGCAGCCGGGGTGACGTGGCACCGCGCATGTCGGTAAGCCCGGTGTGCACGATCTCCGCGTACCGGGCCAGCGTCGCGAGGCCGAGCCGCTCGGTCTGCGCCTGCATCCGGGTCAACTCATCATCCGGCGCGGCGACAAGCCCGCGACCGGCGGCGTCCGGTACGGAGCGCAGCAACACCAGATCCCGCAACCGATCCAGCAAGTCGGAGGCGAACCGTCGCGGGTCGTGCCCGGCTTCAACGAGCTTCTCGACAGTGCCAAACACCGCCGCGCCGTCCTCCGCGGCGAGCCCGTCAACCATGTCGTCGATCAGCGCGACGTCGGTGACGCCGAGCAGCGCCACCGCCCGCTCGTAACTGATGCCATCCGGCCCCGCGCCGGCGAGCAGCTGGTCGAGCACGGACTGGGTGTCCCGCGCGGACCCGCCGCCGGCGCGAACCACCAGCGGGTACACCGCCGGTTCGACCGGTATGCCTTCCGCGGCACAGTTGCGTTCCAGCAGTTCCCGCATCGCGCCGGGAGGGATCAGGCGGAACGGGTAGTGATGGGTGCGCGAGCGGATGGTGTTGAGCACCTTGTCCGGCTCGGTGGTCGCGAAGATGAAGATCAGGTGTTCCGGCGGTTCCTCGACGATCTTCAGCAGGGCGTTGAAGCCCTGCGTGGTGACCATGTGCGCCTCGTCGATGATGAACACCCGGTACGGCGCTTCGGCCGGCGTGAAGAACGCGCGGTCGCGCAGCTCGCGGGCGTCGTCCACACCTCCGTGGCTGGCCGCGTCCAGCTCAACGACGTCGACGCTGCCGGGGCCCTCCGGGGCGAGCGCGATGCACGAATCGCATTCGCCGCACGGTTCGTCGGTCGGTCCCTGCGTGCAGTTCAGCGAGCGGGCGAGGATCCGCGCGCAGGACGTCTTCCCGCAGCCGCGCGGGCCGGAGAACAGGTACGCGTGGTTGATGCGGCCAGCCGCGAGCGCGGTGCGCAACGGCTCGGTGACATGTTCCTGGCCAACGACCTCGGCGAAGGTCGCCGGGCGGTACTTGCGGTAAAGGGCGAGCGCCACGCCGCGAGGGTACCGGCCGGCGCCCACACTTTCGTTGTGTACCCATACCGCTGAAGTAACGCCGTCAGAAAAGCGTTAGGGGTACACAACGCGGGTGGGCGGTCGGAGCGCTCATGAAAAATCGCTCAAAAAAGTTCACTCCGGGTGTATCTGTTGGCGCCCCTGCTGCGTCCTATGGGGTGACGGCACGTTCCACCGCTTACCGGGAGGATGCATGAGCCCCGACGATCCGTGGGTGGCAGAGCTGGCGGCCGTCCGCGACTCGCTCGCCTCACTCGGGGACCCGTGGCGATGCGGCGAGACGCGGCTGAGCAGGCTCTCCGCGGAATCGCGGGCTCGAAGGCTTGGCGTGCCGGCTCCGGCCGCGGAGGAGGTCGCCGCCAGGTCCGAGTTGCCAGGACGGATGGCCGAGGCGGCACTCGGGGTAGCCGGCGAATCGGTTACCGCGAAGCACGCTCCGACACCACACCTGCCCCCGGCTTTCGACCTGCGTTACGTCGGCGGTGGCCGGAACTACTTGACCCCGGTGAAGGACCAGGGCGAAAGCGGTTCGTGCAGCGCGTTCGGCACGATCGCAGCCCTCGAGAGCACGGCGGCCTACACCAGGGCAACGCCTGGCCTGCAACTGGATCTGTCCGAGGCGCACCTGTACTTCGGTCACGGCGCCGCTCGTGAGGCGATCACGCCGGACGGCACCTGGCCGGACGAGCTCTTCGAAGCCTGCGCGGAGCTCGGGGTCACTTTCGAGGATTACTACCCGTACGCGGACGAGGACACCGGCTCGCTGCATCCCGACTGGCCCAACCGGCTGGTCAAGGCGGGTGCGATCGTCGATCTGAGCCGGGACCCCTCGGCCATCAAGCACCACATCTACGGCCATGGGCCGGTTGCCGCGTGCCTTGTCGTCTACGAAGACCTGTTCTATTACACCGGCGGCGTTTACCGGCACACCACCGAGCAGACCAGCGGGGGGCATTGCGTCGCGCTGATCGGCTGGGATGACACCGCCGGCTGCTGGATCGCGAAGAACTCATGGGGACCGGACTGGGGCGAAGACGGCTTCTTCCGGATCGCCTACGGCGAGGCGTACATCGAGGACTACCCCGATCCGCGACCGACCACCATCGGTTGCACGGAGGTGAACCTGCGCGCCTGGCTACCAGCGCAGCGCGCGCTCGGGTTGTTCGCATCCGCGCACGACGCCAACGGATGGGCCTACTTGGAGAACCTGGGCTGGACCCGCCTTTCCGGTGGACCGCACAGCACGACCAACAAGCTCGCGATGCTGGCGAGCGCCCGCGCAGGCGGCAAACCCGTCGCCGCCTTCATCGACAACGACGAATTGAGCATGGTGCAACTCGCGCACTGACGCTGAGGAGGGGAACGGCACGATGGCCGAGAACACGCTGGCAGGGAAGGCCGGGCAGGACGAACCGCTCGACCCGGACGACGCGGAGCAGCCGCCACCGGCACCACCGGTGCCGGCCGGTGCCTGGGACCCGAACACGCCGCCCACACCGACCGGGGCGTGGGATCCGAACACGCCGCCGACCCCAACCGGAGCGTGGGACCCCAACATCCCACCCAGGCCAACCGGGGCATGGGACCCCAACAGGCCGCCCGCGCCGACCGGCGCCTGGGACCCGAACACCAACGGTGCCGTCTCGGCCAACGGCTGGACGCGCAATCGAGCGATCACGCATCTGTGGTCGTACAACGCTTCACCCGGCGTGTGGGTGGCAGTGCACGGCATCGGCTGGAAGCGGCTGTCGCCCGCGTCGGAGTCCGGGCACAGCCACCTGACGATGCTCGCCCTGCTGGCCAAGAGCAACGGGCTCGCGGTCAGCTACCACGAAGACGCCCACGGGCAGATCGATCAGCTCGTGGTGTGAGCAGGTGGTGGCCGGCGGTTGAGGGGGGCCGTCGGCCACCACCGTCCGAGGAGGGGTAGTGGCACTGGTCCGGCTCGCGCAGTCCGATGCGGGGAGCACAACGGAGCTGCGTGTCGGGGACACCGTGGAGCTGCGGCTCCCGGAGATCCGGACGTCGGGTTACCAGTGGTCGCTACGCCTGCCGGAGGGGATCCGGCTGGTCGTCGACGGGTACGTCCGTGGGGGTGGCGACCATCCGGAAGGAACGGAGTCCGATGAGGGGTCGGCTCCGGGGGGAGGTGGGGTTCGCCGGCTGGCGCTCGACGTGATCGCCGCCGGCCGGCACCTCATCGAAGCCGAGCTGGCGCGACCGTGGGAAACCGCGCCGCGCCGCTCGGTCACTTTCGTCCTGTCTGCCGCGCCAACCGAGTGAGCTATGTATCTGAATTCCGCCCGCGTGGTCCTTTGTTCTGATGAGCCCGCGATACTGCTAACGCCGACTTGACTAGCACCAATCAGGGGGGCAGATGCGGTGACCGATGCTCGAACCGCCGAGGCGAATCCTCCATGGGAAGGCCTGCGTGGCCACGAGCTCTACGCGGCATGTATGCACGAGGCACGGATGGGTAACCGGCAAGCCATGGATCGACTGGTCACCGAGCTGACGCCGCTGGTGTGGCAGGTCGCCAGGGGTAACGGGCTGGATCGCCACTCGGCTGAGGACGTCGTGCAGACGGTGTGGCTGGTGCTTTTCCGCCACCTCGACCAGCTCGTCGATCCGAAGGCGCTCGCCGCGTGGTTGATCACCACGACCCGGCGGGAGGCGCAGCGGGTCGGTAGCAGGAAGCAACTGCCGGTGCCGCTGACCGACGAGCTGGCCGAAACGGTTCCGAGCACGCAGCCGGCCCCCGAGGCCGAGGTGATTCGCGCGGATCGGGACCGCCAGCTCTGGAACGCTTTCGCCCAGCTCCCCCAACGTTGCCAGGAACTGCTGCGGCTGACGGTCCTCGCCGGGCGCGCCGAGTACCGGCTGGTCGCCGACGCGCTTCGCATGCCACACGGCAGCATCGGCCCGACAAGGGGGCGGTGCCTGCAATCGATGCGGGATCTGCTGGAAACTCAAGGGGGCAGCGTATGAACGAGGGCAGTACCTTCCCCGACGACACCTTCCCCGACGACCGCGCGCTGCTCGCGGAGCTTGGCCGGGTCGTCGACGATATCGACGCGCCGCCCGATGACCTGGTGGCACGCATCCAGTTCGCGCTCGCGCTCGAAGACCTGGACGTCGAGGTCGCCCAGTGGGAGCGCTCCGGCGAGCTGGCCGGTGTGCGCAGCACGGACCAGGACACGGTCACGTTCACCGTCCGCGACCTCACGGTGATGATCAACTTAACCAAGATCGGCAAGAGCTACCGGATCGACGGTTGGCTGGTACCGGCCGGCCAGTACGAGGTGGAAGTCCGCGTGGCTGGGCACGACTCCTCCTCGACGATCGCGGATGACGTAGGCCGCTTCGTGCTGCACGAGGTGCCGAGGGGGACCACCCAGATAGTGGTACACGTCGGCGTGGATTCAAGCCGACGAACGGTTGTCACGCCGGCGGTCGTGCTGTAGCGACGCCGACTACGCGGCCGCTGCCCGATGTGCTCCCATAGGTCGCGTGCCTGGCCTCCGACAGTCCAGCGGTGCCCTCGCCGCGGCCGCCGAACTACATCGGCGCGCGAGTGACGCCTCGGGGAACCTGCGGAACGTGGAGGCCGTCCGGTTGCTCCATCGTGCGCTGCGCCGCCTCGACTCGATCGAGCACGTCGACCCGGAGTGGGCGACGCTGCGCACCCGGGTACTGATCAGCCTCGGGGTAGCCGAGGCGGAAGTCGGCTCGTCATCCGAGGGCCTTCGCCACCTCGCCGAGGCCGAGGCGCAGCTGGACAGCCGACCACAAGCACCGGATGGTCGCACGCTGCGATCCGTCGTCGGGCTGCAACGCGCGCTGGTGCTGGCGCGGCTCGGTCGTACCACCGACTCGCTGGCGTTGTTCGACGCCATCCTTCCGGCGCTGGAAAGGGACGACGCCGACGGGCAGCTGCTGCTCACCCGCAACCTGATGAACCGGGCACTCGTCCACGTGCACCGGAACAACCCCGAGGCAGCCCTTGCCGATCTACGTCGGTCCTTGGAACTAGCCAAGACCAACGGCCACACCCGACTGGAGGGCAAGGTCCGGCACAACCTCGGCGACCAGGCCCATCTGGTCGGCGACATTCCCGCCGCCCTTCAGCACTACGAGGAGGCGGCGCGAATTCACGAATCGGTCGCACCCGGCTGGATCGCCCGCCTCCGGCTGGATCAGGCGAGGGCCCTGCTGGTCGCCGGGCTCGCCGACGAGGCGGCGCGGCACCTGGACGAGGCCCTTCCCGACCTGCGTCGCAACCGGGTCATCCAGGACCTGGCCGAGGCGGAAGTGGCCCGCGCCGCGGCCGCCATCCTGCAGGGCGATTTCGTGCTGGCCAGGAACTTCGCCACTGCCGCGCGCCGCCGCCTGCTTCGCAGGGGCAACGTCCCGTGGGCCGAGGTCGCTGAGCTTGCCAAGCTGCGCGCCGATGCGACGGATGTGCTCGGCAGCGACGCCCGACCGCCGGCACGGCTGCCCGCGAGCCTCCGCCGGCACGCCGAGCGGCTGGCCGGACTCGGGCTACCCGACGAGGCGGCGGTCGCGCGACTGCTCGCCGTCCGGCTGCTGCTGCGCCGCGGCTCCGTCGACGCCGCGGGCGAGCTACTCGGGCGGGTACCGAAGCCACATCGCACCACCCCTGTTGATCACCGGATGCTGCTGCGGTTGTGCCGCGCGGAGCTGGCCGTCGCCACCGGGCGATCCCGCTCGGCGCTGGCACAGGCGCGCGCCGGGCTGACCGAGCTCGGCTGGGCGCGGGACCGGATGGGCGGGCTCGACCTGGTGTGTGGCACGGCCGTACACGGCCAGGAACTCGGCGGGCTGGCCGTCGGTTTGGTTCTCGCCCGCGCCAAGGGACACGCCGACGCCCGGCGGTTGTTCGCGTGGCAGGAGCGCACCCGCGCGCAGGTGTACCGCTACGAGCCACTGCCGACGATCGACGATCCGGTGCTGGCCAAGCACATCACCGAGATGCGGCACGTGCAGCGCACCGTGCAGCAGAACCGCCTCGCCGGAAAGTCGGTGACCGCGCTTGAGCACCGGTATGCCTGGCTACAGCGCGAGGCCAGCCGGCTCGGCTGGTACGCAAGCCAGTGGGGCAGGCCCCGACCGGTTGCCTCGCCCGAGGAGATCGCCGAGTGCCTCGGCGACCGGGTGCTGGTGAGCCTCGTCGGGCACGGCGACTCGCTGGCTGCGGTGGTTGTCCGGGACGGGAGCTTCCGGCTGATCCGGCTGGGCTCCCTCGGTGACGTGGTGGAGACGGCGAAGCAACTACAGGCCGACCTGGACGGGCTCGCCCCCGATCATCTGCCGGAGGCGCTGGTCGACGCGGTGAGCACGTCCGCTCACCGCCGGGCGGACGTGCTTGACAGGCTGCTGCTCGGTCCGCTCAAGGAGGCGCTCGGTGAGCGCAAGCTGGTGATCATCCCGTCCGGCCAGCTGTACGCCCTGCCATGGGCGGCGCTGCCATCGCTTCGCGGGCGCCCGCTGTCGGTCGCACCGTCCGCGACGGCGTGGATGGCGGCGGAAAGCACGTACCGCCCCGACCCGGTGGTGCTGGTCGGCGGGCCCGGGGTGCCGGGGGCGATTGGTGAGGTGCGGCAGCTGCGGTCGGTGTACCCGGCGGCACGACTGGTCGACGGGTCGGCGGCCACCAGCGGCGCGGTTCTGGACGCGCTGGACGGTGCGGGCACGGCGCACCTGGTCGCGCACGGTGCGCACGAGCCGGCCAACGCGCTGTTCTCCCGGCTCGACTTGATCGACGGGCCGCTCTTCGCGCACGAGACGGCGCGGCTGGGCCGGCTGCCGAAACGGGTGGTGCTGGCGGCGTGCGAGTTGGCGATGAGCCACATCCGGCCTGGCGAGGAGGCGCTCGGGTTCGCGGGCGCGCTGCTTGCCGGTGGTTCCCAGACGGTGATCGGTGCGGTGGCTCGGGTCGGCGACCGGGCGGCCGCGGCGACGATGGCGGATCTGCACGGGCGGCTCGCGGCCGGAACGTCGCCCGCCGTCGCGCTCGCCGAGGCGACCGCCGTCGACCCGTTTCGCCGGCCGTTCCTGTGCCTCGGCTCCGGCGGCTGACGGCGCCGCACACCCTGAGCACCGGAAAAGAGGCCCAAACAAAAGGGGACCCCGCGCACCCGCCAGAGCCCGCTTATCCTTGCTGCCTTCCGGCCCTGGGGAGGTTCGCGAGGTGAACGCCGCACGGGGTCCGTTTGTCAGTGTATCTGCTCGCTCGGGGCGACCGCGCGCCCGGTCGATCATCGCCCACCGGTGAGCGAAACCCCCGCCTGCTCACCCGTGACCGGTGCTTCCGGACGCCAGCGCCGCCGGTTCGCGGGCAGCGCGTCACCCCGCCCCCGACATCACGTGGTTCGAAGGTCTGCGGTCACCCGCTGCAGGATCGCCCGGGCTTCGTTGCCTTCGGTGGCCGCCTCCCAGAGTCCGTCGGTTATCCGGCGATAGAGCGCGACCTCATCCGGGTCGGTAACAGCGAGCTCGGTGTGGTTGATCTCGATTGTCACGCTGTCATCGAGGATCGCGTAGCCGTGCATGGTGATCGTCGGTAGCACCTTGTCGATCGGGATAACGCCGAGCCGCACGTGGGGCAGGCCGACGAGATTGGCAAGCCTGTCGAGCTGTGGCCCCATCACCGGAGCGGGGCAGATCGGGTACCGCAACGCGGTTTCGGCGATCAGGATCTCGATGTGCTTGTCGGGGTTGTACAACACGTCTTGTCGGCGGATGCGTTCCCGTACCGCATCGTCGGTGTCCGCGGGTGTCTCGTGTATCTCGGCGGCGATGGTGAACACTGCCCGCGCGTAGTCCGCGGTCTGCACGAGGCCAGGCACCAGGAACGGCTCTACTACGGTGATCCGTGCCGCCTCGTGTTCCGCGACCGCCTCAGCGCGCTGCCGATCGGCGTGACCGCGGCGAAGTTGCTGCCGCCAGCTGTCGCGGGCCAACCGTATGTCGCGTACTTCGTCGCGAATCTCCGCTGCGGCGGTGTCGGGGGCGTCGATCGCGTCCAGCCACACCGCGACGTCGGAATCCGCGGGAAGTGTGCGCCCGTTCTCGATTCGGCTGACCTTCGATGCCATCCACCCGATGTGTTCGGCGAACTCCTTGCCCGTGTCGTATCCGGCTTGTTCCCGCAACCTACGCAGGCTGTCGCCGAGGATCAGTTGGCGCTTCTCAGGGTTCAAGGCATCTTGTGCGGGTAGTCGGCATGTCGGATCGCGTGCGGCCAGACGAGGTCACGCCACGCACGGTGTCGCGCGAGTGTATCCCGGTCTTCGACGACTTCCAGCACGGTGAGCGCGGCCGTGTCGTCGAATCTCATGATCACAACTCGCTCGTCGTCAAGGATATAGAAGTCGTAGCCCGGCATTCCCAGCTCAACTGCCAGGCGCTGCTCGATCCACCGGATGTCCTCGCCCGCATCGACATTGCGGTCAGTGGTGTCCAGCATCCACCGCAGGTAGTCGGTTAGCGGCTCGGTCAGCATGCGCACTCGTTCGAAAGGGATACCTGCCGTGTGCAGTCGGCGAACGTAGTCGACCCAGGCCCGGTCGTCGTCGGTCTCGACGGTTGGTTCACCGGCCAGCCACCGCCGTAGATCCTCGCCATCGACCGCGTAGTTGCCCTGGCATTCCCACCGCCACGACGAACGCCGTACCGCACCAAGTAGCGCGCCGAGCTCGTCAGGTTGCACCAGCATTCGGCTCACACACCGAATAGTACTCACGGGCAGGTCAGCACCACGTTGCCGGACAGCCCGCCGTTGCGTACCGCCTCCAGCGCCTCGGCCGCCCGCTCGAGCGGGAACGTGCCGGCGATCGGCACTCGCAGCTTCCCGGCCGTGTACAGCTCGAGCAGCTCGCCGAGGGCGGCGCGCATCGTGGCCGGCTCACGGTCCCGGTAATCGCTGGCCTGCAGCCCGAGCACCGCGATGTTCTTCACCAGCAGGTGTCCCGCCTTGATCACCGGAATCTCGCCGCCTGCGAAGCCGATCACCACCAGCCGCCCCTCCCATGCGGTCGCCCGCAAGGCTTCCGCGAACGTCGTGCCACCCACCAGCTCAACGACCACATCCGCGCCGCGCCCGCTCGTGCACTCCCGAACCCGATCACGCAACAGCCCGGGTTCGGCTGGCAGTACGTGATCGGCGCCCTGCGCCCGGGCGAGCTCGCCGCGCCGCTCGTCCCTGGCCACCGCGATCACGGTGGCCCCGAGCGCCTTCGCCAGCTGCACCGAGGCCGACCCGACGCACCCGCCTGCGCCGGTCACCAGCACCGTCTCGCCGGCAGCCAACCGCGCCCTTCGCCGCAACGCGAAATACGCGGTCAGGTATCCCATGCCGAACGCCGCGGCGTCTACATAGGACATGTCGTCCGGCAGCGGTACCAGCTGCGCGGCCGGCGCCGCCACCCGCTCGCGGTAACCACCGTGCTCGATCTGCGCCATGACCCGTTGCCCCGCAACGAAGTCCGTGACGCCGGAGCCGACGGAGTCCACCACGCCGGCGATCTCCTTGCCAGGGCTGAACGGACGTTCCGGCAGGATCTGGTAGCTGCCGTCCACCACCAGCAGGTCGGGGAAGTTCACCCCGGCCGCCTGGACGTCCACCACCACCTCGCCAGCGGCAGGAGCCGGCGGCGGCAGCTCGCGCACCCGCAGCGCCTCGGGCGTCCCGAACTCCTCCACAACCACGGCCCGCACCCGGATCACTCTCCCGTCTCGACGGATTCGAGCAGCGAGTTGTGCTCGCCCAGTTCCGGAAACGACCGCGCACGCGGGCCACCGCGCAGCTGCGGCGCGAGCGGCATCGGCAACGCCATCGCGTCAACCCCGTGCCCACGCACCCGATGCCGCTGGTGTTCGGAATTCTCCAGCAGCGCGGCATGCGCTTCCGCCTGGGTCGCGACGATCGCGCAGCACACGTCCTCGCCATCGAACCGGCGCTGCCAGTCCACACTGGACCGTGCGGCGATCCGGTCAGCGACCGCGGCGATGGTCTTCGCCGGATCGACGCTGTCGTCGCGCAACTCGTCCGGCAGTTCGATCAGCTCGCAGAACCGCGCCCAGAACCGTTCCTCGATCGGCGCCGCGGCCAGCTGCCGCCGGTCCGCGGTGCGGTACACCCGGTATCGGGGGCTGCCACCGGTTAGCAGCCCCGCCGCGGGGGTCGGCCAGTCACCGGTCGCCTCGTGGTTCGCGATTCCGGTGTACGCCAACGGAAAGACGTTGTCCGTCATGGAGATGTCCAGGTGTGCCCCGATTCCGGTGCGCGCCCGTGCGGTCAACGCGAGCAGGATGTTCAGTACCGCGGGGTAGGAACCGCCCGCGATATCGGCGAGGACCGTCGCCGGCAACGGGGAATCGCCGGCACCATCCCGGACCACGTCCAGCAATCCCGCCTCGGCGAGGTACGTCAGGTCGTGGCCCGCACGCTGCGCCATCGGACCGTGCTGGCCGTAGCCGGTGACCGAGCAGTACACCACGCCGGGATTGGCCTCGCGCACCTGCTCGTAGCCGAGCCCGAGGCGATCAAGCACACCGGGCCGGAACTGCTCGACCACCACGTCCGTTTCGGTCAGCAACCGCCACACCGCGGCGTGTCCTTCCGGATCCTTCAGGTCCGCCGTGACGCTGCGCTTGCCGCGGTTGAGCAACGCGAAATTCGCGCTGGTGCTGCCCAACCGCGGCGTGTACGACCGCATCTCGTCGCCGGCTCCCGGCCGCTCCACCTTGACCACGTCCGCGCCGGCTTCGGCGAGCAGCAGGGTGGCAAGCGGTCCCGGCAGCAGGGTGGAAAAGTCCACCACGCGCAGCCCGTCCAGTGCACCGGGTGTCCGGGAGCCGGGCATCAGTCGTCCCGGATATCCACGTCTCGCGACTCCGGGCCGAGCGCGGCGCCGAGGGACATCAGCGCACCGCCGATCACCAGCAGAACGACCGGGGTGTACTCCTTGGCCATGAACGCGGACAACCCGGTCTGGTAGAACGCGTAGAACGACGGGATGATCACCGCGAGGGTGTAGCCGAGGCCGAAGCCACTGGCCCGCACCCCGGTGTGGAAGCGCTCGTTCACGTACGTGGTCACGATGCCCCAGCAGGACAGCACCAGCACGTTGATCACGATCACCAGCGGGATCACCAGTCCGAACTGGTTCTCGCCGAGGCTCACCACGATCGCGTACACCACGGCACCGATCGTCGCGCTGACGATCCCGAATCCGATGAACATCGGCCGGCGGCCGTAGCGCTGGCTGAGCACCCCGGCGGCGAGATACCCGCCGACCGCGGCGGCGCTGGCCAGCAGCACCGCGGTGGTCACCTTCCCGTCGCTCAGCCCCACCGCGGACTTCAGCACCTCGGGCAGTACCGCGGACACCATGAACAGGGTGAGCCACACGCCGGTCATCATCAGGAAAACCTGCATGAAGCTACGCAGATTCTGCCCGCGCAACAGATCCCGCAACGGCGAGGAGCTGCGCTCGGACTTCTCCCACACGTCCGATTCCGGCACGTACCGCGCGTAGTAGAAGACGAACGCGAACGCGAGCAGCGCGCCGAACACGAACGGGATCCGCCATCCCCACTGCACGTACGGGCTGTCCAGGTCACCGGCCGGCGCGATCTGCAGGGTGAGCAGGGTCAGCAACGAGATCGCGCAGTAGGCGAGCGGGAAGCCGGTCATGATGATGGCGCCGTTCAGCCCTCGCTTCTGCTTCGGACTGTACTCCATCGCGAGTGGACTCGCCGCGGTGTACTCACCGCCGAGGAACACCCCGTCGATGAACCGGAGCACGATCATCAGCACCACCGCGGTGAGACCGATTTGCTGGTATCCGGGCATCATCGCGAGTAGCAGCGTCACCACGCCGAACCCGGCGACCGAGATGATCGCCGTTCGTCGGCGGCCGATCTTGTCACCGAGATGCCCGAAAACCGCCGCGCCGACCGGCCGGCCGAGCAGGGTCGCCACGAAGATCATCGCGGCGATCACCGACGCGGTAGTCGCGGACACGTCGGTCGCCTGGAAGTAGGCGACCGCGGGAGCGAGCGCGACGACGGGTAGGTACACGTCGAACATGTCAACGAAGAACCCCGCGAACGCGCCACGCACAGCCGCTCGCGACTTCTGCTCGTTTGACAACTCCGCGCCGGGCCCGGCGCTAGCCCTGGTTGACACCTTTGTCACCTCCGAGTTCGGGCTGATGTTCAATCGGCAAGCCAATTTCTGAGCTCAGCTTTCTTGATCTTTCCGCTGGATGTCATCGGCAGCGCGTCCACGAGCTCCAACCGCTCAGGAAGGAAATGCGTGGACATGCCACGTTCGCGCAGGTATTCGGTAAGTTCTGGCAACGTCGGCCGGTGCGCACCGGAAGGCACCACGACCGCGCAGGCACGCTCACCCAGCCGGGTATCCGGTATTCCGACCACCGCGACGTTGGCGATATCGGGATGCGCGAACAGCAGGCTCTCCACCTCAACGACCGGGATGTTCTCGCCACCGCGGATGATCAGATCCTTGCTGCGTCCCTGCAGGCTCACCGTGCCGTCCTCGAACAGCATCGCGGTATCGCCGGTGCGGAACCATCCGTCGTGGAACGCCTCGGCGTTCGCATCCGGCCGCTGGTAGTAGCCAAGGAACAGGCCTGCCCCACCGATTTGCAGGGCGCCCACCTCGCCGTACCCGGTCGCGGCGCCGTCCTCCCGCACCACCCGCACCGCGCAGCCCGGCACCGGCACGCCGTCGGTGCGCTGCGCGGCCGCGGGCAACGACGGCGCGCAGGAAATGCCGATGCCGTACTCGGTCATTCCCCACGCAGGGCAGACGTAACAGCCGAATCGTTCCCCAGCGGTATCCGGAAGATCGCGCGGAACCGGCGCGCCCGCCAGCACGACCATCCGAAGTGGACAGTCGGAACCACCTGCCAGGTCGGTGGTGAGCAGGTCCTGCAGAAACGTCGGCGCGCCGAACATCGCGGTGATCCGCTCCGCGTTGATGATCTCCGCCGCGGTGCCCGGTGACCAGCGATCGAGGTAGACGGCCGTGCCCCGCAGGTGTGCGGTGAGCAGTACCCCCCACAGGAACCCGGTGTGGTGCCCGACCGGCGAAGCCACCAGGTTCACCATCGGATCACCGAGGGCCTGCTCACCACCGGCGTGCCGGGCCCAGTTGCTCAGCACCGCGTACAGCGTCTGGTGCGTGTTCATCACGCCCTTCGGCTCACCCGTGGTTCCCGAGGTGAACCCGATGTGGCACAGCGCGAGCGGATCGGGCTGCGACATCGAAGAGGGCATCGGGTCAGGCGGCTCGTCCGGCGCGCTGGATGCCAGCTCGGCGAGCGCCATCTCGCCTGCCCGCAACGGGATCCGCGCCGCATCGGCAACCACCACGGTGCGCAGTGCGGGTAACCGGCCCCGCAGCGAGCGGATCAGCTCGAGGTGCTCGACGTTCCGGTATGACTCCGGGACCACCAGCACCCGCGCTTCACAGCGGCCCAGGATGACCTCGATCTCACGTTCCCCGTAGGCGATGGGGATCCCGGTGTATACCGCGCCGAGCTCGTTGATAGCGAAGATCAGCGCGGCGAACTCGATCTGATTGGGCAGCATCACCGCGACCCCGTCGCCGGCCGCCACGCCGAGCGCTGCGAGCCCGTCCGCGTACCGGTGCGCCAGCTCGTCCAGCTCCGCGTAGCTCAGCGAATCGACCCGATCCGAGCCCAGGTAGCCGACCGCGGCCGGCCGGTCGGGGACCTCCGCGGCGGCGTCGGACAGTAACGTTCGCAGCGGGCGCCGGGTCCACTGCCCGGTGGCCAGGTACTCGTCCACCAGCTCATCGGTCAGCCGGGTGCCGCGTAGTGGCACCGGTTCCGCGTGTATCGGATTCATCGCCCGCTCCTATGCGAGTTCGTGGCCGGCCGCGAAGGCCGCCGACGCGGCGCGCAGGGACACCGCGTCCCGTAGCAATCCCTCGACGCGGTACTCGGTCAGATAGCCGTAGCCGCCGTGCACCTGTACGGCGGCGGTTGCCACCTCGATCGCGTCACTGGTGGCCGATCGCAGGGTCCCGGCCACATCACCGGCTCGCGCCGGCTCGAGCACGTCCGCCTCCGCGGCCAGCCCGAACAGGGCGTGCGTGCAGCGCCGCACCCGCAGTTCGGCGTCCGCCAGCTGGGACCGCACAGCCGACATCTCGATCAGCGGCGTGTCGAACTGCACCCGCTGCCGCGCGTAGTCCGTGGCGCGTTCCAGGGCGGATTCCGCGATGCCACAGGCAATCGCGGCGCAACCGAGCCGGAACACCGCGCGGGCGGCCACGGTGGGCATATCCGGCTCGGAGTCCACTATGTACTCGCCGGTCAACCGGACGGACCGGGTGTGCGCGCCGAGCAACCCGGTCTGTCGTTGCGGCGGACCGAACAGCGCTTCGCCGGGGCTCGAGGCGAGCACCACCAGGCCGTCGTGCTGCGGCGGTTCCAGCACCACCAGCAGTGGCTCGTCCTCGCCCGCGTCCACCCGATCGATCACGCCACGCAGCAACTCCCTTTCCGGGTCCCAGCACAGGTCTGCACCGCGGCCGTCCACCACGGCGACCGGAACACCGGTGCAGGCGCGCTCGCCGCGGACCCGCCAACGCTGGTGTGCGGCGAGCACCAGGCTCGCCGCGTGCGCGTGCACGCAGGCGAGTGCGAGGGCGGGGAAAGCACCCGCAAGCCGGTGCACGGCAAGTAATGTGGTTCGCGGGTCGGCACCTCCGCCGCCGACTACGGTCGGCGCGCCGATGACCCACAGCCCCCATTGGACGAGCTGATCGCGAGCCGCCGACACCTCGCCCGGCCCGGCGGCCAGGTGCTCCGCACGGAACTGGTCGAGCACCGCGATCAGATCGCGCTGCTCGTCGTCGAGGGTGAGCCCCGCGAGCCGGCTTGTCATCGCCAGAACTTCCCCTCATCTGGCTTGCGCTTCTGCGCGAAGGATTCGGAGAGCTCGTGGGCTTCCTCGCTGAGCAGGTACATGGACAGCAGCTGGTCGTGAGCCATCCGTGCCTGCCCGGCCACGCCGTTGTGCCGGCCGGAGAACGCGGACTTCAGGCCGGCGATCGCGATCGGACCGCGGGCGGTCAGCTCGTCGGCGATCTCCCTTGCCCTGCCCAGCAGCTCGTCGGCCGGCACGACCTCGTTCACCAGGCCCATGTCGAGTGCCTGCTTGGCGGTGTACTTGCGGTTCAGGTACCAGAGTTCCTTCGCACGCTTGCGACCGACGGTGTCCTCCAGGTACCAGGTCCCGTAGCCGGCGTCGAAGCTGCCGACGATCGGGCCGACCTGGCGGAACAGCGCGTTCTCGGCCGCGATGCTGAGGTCGCACACCACGTGCAGCACGTTTCCGCCGCCAACCGCGAAGCCGTTCACCGCCGCGATCACCGGTTTGGCGATCGTGTCGATCAGCTCGTAGACGTCCACAATGGGCATAGCGCTGCCGTAATCCGCGGTATGAACCGGATCGTGTTCCCCGCCGATGCAGAAGAACTTCTCGCCCGCGCCGGTGAGGATCGCCACCCGTAGTTCTTTGTCGTCCCGGAACCCGCGGAGCGCATCGGCCAGTTCCAGCGCTGTCCGCGTTCGGAACTTGTTGCCGCTCTCCGGTCGGTTCAGCGTGATGGTGGCGATCGCGCCGCCCGTGTCGAGCAGGATGTCCTCGTACTGGCTCACTCCGAATTCCCTTCCGCCACGCGGAATCCGCGCCCGCTCTTGCGCCCGAGGTGCCCGGCGGCGACCATCCGGCTCAGCAGCGGCGGGGGCGCGAATTGTGGATCCAACGTGGCCTGGTACGCGTTGCGGGTGGCGTGCTCGTGCACGTCGAGACCGATCAGATCGAGTAGCCCGAGTGGGCCGGTCGGATACCCTAGTCCCAACTCCAGTGCCACGTCGATATCCTCCGCGGACGCCAGCCCGTCGTCGTAGGCCTGCACCACATCGTTGAGATACGGCATGAGCAGGCGGTTGACGAGGAAACCGGGCCGGTCCTTGGCCTCGACGGCGACCTTGCCGATTCGCTCGGAGAATTCCAGCAGCGTGTCCACCGTCGACTTGTCGGTCCGCACCGCACGAACCACCTCGACCAGCTTCATCACCGGAGCCGGGTTGAAGAAGTGCAGCCCGGCGAACCGGCCGGGGTTCGGCACCGAAGCGGCCAGCTCGGTCACCGCGAGTGCGGACGTGTTGGTGGCGATCACCACGTCCTCGCCGACCGCTTCGGCCACCCTGGCCAGCACGTTCCGCTTCACCTCGAGGTTTTCCGACACGGCTTCGATGACCAGGTCAACCCCTGCGAGGTAGGCGATCTCGGTGGTGCCGGTGACCGAGTCCAGCACCCGCATGCGTTCCTCGTCGGTCAGCTTGCCGCGGGTGACGCCGCCGTCCAGGAACTCGGCGAGCTGGCGCCGGCCGCCGTCGATGCGCAGCTCGTCGGTTTCCAGCACGGTTACCAGCTGGCCAGCCTGGGCACACACCTGGGCGATGCCGGCGCCCATCGTGCCGTAGCCGAGCACTGCGATGTGTCTGAAGCTGGTCATCCGGTACTCCCTCGTACTCAGCTGCCGAACAGCGTGGTGTCCTCGTAGTCGTAAAAGCCCTTGCCGGTCTTGCGTCCCAGCTGGCCGGCCGCGATCATCTGATCGACAAGCGGTGGCGGCGCGAACCTGGGATCGCGCAGCTGGTCGTACAGGCTCATGGACACGGCGCGGTGGACATCCAGCCCGACGATGTCCAGCAGAGTGAAAGTTCCCATCGGGTAACCGAGTCCGAAGTGGACCGCGCGGTCGATCGATTCCACGGTACCCAGCCCGGATTCCAGCGCCCGGATGCAGTTGTTCTCGAACGGGATGAGGAACCTGTTGACGATGAACCCTGGCGAATCCCGCACCGCGACCGTCACCTTGCCGATGGATTCGAGAAAGCGCACCGTGCGCTGGTACGCCTCGTCGCTGGTTCGCCTGCCGTGCACCACTTCCACGAGCTTCATCAGCGGCGCGGGGTTGCAGTAGTGCGTACCGACGACCCGTTCCGGTCGGGTCGATCCGGCGGCGATCGCGGTAACCGACAGCGTGGAGGTGTTGGTATGGAACAGGGTGTCCGGCTTGCAGATCTCGTCCAGTGCGCCGAACGTGCGCCGCTTGAGCTCGACGTCCTCGAAGATCGCCTCTACCACGACGTCGCATTCGGACAGGCCGTCGAGCTTCGTGGTCCCGGAGAGGTCCCGCTTCGCTTGCTCTGCGCGTTCCGCTGGCAGCTTGCCCAGCCGCACGCTCTTGTCCAGAAACGTCCTCACCCGACCAAGGCCGGCCGCGACCCGCTCGTCGTCGAGATCGCGCAGCACGGTCCGGTGCCCGGCGCGCGCCGTGGTGACGGCGATCCCGGAACCCATGGTCCCCGCACCGAGTACCCCGACGGTCAGCTGCGTCCCTGCCACGATGCTCTCCTAGCGGTGTGTCGGCTACCTGGCGGTTTGCCCGCCGTCCAGGACGATCGTCTCGCCGGTCATGAAGTCCGAAGTGGATGATGCGAGCAACAGCACCCACGGGGTGAGCTCGGCGACCTCGCCCATCCGCCGTGCCGGGACGCCTCGCAGGATCTTGCCCAGCGCGTCCGGATCGGCGCGTGCCTCAGTGTTCAGATCGGTGGCGACGTACCCGGGGGCGAGCGCGTTCACCTGGATACCGTGGGGCGCCCACTCGATCGCCATTGACCGAGTGAACGCCACCACTGCCGCCTTCGACGCGCTGTACGCGGCATGCCGCGGTACTCCCGTGAAGGCGAAGTTCGATGCGATGTTGATGACCTTGCCGGATCCCTGTGCCAGCAGGTGTTTGCCCACCGCGCGGGTGGCGAGGAAAACGCCACGCAGGTTGGTGTTCACCACCCTGTCCCACTCCTCCGGGGTGGTGTCCACCAGATCCTTGCTCGACACCACGCCCGAGTTGTTCACCAGGATGTCGACCCTGCCGAACTCGACGAGGGTTCGCTCCACGAGCTTCTCGACGTCGTCCGCATTGGTTACGTCGGTGCGCACCACGAGCGCCCCGCTACCAGAGATCTCGCCGGCCACCTGGCACAACCGCTCTTCGTCCCGCGCGGCGAGCACCACGTCCGCCCCGGCGCCGGCGAGCGCGAGGGCGATCCCGCGCCCGATGCCCCTGCTGGCGCCGGTGACGATCGCGGTCTTGCCACGCAGCGACGGCTCGCTCATTCCGCCTCCTTGCCCCGGCTGGCGGTGTCTCGCGCGATCAGCAATCGCTGCACCTCGTTGGTCCCGTCGTAGATCTGGGTGACCTTCGCGTCCCGCAGGTAGCGCTCCACGCCGAGTTCCGCGAGATCCCCTCGGCTACCGAGCAGATCTGTCACGGTCAACGCGACGCGCCACCCGAGGTCGGTGCAGGCTAGTTTCATCATGGCCACCTCGGCGGTGAGCGGCGCCGAAGAGTCCACATCGGACGCTCGAGCTGTGGACCTGAGTATCAGCCTGCCCTGCAGGATGCTCGCGCGCAATTCGGCGAGCGGGAACGCGACATCGTCGGAGATCGGCCCGGATTCCCGCAGCGTCGCCAGTGCGTGCGCATAAGCTCCACTGGCCAACCCGACACCCTGGGCCGCGGCGCTGATCCGGGATTTCACCACCGAGCGCATCACCAGCCGCCAGCCCGATCCCTCCTCGCCGATCCGGTTCTCGGCCGGAACCCGCGTACCGTCGAAGAACAGCTCCGCCGTGCCGGACGCGTGCATGCCCATTTTGGACAGTGCCGCCCCTCGGCGCAGCCCGGGGGTGTCGCCGTCCACCACGAACGCGGTGATGCCGTCGCGGCCTGCCGAACGGTCGACCGTGGCGAAACAGATGATCACGTCGGCCCGGTCGCCGGTGGTGATGAACGTCTTCGCGCCGTCGATGACGTAGTGCTGCCCTTCGCGGCGAGCGGTGGTGCGCAACCCGGAGACGTCGGATCCGGCGCCGGGTTCGGTGATCGCCAGCGAACCGTACAGCTTGCCAGCGCACAGGCCGGAAAGGTAGCGCTGAGCCAGTTCTTCGTCGCCACTCAGAAGGATCGGGTACCCGGTGTGCATCTGGGTCATGTACACCAGGCTGGTTGCGCCGCAGCCCGCGGCGATCTCCTCCATGGCGACCGCGTAGCCGGTGGTGGACAGCTGCGCACCGCCCAACCGCTCAGGGAAGATCAGCCCGCCCAGCCCCGCGCGAGCAAGCGCCTGGTAACTCTCGTGCGCGAACTGGCCGGTGGCATCGAGCAACGCCGCCCGTGGCGCCACCTCGTCGGCGACCACCTCGCGGACCCGGTCGCGCAGCCGCAGTTCCTCCGCGGTGAGCAGGCCATCCGCGGTGACCTCGTCGTAGCGGGCGCTCATCGAGCATCTCCAAAGTTGGCCTGCCGCTTGGCTCGGAACGCGGCGATCCCTTCCTCCGCGTCCGCCGTTCCGGTGGCCAGCCCGGCGAACGCCGATTCCAGCGCGAGTGCGGCCTCCAGCGAGGCGTCCGCGCCGTGGTTCAGCGCGGTCATGATCATGCCGATCGCCTTCGGGCTGCGGGCCGCTACCCGCTCGGCGAGTTCGGTCGCGGTTTCCAGCAGCCGCTCCGCCGGCACCGGGGGCACCGCGAGCAACCCCAGCTCGTAGGCCCGCTGCGCGGACAGCCGCTGGCCGGTGAGCATCACGTGCGCTGCCGCCTGCCGGCCGGCCAGCCTGGCGAGCCGTTGGGTGCCGCCGTAGCCGGGGATCAACCCGAGGCCGGCCTCCGGCAGCCCGAAGGACGCGTGCTCGGCCGCGACGGCGAACGTGCTGGCGAGCGCGAGTTCGAAACCGCCACCGAGGGCGAAGCCGTTCACCGCGGCGATCACCGGCAGCCCGGCGGTTTCCAGGTCGCGGAACAGCCGCTGGCCGAATCGCAGCGTGTCGTGCGCCGCGACCGGATCCAGCTCGGCCAGCTCGTCCAGATCCGCACCGGCGCTGAACGCTTTCTCGCCCGCGCCGGTCAGCACCACGACCCGGGTGCGGCCGTCCTGGGCGAACTCGCTCATCGCCGCGCCGAGCGCGTCGAGGACGGTGGCGTTCAGCGCGTTGTGCACCTCGGGTCGATCGATCCGCACGGTGGCCACCGGACCCGTGGACTGGACGTGCAGTGGCTGTCCCGTCATGACGCCTCGCCGTCCATCGCCTGGATCGCACTGTCGGCGAGCAACCGGTGAATCTGCGCGGGCGTGTAGCCGTGCGCCGCGAGCACGTCAACGGTGTCCGCGCCCAGCTGCGGCGCTGGGGTGCGCGGCGTGTCGTTCGAGGCCATCCGCCATGGGCTACGCACCGCGCGCTGCGCGTCCGCCAGCTCGAATACCGATCCGCGCGCCCGGACCTGCCGATCGTCGAGCACATCGGACAGACCCTGGATAGGGGCTGCCGGTACGCCCGCACTCGCGAGCCGGGAAAGCCAGGTCTCCGCGTCTGCCTCGCGGAGGCGTTGCTGGACCGTATGCACGATGTAGGGCCGGTGCGCACGCCGCCCGGCGTTGGTGGCGAACCGCTCGTCCGCCACCAGCTCGTCGAGACCAAGCTCGGCGCAGCAGCGCTGCCAGATCTCGTCGTTGCCGATGGCCAGTACGATCGGGCGATCCGCGGTCTGAAACGGTTGGTAGACGGCGATTACCGAATCGGTGCCGCCGCTCGGTTCCGGTTCCGGCTCGCCCGCGAGAAACGCGGCGATCCTCGGCGCCATCAACGCGAGATCGGACTCCAGTAGCGTCACGTCGATCAGCTCGCCGACGCCGTGCCGGTCCTGCCGGCGGATCGCGGCGGTGATCGCCAGCGCGGCGGACATCCCGGTGACGATGTCGGATAGTGCGGTGGATACCCGCTGCGGCGTACCGCCAGCCGCACCGGTCACGCTCATCAGCCCGGATCGCGCCTGCGCGACCAAGTCGTAGCCAGGCAACGCGGAATCCGGCCCGTCGAGGCCAAATCCGGACAGCGCGCAGTAGATCAGCCGCGGATAGCGCTCGCGCAGCTGATCAGGCGCCAGGCCAAGGGATTCGAGCTTCGCCGGGTTCATGTTCTCCACGAACACGTCCGCGGCGGAGAGCAGGCAGTTCAACACTCCCTTGCCGCCGTCGGAGCGCAGGTCGATGGCGACGCTGCGCTTGTTGCGGTTGGCTGAGGCGAACCACGCCGAGGTGTCGCCGACGAACGGTGGTCCCCACGCACGGGCGTCATCGCCGCGGCCCGGACGCTCCACTTTGATCACCTGAGCGCCGAGGTCGGCAAGGTACATGGTGGCCGTCGGGCCCGCGTACGACGTGGACAGATCCACCACCCGCACCCCGGCAAGCGGCAGCGTGCCGGCGTCGGTCGACATCGCCCCTTCGCGCAGTGGCACCCATCCTCCCGAGAGGCTCGCGGCCATCGACATGCAGAGTATTGTCCAACATTTAGAGCCGGTCAAGGGTCAGTTGGTCTGACCACGGCCGGAAAGCCGGCTCACAACACGAAAAGTCGCCTGCCAGCGGCTCGCCCGCGCCGCCCGAAGCGAGAAGTCCGTGTTCCGAAGAACCGAGTGCTAAAGTTCGGACAGTTAGAGAGGGCGCCGTGGATTCAACATTGACAAACGACGAGTCGAACTCGGCGAAACTGATCGGGCAGCGAGTACTTCGGCCACGGCAGCAGGTCGAGGAGCGGATCCGCGCGGCGATCTTCTCAGGGGACCTGCGCAGTGGCGAACGGCTACCGGCCGAGGCGGAGCTCGCTCGGCAGTTCGAGGTCAGCAGGACCACGGTGCGCGAGGCGCTGCGTTCGCTGACCACGCAGAACCTGATCGATAAGGTTCCCGGTGCCGGCGGCGGCAGTTTCGTGCGGAGCATCGATCATCACTCGCTCGGCACGCTGCTGCAGGAATCCCTGCACAACCTGCTGACGTTGGGATCGTTAGGTGGCGAGGAAGTGGCCATGGTCCGGCAGTACCTCGAGGTGCCTTCCACCCGGCTCGCGGCCGAACACCGCACCGAGGAGGACCTCAACGAGTTGCGCGAGATCGTGGAACAGCAGCGCACCATCTCGGTGGACGATCCGAACGTGCCGGACCTCGACGAGCGATTCCACGCCGCGATAGCGCGAGCGTCCGGAAACCGGGTGCTCGGCTCTTTCGTGCATGCCCTGCACAGGGAGACCGAGCCGGTGCACTACCTGGACCTGTCACCGTCGGTCGGCAAGACGACCGTCAAGCAGCATCAAAAGATCGTGAAGGCCATCGCCGAGCGCGATCCCGATGCCGCCGAAGCCGCGATCGTGGAACACCTCGGCTACCTGCGTAAGCACCTGTTTCCCAGCTGAGCCGCGTGCCGCGAGGCCGAGTCGCGCGCACGGTTTGATCTTCGCCTGTGGCAGGTCTTTCGCGGGTGGGCGCGGTCGTGTTGGATGGTCGAAGTCTTGACGTCACGGGAGGAAGTTCCGCATGAAGCTGGCCACTATCCGCACGGCCTCTGGGCATGCCGCGGTCCGTGTCGATGACACGGAGGCCGTGGAGATCGGCGCCCCGGATCTGGGCATGCTGCTCGCCGAACCGGGCTGGCGGGACCGGGCAGCCTCGGCCACCGGCCCGCGACACGAGCTGACCACCCTGGACTACGCCCCCCTGATCCCCGCCCCCCAGAAAATCTTCTGCGTCGGGCTGAACTACCG
>WHSZ01000036.1 GCA_009379845.1 Pseudonocardiaceae bacterium | reverse complement strand
GTCAAACAACTCATCGCCGCGATCAGCACCCTCATCAAAACCAGGAACAACCGCCGCCACCCCTTCACCTCGACCAAAACCGCCGACCAGATCCCGCCCCACACCACCCATAAACGAGACTCAGACGCACGACACCAGCCGGCACGGCAGGGGCGTTGCTCTGCCGAGTTTTCCAGGACAACCAGTGGATCCGGCGGATCGGCAACGGGCGCGCGGTCCGCGTGACGCCCGCGGGTGAGGCCGCGCTCCGCGATCTGCTCGGCATCGACCCGCCAACCGCCGCTCGGTGATATTCGCACCCGTTACCTGCGGATACGCCGCGATCTCGGTAATCCACGTACCCCTGGTTCACGGCTTGAACGGCCAACGGTGTAATCATCACCGGTCACCTCCATTCGGGTGACGGCGTGATTCGAGCAGCGGAGGGGACCGGATGACCACGCGAACCCGAGCGACTACGCCCGAGGCTGTCGCGGAGGACCGATCGACCTCGGCGGGGTATCGCCCGGAGTTGCAGGGGTTGCGGGCGTTGGCCGTGGTGTTGGTGGTGGCCTATCACGTGTGGCTGGGTCGGGTGTCTGGTGGAGTGGATGTGTTCTTCCTGATCACCGGGTTCCTGATTACGGGGCAGGTGTATCGGGCGGGGTTGCGGGGTCGGTTCGGGTTCCGTGCGATGTGGGCGCGGATGATCAAACGGTTGTTCCCGGCGGCGTTGACGGTGCTGCTGGTGACGATGGCTGTGAGTGTGGCCCTGCTGCCGGAGGCCCGCTGGTGGCAGACCATCCGGGAGATCGTGGCTTCCGCGCTTTACGTGGAGAACTGGCAGCTGGCCGCCGATTCGGTGGACTACTTCGCCCAGCACAACACCGCCAGCGTGGTTCAGCACTACTGGTCGCTGTCCATCCAGGGCCAGTTCTACCTGCTGTGGCCGCTGCTGATCGCGCTGGTAGCGGTGCTCGCCCGCACCGCCGGCCACCGGCTGCGGCCCTGGCTGCTGGCCACCCTCGCGGTGGTGTTCACCACCTCGCTGACCTACTCGGTCGTGCTGACCGCGACCAACCAGCCGCTGGCGTATTTCCACTCCGCCACCCGCGTCTGGGAATTCGCCCTCGGCGGGCTACTCGCCCTCACCCTGCACACCCTCACCCTGCCCCGACTGCTGCGCATCCTCGCCGGCTGGCTCGGCGTCACCGCGCTGATCACCTGCGGACTCGTCCTCCAGGTCGGCAGCGTCTTCCCCGGCTACGCCGCCCTCTGGCCCACCCTGGCCGCCGCACTGGTCATCCTCGCCGGCACCACCCACAGCAAGGCAGGCGCCGACCACCTTCTCGCCTCCCGCCCCCTGGAATACCTCGGCAACCTCGCCTACGCCCTCTACCTCTGGCATTGGCCCGTCCTGCTCTGCTACCTCGTCGCCCGCGACCGCACCGAGGTCGGCCCGCGCGGCGGCGCCGTCATCGTCGCCATCGCGGTCGGGCTGTCCATACTGACCTATCACCTCGTCGAAAAACCCGCCCGAGACTCCCAAATCGGCGTACACACCCGGTGGGGCGGCTACCGCTTCGGCGTCCTGCTGCTTGTCCCCGTGCTGCTCGCCGCCGGCGGCTGGCAGTGGCTCAGCACCGAACGCGCCAACGCTTACGCCGAGTCGGTCAACGACGCGGATCATCCGGGCGCCGTGGCCCGCACCCCCGAATTCCCGCAGGCTGACGAGGTCGACGGCAAGAACGTCGAGCTGGTCCCTTCGATGGTCGCGCTGCCGAGCGATTGGTCGGACATCAGCCAGAACTGTGTCCCGTCCACCCGCAACGCGGAACTGAACCTCTGCACGACGAAGACCAACGGGCCGCCCGAACGGCGCATCGTCGTCGTCGGTGAGTCGCACAGCCGGCAGTATCTCGCCGCGCTCCGCCCGATAGCGGAACGGCGGAACTGGCAGATCACCGAGATGCTGAGGAGCGCCTGCCCGTTCTCCACCAGCTCCGAGGTGGTGCGCGACAGCCAAGGCTGCGTCGACTGGAATGCCGCCGCGGCCAAGGAGATCATCAAGATGCGCCCCGACACGGTGTTCACCATGGCCAGTCGTGAGGTGCGAGTCGGGTTCACCGAACACACGCCGCCCGGTTTCGTCGAACAGTGGCGAAAACTGGAGCGGGCCGGCATTCCGGTGATCGGCGTGCGGGACAATCCCCGCTACGACTTCACACCGTCGGACTGCGTTGCGGCGAAGGGCAGGGACGCCCCTGAGTGCGGCACCCGCCGTGCGGACATTCTTGCTCCGCAGCCGCCGTACGAGCGAATCCCCGATGTGCCATCAAACGTGTCCTTCCTGGACTTCAGCGACTACATCTGCATGGAGGACGTCTGCCCGCCGGTGATCGGCAACGTACTGGTGTACAAGGACGAGAATCATCTCAGCGCCACCTACCTGTCCACCATGTCGTCCATTGTGGAGAAGGAGATCACCTCGGCGATGAACTGGTGATGCCGGCCCGACGTGGTCAGCTGCCTCGCCGCGGCAGCACCGAATTCGGCACGATCGCGCCCGGCTGACCGACGACCCTGGCGGCGACCGCGTTAGCCCTGGCAGCGGCATCCACTGGACCCGCACCGGCCAATCGCGCCGCGAGGTAGCCCGCGTTGAACGCGTCCCCGGCCGCCGTCGAGTCCACAATAGACTCCAAGGGCTCGGCCGGAATGTGGCATACCGCGGCGCCGTCCCAGACCAGGCACCCGTTCGCCCCGTCCTTCACCGCGATGTCCTCGATGCCGTGCCCGCGCAGCCGCTCAACCGTCGCCTCCGGCCCGGCATCCCGGAAAAGCGCCTGCTCGTCGGAAAAAGTAGGTAGTGCGACGGAAGCCAGCGACCACGTCGATTCCACCGCCACCCGCGCGGCCTGTCCGCTGATCCACCCGGCCGGGCGATAGTTGCTGTCGAACGCCACCCCGCTACCACGCTGCCGGGCGCGATGCAGGAGGCCCCGCAACCGTTCCTGGGCCCGCTCGGTGAGCAGTTGCAGGGTGATCGCGGACAGGTAGATGACGTCGTATCCGGCGAGCTCCGCGTCGATCTCGGTCGGCTGGTCGGTGTCGAAGAGCTGGCGCGCGGGCGAAAGCGAGCGGTAGTACGTAAAGCTGCGCTCGCCGCGCACGTCGGTCCGGACCAGATACAGACCGGGCTGCGCGCCTGGCACCCGGCTGATCAGCTCGGTGCCGATACCTTCGGCCCGCATCGCATCCAGCATCCCTTCGCTGTACGGGTCATCGCCGAGCCGGGTCAGGTAGTCCACCCGGACCTCGTCCGGCTCGGTCAACCGGGACAGGTACAGCGCGGTGTTGAACGTGTCCCCGGCGTAGCCGAGGGACAGCGTGCTGCCGTCCAGGTGGGTGAGCTCGATCATGCACTCACCGATGGCCAGTACCCGAATCATGTCACCGCACCCAACGCGCCTGACGTGGTCAACGTGCTCAACCGCTCGCGCAGGGCCGAGCGAAAACCGGTGTCTTCGGCCAGTTCCGGATCGACAACCGCGAGCACCTCCGGCAGGTGCTCGAGCAGGTTCGGCCCGGCGGCCGCGCGCAACTCGGCATCGAACCGGTCGCGCACCGCCACGGCGGCACCGGTGTCGGATTCCGCCACGACCGTGTACCGCAGCCATGCCGCGACGGCCAGCAGCGCGTGCCGAGGCACCTGCCCGGCTGCCAAGCGTTCCCGGATCACGCCGAGCAGCCGCACCGGAATCTTCTGCGAGCCATCCGCTGCCACCTGCGCGGTTTGGTGCCGCAGGGCGGGGTTGCCGAACCGGCGCAGCACGGTGTCCGCGTAGCCCGCGAGATCCACACCGCCCGGCCGGCGCAGCGTTGGCAGGACGTCCTCCTCGATCAGACGCCGGGCGAACGCGCCGAGCGCCGGGTCGGCGACCGATTCCGCGATCGTCCGGTACCCGGCAAGGCCACCGAGGTAGGCCAGCGCGGAGTGAGTTCCGTTCAGCACGCGAAGTTTTGCCTGCTCGTACGGTTCCACATCGGCGGTGAACCGTACACCGGCGCGCTCCCACGGCGGCCGTCCAGCCGGGAAATCGTCGGTGAGTACCCACTGGCCGAACGGTTCGGCCAGCACGGCGGCGTGGTCGGCGAGGCCGATCGCCCCGGCGGCCTCCGCGAGGTCCTCGCCGGTGGTTGCCGGCACGATGCGGTCCACGACGGCGGACGGGAACCCGACGTGCTCGAGGAATTCCAGCACCGGTCGGGCCTGCGCAGAGGGCAGCAGCTCGCAGAACTGGTGCACCAATCCACGCAACAGGGCACCGGAATCTGGCAGGTTGTCGCAGCAGGCCAGCGCGACCGGCCCGGCGCCGGCCGCCTGCCGCCGCTGCAATCCGCGCACCAGCAGGCCGAGCACGGTGCGCGGTACTCGGCCCGCGGCGTCCGCGCGCAGCTCGTCGTCCACCCGCAGCCTGCGGGTGCCAGGTTCGATCCGGTAGCCCTGCTCCGTGACGGTCATGCTCACCACGGCCGTGCCCGGCGCCGCGATGGCATCCAGCACTCGCTCCGGCTCACTCGGCAGGTGCGCGGCATCCGCGAGCGAACCGATCACCCGTGGAGTGCTCCCGGTGCCGTCCCGCCACAACACCGTGTAGTAGCAGTCCTGGTCCCGCAACGTCCGCACCACATCGGAGGACCTCGGGCTGACACCGAGAATCTGCCAGCGGTCGTCGCCCGCGGCCAGCATGGCGTCCTCCGTGTACACCGCCTGGTGCGCCCGGTGGAACGCTCCGAGTCCGATGTGGACGATTCCCGGTGGCCCGGCGACGCGCGGTCGTGCCGGCCGCACCGCCTCCGGTAGCGATGCCAGCCGTTCGGCCGAGAGCAGGGGCGCGGTCACGGGCCACTCACCAGTCGTGCATGGTTCCGTCGCGCAACCGGTTCACCGGCAGGTATTTCGGGTCGTACGGGTACTTCGCGGCGGCCTGCTCGTCGATCTCCACGCCGAGACCGGGCGCGTCGCCGGGGTGCATGTACCCGTCGCGGAACTCGTACCGGGTGCGGAACACCTCACTGGCAGGCTCGAGATGGCCCATGTACTCCTGAATCCCGAAGTTCGGCACCGTCATGTCCAGCTGCAGCGCTGCGGCGAAGGACACCGGGGACAGGTCGCCGGCACCGTGCGACCCGGTGCGCACCCCGTACAGCTCGGCGAGCTCGAAGATCTTGCGTAGATGTGTGATGCCGCCGGCATGTGAGACCGACGCGCGGATGTAGTCGATCAGCCGGTTGGTGATCAGGTGCTGGCAGTCCCAGATCGAGTTGAACACCTCACCAACCGCGATCGGCGTGGTGGTGTGCTGCCGGATGGTGCGGAATGCCTCCTGGTCCTCTGCTGGCGTCGGGTCCTCGATCCAGAACATCCGATACGGCTCCAGCGCCTTGCCGAGTTGCGCCGCCTCCAGCGGGGAAAGCCGGTGATGCACGTCGTGCAGTAGGTGGAAGCCGTAGCCGAACCGATCGCGTACCGCCTTCACCATGTCCGGCACGAAATCCAGATATGCGGGCGTGTGCCACACGTTCTCGGTCGGCAGCCGGGCATCCGCCGGTTCGTAGGTCGCGCCCGTGCCGGAGTGGTGCAGCCCGTAGGTGCTGTCCAAGCCGGGAATGGCGGCCTGCACGCGTACCGCGCGGTATCCGCGGTCAAGGTAGCTGGCGACATCGTCGAGCAACTCGTCAACGGTCTGCCCGCTGGCGTGACCGTAGATCAGCACGCCGTCCCGCGCGGCGCCGCCGAGTAACCGGTGCACCGGCATGCCGGCGCTCTTGCCGAGGATGTCCCACAGCGCGCAGTCCACCGCGGCGATCGCGGTCATCGTCACCGGCCCGCGCCGCCAGTACCCGCCGCGGTACAGGTACTGCCAGGTGTCGTTGATCGCGCCGGCTTCCCTGCCGACCAGCAGCGGGCAGACGTGTTCGTTCAGGTAGGCAGCCACCGCGAGCTCGCGCCCGTTCAGCGTGGCATCCCCGAGCCCAGTGATGCCGTCCGACGTGGTGATCTTCAACGTCACGTAGTTGCGACCTGGGCAGGTCACGATGACCTCGGCCGAGCTGATCCGCACGCGATCAACCACCAATCGAGAATCCGAGAGCGTCCAGCAGCGTGTACACGCTGACCAACCCGAGCGCGAGGCTGCTGATGATCAACAAGGCGTGGAACCTGCCACCGGCGTGCAGCCGGGGATCCGTTTCGTGCTTACGGAGGTACCAGACCGCGACCACCTCGGCGAGCAGGAACAGCCCGCCGACGAAACCGCCGGTCGCGATCATCAGCACCGGCTCGTCCACCAGCAGGTACGTCCCGCCCCAGACGATCGGCAACACCACCGTGAACGCCCGGATCCCGCGCAGCCGGGCCGTCATATTGCTCCAGTCAAGGACGCCGAGTACCGCCAAGGCGTTGGTGTTCAGCCGCGCCCAGGCGGGCAGCGCCGCCCACAGCGTGGACGCGAGTACCGCGATGGCCCCGACGAGGTAGAAGAAGTTCGCCCCCTCGCCGAGGGTTCCGGTGTACATGTGGGACAACGTCACGATCATCTCGTTGCCCTCGAGCACGAGCCCGCGTGGATGGAGCACGGCCGCACCCATCACGAAGAACGCCAGCGTGCCGAGCGTGTAGATGAGCCAGGACAACAACGCGTCCCGGTACATCACCCTGATCCAGCCCCTCGCGCGCCGAACCCACGCATCGCTGCCGTCCGCCGGACCCGTCCAGCGGGCATAGCCCTTCTCGAGACACCAGTATGTGTAAGCGATGATCTCCTCCGCGGCGACACCGGTGAGCCCGAACATCGCGATCGCGGCGCCGAGCGCGCCGGCAGGGATGCTGAACGTGAGGCCGCCGAGCACGTCGTCGGCTCCGTATCCGAGCGGGGTGAACGGCAGGCCGATCGCGATGGCCGCCGTGACGAGCACGAAGACGCCCACCAGCAAGACCGCGCCTCGCTCGATCAAGCGGTACCGGTTGGAGTACAGCAACGCGATCGTGGTGGCGGCGACGATGGTCGTCCACGTCGCCAGTGATGTGAACCCGAGCGGCTCACCGCCGATCGGCGCGAGCACGCTGCACGCGGCGGCCACCGCGCCGACCACCCCACCGGTCTGCACCACCTTCAGCACGGCCATCAACACGAAGAGCACGTTGATCCAGCCGATCCGGCCGAGTTTCGGCGGCACCCTGTTGAACCCGGTGATCGCCGGCTGCCCGGTGGAGATGGTCCAGCGGGCGAGCTCCACCTGCACCGCGACCTTGACCGAGGTGCTCACCACGACCAGCCAGAACAGCGCGAATCCGGCCTCCGCGCCAAGGGCCGTGGTGGCGATCAGCTCACCGGAGCCGACGATCGCGGCGCTCAATATCAATCCTGGCCCGAAGAACCGCAGGCTCCCGCGCCACCCCTGCGGCGGTTCCTTGATGTCCTCCGGGGTCAGCCGGTACGGATCCGGTCGTTCGGTGCCCGCTGCCGTCGTCATCCTTGACTCCATTCGACCGGCCGGCCGCTGGTGCGGTAATGTCTGTGTTTCGATTATCGGAACGGTATTCCGAGGAAGTGAACGGTAGCGTAGAGCTGGTCCGGATGGACGTCAATATCGAGGCGCGAACACCGAGGATGGGGCGATGACTGCGGACCCTGGCCGCACCGCGGAAGGCACGGCACTGCGGGCGCTGCGGGTGCTCGAGGCCGTTTCCCGGCCGGGTGGGCCACACCGGCTCGGCCGGATCGCCAGTGAGGCGGAGATCGCCAAACCAAGCACCCACCGGATCCTGAGCAGCCTCGCCGGAGCCGGATATGTGGTCAACGACGGCGCGGGTGCCTATGCCCCCGGCCCACGCGCCTACGCGCTGTCCGCGCTGTTCGTCGCCGGCAAGCAGGGCGAGAACGACGCGGTCCTCCGGCAGTTCCAGTCCGAAGTGGAACAGACCGTGCACGTGGCGCTGCGCAGCGGTAACTACGCGATCTACGTGCAGAAGGTGGACAACGATCGGCCGTTCCAGATGGCCTCGCGGGTCGGGGGGCATATTCAGTTGCACTGCACGGCGATCGGCAAGGTGATCTTGGCGAACATCCCTGCCGAGGAACGCGCCAGCCTGCTCGGCGGCACGGGTTTGCCCGGCAGGACCGCGAACACCATCACGGATCCCGGCGCGCTGGAAGCCGAGCTTGAGAAGGTCCGGGCGGACGGTTACGCCGTCGACGACGAGGAGAACGAGGAAACAATCCGTTGCCTGGCCGCGCCGTTGCTTGACCGCTCGGGTCAAGGCATCGGGGGTGTCAGTATTTCGACGATCACCTTCCAGACGTCGATCGACCAGTTGCTGGAGTTCGTCCCACGGCTCAGGGAAACAGCGGGGGTGTTGGCCCCGCTCTACGCGTGACCGCCGGCCGTTGACCTCGAGTTGGCTGGGTGATGCTGCATAGCCGGGTTATCCGGATGGCTGCTTTGTCTTGGGACGCGCGCGCAGGTGTGCGCGTTCACCTTGCTTCCCGAACAAGCTGAGGAACTCGACCGGTTCGTTGTCGGCGGCACCGAACCAGTGCGGTACGCGGGTGTCGAACTCGGCGGCCTCGCCGGGTACCAGCACCAGATCGTGTTCGCCGAGGACAACCCGCAGTCGCCCGTTGAGGACGTAGAGCCATTCGTAGCCCTCATGGATCTGTGGATCGGGCTCCCTTCGGCCGCTGCTGGCCGGGAGCACGAGCTTGTACGCCTGGATACCGCCGGCCCGGCGGGTCAGCGGCAACATCGTCATGCCGCCGCGAGCGACCGGGCGCAGATGGATGCGCGGGTCGCCGGTGGGTGGCGCGTCGACGAGTTCGTCCAACGTGACGCCGTACGCCCTGGCCAGCGGGAGCAGCAGTTCGAGGGTCGGGCGTCGGGCACCGGACTCCAGCCGGGAAAGGGTGCTGACCGAGATACCGGTCGTCGCCGACAGGTCGGCCAGGGTCGTTTCACGTTGCCTGCGCAGCGCGCGTAACCGGGGTCCGACCCCGTCGAGGGCTTTGTCGAGGTCGTTGTTCATGTGGCCATTTTGCCACGCCGGCAACAAACGTTGCCGCCACAACCGGCAGCGGCGCATGCTCGTCGCGGAGGTGGTCGAGGTGACCGATCAGCTGAATGACGGTTATGACGTGGTGGTGATCGGCGGTGGCGCCGCGGGGCTGAGCGGGGCGCTGATGTTGGCTCGGGCGCGGCGCTCGGTGGTGGTGATCGACGAGGGCGAACCGCGCAACGCCCCGGCCGAGGGCGTTCATGGATTGCTGGCCAGGGACGGGATGCGGCCGGCCGAGTTGCTGGAGCGCGGCAGGGCGGAAGTCCGTGGCTATGGCGGTCAGGTGGCCTCTGGCGAGGTCGGCGCGGTGGCTCGGGAGGGCGACGGGTTCGCGGTGACGCTTGCCGGCGGCCGGACCGTGCGTGCCCGGCGACTGCTGGTGACCACCGGGCTGGTTGACGAGCTGCCGGAGATACCGGGGCTGCGGGCCCGGTGGGGGCGAGACGTGGTGCATTGTCCGTACTGCCACGGCTGGGAAGTCCGTGATCAGGCCATCGGTGTGCTGGCCAGTAGCCAGCTGGCGGTGCACCAGGCGCTGCTGTTCCGGCAGTGGAGCGCCGACGTGACACTGTTGTCCCACACCATGCCGCAGCCGGACGGCGAGGAGGCGGAGCAGCTTGCCGCCCGGGGCATCCGCGTGGTGCACGGCGAGGTGGCATCCCTTGAGGTCGTCGACGACCGCCTCGTGGGAGTACGACTGACCGACGGCACGGTGGTCGGCCGCGAGGTGCTGGCCGTCTCATCGCGGATGGTGGCACGCGCCGGCTTCCTGGCGGTGCTCGGACTGCGACCGGCCGAACACCCTTCGGGGCTCGGCGAGCACATCCCGGCCGACCCGGCCGGCCGTACCGACGTGCCAGGAGTGTGGGTCGCGGGCAACGTCACCGACCTGGCCGCGCAAGTCGGTACCGCCGCGGCGGCTGGCGCCACGGCGGCTGCCCAGATCAACGCCGACCTTCTCGCCGAGGAGACCCGCCAGGCGGTCGCCGCCAGGCGGGACGCGTTCTCGGCCGAATCCGAAGCACGCCTGTGTGAACTGGTGATGAGCGAGCGTCGCCACGGCCTGTGAACCATGAAAGGAGACGGCCGGTGTCCGAAGAGTTCGGCAAGGAATACTGGGAAGAGCGTTACCGCGGCCACACCGCGGTGTGGAGCAGGCGGCCCAATCCGCAGCTGGTGGCCGAAGCCGGGGAGCTCTCGCCTGGCACGGCACTGGACGCGGGCTGCGGCGAGGGGGCCGATGCCATCTGGCTCGCCTCGCGCGGCTGGCGGGTGACCGCGGTGGACATCGCCAGCGCCGCCCTGCGCCGCGCGCGCGAGCAAGCCGACACCTTCGGCGCCGACGTGACGAGCCGGATCGACTGGGTACCGGCCGATCTGACCAGTTGGACGCCCACCGGGGAACACTTCGATCTGGTCTCCGCCCACTACATTCACGTGGCGGCATCGCGGGAGGCGCTATCGCGGGAGGCGCTGCAGCGACGGCTGGCGGCATCGGTCGCGCCGGGTGGCACGTTGCTCATCGTCGGCCACCACCCGACAGACCCGCACACCAGCGCTTTGCGCGCCTCGGCACCCGAGATGTTCTTCACGGCCGAGGAGGTCGCGGGCAGCCTCGACCCTGACCGCTGGGACATCGCCGTCGCCGAGACAAGGACCCGATCGGTCACCGACCACGACGGCCACGAGATCACCATTCGCGACGCCGTCCTTCGGGCCAGCAAACGTCCATCACAACCGGATGCGGCGACTCCATAGCGCAGCGGCGACGTGAAGGCTCGGCCTGCCGGGTCGGTTCAAGGCTTGGTTCCGATGCCGATCAACGCCGTCGCGTCCATCGATGCGACGCCGTCCAGCGCGCGCGACACCCGCTGCCCGCATCCGCTCAACGGCAGCATCGTCCAAACCGGACAGTGCGGCGCGAAAGCCGCTGCCCGTCACGAGACTCCACCCGAGTTCCGGATTCAGCGGGACCTCCAACGGCACGCGCCGCACCCGGACCTCGCCGAGTCCAAACCCGCGCAACCAACCGGAGAACTTGCCCTCGTCGTCGATCCGAGTGATCGGGCTGCCGAGCATCGGGCTGCTCGCCATCTCGGGCTTCTCCACCATCAGCGCCTCGTAGAACGGCCGGCCGAGCACTTCGATGGCACCTTTCGCCCACGAAGCGACCGCCAACCGGCCACCCTGCCGCAGCAGCCCGACCAGCCGCGCGGTATCGGCGTCCATGTCGGGCAGCATGAACACTCCGAACGCGCACTGCACCACGTCGTAGTCAACCCCGGCCGGCGCCCAAGCCGTCGCGTCCGCCTCGATGAACCGAACGTTGCGCACACCGGCGTCGGCGGCGGCACGCTCACCGTGCCGGAGCAGGCCGGCAGCCAGATCGACCGCATCCACGGCACCGCCAGGCGCGACCGCGCGCGCCGCGGGCAACGCGGACGCTCCCGCTCCGCAGCAGAGGTCGAGCACCCGGCCACGAAACACCTCAGGCGCGGCAGAGAATCTCCCCGTTCAGCACGGAAAACCAGCCGTCCTCAGCCTGCGCCCAGTCGTGCCACGCCCGGGACATCCGGCGCAGATCATCCGCGTTGGCGTGCCCACCGGCCAGCGCGTGTTCCGCGAATGCCGAGTTCACAACGCGTTCCGCCCACAGCCCGCTCCACCAGGCGCGCTCGTCCGCAGTGGCGTAGCACCACACGGACGCGCTGCTGGTGATCTCCTCGAATCCCGCCTGCCGCGCCCAGGAAAGCAACCGACGTCCGGCGTCCGGCTCGCCGCCATTGGCACGCGCCACCGCGCGGTACACCGACAGCCACTGATCCATCCCCGGTGCCGTCGGGTACCACGTCATACCGGCATAGTCCGCGTCGCGGGCCGCCACGATCCCGCCGGGCTTGGCCACCCGCCGCATCTCCCGCAAAGCCAGTACCGGATCGGCGACGTGTTGCAGCACCTGGTGCGCGTGCACGATGTCGAACGAGCTGTCGGTGTACTCGAGGGCGTACAGGTCCGCGACCGCGAACCGCACGTTGCGCACACCACGCTCAACCGCTTCCTGCTCGGCCTGGGCAACCACGTCTCCAGCGGCGTCCACGGCCGTCACTAACCCCGGGGCGACGCGTTCCGCGAGATCCACTGTGATGGTGCCCGGCCCGCATCCCACATCCAGCACCGCCGCGCCGGAGCGCAGATGCTCGATGAGGTATCCGGCCGAGTTCCGCACGGTGCGCCAACGATGCGAGCGCAACACCGAATCGTGGTGCCCGTGGGTGTAGACAGCCTCCATTCCGGACACGGTATCGCGAACCCGCACCGCTACCGACCCTGCCAGCGTGGCCGGCGTCCCTCGCGCCACGCGGCGACGCCCTCCTTGCGGTCCTCGCTCAGATACGGGTTTGGCGCGGCATCCAGCCGCAGTGCCGCGGACAGCGGCAGCTCCCGGCCTTTCGTGATCATCGCCTTGTACCGCTGCTGGGTCAGCGGCGCCCGGGTGGTCAACACATCGACGTAGTCGGCGACCGCGTCGGATAGCTCCCCCCTCGCCACCACCTGGTTGACGACAAAGCAGTCCTTCGCCTCAGCCGCGCCGATCCGCCTGCCGGTGTAGAGCAGGTCGTAGGCCACGCCGAGCGGTGCCACCCTCGGCAGCATCACCGAACCGAAGTTCGCCCCGAAGCCCACCACGACCTCGGGAAAACCGAACGTCAGGTCGTCGGCGGCGATCCGCACGTCGCAGGCGAGCGCCAGCTCGGCACCACCTCCGAGGGTGTAGCCGAACAGCGCGGCCACGGTTGGCTTGCCACATTCCACGATCGCCTCGAACACCTCGCGGCCGACGCCCCGCATCGGCAGCCGGATCGGCTCTCCGGCGGCATCCGACTCGCCGGCCTCGTGCAGATCCCGACCGGCACAGAACCCGCGCTCCCCGACCGCGGCGAGCACGACCGCGCGAACGGCGGGATCCCGATGTGCCCGGTCGAACGCGGCGACCAGCTCATCACACAGCCGCGAGCTCAACGCGTTCATCCGCTCCGGCCTGTTCAACGTCACGGTGGCCACGCCGTCGGCCGTCTCATAGTCCAACATCACGCAGCAGCCTATCGATTACCCAGCAGCACCAGAGCGATCTCGGGCAGGTAGGTGACCAGGAACGGCGCGCCGAGCAGTACCGCGGCACTCGGCAGCGCCGCACGCTGCGGAGGCGGGACGGTTCGTCCGCGGACGAGCACGCCGTACCGCGACTGAAGTTGGTCTGCTACCGGCAGGTCGAGCAGCCGCCTGGCCGCATGTGCATGTCCACAATGCGCTGCTCGGCAGCGGTCAGTTCGGCGCCGGACAACCACCGCCACACGGCGGCATCGAGACGGGCGCGCATCGCCTCCGGGTCAGGCGGTGCGGATCGCAACGAGTCGGACATCATGACTCCCACAGGGCACCAATGTGTAGTTCCGTTCAGAATGCCCAAGAGCTCGGCCACTCATGCCGGAATATGCTCAGGGTCACGTTTCACCGCACGTGAGCAGCGAGCACGTTACGTGCTCAGAATAACCGAAAGTGGTCAGGACCGCACGGAACGCGCTTGTTCGGCGGCCTTCTCTTCGGCCTTCTCCGCCTGCCAGCCGTCCTCGTTCTTGCCGCGCCGCCAGTACCCGGAGATGGACAACGCATCCTTCGGCACGGCGCGCTCGTCGAGCAGATGCCGGCGCAGTTCCCGGATGAATCCCGCCTCGCCGTGCACGAAGGCATGCGGGACCCCTGGCGGGAAGTCCATCTGACGCACCGTTCGTACCAGCCCATCCGGATCGGATTCCCGGTGAATCCAGCTGATCGACGTGTCCTTCGGGCCGGCCAGCTTCACCTCGTCGTCGACGCCGGTAACCTCGAGCACCACCCGAGCCTTGGCGCCGGCAGCCACTTGCTCCAACCGTTCCAGCGCGGCGGAGATCGCCGGCAGCGCGCTCTCGTCCCCGACCAGCAGATGCCAGTCGGCCTCCGGATCGGGCGCATAGGCACCACCAGGACCGAGCATCATCAGTTCCTCGCCCGGTTCGGCAGCCGCCGCCCACGGTGCGGCCAACCCGGTGTCGCCATGGCAGACGAAATCGATCGCCAGTTCCCGGTTGGTCGGATCGTGATACCGGACGGTGTAGGTCCGGGTGGTCGGCCACTGCTCGCGCGGATACTCCTCGCGCACCCGCTGCATGTCGAAAGGCTCCGGATAGTGCACATCCGGTTGCGGGAAGAGCAGCTTCACGTACGCGTCGGTGAATCCGTTCGGTTCGAAGCTGGCGAACCCGGGCCCGCCAAGTACCACCCGAACGATGTGCGGGGTCAGCCATTCGGTTCGCAGTACCCGTAGCCGCGTCAACGGCCGCTGCTTGCGGGCGGATCGCTCAGCCATTCGACCTCCTCGGCACACCGAACTAAGGCAAGCCTAACGATAAAGGTGCGATCGCGCCGCCGAGGTTTCACCCCGTGGAAATCAGGACAACCCGTGTCAAGACGGCCGGAGGAGGCACGCTGATGCCCGAAAACATCTTCGTACTGGGACTCGACGAGCAGAACCTGCGAACACTCGGTGAACTGCCGCATCTCGCCGACTACCGGTTCTACCCGCTGCTCAGCATCGACGAGTTGCAGAGCGGCGACGCGGTGCCGCTGCGCGAATTGCTCGACAAGGCGATCGCGCAACTCGAGAGCTTCCCCGGATCGGTTGACGCGATCGTCGGGTACTGGGATTTCCCGGTCAGTTCGATGGTGCCGATGCTGTGCGCGCGCTTCGGGCTGCGCAGCGCCGATCTGGAAGCCGTCGTGAAATGTGAGCACAAGTACTGGAGCCGCGTCGAGCAGCACAAGGTGATCGACGAGCACCCCCGGTTCGGGCTGGTCGATCTCGAGCACAACGGCGGGCTGCCCGAGCACCTGGACTTCCCGGTGTGGCTGAAACCGGTGAAGTCCGCCTCGTCCGAACTGGCGTTCAAGGTGACCGATCAGGCCGAATTGGACAATGCCACCACCGAGATCCGGGAGGGCATCGGGCGGCTCGGCAAGCCGTTCGAGTTCGTGCTCGAACAACTCGACCTGCCGCACGAGATCGCCGAGATCGGTGGGCAGGCCTGCCTGGCCGAGCAAGCGGTCGGCGGCGTGCAACTCACCGTCGAGGGATATGTGTTCGGCGGGCGGGTGCAGGCGTACGGCGTGGTGGACTCGGTGAACTATCCCGACAGCACAAGCTTTCTGCGCTACCAGTACCCGTCGAGCTTGCCGGAAAGCGTTACCACGCGGGCCATCGAGCTGTCCGAACGGGTGATCCGGCAGATCGGTCTTGACAACAGCGCGTTCAACATCGAGTTCTTCTGGGATTCCGACACCGACCGGATCAACCTTCTCGAGGTCAACCCGCGGCATTCCCAGTCACACGCGATGCTTTTCGAGTACGTGGACGGGGTGCCGAACCACCAGTGCATGGTGCGGCTCGCGCTCGGCCGTGATCCGGAACTGCCGCGCCGCGCCGGGGAGTACGGCTGCGCGGCGAAGTGGTTCCTCCGGCGGTTCACGGACGGTGTGGTTCGGCGGATCCCGACGGACGGGGAGATCGCGCACGCCGAGCGGGAGGTGCCCGGCGCGACGGTCCGGGTGGTCCCGGCCGAGGGCAAGCGGCTTTCCGAGATGGTCGGGCAGGACGCCTACAGCTACGAGCTGGCGGACATCTTCATTGGCGCGAGCGACGAGACCGAACTGATCCGGAAGTACGAACGGTGTGTCGAGCTACTGCCATTCGAATTCGACGACTAGGAGGTGGTTCATGCGCACGGTGACGTCGTTGCCGTACGCCGTCAAGGAAGACGAGCACGTGTGGATTCCCCTTTCCGACAGCGTTCGGCTGGCGGCGCGCGTCTGGCGACCGACCTCCTCGGACACCGACCCGGTCCCGGCGGTGCTGGAGTTCATCCCGTACCGCAAGCGGGATCTCACCGCGCAGCGCGATTCCATACACCACCCCTATATGGCTGGACACGGTTACGCCTGTGCGCGGGTGGATCTGCGGGGCAGCGGCGAATCCGAGGGGGTACTCACCGACGAGTACCTCGAGCAGGAGTTCACCGACGCGGAGGAAGTACTCGCCTGGCTGGCCGATCAGCCGTGGTGCACGGGCCGCACCGGGATGATGGGAATCTCCTGGGGCGGCTTCAACGCGCTGCAGCTCGCCGCGCGGCGGCCGGAGAGCCTCAGCGCCATCGCGACGGTGTGCTCTTCCGACGATCGGTACGCGGACGACGTGCACTACATGGGTGGCTGCCTGCTGTCCGACAACCTGTCCTGGGCCTCCACGATGTTCGCGTACAACTCCTGCCCGCCGGATCCGGCGCTGGTCGGTGAGCACTGGCGCGAGATGTGGTACGAGCGGCTCGAGCACAGCGGGCTGTGGCTCGCCGAGTGGCTGCGGCACCAGCGGCGCGACGACTACTGGCGGCACGGGTCGATCTACGAGAACTACGCGGATGTGGACTGCCCGGTGCTGGCGGTCAGTGGCTGGGCGGACGGCTACTCGAACGCGGTGTTCCGGCTGCTCTCCGAACTCGACGTACCGCGGAAGGGACTGGTCGGGCCGTGGTCGCACAAGTACCCGCATCTCGGCGAGCCCGGACCGGCGATCGGCTTCCTGCAGGAGCTGGTGCGCTGGTGGGACCGCTGGCTTCGGGACGTGGACAACGACGTGATGGACGACCCGATGCTGCGCGTCTGGATGCAGGACAGCGTGGCACCGTCCACCGCCTACGAGGAACGGCCGGGGCGCTGGGTCGGCGAACTCGAATGGCCATCCTCGCGGGTGGTGGACACCAGCTACCCGTTGACCACGAACCGGATCGTGAACAGCCCCGACGAAGTGGTCGAGACCGCGCTGAACGTCGAATCGCCGCTGTCGGTCGGCCAGTTCGGCGGGAAGTGGTGCTCCTACAACGCTCCCCCTGACCTGCCCTACGACCAGCGTGAGGAAGACGGCGGCTCGCTGGTGTTCAACAGCGACGTGCTCACCGAGACGTGCGAGATTCTCGGTGCGCCGGTGCTGCGGCTGGAATTCACCGTGAACAAGCCGACCGCGATGGTCTGCGTCCGGCTGTCCGACGTGTTGCCGGATGGCCGCGCCACGCGGGTCACCTACGGGCTGCTGAACCTCACCCACCGAAACGGCCACGACGAGCCGGAGGCGCTGGTGCCAGGGGAACGCTACCAGGTGGACGTGCTACTCAACGGTGTGGCGCAAGCGTTTCCGCCCGGCCACCGGATCCGGGCGTCGATCTCCACGTCGTACTGGCCGCTCGCCTGGCCGCCACCGGAACCCGCTCGGCTCACGGTGTTCTGCCCCGGCACCGAGCTGGTGCTGCCGATCCGCCCGACGGATGCCCCGGACGAGGTCGCGGTGCCGTCCTTCGCCGAGCCGGAGGGGACACCACCGATCAGCAGCACCCCGGTGCGCGCGGGGGAACAGCGCTGGACCGTTTCCCGTGATCTCGTGGACTATTCCTCGCAACTCGAGGTCGTCAAGGATCTCGGCGTGGTGCGCCTCGACGATATCGATCTGGAGGTCGCAAGGCGCGCCGTCGAGCGCTACACGTGGGTGCGCGACGACTTCGACTCGGCGCGCGGGAACGTCGTATGGGAAATGGGTTTCGCCCGCGACGGCTGGGAGGCCAAGACGATCACCCGCACGGTCCTTTCCTGCACGTCCACCGAGTTCCGGCTGCGAGCCGAGCTGGACGCCTACGAGGGAGCGAAGCGGGTGGACTCCCGCAACTGGGAATACATCGTTCCCCGCGACCACCTCTAGCCCTTTTGGACGGCCCGTAGACTCCAGGGGTTGAGTGTCAGCCGTTCAAGGGAGGACGTAGTAATGGAGTTCATGCCAATCACCGAGTCGATCTTCCTACTCGGTGAGTCGCGTGAGCATCCAATGCACGTAGGCGGCTTGCAGCTGTTCAGCATTCCCGAGGGCGCCGGCCCGGATTTCCTCAACGGCATCCACCAAGGGATGCTTGAGCACACCAGCGTCAAGCGGCTGTTCCGGCGCCGGCCGCAACGGCCGCTTCCGGCGCTTGGCAACTGGGCGTGGGCGGAGGACGACCAGCTCGATCTCGAGTACCACGTCCGGCTCTCCGCGCTGCCACGCCCCGGCAGGGTCCGCGAGCTACTCGCGCTGGCTTCCCGGCTACACGGCACGCTGCTCGATCGGCACCGCCCGCTGTGGGAGATACACCTCATCGAAGGGCTCACGGGAGGCCGGTTCGCGATCTACAGCAAGCTGCACCACGCTCTCGCGGACGGCGTGACCGCGATCCGGCAGATGCGCAACACGCTGTCCGAGGATCCGCACGAACGCGGCCGCCCGCCGATGTGGGCGCCGGCAGGCGAGCCGTCGGCCGGCAAACCGAGCGCCGATCCGATCGCCGTCGCGAAGATGGCAGCCGGCTCGCTCGGTGAGCTGGCCCGCACCACGCCGAACGCGATGCGGGTCGCCAACAAGGCGCTGCGCGAGCACACCGCCACGATGCCGTGGCAGGCACCGAAAAGCATCCTGAACGTCGGAATCGGTGGCGCGCGCCGGTTCGCCGCGCAATCCTGGTCGGTCCAGCGGATCCGCGCGGTTGGCAAAGCCGCACATATGTCCGTGAACGACGTGGTGCTCGCGATGTGCGCGGGTGCGCTGCGCACCTACCTATCCGAACTGCGCGCGCTGCCAGCCGAACCACTGATCGCGATGGTGCCGATTTCCATGCGTACCCCGAACTTCGCTGCCACGGGTGCGGTCGGCGGTAACGCGGTCGGCACCGGCCTTTGCGACCTCGCGACCGATGAACCCGATCCGGAAAAGCGGTTGCGTCGGATCCATACCTCGATGCGGCAAGGCAAGCGGCTGGCCGCGGAACTCAGCCCGTTGCAGTTCTTGATGTTCAGCGGACTGGTGATCGCGCCACTCGGACTCGCTATGATCCCTGGGGTACCGGAGCGAACACGGCCACCGTTCAACCTCATCATCTCGAACGTGCCGGGCCCGCGATCCACCCAGTACTTCAACGGTGCCCGGCTCGATGGGATCTACCCGATGTCCTTGCTTCTCGACGGGCAGGCGCTCAACATCACCCTGACGAGTTACGCCGACAACGTGGAGTTCGGTGTGCTCGGCTGGCGAACGTTGCCGAGCCTGCAACGCATCCTGCTGCATCTCGATTCCGAACTGGAAAACCTCGAACACATCACGCGGTAGGGACATCCGGCTGGGTTCCGCGCGTGTGACATCGTGGCCGCTCTGGTGTGTCCAGTGAGTCCCGCACGGGCAGATGAGGAGGACCAGCCGGGATATGGCCGATCAGCCTGCGGTGCCGCCACCCGGTCGGCAGCGGACGAGCCGGGCACGGTGGCTCCTTCCCGCTTTCCTGCTCATCGGCTGGCTCGCACTCGGTGCGGTGGGAAGTCCCTCGCTCGGCAAGCTCACCGAAGTACAGACCAACGACAACGCCTCGTTCCTGCCGGAGAGCGCGGAATCAACCGAGGTGTCCGAAGCCGAGAAACGCTTCACGGAGAGCAACGTGTTGCCGGCCGTGGTGATATTCGAGCGCGGCGCCGGGCTGACCCCCTCGGACATGGGGATCATCAACCGAACTGGACCTCAACTATCCACTATGGACGGTTTGGAGGAGGCCCCGACACCGCCCATCCCGTCCCCTGACCGGAAAGCGGCCCAGATCGTCGTACCGGTTTCCGGAGACGATCCGGCGGCCGCTGGCAAAACCGTGCAGGAGATCAGGGAACGGGTGTCCGGGGACCTTCCGGAAGGCCTTACCGCACATGTCACCGGGCCCGGCGGTTACAACGCGGATTTCGCGGACGTTTTCAGTGGCGTCGACGAGGCGCTGTTACTGGTCACCGCGTCGATCGTGGCGGTGATCCTGATCATCGTCTACCGAAGCCCGTTCCTGCCGATCATCGTGCTTGCTTCGTCGGGTTTCGCGCTGATCGCCGCGTCGTTCGCCATCTACCCGCTTGCCGCGAACGGCACACTCACCCTGAACGGGCAGACCCAGGGCATCATGCTGATCCTCATCTTCGGGGCGGCAACCGATTACGCGCTGCTGCTCGTCGCGCGCTATCGGGAAGAGTTGCTGCACGAGCGGCGCACCTGGTACGCGATGCGCACGGCATTACGTGCCTCCGCGGAGCCGATCGGCGCCTCGGCAGGAACGGTGATCGTCGGCATGCTGTGCATGCTGTTCAGCGAGTTGAACTCGAACCGTGGGCTCGGCCCGATCGTCTCGATCGGCATCGCGGCCTCGTTGCTTGCTTCGCTGACCTTCCTCCCGTCCGCGCTGGTGCTCTGCGGGCGGGCCGCGTTCTGGCCGTTCTTGCCAACGGTCGCGCGGCATCGGAAGAGAACCGACGGCATATTCGGCCGTATCGCCAACCTGGTGCGCCGCAGGCCGCGCGCCACCTGGGTGCTGACCGTGCTCGCGCTGATCGCCGGGGTCGCCTTCGTCCCGGCGTTGCAGGCGAGCGGGGTGTCCCAGCGTGACGTGTTCCTCAACGAGGTGGAGGCGGTCACCGGGCAGGACACGCTCAGCCGGCACTTCCCCGGCGGCACCGGCAGCCCGGCGGTGATCGTGGCTTCCGCCAACCAAGCAGGCAAGGTCATCGAGAAGGCGAAGGAGGTGCCCGGCGTCGCGGACGCCACGGTGCTCACCGTCAATCCGCGTGATCCACGGGTGAAACAGCCGAAAGTGGTGCACGGCCAGGTACAGATCAACGCCACGCTGCGCGAGTCACCCGACTCCGAAGGCGCGGTGCGGGTGACAAGGCAGCTGCGCGACGCGGTGCATTCGGTACCTCAGGCGCAAGCCAAGGTGGGCGGGGAAACCGCGAATCAGCTGGACGTGCAGGACGCCGCGAAAAGGGACCGCGACGTGATCATCCCCATCGTGCTGGTCGCGATCTTCCTGATCCTCGCGATGCTGCTGCGCTCGCTGCTCGCGCCGGTGCTGCTGATCGGGACCGTGGTGCTTTCCTTCGGTGCCACGCTCGGCGTGGGGGCGCTGGTGTTCAACGACCTGCTCGGCTTCCCCGGCGCGGATCCCGCGGTTCCGTTGTACGCCTTCGTTTTCCTCGTGGCACTCGGAATCGACTACAACATCTTCCTGATGACAAGGGTGCGGGAGGAGGCGCACACCATCGGCACGCGAGACGGCACGTTGCACGGGCTCCGGGTCACCGGCGGCGTGATCACCTCGGCAGGGGTGGTGCTCGCCGCCACGTTCGCCGCGCTATCCGTGCTGCCGATCCTGTTCATGGTCCAGGTCGCGTTCCTGGTCGCCTTCGGCGTGCTGCTCGACACCCTGGTCGTTCGCTCCCTGCTGGTGCCCGCGCTCACCGTGGACATCGGCAGGGGCATCTGGTGGCCCAGCCGCCTGATGCGCGGCCGGCCGTGATGTCCGGAGCAGCATCGCGAGCAACACCCCGAGCAGGATCACCCCTGCCGCCAGCAGGAAAGCCGCGCCCATCCCGTCGGTGAACACCAGGTCCGTGACGGTCCGCACCGCGCCCGCGACCGGACCGCCGCCCGGCGCACTGGTTTCCGGCACCATGCCCTGTGCGACGTCGTCGACCCCGCGCCGCATCTCGAACCCGAGCTGTGCCGGCAGGTGTGCCTCATTGATCCGCTGGGGCAACGCGTCGAGCACCCTGGCCGACATCATCCACCCCATCAGGCCGATACCGAGCATCCCGCCGATCTGGCTGGCCGTCTGCTGGATGGCCGAAGCCATCCCGGTCATCGAATCGGGCGCCGCTCCCATGATCGATTGGGTCGCGGACACCGCGCACAGGCCGGTGCCGAACCCGACGAGTACGGCCGGGCGCACCATGTCCCAGAAGTTCGAATCCGCGGTCAGCTGTGCGAGCCCGAACAGGCCAGCCGCCATCAGCAGCAAACCGCCGGCCACTGGCCAGCGCGAGCCGAAACGCTCGGTGAGCACGCCACCGATCGGCGCGCTGATCACGACAATCCCGATCGGCGGGAGCAACCACAGGCCCGCCGTGATCGGCTGGAACCCGTGCACGTTCTGCAGGTACAGGGTGAGCATGAACAGCAGGCCGAACACCCCGAACGAGCTCAGCACCAGCACCGAAGCCGCCACGCTCACCGCGCGGGCCCGCAGCAGCCGCCACAGCGGCGCGGCGAGGCCCATGCTCGGCCCCTTGGATTCGCCGACCGCGAGATAGATCAGCGCCGTGGTAATCACCGCGATGGGCACGTTGAGCAGGAACACGGCCGGCCAGTCGAATCCCTGCACGATCACCCCGGCGACCACCGGTCCGAGGCCGATGGCGAGCGCGTTCGCGCCACCCCACAGGCCGAGCGCCACCCCGAGCCGGTCGACAGGGAACACCGCGCGGATCAACGCCAGCGATGCCGGCTGGAGCAGGGCGCCCGCGAAGCCCTGCAGCGCGCGGAACAAGATCAGTGCGGTGACGCCGGTGGACAGCGCGATGGCCAGCGAGGTCAGGCCGAACCCGATCACCCCGACGGCGAATGTGCGACGCCTGCCGATCCGATCGGCTAGCCTGCCGGACGGCAACAGCCCGATCGCCAGCGCGATCAGGTAGGAGTTCGCGATCCACTGCAGGTCACCGAGTGATGCGCCGACCGACCGCGCGATGTGGGGCGCGGCGATGGTCACCGCGGTGCCGTCCAGCCCGACAGCCGCACCGCCGAGGCAGACGGCCGTCAGCGTCAGCCAGGGTCGCTGCCGTGGGCCACTGGCGGCTGGCCGACCAAGTCGTTCAATCGTGTCGCTCTGGCTCACACCTTTGCCCTTCGCTGATGGGCTGTGCACCGCTCGCGAGCGATGTCCGAACCGCGTAACACTGCCGTCAGTCACGCGGACCAACGCAAACACCGGCCGCTCAGGCTATCCCATGGCGGTCCGGCTAATTGCATGGGGAAAGTCGCGGGAGGCCCGCCCGCCGGGATCGGCTCGGCGCACAACGCCACTCCGGTCCGCGTTATCCCGTTGAAGTCGAAAGGCACAAATGGGGCGAAGAATGATCGAGTCGCCCATTGAACCAGGGATCACGATATGTAGTTGATGCCCGTGGCGGTACAACACGAAAGTGTGGCGAATCATCCGACCGGGCAACGCCCGATTCACTAGACGAGATAGCCTGCGCCGCATTATCCGGAAATGAACACCGACTGCGATGGCGAAGATTACCGGGGATAACGAACGGCAACGTGGGCGTCGACGCGCGAATTCGCGCCTGCGCTACACTTCTCAGCTCTATGAGATCGACCACAGGCGGGCAACTTGCACGGCCAATGCTGGCTGGCTAGGGTGAGGGCTCGCTTGTCAGCCCAAAGCGTGATTTGCACTTCGATGAATTGTGCGCTTGTTGATCTCAAGGCCGTGTGGTCGTTGCTGGATTGACGGGGATTTATACGGACTAAACGGTGCTTATTTTTGATCAACTTCACAACCCCACGCGCTTCGTAAGCGAGTTGTCTTGCGCAATATACTCGTACCCCTTGGCAATAGGTGAAAATTAATGGCGTTGACAAATAGCGTTAACGACTTCGACATCGCGCGCGGTCAGGCTCAGCCATTCGAACCGATCACCGCTTACTTGGCTCGACAAGCGCAACGCGATGAACCCGCGTTTACGTTTATTGACTATTCGACCGACCGGCATGGCGCGCCGCACACACTGTCCTGGTCGGAACTCAACGACCGGGTCCGTACGGTGGCCGCGGCCGTTGGCGAAGCCACCGACCCCGGCCAGCGGGTGGCGATCCTCGCCGGTCAGGACCTCGACTACGTGGTGAGCTTCCTCGGGGCGCTGCGGGCAGGGGTGATCGCCGTGCCGCTGTTCGCTCCCGAGGTCAGCATGCACCAGAACCGCCTGGTCGGCGCGCTCGCGGACTGCTCGGCCGAGGTATGGCTGACCTCGGAAGGCGCGCTGGACGGGGTCCGCCAGCTGGCCGACGACCAGCCAGTCCCGCATCCCAAGCAGATCATCACGGTGGACAGCCTTGAACACAGGTCCGGCGCGGGTACCGGCCAGGCGGACATCGACCTCGACCGGCCCGCTTACCTGCAGTACACCTCCGGTTCGACGCGAAACCCGGCCGGAGCGGTGATCAGCCATCGCGCGATCGTCACCAACGCCTGGCAAGCCCACCGTGCCTACGGCATCGACCAGAGCTTCACGTGCACCGGCTGGATTCCGTTCTTCCACGACATGGGGCTCGTGCAGCTGCTCTGCCTGCCGGTCTTCACCGGTGCACGAGCGGTGTTCACCACCCCGATGAGCTTCATTCGCAAGCCGTCGCGGTGGCTGCGGCAGCTTTCCGACTACCCGAACACGATGAGCGCCGCGCCGAACTTCGCCTACGAGTACGCCGTGCGCAAGATCTCCGAGGAGGACCGCGCCACGCTTGACCTTTCCGGGGTCAGGGTGCTGATCAACGGCAGCGAGCCGGTGCGGTCCAGCACCATCAACGCTTTCGCGGAAACCTTCCGGCAATGCGGCCTCCGGCCGGAGGCGCATCGCCCCTCGTACGGCCTTGCCGAGGCGACCGTGTTCGTCACGGCAGCCCGCGCCCGCGGCCCGGTGATGATCACCGCGGATCGTGCGGCGCTCGGCGACGGGCGGCTCGTCCCCGCCGATGGCGCGGACGGGGTGGAGCTGGTCTCCGCCGGCGTGCCCACCGGTCAGCACGTCCGGATCGTGGACACCGAGCGGCACACCGCGCAGCCGGACGGCGCGGTCGGCGAGATCTGGATCAACGGGCCCAACGTCGCGGACGGGTACTGGCAGGCGCCGGAGCGGTCGGCTGACATGTTCGAAGCCGAGCTGCGCGACGCTACCGACGTGCCAGCGCGTGGCTGGCTGCGTACCGGAGACCTCGGCGTCGTGCACGACGGTGAGCTCTACATCACGGGGCGGATGAAAGACCTCATCATCATCGACGGCAAGAACCACTACCCGCAGGACATCGAAAGCACCGTGCACAGCGCGCATCCCGCGATTCGCCCAGATCACGTGGCGGCGTTCCCGGTCGAGTCGAACGACCGCGAGGCGATCGTGGTGATCGCCGAGCTCGGTCGCCACGCCGAGCAGGAAGAGCTGGACTCCACCCAGGTGGCCGGCGCGGTCCGCAAGGCGGTAACCGCGCGGCACGAGGTGAAACTGCACGATCTGGTGCTGGTGCCGGCCGGATCGGTACTGCGCACGTCCAGCGGCAAGATCGCCCGCGCGGCCAACAAGAAGCGCTATCTGGCCGAGCTCTCCCCCTCGGCTGGTGCCTGATGGGGGCCGAGATCACAACGCCCGAGCAGCTGGCGCGATGGCTGGTCGCCACCATCGCCGAGCGGGCCGAACTGCCGGCCGAGGAGATCGACGCGCACCGTCCACTCGAGGAGTACGGCCTTTCCTCCCGGGATGCCGTCGAGCTGTCCGGTGACCTTGAAGATCTCCTTGATGTGCCCCTGCCGAGCACGTTGCTGTGGGACCACCCCACGATCGCCGCGCTGTCCGAGGCGCTCGGTAGCCGGCAACAGGCGCCAGGCGCGGACTCTGACACGGGCGGCCCGGCGGCCACCGGGTCCACCACGACCGCCGAGTCCGCCACGACCGCCACGTCCGCCGCCCCTGACGAGTCCGCAATGGACGATGGGATCGCGGTGGTCGGTATCGGCTGCCGGCTGCCCGGCGGCGTGCACGGCGTCGGCGACTTCTGGCGGCTGCTCCACGAGGGCCGTGACGGCATCGGTGAGGTCCCGGACCGGCGCTGGGACGAGTTCACCACCGATCAGGACCCCGGCGCCGTCGATCGGGTGTCCAAGACCGGCGGTTTCCTCGACGACATCGCCGGCTTCGACGCCGAGTTCTTCGGTATCGCACCCCGCGAGGCAGCCAGGATGGATCCGCAGCAGCGGATGATGCTGGAGGTGTCCTGGGAAGCGCTCGAGCACGCCGGGATCGCGCCGGAATCCTTGCGCGGCAGCAGAACCGGCGTGTTCGTCGGGATCAGCGGCGCGGAATACGCCCAGCTGAGCCTCGCCGACGTTGCCGGGGTGGATGCCTGGACCGGCACGGGCGCCGCGTTGAGCATCGCGGCGAACCGGCTGTCCTACACGCTCGACCTGCGCGGGCCAAGTGTTTCGGTTGACACCGCCTGCTCCTCGTCGCTCGTCTCGGTGCACCTGGCGGTGCGCAGCCTGCGTTCCGGGGAGAGCGACGTGGCGCTGGCAGCCGGAACCAACCTGCTGCTCGGCCCCGGCGTCACCGCGAACTTTCACCAGATGGGCGTGCTCTCGAGCAGCGGCAGGTGCCGGCCGTTCTCCGCGGACGCGGACGGCATCGTGCGCGCCGAGGGCGCCGCCGTCGTGGTGCTCAAGCGTTTGCCGGACGCGGTCGCCGACGGCGATCGGGTGCTTGCGGTGATCCGCGGTTCGGCGATCAATTCGGACGGCAGGTCCAACGGCCTCACCGCGCCGAACCCCGAGGCGCAGCAGGAACTGCTACGTTCCGCTTACGCCGACGCCGGTGTCCAGCCGTCCGATGTGGACTACGTGGAGGCACACGGCACCGGGACGTTGCTCGGCGACCCGATCGAGGCACGCGCGCTTGGCGCGGTGCTCGGCGCGGACCGCACCCCGGAGCGACCGTTGCTACTCGGCTCGGTGAAGAGCAACCTCGGCCACCTTGAAGCGGCCGCCGGTGTGGCCGGTCTCGCGAAGGTGGCGCTTTCCCTCTCGCACAACACGATCCCTGCCCAGGCGAACTACGTGGCACCGAACCCACATATCGATTTCGACGAGCTGCGCCTCGCGGTCGTCGATCGGACAATGCCGTGGCCACATCGGTCCCGAGCCGCGCTGGCCGGCGTATCCGGGTTCGGCTTCGGCGGCTCGAACGCGCATATCGTCCTCGAGCGGGCCGACGTGGCGCGGCCGGAAGCGGACCCGCCCCATGCGCCGCACCGGTTCCTGCTTGGCGGTGCCAGCCGGGACCGGCTGTCGGCGACCGCGAGCGCGCTCGCCGGCTGGCTGGCCGGTGACGGCGCACGGTTGTCGCTGGCCGATGTGGACCACACCCTGGCTCGCCGGCTGAACGGCAGGCAGCGCGCCGCGGTCGTGGCTAGCGATCGCGGCGAGCTGATCGCCGGGCTGCGCGCACTCGCCGAGGGCAGGACCGATGCCGCGGTCGTCACCGGCAAACCGGCCGTGGAAACGGGTGGTGCGGTGTGGGTGTTCTCCGGGCACGGCTCGCAGTGGGCGGGCATGGGCAAGGCACTGCTCGAGTCCGAGCCCGCCTTCGCCGCCGCGATCGACCGACTGGAGCCATTGATCAACCGCGAGGCCGGATTCTCGGTGCGGGAACAGCTTCACGCCGAGGTCGAACCCACCGACATGGCACTGGTACAGCCGTTGCTGTTCGCCATCCAGGTCGCGCTGGCCGAGCTGTGGCGGGACTACGGTGCGGTTCCCTCGGCCGTGATCGGACATTCGGTCGGCGAATGCGCCGCGGCGGTGGTTTCCGGTGCGCTCAGCCTCGCCGAGGGCGCCAGGCTGGTTACCGTTCGCTCCCGGCTGCTCGGCGCGATCGCCGGAAACACCGCGATGGCAACGGTGGAGCTCGCCGCGGACCAGGCGGCCGAGCTCGTCCGCGGTCTCTCCGATGTGGACGTCGCCGTGTTCAACGCCGCCAACCAGACCGTGATCACCGGCGACGCCGAGCAGGTCAAGACGCTGGTCGATCAGGTGTCCGCACGCGACCTCTTCGCAAAGTTGATCAAGGTGGAGGCGGCCGCGCATTCGCCGCGTGTCGACCGGGTCACCGCCCGCGCCGCGAACGAGCTCGCCGGGATCATCGGCGCCCAGCCCGGCATCACGTTCTACAGCACGGTGCTGGACGATCCCCGAGCTCCACGAACTTTCGACGCACCGTACTGGGTCGGCAACATGCGCCGGCCGGTGCGTTTCATGCAGGCGATGAGCGCGGCGATCGAGGACGGCTACCGGACGTTCGTGGAGATCTCGCCGCATCCCATGCTGGGACACGCGATCAGCGAGAACGCCGCGGCACACGGCATCGCGGAGCCACTGGTGCTGGCGACCGGGTACCGGGAAACCGATGAGCGAGTGCGGTTTCACGGGCAGCTGGCGGCTTTGGAGCTGGCCGGCGAGTTGCCAGCCCGACGCGACGCCGGGCGGGTGGTTGATCTTCCGACCACCCGGTGGGCGCACCAGCGGCACTGGCTGCCCAGACCGCGCACCAGGCGTGCCGCCGCCCCCGAGCACCCGCTGCTCGGCGTGCATGTCGAACTGCCGGACGACGGGCGGCACGTGTGGCGCGCGGACATCGGCACGGCCATGCTGCCCTGGCTCGCCGATCACCAGCTGGACGACCGGCCGGTCCTGCCAGGAGCGTGCTACGTGGAGATGGCGTTCGCCGCGGCCGGTACGGCATTCGAGCTCCTCGCCGAGCGCCTGGCCGTCACCGAACTGATGATGCACGAGCCGCTCGCGCTGGCCGAGCGGTGCGAGGTGACCACCACACTGGTGCCGTCCGCGCCCGACACCGGCCGGATAACGGTGCACAGCAAGGACGATTCCGGGGGATGGCGGCTGCATGCTTCCGCCTCGGTGTGCACAGTGGATCACTCGTCGAGCCGTTGGCTGCCGTCCGAGCCGGAGAACGCCACCGAGCTGCCCGTCGCCGAGGTCTACGACCGGCTACGGTCCATCGGTTTGCGCTACGGCCCCGCGTTCACCGGAATGGACGAGGTGTATGCCGGTGCGGGTCGTGCGGTGGCTGCGATCGCCAGGCCGGAGTCCGCCGAGACGAGTTCGCACTACCGGTTGCACCCCGCATTGCTCGATTCCTGCCTTCAGTTGTTCGCCGCCGCAGTGTCCACTCGCGACAGTACCTCGGACTCCGACGCGCTGTACCTGCCGATGGCCCTTGGTAGCGTGCGGATCTACGGCGACCCCGAGTCGGGGGTCCGGTGCTACGTGTCCGTCTCGGACAACCCCGTCCAGGCGACCGGGGTTTCCGGCTCGCTGCGTCTGGTCGACTCCAGCGGTGCCGTGCTGCTCGAGATCACCGATGTGTTCATTCGCAAGGTTCCGCGCACCGAAATCGTCGCCCCGCTGCGGGATCGCCTGCTGGGCGCGGTATGGCGCCCAGCGGAGCCCCCGGCACCCGGCATGCCGTCCGGCTCGTGGTTGCTGCTTGGTGTCGACGACGATCCGCGCCTCGACCGGCTGGGCGCCGCGCTGTCCTCGGCCGGCGCGGCGGTGTGCCACGCGCGTTACGACGAGCCGCACCGAGCTGTTGCGAAGCTACGCCGGATCGGCCACGACAACAGCGATGGCAGCCGCGAAGGCGGCGGTGAACCGGCCGGCGTCGTGATCCTGCTGCCGAGGGATGTGCCGGGCGCGGAAGGGCTGGCGGAGGCGGAGCGTGCCGTGCTGGCCGTCTCCGAACTGGTTCGTGCGGTGCTTGACGGCCAGTACGGTAGCCGGCAGCCGCGGCTGTGGCTGGTCACAACCGGAGCATCGGGGTGCGGTACCGGCGAACCGGTTGACCCGGCGTTCGGGACGTTACGCGGCCTGATCCGGGTGCTGGCCTACGAGCATCCCGCGCTACGTGCCAGCTGGGTGGACCTGGATCCGTCGGGCACCGCGGAACGCGGCGTTTCCGATCTGCTTGCCGAGCTCGCAGGCGGCACAGACGACGAGGTTGCCTGGCGCGCCGGGCAACGACACGTCGGCCGCCTCGTGCCCCACGCGCTGCCCGAGGCCGAACCGCGCCCAGTGGTACGGACCGGCGGCGGGTACCTGGTCACCGGTGGGCTCGGCGGGCTCGGCCTGTTCCTCGCCAAGTGGCTTGCGGACCGGGGCGCCGGCCGGATCGTCCTCAATGGACGATCGGAGCCGAAGCCAGAAGCCGCACGCGTCATCGCCACGCTACGGGAGGCGGGCACCCCGGTCGAGGTGGTGCTCGGCGACCTGGCTGAACCCGGTGTGGCGCAACGGCTGGTCGCCGCCGCCACGGCGGGATCGGTCGCACTGCGCGGAGTCGTGCACGCAGCCGCGGTGTTCGACGACCGGACCGTGGCGCGCCTCGACGCGGAGACGCTGCACAACACGTGGCGGCCAAAAGCATACGGTGCGTGGCGACTGCACGAAGCCACCAGGAACCTGGCGCTGGACTGGTGGGTGGCGTTCTCCTCCGGCGCGGCGCTGCATGGCCTACCTGGACAACCCGCGTACGCGTCCGCGAACGCGTACCTGGACGCGCTGGTCCGGATGCGCAGGGCGGAGGGACTGCCCGGCACGTCCATCTCATGGGGAACCTGGGCGGAAGTCGGCGCGGCGGCCGATCTCGATGTGCCGTGGCTGCATCCGATCAGCCCGCGGGAAGGGCTCGACGTGCTGGAAGCCGCGGTGAGCTCGGACGCCAGCACGCTCGGTGCGGTCCGGATGAACACCACCCGGCTGGTCAAGGCCTTCGACGAGCTCGTCGACGTGCCGTTTTTCGGGGAACTGCTCGGCGACTACGCGCGAGGCCGCGAGCGGCCGGCGAACTGGCCCGGCGTACCGGCACTGCGCGGTATGCGGCCGGCCGAGGCAAGCAGCCTCGCGTCCGGGCAGCTGCGCGCCAGAGTCGCTTCGGTACTGGGATTCGCGCCGGAGAAGCTGGATGTGGATGCGCCGCTGGCCGCGCTTGGGGTGGATTCGTTGCTCGCCGTCCGGATCCGCAACGCCGTGCAGCACGATTTCGACCTGACCTTGCCGGTGTCGTTGCTACTGCGCGGCGCCAGCGTGGCGGAGGTGCAGGCCTGGCTGCTCGGCGAACTCGGCATCGACGAGCGATCCGAACCAGCCGTGGAACCTAGGCACGGCAGCGTTTCGCCCCGGGACGCGGCCGAGCGACTGGTCGCCAGCGCCTGGCAGAACGTGCTCGGCGTGCGGTTCGGCGTGACCGAGGACTTCTTCGGGGCCGGCGGCGACCACGACGCGGCGGAGCGCGTCACCGCGCTTCTCACCGAGCGAAGCGGCCGCGAGCTGATCACCTCCGAGCTGTTCGAACGGCCCACCATCGAGCTGATGGCGAGGCTGCTGCGGGACGAGAACCACAGCGGTTCCCCGGTGCGCGTGCTGCGGGAAGCCGGCCCGAGCAGGCCGCTGTTCCTCTTCCATCCGGGCGGCGGGGACACCGGCGTCTACCGGCAGCTGGTTGAACAGCTCTCCCCCGGCATGCCGGTGTACGGCTTCGATCGGTTGGACGGCGTGCTCGACGTGCAGGACAGGGTGCACCACTACCTGCCGGCACTCAAGGAAATCCAGCCACACGGCCCGTACCGGTTGGCCGGTTGGTCGTTCGGCGGCTTCATGGCGTTCGACGCCGCGCAGCAGCTGCGATCCTGCGGGGACGAGGTGGAAGTCGTCGCGATGATGGATTCGATCCTCCCGCTGCCGGTGGAATCCGGGCTGTCCGAGGTTCAGCAGCTGCGGCGCCGCTTCGAGCGGTTCGGCGAGTTCCTCGAGTCGGCATACGGCGGCCGGGTCGAGCTGCCGTACGATCGGCTGGCCGCCCTGGACGTGGAGGATCAGGCGCAGCTGCTGATCGACACGATCCAGTCCGCCGGCCTTATCAACGGCGAGGTCAGTGACGCGATCCTCCGCCACCAGCGGGATTCCTTTGTGGACGCTCGGGCGCTCGAGAACTACCTTCCCTCGCTGTATCAGGGCAAGGTGGTGTTCTACAGCGCCGCGGAGCTGGTGCCGGGTGGGCTGCGGGATGCCCGGTTCGATCGGGTGGATCCGGCTCGCGGCTGGGATCAGGTGTGCACCGATATCGACATCGTTCCGGTCAGCGGGCATCACCTGTCGCTACTCGATCCGCCGAACGTGGACCAGATCGCGGCGCACCTCGACCTGGTGCTGCGTTCCGTCGCCAAACCGGTCGGCAGCAGGGTGGGGCGATGAGCGTGCTGGAGATCGTCCGCGAAACGGAAACCGGCGATCACGTGCGGGACCTCCGGTTGCGCTCGGCCGCGATGGGCAGGGAGGTCTCCGCTCGGATCCTGACCCCGCCCGGCTGGCGGCCAGGGGATTCGGACCGCTGGCCGGTGCTGTACCTGCTGCACGGTTCCTCGGACGGTCCGCGGAGCTGGACCACGCATACCGGTATCGCGGAACACGCCAGCCGGGCCGGGGTACTCGCCGTGCTGCCCGAAGCTGGTCGGGTCGGGTACTACACGGATTGGCAGGTGCCCGATCGGGCCGGCACGATCCCTCGGTGGGAGACCTTCCATCTCGTCGAGATTCGCCAGCTGCTGGAAAACCGTTACGGGGCAAGCGATACGCGTATCGCGGCCGGGCTGTCCATGGGTGGCTACGGTGCGCTGATGTACGCGGTGCGCAACCCTGGGCTGTTCCGGACCGTCGCCTCGTTCAGCGGGTTGATGCATATCTCGCGGCGCGGCTGGTCCAGCATCCTGGCGGCCCTGATGCTGAAGGAAGGCGAGCGGCCGGGCACGATCTGGGGTCCGCGCAGGCGTAGCGCGCAGCGCTGGGCGGCCAACGACCCGTACCTGCTCGCGGACAGGTTGCGTGGCACGGACATTTACCTGGCAGCCGGGGACGGTAGCCGGGTGCCAGGTGAGGAGCGGGTTCCCGGAATGGGCCTGATCGAACGGCTTTCCCGTTCCATGAGCGAGGATCTGGCGACCAAACTGTTCGATCTGGACATTCCGGTCACCACCGATTTCGGTCCTGGCACCCACTTCTGGACCACCTGGCGACGGATGGTGGACTCGTTCGGGCCGTACCTGCGTTCCTCGGTCCGCGCGGCGGCGTGACCTCGCTCCCCGGGGCCGCACGATGCCGGCACATTGTGCGGGCCGGGGTGCTGGGCGTGAGCGCCGGAGCGAGATCACTATCGTGGACCTGTGAGCGATAACCAGCCGGGTGCTCGGATGCGGTGGCCGCGCCGGGTTTACGGGGTCGGAGCCGAGCCCGATCCGCGATTCACCCTGGCCAACGAGCGCACCTTCCTCGCTTGGCTGCGCACCGGGCTCGCGCTGATGGCGGGTGGCGTCGGTGTGCAGGCCCTGATTCCGGGGGGCGAGCTGGAGAAGGCACTGGCCGTCGGGCTGCTCGCGCTCGGAATCGTGTGCAGCACCGGGGCGTTCGTGCGCTGGGCGGCGACCGAACGTGCGATGCGGCTGGGACGCCCGCTGCCCCCGCTGCGGCTCGCGGCGGTGTTCGGGATCGGCCTCGCGCTCGCCGGCGTGGTGGCTCTGGTTGTCGCGGTGCGAGCATGACGTCCGGTGCCGAGCCGCCGCCGGATGCGGGCCTGCAGACCGAGCGCACGGCGCTGGCGTGGTTGCGCTCCTGCCTGTCCGTGCTGGTCGCCTCGGTCGCGCTGGCGAGGCTGGCCGCGCACGCGAGCATTCCGCTCGCTGTCGTGATCACCGTGACCTGCCTGCCGCTCGCGGTGCTGGTGAGCGTGCTGGCCGGCGCCCGCTACCGGCGTACCGCCGTGCTGTTTCGGCGGGCGCGACCGATCGGCGACGGGCTGCTGCCTGCCGGCGTGACGCTGCTGGTCGCCCTGCTCGGCCTGGCCGGTATCGGCTATGTGCTGCACGCCTAGCACGCCGTCCCCTTCGGTGCGGCCAACCCGTCAGTACGTTTGGTTCACATCGGACGGTGGGGCGTTGAGGTCGCAGTACGAATAGAGCCGGGTGCGTTTGCCGTCCACGTTCGGCGGCGCCCCGGTCGGCGGGACAATCCACGTCTCGCGCTCCCCCGGTGAGCACGACGGGCTCGACGGAGGCTGCTGTCCGCTAACCGGGCGGCCCTTGCCGTCGGGATCAGCAAGGTCGCCACCCACGATCTTCCCGCCCGCGTCGCGGAACACCACAGCGGTCCGGCGGTTCGTCAGCGCCCGGCAATTCTCCGAATTCTCGGTATAGCGGACGACGTCATACGGAGGAATCATACGTTTGTAGGTGGTGGCCGTCGGGACGAACTGGCTGCCGAGGGCGCCCTTCGGTAGCCATGTCGTCGTTTTCCGCTCGGTGGCGACGGACGTCACGCGACCCCAGCCAAGGCCGGCTCCCCGTCCGACCCCGACCTGTTGGCCGGGCATCATCACCGGAATCTCCGTAGTCATAACCACCTCCTCGGGCGGCTCCGATGGTTCGTGGTCCGGGGAAGCGAATATCCGGAACGCCACCTTGGTCCGGTAGGCGGTTCGGTCGCTAGTGTTCTGCAGTACCGCACCCATACTCAGGTCCGCGGACGCCTGCGAGAACCCCTGCTCCACCACGCGGATCCCGCCACCGCCCGGCGCGGTCTTCGCCGAGACCGGCTTCTCGCGAACCGACTTCGGGATCTCACAGGGCTTCGCCGACGGAGTGCTGTTGCTCCGGGTGAGGACGACAGTGGTGACGGTGGCGGCGGCGACCACCACGACTACCGCCACCACCACTAGCAGCTTGCGTTTCGTCATCCGTAGTACCGCTTCTTCAGCTCGTTCACCTTGTCTTGGTACTCCTGGATCAGCTTGGTGGACGCCTCCGTGACATTCGCGGTGAACTCGCCTTCGGAAATCTCACGCACCGTGCCGGGCGTGATCCGCACCGAGAAGTTCTCCATGCCTACCGCGGAGATCCTGATCCGCCCGTCGCTCGACTCGACGGTAGCCTCGATCTCGTCGCGCTCGGCGAAGAAATTCAAGTCGTGCTGGTCGTCCGGATCGATGTTCAGATCCGTCTCGTCGATCGCCGCCCGGTACTGGCACTGCCAGCCGGTCCACAGCAACCGCGCGATGCTGGTCAGTGCGCTCTCCAGCGCCGATTCACTGGCGAAGTCATAGACGCTTTCCCCGAACGACAATGTGATATTGGTACGGTTGCGCAGCTCCGCTTCGATGTCGGCTCCCGGTGCACGTACGTGCACCCGAATGCCGTCCAGCCGATCGGCCAACAGTTCCACCGCTCTCGCCCCCTAGTCCGACCTGCCCATGCCACTATCGGCGGTGAGCTCGCCGTCCCTCATGCCGGCGAGTTCTGGACGGGGAGCGACGAAGACGTCCTTCCCGCCGTTCACCGCGCCGGCGGTCTTCTGCAGTGCCCTCACGATTTCCGCCTCGGACTCCTGAATATGCCGGGTGAGTCGTTCGATCGCCTGCCTCATCGAGTTGGTGATGTCCTCAGCCGAGTCGCCGCTCGCCGAAATACCGGCTGCGCCGGCGCTGCCCGCCGACCCCACCGCCCCGATCGCCGCGATCGCAAGAGGACCTCCTCCGGTCACGGCGGCAAGCGGCACACTTATGATGGCGCCGACAGCCGAGAGCACCGAGAATCCGAAGCTCCATTGGTTCTTGCCGCAGCCACCCGCGTTGCCGAGCGCGTCCATCGTGGTGTGTGCGATCGTGTCGATGTCCTTGCGCGCGCTGCGCCACATTTCTCGGTGCGCCTCAAGAGCGTTCTTCATGGTCGCGAGCAGGATGAACTGGTTACGGCAGATCGGTCTGAAGGTGTCGATGAAGTTCTCGTTGAACGCCATCGCGGCCGCACCGTTCCAGCCCTGCAGGTAGCCACCCGCCGTCGTCATCTTCTCCAGCGTCGGGTTCGCGAGGACCGGCGGCGGTATCCCTTGCCCTCCGTTGCCTGGGCATTGATCTTGGCCTCGTCTAGACCTTCCTTCTCGACGGCCTTGTCCGTGATTTCCTTCGCGTGCCGCATCAGCTCGTCGAAGCTCATGGGTCAGTTCTCCGGTGTGAGCGGGTCGCTGTGCATGCGGCGCTCCATCTCGGCGGCCGCTGCCTGGTCGGTTTCCGCGTATGCCCGCGCGGCCTTGTCCAGCGCTATCGCCGTTTCGTCCAGGTTGGTCCTGGTCTCCTTCAGAATTCCCGCCGCGGCGTTGTGCAGCTCGACATAGGCTTTGTGCACTGGGCCAAACCCGTCACCGAAATGCTCGGGCCGCCGCATCGCCCCGTCCACTGTGGAGAGGACGCGATCGCAGTTACCCAGCGCATCACCGTAGACGGTCGAGATGGCAGGGAAGTGCTCCTTCGCCACCTTCTCCAGCTCGTACAGGTCAATGCCGAACTCTTTGCCTTGATGAACCACGTGCCCCCTAAATTCCGAAGCTGCTCGCGCTCCCCGTAGTGCCACCGTTGTGCAGCCGTCCTGGTGACCGTCTGGATACTAAACGTCATGAAGGTGCTCGTGTGGTCAATCGCCGAGAAAGCGCACCCAGCGGACGAATGACCACACACCACCCCGAACCGCTACCGGTAGGTGAGCAACTCGCCCGCGTCGCCCTCGAAATGCGCGTGTTCGTTGTAGGACACCAGGCTCACACCGGATCGTCCGGTCACCAGCTTGGTGACACCCGCGTTGACCGCGACCCGGTTCAGCGCCATGAACGCCTCCGGCGATCCGCCGAGCAGTCCGGCGCACACCGCGCTGATCACCCCGCCCGAGGTGAAGACCAGCGCCCGCTCGCCGCTGCCGAGACCGTCGATCACCTCACCGAACGCTTCCTCGACACGGCCCCGGAACACAGCCCAGGTCTCCGGGCAGGCACTGTCCTCGTCGATCCACGCGCGCAGGGACGCCTCGAGCACCCGCTGAAACTCCCGCGTCGAGCCGATCTTCCCGCCCGCGTTGCCGTGCTTGCCCACCACCCCGACGTGGTCGTACTCGTTCCACCGCTCGTCCTGCTCGCATGGCACCTCGATACCGGCCTCGGCAACGGCCAGTTCGGCGGTGTGCCGCTGCCGGCGCATGGTCCCGCTGATCACCCGCGCGAAGGCGGTGCCGCGCTGCCGCAACACGGCTCCCAACGCGGTGGACTGCCGCATCCCGAGCTCGGAAAGCTTGTCGTAGTCGGCAGCGCCGAACGACGCCTGACCGTGCCGCACCAGGTACACCGCACCCATCAGGCGAACCTCGCGATCAGCCGGAGCGGAACTACCCGCAGCAGGGCGCCGAGCACCGTCCACGGCCACGCCGGAACGTAGGCCCGCGCCGGTTCCCGATCGATCGCCTTTACCAGCGCCCGGCAGCCCTTCTCGAGCGAGACGACCAGCGGGGTTCTGGGCAGCTTCTCATTCATCTCGGACCGAATGTAGCCGGGATAGACGGTGCTGACCTTGATCGAGGTACCCCGAGCGGACTTACCCAGCGTTTCCGCGCGGATGCCTTCGGCCAGCGACGCGACCCCGGCCTTGGTCGCCGCGTAGGTCGTGATGGTGCCGGGCAATCCGCGCAGCGCGGATATCGAGGAGATCATCACCAGGTGGCCGTCGCGCTGCTCGCGGAACACCGCCATGGCCGCTTCGCACTGCGCGAGCGCGGCGACGAAGTTGGTCTCGGCCGTCTGCTTGTTCGCGTAGAAATACCCGGTTCCCAGCGGCTGCCCCTTGCCGAGGCCGGCGTTCACGATGATCCGGTCGAGCACACCGAGCTGCTCGGTGAATTCACCGAACGCGGCGAACACCTCGTCGTGCTCGGTGACGTCCAGCTGCCGGATCACCACGGTGATCTCGGGATGCGTGGCGAGCAACTCGTCCCGAAGCCGCACGAGCCGTTCCGTGCGGCGGGCGCACAGCGCGAGGTTGTGCCCCTTGGCGGCGAATTCCCGCGCCATGCCCATGCCGAGGCCGGCGCTGGCACCGGTTATCACGATGTTCCTACGCATGCGGTGAGCATCGCATGGCGAACACACCGGTGGCCCGACGCGTCATCGCGCCGGGCCATCGGAGGATCGATCACTGACCGACGGTGTTGAGCAGCCGGTTCGGCGTGCCTTCCGACGGATTCTGGATCTTGTCCTGTGCGGCGCTCGAGGTCAGGCCCTCGGACACCTGCTGTGGCGTGGCATCCGGGTTGTTCGCCAGGAACAGCGCGGCCCCTCCCGCGACGTGCGGGGCGGCCATCGAGGTGCCACTCAGCGTCTCCTTCGCGTCGTCCGAAGAGTTGGACGCCGAGACGATGTCCTCACCAGGCGCGTACAGGTCGACGACCTCACCGAAGTTGGAGAAGTCGGCCTGGTTGTCCTGGTCGTTGCTGGCCGCGACGGTGATCGCTTCCGGAACCCTCGCCGGGGACGAGCCGCCGGCGTCCGAGGATTCGTTGCCGGCCGCGACCGCGAAGCTCACGCCGGACTCGATCGCGCCGGAGACGGCCTGGTCGAGGGCTTCGTCGGCGGGGCCACCGAGACTCATGTTGGCCACCGAGGGACCTTGCGCGTTCTGCGCGACCCAGTCGATGCCGGCGACAACCTGCTCGGTGGTGCCGCTGCCGTTGGCGTCGAGCACCCGGACCGGCACGATCTTGACGCCCTTGGCGACGCCGTACTCCTTACCGCCGATGGTGCCCGCCACGTGCGTGCCGTGGCCCTGCTCGTCGTTCGGGTCGTCGTCGTTGTCGACGAAGTCCTTGCCACCCTGGACGCGGCCCTCGAAGGTCGCGTGGCTGGCCCGCACCCCGGTGTCGATCACATACGCGGTGACGTTGTCCGCCGGAGTGTTGTAGGTGTAGTTCTGGTCGAGGGGCAGGTCGGGCTGGTCGATGCGGTCCAGTCCCCAGGAGGGCGGATTCGCCTGGTCATCCGTCATGTGCACGCGCTGGTTCTGGATCACCGACTTGACCGAGCCGTCCGCGGCCAACCGCTCGGCTTCGGCCTTGGTCGCATGGATCGAGAAACCGTTCAGCGCTTTCCCGAACGTCTTGGACAGCGAGGCGTCGTAACGATCGACGAGGCCAGTCGCCGTCCTGGTCAGCGCCTGCACCGCGTTCGCCGCCCTGGCCGGCACTCCCGTCGCGCCGTCCTTCAGCACCACGATGTAGCTGTCCGCGACCGCGGTCTTGGTGCCGGACAGCTCGATCTCGCCGGTCTGCCCCTGGGCCGGCGTCGCCACGAGAGCGGTCACCGTAGCCGCGGCGCCGGCCAGCCCGATACCGGCTGTCACGCGGGCCCGAAACTTTCCACTGGTCTGCATGCTTACCTTCCCTGTTCCCGACCTGAGTAACAGCGCCAGATGCCCCCAGGGGCCAGCACCGCTCACCCAGCGGTAAGTTCGTTACTCGGACATATCGAGCAAAGAGCTTTCATGCTGGGCTCCCACGCCATTGCGGCACCACTGTCGCTGTTGCCCGCAATGCAAGTTGGCGGATAGCCAGGAAGCAACGATTGCCAATTACCAGTACTAGGCCGCGTGCATCGAATGCGATGCTCCATTCGGAGCAAAGAAGCGGTTTTGCCGGGCGGGCCCAATCCGACTCTTCCGGTGGTAGAGTCACGGCCACTTCGTTTCAACGACTGGCGTGTTGGGATTGCCGGGGTCGAAATTAGATGGCAGGCCAAAAAGCAGAGGACGCAGCGGCCGGCAATCCGGAAACCAATGATTTCTCCACGGCGTTGCGCGTCGCGATTTCCGCCAGCGGGCTGAGCCTCGATCGGATTCAGGCACGACTCAAATCGCGCGGGGTCTCGGTAAGCGTCACCGCCCTGAGTTATTGGCAATCGGGGAAGCGCCAGCCGGAGCGCGGCGACTCGCTGGCCGCCGTTCGGGAACTGGAAACTATTCTGGGCCTCGCCCCTGGTTCACTGCTCGGCCTGCTGAAAGCGCCGCGGCCACGGGGCTCGGCCGCGAAGCAGCACGAACCCGCTCCGGCCGATACCTTGCAGTTCAGCCGCGATGTGGTGGAGCCACTGCTGCTGCGGATCGGTGCACCGAACGCACTTGACCAGCACCAGCAACTCACCCTCGTCGGCCTGCACGACAGCTGCGAGATAGCCGCGGACGGCGGGCAGCGCGCGCTGCGGACCCGCGCGGTGTTCCAAGCCAATGCCGACCGGCAGGATCGCTGGCTGCTGGTCTACGACCAGGACGATCCCAGCGCCGAGCCACCGACGCTGCACGCGTTGCGGAATTGCCGGGTCGGCCGGACCGAGACCGACAAGCGGCACGGGATCATCGCGGCCGAGCTCCTTTTCAACCGGAAAATCAATCGCGACGAGACGTTCCTCATCGAGTATTCGCTCACCAATGAGGGACCACCTTTTCCGGCCTGCCAGAATAAGAATTGGCGAGAGTTCCGCAGGAAGATAAGGGAGTATCTACTCGAGGTTCGATTCGATTTCGAAACTACCCCGCAGCGTTGCTGGCAGTACAGCAGATCCGCCTCCGACGATTCCTCGGAATGGCACGAACTGGCCATTGATCCGGCCAACGGCGTCCATGCCGTGGCCTTGGATTTCGGCCCCGGAGTTTTCGGTATTGAATGGGCCTGATATCACCAACCACCGCAGGGTTGCGCACAAATTCACGATATGGTAGGTGGCCGCGAAACTCGGATGTGGTTAGTCGTAGTCGGTGAGTTTGTTGCGTAGCAGCTTGCCGGTGGCGTTCCGGGGCAGTTCGTCAAGGAAGACCACCTCGCGCGGGGTTTTGTACCGCGCGAGGTTCGACTTCACATATCCCTTGACGTCGTCATCGTTGAACTCGGCGCCCTCGGCCCGCACCACGAAGGCCTTCAGCCGCTGGCCGAACTCCTCATCAGGCACGCCGATCACGGCGGCTTCCACCACGTCGGAACGCTCCGCGATCAGGTTCTCCACCTCGACAGGGAACACATTCTCCCCACCGGAGACGATCATCTCGTCGTCCCTGCCGTCCACGAACAGCAGTCCGTTCTCGTCGAAATGCCCAACGTCGCCGCTGGAGAGCAGCCCATCGATGCGCTCCTTGTGCCGTCCATCGGTGTAGCCCTCGAACGCCAGGCCACTGCCACCGAAGATCCGGCCGGTGACATGCGGCTCGGTGATCTTGTTGCCCTGCTCGTCGTACAGCGCCAGCCGGCAGCCCACCGGGGCGCGGCCGGCGGTACCCGGCGCCTGGCGCCAGTCGCTCGGCGTCGCCACCGAAAGGCACGCGATCTCCGTGGAACCGTAGAAGTTGTAGAGCACATCGCCGAACGCGTCCATCGCCCGGTTTCCCAGATCGGGGGACACCGCGGACCCGGCGGCGAAGATGATCTCCAGCGACGACGTGTCGTACTTGCGGAGCACCTCGGGACCGAGATCCACGATCCGCTGCAGCATCGTCGGCACGACGACCAGCGTGGTGCACCGGTGTTCGGCGATCTGCCGCACGGTGGCTTCCGGATCGAACTTCCTGCGCAGCACGATCTTGCAGCCAAGGCTGAGGGAAAGCACGAATACCGCGAGTCCGGTGCCGTGGAACAGCGGGGCCGCCACGAAGCTGCGCTGCCCGGTGCGCAGCGGGATGCGGTCGAAGAACTGCGCGGAGTCGATCCCGGACATCTTCGGGCGCGGCGCACCCTTCGGCGTACCGGTCGTGCCGCTGGTGAGCAGCACGAAGCCACCCGGTTGCGCGGGCACGGGTACCGGCCGATCGTCCGTGCTGACCACCAGTTCGTCCAGCTTCGCCGGCTCCGAACCGGCCAGCGGGCTGTCGTCATCGACCCAGGCAAGGAAGTGCTCGAGATCCTCGGGCAGCCCGGCGAGCAGGTCGGTGAACTCCTCGTCGTAGACCATCGCGCGGACCTCTTCGCGCCGCGCCACGTCGGCGAGCTGGGCACCTGCGAAGCCGGTGTTCATCAGCAACAGCCGGGCGCCGAGCTTCCCGATGGCCAGCATGGTCAGTACCAGCCCACGGTGATCCCGGCACAGCGCGGCCACCACGGTGCCGGAGCCGATGCCCCGCGCCGCCCAGGCCCGCGCGAGCGCATTGGATTGCCGGTCCAGCTGGTGGTAGCTCAGCTCGCCGCGCTCGTCGACAAGCGCGATGGACCACGGGTCGCGGCGCGCGGCGATGTTGACCGCGCCGGCCACCGGGCCGAGCTGACTCACCGCACGCAGCGCGCGGGCACCCTCGTCCAGCCTGGTCAGCGACACCAGACCAGCGCGCTGCAGCACCAGCACGCTGCGTGCGAGCTCGGACGCGCGGTTCAGGACCTCCGGCACCTTTGACGCGGTCTTCAGCATGCCGACCTCCATGTCGAATCCAGACGCGGGCTTGACGTCCAAGATCTCAGATAACCTACTGGGCAGTATATTGTGATGTGGGCCCCACTTCGGTCTCGATCGTGAGCCATTTCGAGCGGCGCGGCGAATTGTCGGCACCGCCAAGGAGAATCGTGGGGTGCGAATCGTCGTGGCGCCGGAGGCTGAGGGCCGGTACCGGCTGCGCGCGCTGGACGGCGAGCTGCCGGGCTCGCTCGGTGAATCCCCGGTGCGCGCGGGCGGGTTGGCCGAACTGGAGCGCGAGATGCGCCCCCGGTGGGTGTTGCCGGCCGCCGATGATCTCTATCCGGCGCTGCTCGGTGCGGGCGTGCGGCTCGGCCGTTGCCACGACCTCGCGCTGACCGAGGCGCTGCTGCTCGGGCACGCCGGGCGGCACGATTCACCACGCGCCCTACCCGCGGCGTGGGCTCGGCTACACGGTCTGCCGGAGCCACCGGACGCGGAGCCGCGCGGGCAGCCACAGCGAGACCAGCCCAGCCTGTTCGAACCCGAAAGGGAAGCGCTGCCCCGCGGGGTCGACCCGCTGAGCGCCGCGACGGAGGTGTACGAAGCCCAGCAGCTGGCACTCGCGGGCCTCGAGCACCCGGAGCGAATGCGTCTGCTCGTCGCGGCGGAATCCGCGGGCGCGCTCGCCGCCGCCGAGATGTCCGAGCACGGCCTGCCGTGGCGGGCCGACGTGCACGCCGCCCTGCTCGAGCGGCTGCTCGGCCCGCGCCCCGCCATCGGGGAACGCCCGCGCAGGCTGGCCGAACTCGCCGAACGGGTTGGCGCTGAGCTTGGCGGTCGCGCGGTCAACCCGGACCATCCGCCAACCGTCATCAAGGCGTTCGCGGCCGCGGGCGTCGACATACCGTCCACCCGGGCCGCGGCGCTGCGCGAGGTCGATCATCCAGCGGTACCGCCACTGCTCGAGTACAAGGAACTCGCCCGGCTCTACGTCGCGCACGGCTGGTCCTGGCTGAACACCTGGGTCCACAATGGACGATTCCGGCCGGTGTACGTCGTCGGCGGCGTGGTCTCGGGCCGCTGGGCCAGCCGGGGCGGCGCGGCCCTGCAACTGCCCAAGGAGTTGCGCACCGCGGTGCGCGCGGACACCGGCTGGAAACTCGTGGTTGCCGACGCCGCGCAGCTGGAACCCCGGATCCTGGCCGCACTCTCCGGCGACGAGCGGCTTGCCACCGTCGCCGGGTCGTCCGATCTTTACACCGGCCTCGCCACTGACAGCTTCGAAGGTGACCGGTCGAGGGCGAAGACCGCGATGCTCTCCGCGATGTACGGCGGGACCGCCGGCGGTGCCGCCGCACTGCTCGCCCTGCTGCGCAACCGCTTTCCCAAGGCGGTGGACTTCGTGGAATCCGCCGCGCTCGCCGGCGAACGCGGCGAGCTGGTGCGCTCCCGGCTCGGCAGGACGAGCCCACCGCCGAGCCAGGAGTGGCGAACGGCCACCGGTGCCAGCACGGCGGATGCGGCCGCGGAGCACCGTTCCCGCCGGATCGCGCGCGAGTGGGGCAGGTTCACCAGGAACTTCGTCGTGCAGGCCAGCGCGGCCGACTGGGCGCTGGCGGTGCTGGCCACGCTGCGCACCCGGCTGGCCGAGCACGCGCCCGGCGCCGAGGTGGTGTTCTTCCAGCACGACGAGATCATCGTGCACTGCCCTGCCGAGCAGGCCGAGCCGGTACGCGCGCAGCTCACCGAGTCCGCCGCGGCTGCGAGCACCCTGGTGTTCGCCGCCACGCCGGTCCGGTTCCCGCTCGAGGTCGCGGTGGTGGACTGCTACGCCGACGCCAAGTGACGCGCTCGGGTCACCCGGCAGGGGCTGGCCGCGGTCGTCGAACCCGACGGGACACCCCGTCGATGTCAGGGGATCTCAGTCCCGGTGCAACACGTCCGGATTGAGCCCGGCCACGCTCCGGTTCCCGCTCAGCCCCATGGTCAGGTCGAAGTCCGCGAGCAGGCTGCGCACGACGTGCCGCACCCCGCTCTCCCCCGCGTGCGCGAGCCCGTACACGTATGGCCGGCCAAGGAGGATCGCTTGCGCCCCAAGGCATAGCGCCTTCACGACGTCCGCACCGGTGCGGACCCCTGAGTCGAAAAGCACGGCGAGCCGGTCTCCGACCGCGTTCACGATGCCGGGCAGCGCCTCGAGCGAGGCGATCGCGCCGTCCACCTGGCGACCGCCGTGGTTGGACACCACGATGCCGTCCACCCCCGCATCGGCCGCGTAGCGCGCGTCGTCCACGTGCTGGACGCCTTTCAGCACGATCGGCCCGTCCCAGTGCTCCCGCAAGAACGGCAGCTGATCCCAGCGCTTGTCGGTGCCGGTGAACATGGACACCCAGCGCAGGATCGCGGCCTGCGGGTCCTCTTCGGGTGTTTTCTCCAGCCCGGCGCGGAATGCCGGATCGGAGAACGAGTTCGCCACCCCGGTGGCGCGCAGGAACGGCAGGTATGACTGATCGAGGTCGCGGGGGCGCCAGGCAAGTGTCCAGGTGTCCAGGGTGACGACCAGGGTTGAGTAGCCGGCTTTCTTGGCGCGCTGCAAGATACTCGCGCCCACTTCCGGCTCGTTCGGCCAGTACAGCTGGAACCAGCGCGGGCCGTCGCCGTTCGCTTCGGCGACCTCTTCGAGGGTGTTCGACGACGCGGTCGACAGCACCATCGGCACGCCGAGCTGCCCGGCCGCCCGTGCGGTTGCCAGCTCGCCGTCCGGATGCACGATGGACTGCACGCCGACCGGTGCGAGCAGCACCGGTGCCGGCATCGGGGTGCCGAGCACCGAGGTGGATACTTCCCGCGTGGTGGCGTCGGTCAGCATCCGCGGCACGATGCGCCAGCGGTCGAACGCCTCCCGATTGGCCCGCATGGTCGCACCGGAGCCGGCACCTCCGGCGACGTAGCCGAACGGTCCCGGCGCGAGCACCTCGCGCGCGGATTCCTCGAGCGCCGCGCCGTCCGTGCTGAACTCCGGAACCGTGCCGCCGAGCCCTTGCAGGTAGAGCTCGTTCTGATAGCCACCGAGCGGTTGTGTTGACGTCACCTGTCCGAACCCTTCCACTACGTCCTACGCCGCCGTGTCCGATGTGGACTTCCCAGCACACCGAGCATCCCGGCCACCGTGGCACAGCACAGCGCGAATGTCAGCAGCCGCGTGGCGGCGACGTCCAGCGCCAGTACCAGGGTCCAGCTGGCCACCAGCAGCACCGCGCCTGCGATGGCCAGCCCGCCGAGCGCGAGTACCGGGCTGCCCTGCCACCAGCGGCGTGGCCGCCACCGGCTGGCTGGCGGGAAGGTGCGCAGCGCGGCGCCGGTGGCGGCGAGGCAGGCCACCAGCAGTGCCAGCCCGAACCAGGCGAGCAACCGTGCGGGTTCCGGCATGCCAGCGAGGATCAGCAGCAGCGAACCGGCAGCCAGCCAGACGGCCAACCGCCGTAGCAGCTTGGCGAACGCGTGCCTGGTCGTCACCGGCACGGCGGGTGGGAGTTCCGGTCGCGCCGAGGCCAGCCGCCGCAGGCCGGCCAGCGCGACCTCGCTGCGCGGATCGCGGCGCAGCACCGCCCGGTAGGCCCGTTCCGCCGTTGTGCGATCGCTGAGGCGTTCGGCGGTCTGGCCGAGCACCTCGTGCGGGCGGGAATGGTCGGGCGCGAGTTCCACGGCGGTGCGCGCCGCCTCCGCCGCCTCGGGCAGCGATCCGTCGTGGGCTGCCAGGCAGTCCGCGAGGGCGATGTGTGCCCGCCAGTTGTCCGGTTCCGCGCGTACCGCTTCCCGCCCGGCGCTGATCGCCTCGCCGCGCCTGCCGAGTTCCGCGAGCGCGAGGCTGATCAGCCGCTGCGCCCACCCGGTCTCGCCCGGCAGCCGCAGCGCCCTGCCCGCCGAATCCAGCGCGTCGTCCGGAGCGTCGGCCTCCAGCTGGGCTGCGGCCAGCCGGCACCACACTTCCGCGTTGTCGCCGTCGGTCGCCAGCAGGCCGCGCAGCAATCGAACGGCCGCGTCTGGATCCCCGGCCGCGGTGAGGTCGGCCGCACGCGCGAGTATCGCTGCGGTCTGCTCGGCCATGACCGCTCAGCGTAATGCTCCCGCGCATCGGGTGGGACCCCGAGCCGTCGCGAGCCGGTGACCGCAACCTGCCTCCAAATTGTGGTCGCCACGCCGACCCCATGGCCCATTCGGGGCGTTGGTTGCCCGTAAGGTGACCTTCACGGCAACACGTGGTGCGGTTAGAGACCGAGTTCTCCGAGCCGCACGCTGACCCTCGGATCGGTGGACACCACCGGCGCTTCGGACCGTACCCACGGATCGCCGCCGAAGTGCTCCTCGAAGATCTTCTCCGCGGTCCGGGTGGCGAGCGACTGGGTGGTCAGCGTCGGGTTCGGGCCGCCGAGGCCGTTCGCGAGCGCGGAGTTGTCCGCGATGAACAACCCGCGCACCGCGCGCGACTGGCCATTCGCGTCGAGCACCGAGTCCTTTTCGGACTCACCCATCCGCATCGAGGATTGCACGTGCAGGATCAGCGGTGCCCAGTCGATCCGGTAAACCTCCTTCGCACCGGCGCCGCGCAACAGTTCGGCCGCCTTGCCTGCCATGAACTCGCGGTTGCGCAACGTCCGCGCGGTGCGCTGCCGCGGGCGGAAGTGCACCTTCGGGATCGGGCCGTTCTCGTCGGCCGGCAACGACGACAGTGTCACCCGGTTGTCCGGCTCAACGTCGTCGTCGGTGATCACCAGCACGCTCAGGATGTTCTCGATCCGGTTCGCGATCAGGTCCTTCAGCTCCGGTCCCATGATCCGCCCTGCCGGGCCGTCCCACGGGCCTGTCATCCCGCGGCCGTTCGCATACTGGCCGCGGATCCCGCTTTCCGACAGGGTCATCGCGAACCCGTGCAGCGCGGGCGGCAGGCCGACGTTCTCCAATCCGCCGTACGGTGGGAAATCCAGCCGTGCAGCCGAGCCGACGCCCTTCGGATTGCCAACCGGTTCGTCGAACGCGCCGATCACCCAGTCGAAGAAGTGGTCGGTGTAGCCGCGCCCGACCCACCCGTTCGGGTCCGGCAACCCGCTGTTCAGCCACAGCCTCGGGTTCTCCGTGCAGCCACCCGCCATCACAACGACCTTGGCATCCTCGCGGTGCTCCGCGCCGGACGCGTTCTCCCGCCAGGTAACACCCGTCGCCCTCAGCGCTCCGTTGCGGTTCTCCGCGTGCACCTGCGTCACGTACGCGTCGGTGAGCAGTGTGATCGGTTTGCCACCCCGCGCCCAGGCGTCCACGGTGAGCGCCATCGGCACGTAGGTGTTGTCCGTTGATCGCTTGGCGAACTGATTGCGCGGCGCCCCGATCGGCCGCATGCAGCCCTGGAAGCAGTAGCCGCAGAACGTGCACCCGGTGGCGTCCGGATAGTGCAGCAGGTTCGAATCCGTTGTGCGGCCAGCATTTCCGCCCGGCTGCAGGATCGCGTTCTCTTGTGGACGGTAGGAAGGGCCATGCGTGGTCTTGGTGGTCTGCACCGGGAGGTTCATGGTTTCGCAGCCGCGGAAGAACGTCTGCTCCTTGTGCCCCATCGCGGCGGTCATCACCGGCGTGGTGGCCTCCACCCACTCGAAGTACGGCACCATCTCGGAATACCCGAACGGGAAGCGGTGCGCCCGGTCGTACTGCCCGGCGTCCGCCTCCCGGTAGTCGTTGAACACCCCTGGATAGGCGCGCGGATAGTTGCCGTAGAAATGCTGCGTCGTGCCGCCCACCCCGGAAAGCTGCCAGACGAACGAGTTCTGCGACCACTCCCGGAACCACGCCGGCCGGGATCGATCGGTGGGCCCGAGCCGGAAGAACCCGGTCAGCGGGTTGCTCGCGTCGTTCTCGAAGCTGGTCCACTGCTCCCGTGGCTTGTCGTGCCGCGGCCCCGCTTCGAGCAGCAACACGTCCAGCCCCTTGGCGGCGAGTTCCTTGGCGACAACCGGGCCGCCACCGCCCGCTCCGATGACAATGACGTCGTGCATCAGTCGTGCACCTCCGTGCGGTCCTGGTAGTACCCGATGAACTCGTCCCAGCCCTCGACCGGCCCGTTCGGCTGGTAGCCGGACAGTTGCCAGCCGACCGGGCGGTCGGTGAGCTGCTTGGTCCCCGGATCGAAGACCGCGTACTCGCTGTACGAACCGAAGGTGGCGAACTCAAGCAGCGCGCCGCCGACGAACTTGAGCAACCCGGAAACCGAGTCGCTGAGCGGTTCAGGCAGATTGACGTCCAATGTAGACACCAGCTCGGCCGCAGGCGCCTCGATGATCTCGAAAGCCTTGGCCTTCTCCTCGTAGGACAGCCGCGCGAACGGGGAAACGAACGGCCCGTTCGTGGTCGCCGGGTTCACCGCGGTGGCGACCAGGTTCAGTGTCGAGGCGATCGGCAGGGAGAGCGGGATCGTGGCATCGTTTCGCAGCAGCGAGCCGAGCGCCTTGTCGAGGGTTCCCACTTCGCTCGCTAGCGCGTCGATCCCCGGAAGCGGGACACCGGTGTCCGCCAGCCCGGTGGCCAGCGCCGCCGTGACCGGCCTGGCCAGCTCGTCAGGGAACGGGACGAAGTTGTCCAGGGCTTCCATCATGAAGTCGGTGGTCTTGGCTTCCATCGCGCCCGGCTCGGCCCGCGGCGTGCCCTGCGCCTTGGAGTACTCGTCGGGGCCGGGGCAGGCGAAGACCGTCAGGCCGTTCATGGTGTCTCGTGCCAGTTCGGCCAGCACCGGACGCAGCAGCCCGACCACGTTCTCGAGCGGATTGGGCGGCTGCGCCAGTGCCGCGCTTGGCAGGAGTCCGCCGGCGCCGACGGCGGCACCGAGCACGCCGATCCGTGCCAGGAATGCCCGCCTCGCCAGGTAGTGCGGGGTTGTCATGTTCGCCATCTCCGTGGTGGGTCGCGAATTCGGGAGCAGCCCGCAACCGCACCCGCACGGACCAACCACACCGGTGTGATTGCGAACACAGTGTGAATATCAGCCAATGGGCGCAAGCGCACTAGGCCAAATGCCTAGATTCACCGCTCCCTCGTTGTGCAGACCGGTCACCCACGTCCCGCAAACCCAGCGCGAGCAGGGCAAACGACAAGGTCATGTAATTGCGGCGGCCGGCAACGGTTCGGCCGAGCAACCGCTCGAGCCGGCGCATTCGGTTCAGCACCGTGTTGCGATGGCAGTACAGCCGGGACGCCGCGGCCGCCATGGAGCCGTTCACGTCGAGCCAGACGGTCAGGGTTTCCAGCAGCACGTCCCGCTCGGCGGTCGGCAGCCGCAACACCGGCCCGAGCACCGCGTCGATCAGCCGGTCGGCGAGCTCGGGTGACCGGGTGAGCAGCGCCTCCGGCAGGTGCTCGTCCAGCTCGGCGATCCCGACCTCGCCCGCGGGCAGCGTACGAAGCGCGACCAGGGCGAAATCGTGTGCCACGCCGATCTCCGCCAGCCCCCTGGCCGCGGGCCCGACCCCCGCGCGGGCACGTACCCCCGGCTTGAGAATGTTCAGCACGCCGGCGGCGTCCCGCTGCCCGAGCGCGATCAAGCCGACGGTGGTCTGCCCTCGGCGTTGCCACACCGACCGCAGCCCGTGCACGGCAAGCGCGTCCTCCGGGGTCGCGATGCCTGAGGTGCCGTCCGCGGCGAGCTCGATGACCAGCACCAGGTAGTCGCCGTCCGCTTCGAACCCGAGTTCGGTGGCCACCTGCTCCGCGAACGCCGCTTCCCGCGCGCGGCCACCGAGCAGCCCTTCGATCAGCGCGTGCCGGCGTTCCGCATCCAGCTGGTGCAGCCGCTCCTCGGTGCGCCGGTAGGCCTTGCTGACCTCGAGTGACATCTCGTCGACCACGGTCCACAGCCGGGTCGCGAGGTCCAGCAGCTGCTCCCGGTCGAGCTCCTCGTCGTGCCTGGCCAGCTCGGCCATGCCGCGCCAGATCACCCGGCCGCCGAACCGGTAGGACCGCAGCAGGGCATCCAGCGGCACGCGCTGCTCGGCACGCCGGGTGCCGGTGAACCTGGCCGCGTCGTGCCCGTCGCCGCCACCCGGCACGCTGCCCTCCAGGATCTGCATGACGCGCTCCATGTTGTCCCGGCAGGAGCCCCACAGGTCGGCAGACGACACCCTGCCCTGCTCCTGGTAGCCGCCGTTCTCCCCGCGAATGTCGCTCACCAGCTCGTCGGTCAGTGCGTCGAGCCGCTCGAGCAGCCCGCGCGCCAATCGCTGCGCGAGGTCGGCCACGTCGCCTCCTTGTCACCGCGCTGTCTCCCGTCCGCAACTGGAGATCATGCCGTGCGACACGTCACAGGTGGAATACTTGCCATTGCTAAGGGGTTTTTCGCCACGGGCAGGGGACCACGTATCTGGGGCAGTTCACGAGCACGGTTGGACCGTGGGAGCGGGATGACGACGCAGACAGCGACTCAGCCAGCGACGACTCACATATCCCGACGTTCCAAGGTGCGGTTCGCACTCATCCTTGGCGGGCTCACCGCCCTCGGACCGTTATCCATCGACATGTACCTCCCGGCGCTGCCGACCATCGCCGGCGAGCTGTCCACCACCGCATCGTCCGTACAGCTGACCCTGACCGCGTGCCTGATCGGTATCGCACTCGGACAGATCCTCGCCGGGCCACTGAGCGATTCGTTCGGTAGGCGCAGGCCGCTGCTCGTCGGGCTGAGCATCTACACCACGCTGTCCTTACTCTGCGCGCTGGCGCCATCGGTCGAGATGCTGGTGGGGCTTCGGGCGCTGCAGGCGATCGGAGTGGCAGCCGGGATGGTGATCGCCAGGGCGGCCGTGCGAGACCTGTTCTCCGGCACCGCGATGACCAAGTTCTTCTCCAACCTGATGCTGGTTACCGGGCTCGCCCCGATCCTGGCGCCAGTGCTCGGTGGACAGGTACTGCAGTTCACCTCATGGCGGGGCGTGTTCGTGCTGCTCGGCGGGTTCGGCGCGATGTTGCTGATCGTCACCGCCCTGTGGTTGCCGGAGACCCTGCCTGCCGCGCGACGTACCCCCGCCCGGATCTCCCGGACCCTTCGGGTGTTCGGCGGGTTGCTCACCGATCGGCTGTTCGTGGGATATGGGTTGTCCTGCGGCCTGATGTTCGCCGCGATCTTCGCCTACATCTCCGGCTCGGCGTTCGTGTTGCAGGGCATCTACGGGCTCAGCCCGCAGGCCTACAGCATCGTGTTCGGCGTCAACTCGCTCGGGCTGGTGGCACTCGGTCAGTTGAACGGGCGCATCGTGGGCCGGTTTTCCGAGCGCAGGCTGCTGACCACCGGACTGGTGATGGCCAACGTCGGCGGGATCGGGCTGGTGATCGCGGCGCTCAGCGAGATCGGCCTCGCCGCGATCCTGCCTCCGCTGTTCCTGCTGGTGTCCGCGAACGGTTTCGTGATGCCGAACGCGACGGCTCTCGCGCTCGGCGCGCACCCGCGAACCGCTGGCAGCGCCTCGGCGTTGCTCGGCGTGTTGCAGTTCGTGGTCGGCGGGGTGGCCGCGCCGCTGGTCGGCCTCGCCGGGGAATCCTCCGCGCTTCCGATGGCCGTGGTGATGGCCGGGCTCGCGATCGCCGGGCTGACCGTGTTCGGCACGCTGACCAGGGGGTGCGCCCGCCTCCGCTGCCGACCAGGAAGTGGCCGCCCGCCGCGACGCTCGGCGCGAGCAGCGCACCGCCCCGGCGGAAGCGGGAGCACATTCTTCGTAACTAAACGAATTGACCGTTGCGCCCATCGAACTGGTCAGGTTTATTATCAGCAAGTTGCAGAAAGACTTGCCGAGCTCCTCGTCATGTTGACCGTGATCACTCGTCACAAGGATGGCGTGACCCGAAGGAGACGCATCACGGCACACCGTGGAGGTCGGACGTGAACTTGCCAGATGAGTGGTCGATCAGTTGCCACGACCTCGCTGGGCGGAAGCGAGATCTGACCGTGGCGGTGAGCCGCGGCCGGATCGTGGTGGTGGCCCCGCCCGGCGAAGCCGCGGTCCTCGCTCCGCTGGATGTCGGCAGGCTGCGCGCGGCGCTTCGCGACGCGGTGCTGTCCGTCTCCCACGATCCCGCACAGCACCGACATTGAGCCGGGTGGTTTCCTACCCGCAGGTAGATAGTGGCATCATCACGGCATGACCCGCTACTTCGTGACCGGAGCAACCGGCTTTCTCGGGCGTCACGTGGTCCGGCGGTTGCTCGACAGGGCGGATTGCGAAGCCGTCTACGCGCTGGTGCGTCCGGCATCCCAGCACCGGCTGACGGACCTCACGGCCGGCTGGCCGAACGGGGACCGGGTAGTCCCGGTACCCGGTAATCTCACCGCGCCGGATCTCGGCGTGAACCTCGATGAGCTCCCCAGCCGCCTCGACCACGTGGTACACCTCGGCGCGATCTATGACTTCACCGCTGACGAGGAGATCAACCGGGTCACCAACGTCTCGGGCACCGGCAGCGTGATCTCGCTCGCGTCCCTGGTCGGCGCCACCTTGCACCACGTGTCGTCGGTCGCGGTCGCCGGCGAACACGAAGGGCAGTTCAGCGAAACGGATTTCGACCTCGGCCAGCGACTGCCGTCGGCTTACCACGCCACGAAGTTCGACGCGGAACGTCTGGTGCGGGAGCAGCGCCGGGTGCCGTGGCGGGTCTACCGCCCGTCGGCCATCGTCGGTGATTCCCGAACCGGCGAGATGGACAAGGTGGACGGTCCTTACTACTTCCTGCCGGCGATTTCCTGGCTGCGCCGGCTACCCGACGCGCTTCCGTTGATCGCGCCGGATCTCGGGGCGTCCAACATCGTGCCGGTGGACTACGTCGCGGACGCGATCGTCCATCTGATGCACGCCGACACACCGTCCGGCGCGACCTATCACCTGGTGAATCCCGAGCCGCAACCGATCGGCGAGGTGTACAACGCGTTCGCTCGCGCCGCGGGAGCACCCCGGATCCGGGCGAGCACGCCGGGCTGGATATCCGCTCCCGCACGGCGTTCGGTGCGTGCGCTCGGCCGGTTCGCCGCGTCCGGCGCGGGGCAACTGGCCGGCTCCGTACGCGCGGTGCTCGGCGAGCTGGGCGTGCCCGCGGACGTGGTGCCGCACCTGAGCTTCGCCGGCACCTTCGATTCGACGGCGACCAGGGCGGCGCTGGCCGGCAGCGGGCTGGAGGTGCCCGCGCTCGGCGACTACGCCGACGTGTTGTACCGGTACTGGCGGCGGCACCTCGACCCCGACCGGGCGCGCCGACCGGACCCGCGCGGGCCGCTGTACGGCCGCGTCGTGCTGATCACCGGCGCGTCCTCCGGGATCGGCAGGGCGAGCGCCCGTGAGGTGGCACGGCGTGGCGCGGTGGCGCTGCTCGTCGCACGGCGAAGCACGCAGCTGGAGGAACTCAGGGACGAGATCGTCGCGGCCGGTGGGCGCGCGGCGGCCTACCCGTGCGATCTCACCGAGGACGAGGCGGTCGAGGGGCTGATCAAGCAGGTGCTGATCGAGCACGGCACGGTGGACATGCTGGTGAACAACGCGGGCCGATCCATCCGCCGCTCGGTGCATCTGTCCGTTGACCGGCTGCACGACTTCGAGCGCACCATGGCGTTGAACTACTTCGGACCGATGCGGCTGATCCTCGGCCTGCTCCCGCACATGCGCGAGCGCCGGTTCGGGCGCATCGTGAACGTGACGACCATGGGCACGCAGGTCACCACCCCGCGGTTCTCCGCGTACCTCGCGTCGAAGTCCGCACTGGAGATGTTCGGGCGGGTGGCCAACAACGAACTCCTTGGCGACAACGTGACCTGCACGTCCGTCCGGATGCCGCTGGTGCGTACCCCGATGATCGAGGCGACCCCCGCGTACCGCGCGATGCCAGCCGTCAGCCCTGAGAAGGCGGCACGGTTGGTGCTCCGTGCACTGGTACGCCATCCGGAGACGATCACCGGGCCGACCGGTACCGTGCTCGAGCTCGCTCGCATCCTCGCGCCACGGGCGGCGCGGACCGTGGCACATCTTGGCTACGGCGTGACCGCCGAATCCGCGCCCGAGGCCAGGGAACGCAAGCGCCCGCTGCCCGCGCTGGCCGCCACCGCGACCCGCCTGCTCTGGCGCCGCCTCTAGTTGTCGTGAAGGCCACCTTACGGGCGTTGAACGCCCGTAAGGTGGCCTTCACGGAAACCTCCGCGCCGGGAATGACAGGGGCGTTGATTAAGCTCAGCGGGGTGACGGAGCGTCTGGTGTGGATCGACTGCGAAATGACCGGGCTCGACCTCGGCAAGGACGCGTTGATCGAAATCGCGGCCCTGGTGACCGATGCCGAGCTGAACGTCCTCGGGGAGGGCGTCGATCTGGTGATTCACGCCGAGGACACGGCGCTGGACGGGATGCCCGAGGTGGTGCGCGACATGCACACGAAGTCCGGGCTCACCGAGGAAGTACGCCGTTCCTCGCTGACGGTCCCCGAAGCGGAGCAGCAGGTGCTCGACTACGTCCGGCAACACGTGCCGGACCCGATGACCGCGCCACTTGCCGGCAACTCGATCGCCACCGACCGTGGGTTCCTGGCACGGGACATGCCCACGCTGGACGCGCACCTGCATTACCGCATGGTGGACGTGTCGTCGATCAAGGAAATCGTGCGCAGGTGGTACCCGCGGATCTACTACGCCAAGCCGGAGAAGGGGCTCGCGCACCGCGCGCTCGCCGACATCTGGGAATCCATCGGCGAGCTCGAGTACTACCGGCGCACCGCGTTCGTGCAACAGCCGGGACCGAGCAGCGAGGAAGCCAGGGCGGTCGCGGCCGAGCTGGCGCAGCACGCCGCCGAGGGCGAGGCGGCCGGCTGATCCCGGTTCGACCGTGGATTCGCGAGCCAGCTACCATGTTCTTCGCTGCTGTCGCAGCTCCATGGTGGGTGTAGCTCAGCTGGTAGAGCACCTGGTTGTGGTCCAGGAAGTCGCGGGTTCGAGTCCCGTCACTCACCCCATTCCGCTTGTTTGGTGGCCCTTTGGGCCACCTTCCCGGCGTCTTGATGTCTTTGCGGGGGCCGAGCCCCCGCAGGCCCCCACGGTGCGAGCTCCTTGCGAACCAGCGTGGTGCGGTTGTGTGTTGATCAGCGCCGGTTGGGTGGTACCGAGCGTGCCGTTCTGGCAATCCGGTGCGGCGATCAGCTGTTGCGCTCACCGCCGGTGAGCCATTCCTGCCACGGAATCTGCCAGTCGCCCCAGCCGTCGGTTGGCTCGAGCGCGGGCCCACCCGTGTTCTTCACGATCATCACGTCACCCTTGTTCGAGACACTCTGCAGCCACCGGGAGTCCTCCGGCGAGAGATTGATGCAGCCGTGACTGGTGTGGGTGTTGCCCTGCGCGTAGACCGACCACGGCGCGGAGTGGTAGAAGATGCCGCTGTTCGACATCCGGGTGGCGATCTCCACCCAGATCCGGTAGCCCTCCGCGGCGTCCACCGCGACCCCGTAGGTCGAGGAATCCATGGTGTAGCCCTGGTGCTCACTCATCACCACATACTTACCGCTCGGGGTGTCATAACCCGGGCGGCCCATCGAGATCGGCAACGAGCGCACCGGCTTGTCGTTGATGGACACCTTCATCTGATAGCTCGCGCCGTCCGCGATCGCGATCACCTTGTCACCGATGGTCACCGCGGAATGCTGGTCCTCCGCCCCGAAAAGGCCGCCACCGAGATCCTTGCCGTAGATCGCGGCGTTCACGTCCACTTTGGTCCCCGACGTCCAGTACTCCTTCGGGCGCCAATGCACGGTCGAGTCGTCGAACCAGTAGAAGGCACCGTCCGTCGCCGGTTCGGTTGCGACCCGCAGCGCACGTTCGGCTGCGGCCTTGTCCGGGATGTCGGTGCTGAACGTGAACACCAGTGGCTGGCCGACCCCGACCGTTTCGCCATCCATCGGGTTCACCGACACCGTCGTGGTGGCCTGCGGTGTGGCGGTGGTGAACGTCGAGGTGGTGGTCTTCTGCTTGCCATCCGGGTTCTCGCCGGTCGCCTTGGCCGTGTACGTCTTGCTGTAACCGAGCGGCTGGGCGGACACCCACCGCTTGCCGTCCTCGGAAAGCTTCCCCTTCACCGGCGTGCCGTCTTCACCGGTCAACGTGACCTTGGTGAGCGTGCCACGCCGCGCGGAAACCGTGATCGGTTCCCCCGGTGCGACATTCGCCGCACCATCACGCGGATTCGCCTTCAACACCACGGGTTTCGCGGCGGCCTTCTCTTCCTTCTCGTCGCCGGACACCGCGGTATTCGTGGGAGAAACGGTGCAACCAGCGAGCGCGAGGATCGTGATTCCGGTCAACCCGACGATCCGTAACCGCCGCCCCACCCTCAGCCGCAGCTGCTTCGCTCCTCCAAACCCCGACATACGTGACCGTCCCCTCAGTGTGGCTATCTTGGAGATAGTTTGCCCGACAGGCCCCACGAACTGTCACCTGCCCAAGGCGTGTTGACCTCCATTCGTTACCCGATTCATCAAGTGGGAGCCGGCAGCTGAGCGCCGGTAGCGCTGTGCTACGGTTTCACCGTCGCGGGCATTGCTCCGCAGACGCGTTGCGCCATTAGCTCAATGGGCAGAGCAGCTGACTCTTAATCAGCGGGTTCGGGGTTCGAGTCCCTGATGGCGCACAAAAATAGTAGGTCAGAGGCACCATGCACGTTACTGAGCGGATCTTGGTTCCGTTTTACTTCCGTTGCTGTCGACACCGTCCACTGTGGTCGGCCGTGGCATGACCCGGGTACATGACCCTGGCTGCGCGACAACACCGCAGGCGGCTAGGGCGTGTCTGACAAAGGTTTCGGTCGGTGGCTGGGATGCTGCCGGGTGTGTCGCGTTTTCAGTTGCTTTCCGATGATCAGTGGGTGTTGATCGAGGACTTGCTGCCAGTTCGTACCGGTAAGCAAGGTCGGCCGT
>WHSZ01000092.1 GCA_009379845.1 Pseudonocardiaceae bacterium | reverse complement strand
TGGGTGGTTTGAAGCCTCTCCCCGCAGAGCGGCTCCGAAGGGCCAACCTTCATCATCCACGCAGCACCACTTCAGGAAGTCCTACCTACAGACCAACTCCCCTCCACGTTCGTGACACACCAACACCCTCCACACCCAACTAGCGTTCCAGGACACCAACTAGCCGCGGACCGCGCCGAGTTGCCGACCAGCACGCGAATCTACTGTGGACAGTTCACATCAGGTGCCCGATGCGGCGCCTGTGCTCGACAGGTCGGCCACATCGGTGTTCGCGCCGCACAACACCACGGCGACGCGTTCACCGTCCGTGGGCTGGTACGCGCCGGTACGAAGCGCGGCCACTGCGACGGCGGTACCGTGCTCCACCGCCTGGCGGAAGTGGTCCCAAAGCCAGCGGCGGGCCGCAACGATGTCCTGTTCGTCGACGAGTACCGAGCGAACCCCCGTGCGGGCGGCGACCTCGAACGCGATCTCGCCAAGCCGGCTCGCGCCGAGCGAATCCGCGGAAACGCCGGATACCTCGACGTCGATCGGCCCGCCTGTCACAAGGGCGTCATGCAACGTGGGGATGGTGCGCGGTTCCACCCCGATCACTCGGGCGCTCCCGTCGGTAGCGGCCGCTACCCCGGCCATCAGTCCACCGCCGCCGACGGCGAGCAGCACACTGTCGACCTCACCAGCTGTCTGTTCGAGCAACTCCTGTCCGAGCGTGCCCTGGCCGGCGCAAATCTCCGGTTGGTCGTAGGGGTGGCAGAACAGCGCACCGGTCTCGGCCGCACGCTTGGTGGCGGCCTCCTGCGCGTCCGCATATTTGGTGCCAATCCGCACCACTTCGGCGCCGAGCTCGCGCAGCTTGCCGACCTTCACGGCCGGCGCGTTCTCCGGGACGTACACCTGGGCGGGCACACCGACTCGGGTGGCGGCAAAGGCGATGGCCATGCCCGCGTTGCCGCCGGAGGCCGCGACCACACCCGCTTCCGGCAGCCGATCGTCCTCGGCCGCGGACAGGATGCGATTGGTGGCGCCCCTTGCCTTGAACGAACCGGTGTACTGCAGCTGCTCCAGCTTGAACCATACCTTCGCGGCCGGCGGGAACATGGCCGGATCGACCTCGATCAACGGAGTCATGCGAACGCGACCGCGGATCCGGGTGGCGGCCGCCTGAACATCGGAACAAGTGATCACGTCTCGAGCCTGCCCTCCGCGAACCGGGAACGCCAGCGAGAAACCGTGCACCCTGCCGCTCCGCGATTCATGGAACGATTCATGGAACACTGCGAGGCATGGCTGTTCCCGAGTCCCTCGGTGTACTGGCGCACCGCGGTGGCCTGGTCGTGCGGCGGCCAGAACTGACGGTTGGCATCGTGCAGATAATCTCGCGTCTTTCGGGACTGGACGTCGATCTGCTTGCCCGACGCCCTCCTAACCAGCAAAGCGGCCGCAGCCCGACCACGCCCGCAGCCCGCCGGCTGCTGCCCGTTTTCGACGAAGGCCGCGACCTACGGGTCGGTTGGCTGGATCGACAAGGCCGGTCACACTGGAATTTTGGAACCGTCTCGTCGCGCAGGCGCACACACGCCGACGGCGCCGTCACCGCCAACTGGCGCACCAAGGTCACGTTTCCAGCGATGTTCGACAAGCTGTCGCTAGTGCTCGCCTGGCCGGAGATCGGCTTCCCGGAAACGGTGCTCACCGTGCCGTTGCCGGACCGCACGACGGTCGAACGCCACACAACACCGCTGTGGACCGCGCCGACAGCCGCCGTGCCGGTGACCGAGTCCCTCACCTACCGGAGCGCGCCCATCCAGCCGGAGGTGGCCATCGAAGCGGGAACTGTGGTCGCCAGCCAGCAGGTGCTGTACCGCGGCAGCGAAACCGCGATCGTGCTCACTCGACTGACGGCAACCGACAAAGCGCTGTCTGCCGAGCTGACCAGCATCGCCACGACCCCGACGCTGGCCGGGGCGGTCCCGTCAACTCGCGAGTCCGACGCCGGTCGCGGTCCGTCCATGGCGCTCATCCACGAGCGGGAGGCCTTCTGGATCCGCCCGAGGAGGAACTCATCTACCAGCGGGAAACGCGGCTTCCGCAATGTCCAGGAGTTCACCATGTGGCGCCCGGACAACCATGTCCTCAACCTGGCGCTCGAGTGGCCACTGGCAGAGCTCGACGAGGTGCGCGCCCGAATCCCGCTCGAACAACCCAAGTAGGCCAGCGCCGATGCGTTGACATGGCAGGCAGGTGACGGTGCGGGTAGTGATCGTGCGAACGAGGAGCCCAAAAGAAAAGTGATGGGGTACAACCGGGAGCCCTTCCCTAGCCGCCGACATCGGTGTGGTACTAAGCTCCCCGTCTCGTTAGCGGCCTGGGGTGTGTGCTTCGCCAGCGGGAGCGCGGACGCCCACGACCGCGGCCTGTTACCACCTCGAAGGGCAGTGTCTGGTGGGATACCGGAGAGTTCGCATCTGCCGGACAGGAGGTCTCGACATCCCCCCAATCAGTGTGTGCTGTCGCCAACCGAACGTGAGGACCTGATCGATGTCAGCACAGATTCCCGCTAGTGCTCAGGACCATCGTGGTCACGTGGACCGCTCCCCGATGGGGCGAGCCCTCCTAGTGCTACTTGCCGCGGTGCTGATCACGGGTGGCGCGTGGGCGTGGATCACGTTCACCATGCCCACGTCCGAGCGAGTGCTGGTGGCCACGTCCGGTGCGAGCACGGCGGCCTTGCTGTGCGTCGCCGTCGCGGTGGCCGCGTATCGCATTCTTGACGCGCGCCGGCTCCGCGCTCGCATCACCACGATGGAGAACGAGCTCACCCGCCTCGCCGAGGACACGTTGCCTGCCGCCGCGCGGAAGCTGCGGAACGGAGCCTCCGCGGACACCGTGCTCGCCGAGCTACCGCGCCCCGAAGGCGGTAGCCACGAACGCATTCTGCAAATGCTGACGAGGGAAGTGAGCATCGGGCAACGGCAACGCGCGGCGGCGATGGCGGCATGCGCGAACGCCGCTGGGCGTGTCCAGGCATTGTCGACGAGCATGCTCGCCGATCTCCGTGAAATGGAGGATCGCCACTCCGAAGAAGTACTGGGCGATCTACTGAAACTGGACCACAGCACCGCGCAGGCCGGCCGGTTGGCGGACAGCATCGCGGTACTGAGCGGCGCCCGCTCCGGCAGGCGTTGGACCAAGCCGATCGTGATGGAGAGCATTCTGCGTGGTGCGGCAGGCCGTATCGGCGCGTATCAACGGGTCCGGGTGCATTCCACCAGCACCGCGGCGATCGCCGGGTACGCGGCGGAAGACGTCATGCACACCCTCGCCGAACTGATGGACAACGCGACCCGCTTCTCCGCGCCGTCGGAAGAGGTTCACGTATATGTCGAGGAGTTGCACACCGGGATCGTGGTCGCGATCGAGGACGGCGGCCTCGGCATGAAGCCACAAGCCTTGCAGCGGGCCGAGACGGCCGTCTCGCTGGCCGAGCCGCTCGATCTCACCAACCTGTCCGGTACCAGGTTGGGGCTCGCGGTGGTGGGCTGTCTGGCCCGCAAGCATCAACTGCAGGTCTTCTTCCGGCCATCCTCACGCGGTGGGACCGGCGTGGTCGTCCGGATTCCGAACCAGTTGATCACCCAGCCCCGCGCGGAATTCTGGCCAACCGCACCGCAACCGGCCGCGATCGCATCGAGCTCCGCGCCGGCCGCGGCGCGCGCGGCCCCCGGGGCCACGGACACCACGACCGTGGACACCGCCACGGCCGTCATGGACGGCGATCAGCGCAGGCTCCCGAAACGCCGGCGCGGGCAAACACTGGCGGCAGCGTCCCACGCGACCGGGCCGCCGGGGCCGCAACCGACGCGACCGAGAACGGACGCCGGAACCAAATTCGGCGCTTTCCGCCAGGGAAGCCGGTCGAGCAAGCCCGACGACAGCGGTCCGACCACCAATCCGGAGGAGGATTCCCGGTGAGCGCTTCGGCGTCGCCGCCACCGAACCACAGCTGACGACAGATTGGAGTGAGGGGGCCTGCTTGTTCCGGAGCCGCCGCCCGGATCACCGCCCCGGAATCGGCGATGAGTACTACGAACTCGAACCTAGAGTGGTTGCTGGAGAACCTGGTGAAGAACACACCAGGGGCGGGACACGCCTTGGTACTTTCCAGGGACGGGCTCAAGTTGTGCCACACCCGCGAGTTAACGGTGGACAAGGCCGATCAGCTGTCGGCGATCGCCGCTGGCATGCAAGCCCTTTCGCAGAGCGCCTCGATGGAATTCGGCGACGGCACCGGCGGCGTTCGGCAGTCCATGACTGAGTTCCACGGCGGGTTGCTGTTCATCGTCGAGGCCGGGGAAGGCGCCCACCTCGCGGTGCTGGCTGCCGACGATGCCGACGTCGGCCTGGTCGGTCACAAGATGGACGAGCTCGTCGAACAGATCGGCGAATTCCTGATCGCCCCGCCCAGGCATCCCCAGCACAGCGGCCAACCCGCATGAGACGTCGAGCCGTCGACAACGAAGACCCGGACCGGCTCTACACCCTGACCGGTGGGCGTAGCCAGGCGAACGAGAGCGAGCTGGACCTCGTCACGCTGATCGTGAGCCAGGCCGACCCCATCCCGGGTATGCAATCCGAGTACGCCAAGATCCTCCGGATCTGCCGCTCCCCGACCGCGCTCGTCGAGCTCGCCTCCGAACTCGGACTCCCCGTGAGTGTCGTGAAGATCCTGCTGTCCGATCTGCTCAGCGGTGGCCAGGTTTCCGCGCGCCACCCGTCCTCGGCTCGTGCCAGCGCGCAACTGCCCGATGCCGCATTCCTGAAGAAGGTGCTCGTTGGACTCCACAATCTCTGAAAAAGCCACCCGTACCCCGCTGCGGAGCACGGTGATTGACGGCCTGAAAATCGTGGTCGTCGGTGGGTTCGGTGTCGGCAAGACGACCTTGGTCCGTTCGGTCAGCGAGATCCGCCCGCTGAACACCGAGGAAACCATGACCCAGGCGGGACTCGGCATCGACCACAGCGACACGGCCGGTAAGACCACCACCACGGTCGCGTTCGACTTCGGCCGGATAAGCCTGAACGAGCAGATGGTGCTTTACCTGTTCGGCGCACCAGGTCAGGAGCGGTTCTGGTTCCTGTGGGACCGGCTGTTCGCCGGCACCCTCGGTGCGGTCGTCCTGGTGGACACCCACCGGGTGGAGGACTCCTGGTACTCCATCGACCGCCTCGAGCACCACGGCACCCCGTTTATCGTGGCACGCAACAACTTCCCGGGTTCGGTACACGACCTGACCGAGCTTCGCGAAGCGCTGACGCTGTCCGAGAACGTTCCCCTGATCGACTGCGACGCACGCGAACGGGAATCGTCCAAACAGGTGCTCCTCACCCTCGTCAATCATCTCTACGCCCTGTCGTCCGCTCGGGAGACCACGTCATGACCGATCTCCAGCATCCAGCCGATCCCGAATGGCCGGCCACGGATCCGGCCTGGCCAGCCGACACCCCCGCGCCCGCGGACGCGGTGCCGCTTTACGGACCGCGATACCAGCGGGATCCGGCCGGGCTGTACGCGGAAATCCGGCGGCTGCACGGGCCTGTCGCCCCGGTCCTGCTGGAAGGCGACATCCCCGCCTGGTTCGTATGCGGCTACCGGGAGGTTCACCAGGTCACCAGCGATTCCCAGCTGTTCGCTCGGGACACCCGTCGTTGGAACGAGTGGGAGCACGTCCCGCCGGACTGGCCGGGGATCGGGTTCGTCGCCTACAACTCCTCGGTGATGTTCGCCGAGGGGGCCGAACACCGGCGGCGCGCCGGGGCCATCAGCGACGCCCTGGACGCCGTCGACCAGTTCGAGTTGGGGGCGCAGTGCGAGCAGCTCGCGGATCAGCTGATCGATACGTTCGCCAGCAGCGGCGAAGCCGACCTGATGTCCCAGTACGCCTCACCGCTGCCGTTGCTTGTGACGGCGAAGCTGTACGGCCTGCCGGAGTCCGAGACACCGGATCTGGTGCGGGACATCACGTTGGCCGTGAACGCCTATGAGGACTCCGCGAATGCCCACAAGCGCGTGCAAGCCACCATGGAGCGGCTGCTCGAGCTCAAGCGGGAATCTCCCGGCCCGGACATCCCTTCCCGCCTGCTCGCGCATCCGGCGAACCTCACCGACGAGGAGATCGTGCTGGATCTGACCGTGGTGATCGCCGCGGCACACCTGCCTTCGGCCTACTGGATCGGCAACACGATCCAGCTGATGCTCACCGATGACCGGTTCGCCATGACGTTGTCCGGCGGCCGGGGCAGCGTGGGCCAGGCGCTCAACGAGGTGCTGTGGTACGACACCCCGACGCAGAACTACATCGGGCGCTTCGCCACCCGCGACACCCAGCTGGGCGGTCAGCGGATCCGGACGGGAGATCTGCTCGTCCTCGGCCTTGCCGCGGCGAACGCCGATCCGCAGATCCGCCCCGCGCCGGGGTCCACGAGCAACAGCGCGCAGATGTCGTTCGGGCACGGCGAGCACGGGTGCCCATGGCCCGCGCCAGAAGTGGCCGAGGTGATCTCCAAGACCACCGTCGAAGTACTACTCGACCGGCTTCCGGACCTGATACTCGCGGTGCCCGCCGAAGCACTCGAATGGCAGCCGTCCGTATGGATGCGGGGCTTGACCGCACTTCCGGTGACGTTTACGCCGACCTACGTTCCCCCGAACCCGGCGTGAACCGGATCGGCAGAGTGGTCGGACCCCTGGTGAACACGCCCTGTTCCGCCGGAACGAACCCGTCCTCGAACCGGATGTCGGTCATCGCGTCGAGCAACTGATTCGTCGCAACCTCGACCTCGGTCTTGCCAAGCATGGCTCCAACGCAGAAATGCCGGCCGAGCGAGAACGACACGTGCTGGGCGGCGGCCGTGAACGCGGTGTCCGCGGCGAGGTCGTCCCGGAAGATGTTGAAGGAATCGGGATCCGTGAAGTGCCGGGGATCCCGGTTCGCCGCGCCGACCGCACAGATCACGGTGCTGCCGGCGGGCACGACGCCGCCGCTGAGCGTGACGTCGTCGGCTACCTGACGGGTCACCATGTGCACCGGCGGCGTGTAGCGCAGGGTTTCCGCGAACGCCTTGGGGATCAGGCTGCGGTCCGCACGCACCGCTTCGAGTTGATCGGGGTGCAGTAGCAGGTTCGTGAACAGGCTGGCGATGGCCCGATCGGCCGTCTCGCCGCCGGCGGCCAGCAGCAGGCTGCAGAACGCCCTGATGTCGTCGTCACTCATTTGCGTGCCGTCGATCTCCGCGGCACACAGCGTGGAGAGCAAGTCGTCGCCGGGATTTTCCCTGCGCTGCCTGATGATGGGGATCAGGTAGTCGCCGAGCTCCCTGCGGGTCCGGTCGCCATCGGCTGCCACCTCGGGGTCCTGGCTCAGGTTGCCGAACACCGCGATGATCGACGTGTACCAGCGGTGGAACTTGTCGTGATCGGACTTGTCGAGGCCGAGCATGTCGACGATGACGTTGATCGGGAAGTGCGTGGTGAACCCCTCGACCAGGTCCACCCTGCCCGCGTCGCGGAAGTTGTCGATGAGCTCACCAGAATTGCGCTCGATCACCGGCAGGAACTTCTCCCGGAGTTCGTTGCCACGAAAGGCGGGCGCCACCAGTGCCCGATGCACCGAGTGCTCGCGCCCGCGCATCTGCAGGATGGTCCTGCCGTGCACCGGTTCGAGTTGCCACTCGTAGTTGTCGGTGGTGAAAGTGGAATCCTTGAAGGCCCGCTCTACGTCCTCGTACCGGGAGATGACGTAGCTCTGCATAGCTTCGAGACGGACCAGCGGCAGGTCTTCCAGCATGACGCGATAGGCAGAGTAAGGGTCGGCGGCGAATTCGGGGGAAAGAATGTCCGGCGCTTCGCGAGCCGTGGTCATGGTGCTCCCTCGGTCAGCGGTGGGATTGCCCTCCAACGTTAGCGATCCCTGACCCTACGTGTCTGTGCCTGCACGCCAAGTTCAAGCAGTTGGCCTACGTCGGCAACCGTTTGGCTACACCGAATGACGGGCGGCGGCGCTACTCCCGCCGGGCCACATCCCCGGCGGGATCCCGCCGGGAACGGCGTCACCCGACGGGCACCACCCGCTCAAGGTCGTCCCCGCACAGCAAACCAAGGGTGCGCCTGCCGCCTCCGGCCACTGGTCCCTTCGGGTGTTCCTCAACCGGTACAGCTCCGACCTGGGTCGCGCGTTACTACCGTGCGTAGGAGTCCGTCGATACGCGGAGGAGACGCCGTGCAGGATGTCAGCAAGCTCGACCAGGCCGCGCTCAACCTCCTTGACCACGCCCTGGGTTACATGTACGCCGCCGCACTACGCGGTGTCGCACAACTCGGCGTCGCCGATCAGCTCGCCGCCGGGCCCCGGACACCGGCCGAGCTCGCCGCGGCCACCGGTACCCAGACCGCGTTCCTGCACCGAACGTTGAAGTTGCTGGCCACCCGTGGAGTATTCCGGGAGGACGAGGATGGCCGATTCCACCTGACCCCCGAGGCTGACGCGTTGCGCAGCGATGCCCCGTCCTCGCTGCGGCCCGCGGTCATCATGCTCACCGAGAACAACTTCTGGCAGTCGGCAACCGAGTTCCCAGCCACGATGCGGGAAGGAAAACCGGCTTTCGAGCAACTGTTCGGCAAATCCTTCTTCGACTACATGGTCAATTCGGAGGACGCCGCGGTTTTCCATCAGGGCATGGCCAGCTACGCCAGTGCGGGAAACCCGTTCATCGCCCAGAGTTACGAGTTTCCAGCTGGATCGACCGTGGTGGACGTCGGCGGCGGGCACGGCGGTTTCCTGCTCACGGTGTTGCGGGAAAATCCCGGGGTGCGCGGCGTGCTGTTCGACTCGGATTACGTGGTCGCTGGCCATTGCCTCGACGAGCTCGGTGCGGACGACAGGTGGGAGTTGGCGCCAGGCGACTTCTTCGCCGAAGTCCCTTCCGGCGGCGATTTCTATGTCCTCAAATACATCCTGCACGACTGGTCCGACGAGGAATGCGTCAGCATCCTGCGGAACTGCCGCCGTGCCATGACGCCAGGCAGCCGGGTGCTGGTTGTCGATTCGGTGATCCCACCGGGAAACGAGCCGCATACCGGGAAACTGCTTGACATGTTCATGATGCTGGTGGTGACCGGTAGGGAACGTAGCGAGGAGGAGTTCGCCAGCCTGTTCGCCAAGGCCGATCTCCGGCTCAGTCGAGTGATTCCGACCGGATCTCCGGTGTCCATCGTCGAAGGGGTAGCCGGCTGAGCTGTCCAGCGGCCCGTGACAAAATCAGTTAAGTGCAGATCGGGATGCTTGGACCATTCGAGGTTCGCACGGACGACGGTGTCCTCGCCGACGTGCCGGGCGCCCGGTTGCGCGCGCTGTTGATCGCCCTCGCGCTCGAACCGGATCGCATAATCCCGAAGGCGACGCTCGTCGACTGGATCTGGGGTGAGCACCCGCCCACCGAAGCGGCGAATGCCTTGCAACGCTTGATTTCCCGGCTGCGGAAGGCGTTGCCGGAAGGGTTGGTCGATGGGCAGGCGAACGGCTACCGGCTGCGGGTGGATCCCGACGCTGTCGACGCCATACGGTTCGAACGCCTCGTCAGCCAGGCCCGCGGCGACGAGGATTTGCGGGCGGCGCAGCTGCGCGAGGCCCTCGCACTGTGGCGCGGGGCGCCCATGCAGGACATCGGCCTGCAGGACAGTGCGGCGTTTGACGCGGCGGTCACCCGGCTCGAAGGGCTGCGCCTGACCGCCATGGAGGACCGGTTCGACGCGGAGATCGGCCTCGGCCACGGTGCCGACGTCGTCACCGAACTGACCGACGTGGTGGCCGCGCATCCGGTGCGGGAACGACTTGTCGCCGCGCTGATGCGTGCCCTCGTCGCGACCGGGCGCGACACCGAGGCGCTGCTCGTGTACCAGCGCACGCGCGAAACCCTGGCCGACACCCTGGGCGTCGACCCCTCACCGGAGTTGTCCGCACTGCACACCGCGCTGCTGCGCGGTGAGTTGGGACGGCGGGAGGAGAACCGGCAGACCAACCTGCGTGCCGAGCTGACCAGCTACGTCGGCAAGGACGCCGATGTCGCCGCGGTCGCCGAGCTCGTCGCCGACCATCGGCTCACCACCCTGATCGGGCCGGGCGGCTCGGGGAAGACCAGGCTGGCCACGGAAACCGCGCGCACCCTGCTCGGCGACGTGCCGGACGGAACGTGGCTGGTGGAGCTCGCGGCCATCGGCGCGGACGGCGACGTGGCGCAGGCGACGCTCGCCGCGCTCAGCCTGCGGGACGCGCTGCTCGGCGAGGTACCGAACGCGGAGCCGACGGATCGGGTCATCGCCGCGATCCGCGAGCGTGAGGCGTTGCTGATACTGGACAACTGCGAGCACGTGATCGAGTCGGCGGCGACGTTCGCCCATCGGCTGCTCGGGGAGTGTCGGCAAGTCCGGATCCTCGCGACGAGCAGGGAACCGCTCGGCATCACCGGTGAGGCACTGTGGCCGGTCGCGCCGCTGGACCTGCCCGCGGAGGACGCCAACCCGGGCGAGATCGAATCCGTGCCGGCCGTCCGGCTGCTGCGGGACCGGGCCGGCGCGGTGCGCAAGGACCTCGCGATCGACGCCCACACGTTGTCGACCATGGCGCGTATCTGCCGGGCGCTGGACGGTATGCCGCTGGCGATCGAACTGGCCGCGGCCAGGTTGCGCACCATGTCCCTCGACCAGCTCGCCAACCGGCTCGACGACCGGTTCCGCCTGCTGACCGGCGGCAGCCGTACCGCGTTGCCGCGGCACAGGACGCTGCGCGCGATGGTCGACTGGAGCTGGGAGCTGTTGACCGACGCCGAACGGGCGGTCCTGCGCAGGCTCTCGGTGTTCTGGGGCGGGGCGAGTCTGGAAGCGGCCGAGCGGGTCTGCGCAGGCAATGCGGTCGGCAATGCGGTCGGCACTGCGGTCGAGCAGGACCAGGTGCTCGAGTTGCTCACCGCGCTGACCGAGAAGTCGCTGGTGGTCACCCAGGGCGAGGGCGCGCCACGCTATCGGATGCTGGGCACGATCAAGGAGTACGCCAAGCAGCGTCTCGCGGAGGCGGGAGAGTCGGACCTGGCGCGCCACGCGCATCTCGCCTACTTCACCGAGCTTGCCGAGACCGCGGACCCGCGGCTTCGCCGCGCCGCGCAACTGGAATCGCTCGCCACACTCGCGGCTGAGCACGACAACATCGGTGCCGCGATGCGTGGTGCGCTCGCGGCCGGCGAGGCGCAGGCGGCGATGCGGCTCGCGGCCGGCGCCGGCTATTACTGGTGGCTCAGCGGTCACAAGACCGAAGGCATGGAGCTGATCACCACGGCCACCGAAACGCCCGGCGAGGTGTCCGACGAGGTCCGGGCCTGGGTGTACGGCCTGCTCGTGTCGTTCGTGACCTCCGGTCTGGGCGGCGAACACGAGGCGGCGGAGTGGATCCACAAGGCATGCGAGTTCGGCCGGCGCAGCCAGCCCCACAACCCGCTGCTGGGGTTGGTCACCCCGCTGGAACACATGTTGCGGGAGCCGGAAGCGGCCCTGTCCGCGTGGGAACCATCGCTTTCCAGCGAGGACCCCTGGGTACGCGCGATGGCCCGGCTGCACCTCGGCAGGATGCGGAGCATGCTCGGCCACGGCGGGCAGGAGGCGGACGCGTACCTCGAGATGGCGCTCGCCGAGTTCCGCGCGCTCGGCGAGCGGTTCGGGATCTCGTTCGCCCAGACCGAACTGGCCAACCGCATCGCCATGCGTGGGGAGTTCGCCGGTGCGTGCGAGCACTACGAACAGGCGATCGCGATCGTCATCGAACTGGATGCCATCGACGATGTCATCCGGTTGCGGTCCCGACAGGCGGAGCTGTACTGGCTGCTGGGCGATGAGGACGCCAGCGCGGCTGCCATAGCCGAGGCCGGGCGATGGGCTGAACGGGTCACTTGGCCGGGCACGCTCGCCATGCTGGCCCTGTCGAAGGCGGCACTCGCCCGGTGGAAGGGCAACGCCGAGGAGGCACGCCAGCAACTCGGCGTCGCGACAACCCTGCTGGGCGACGACGCGAAACTGGCGGGCGTCCGCGCGGCAACGCATGACTTCCTCGGCTACCTTGCCGACGATCTCAACGAGGCCCGTACGCACCGCGAAGTGGCCTGCCAGGCGGCGGCCGAGTCGGGGCACGCGCTCGCGATCGCGCAGGTACTCGTCGGGGTCGCGGACCTGGCACTACGCCGTGACCAGTACGAGCAGGCCGCGCGGCTGCTCGCGGCAAGCGCCGGCATGCTCGGACTGCGGGACCGTGCCAACCCGGACATGACCCGGATCGAGCAGGCAGCGCGGAGCCGCCTCGGCGACGCGGGGTTCGCCGAGGCGGCTCGGGAGGGCACGGAGACGAGCTGGAGTGAGCTGGTCGCGGTCACGCTCGCTTCGTGAACGTGGCACGCGCCCACAGGTACCCGACCAGACCGATCCCAACGCACCAGGCGAGGGCGACGATCACGTCACCGGTGTCCGGTGAGCCGGCAAAGAACCCGCGCAGGGTTTCGATGATCGGCGTGAAGGGCTGGTACTCCGCGAACTCCCGGAGGCCAGGCCCCATCTTCTCCGCCGGCACGATCGCGCTGCTGAAGAACGGCAGCAACACCAGCGGCACCGAGGCCATGGCCGCCGATTCCGGGGACTTCGCCGCCATGCCCAAGGCGACCGTGAGCCAGCCGGCAGCGAAACCGAGCAGCACGACGATACCGACCACGCCGAGCCAGTCGAGGAAACTCGCCGACGGGCTGAACCCCATCAGGAAGGCGACCCCGACCAGCGCCACGATGGCGAGCAGGTTGGTCAGCACACTGGCGATGACGTGACCGGTCAACACCGCGCCGCGGGAGACGTCCATGACTTTGAACCGGTTGATGATGCCCTTGGTCATGTCGGAGTTCACCGACGTCGCCACCGACCCCAGCCCATAACAGACGGCCAACAGCATCAGTCCCGGCGCCGCGTAGTCGACGTAATCGACACCGACGCTGAACGCGTCACCGAGCATGTACACGAACATGAACATGACCAGGATCGGCATCAGGACCGCGTTGAACACCGTGATCGGGTTCCGGGCGATGTGCTTGAAGTTGCGGCGCAACATCACCACCGAATGGGACTTCATTTCGCGGCCTCCGTGGTGTGGCCCGTCAGGGCGAGGAAAACGTCATCGAGATCGGGCGTGTGGACGGAGAACTCTTCGGCACTGATCGCGTACTCGTCGAGCCGGTCCAGCAGGGCCCGCAGCGATTTCGAACCGCCGTCGCTGGGCACCCGCAGGGCCTGTGCCTCGTCGTCCCGCGTGGCGTCGGTGAGGACCCGCGCGGCCGCGTCGAGTTCGGCGACGGTGGTGAACCGGAGCCGGACGTGGGTCCCGGGGATCTGCCGCTTGAGCTCGTCGGGAGTGCCCTCGGCAACCAGGCGGCCCTGGTCGAGCACCGCGATCCGGTTGGCGAGCTGGTCGGCTTCCTCGAGGTACTGGGTGGTGAGGAAGATCGTCACGCCGTCGGCCACCAGCTCGCGGATGATCGACCACATCGTGCGACGGCTGCGCGGGTCCAGGCCCGTCGTCGGCTCGTCCAGGAAGATGATCCGCGGGTTGCCGACGAGCGTCATCGCCAGATCGAGCTTCCGGCGCATACCCCCGGAATAGGTCGACACCGGCTGCTGTGCCGACTCCACCAGATCGAAGCGCTCAAGCAGCTCGGTGACGATCCGCTTGCCGTCCTTGGCGGGCACCGGGCTCAGATCCACCATCAGCTGGAGGTTCTCCTGCCCGGTCAGCAGCTCGTCCACCGCCGAGAACTGACCGGTGACGCCGATCGCCGCGCGCACCGCCTTGGCCTCGGTCGCGACGTCATGCCCGGCAACGCGCACCGTCCCGCCATCGGCCTTCAACAACGTGGTCAGTACGTTCACCGTTGTGGTCTTGCCGGCCCCATTCGGACCGAGCAGGGAGAAAACCGTACCTGCACGAACATCCAGATCGATGCCATCGAGCACGATTTTGTCTTGGTAGGCCTTCCGTAGCCCGGAAGCCGTGATCGCTAAATTCGCCATGCGACGACTGTCATCGGCCGGCCTGACACCCACCTGACACGCCCCTGACACGGTGCGGATTCAGCAAGCTCAACCGCCGATGTCCAGCACCTCACGCAGCTTCTCGGCGAAGGCCGCCGGATCGTTGCCTGGTGTCCACTCGTTGACCGCGAAGCCACCGTGGTCACCAGGGAAGACGACCGGCGCGGTCCCCAGCAAGCTGGCGAACGCCTCGCCGCCGCGGCGAGCCATCGTTCCCTCGCCCTCGGTACCGATAGCGGGCACGATCCGAACCCCTGAGGAGTGCAGCGCCTCGGCGTCCGGCCGGTACGGCGGCATGGCCATGTTGAACGCGAGCAGAGGGTCGTCGCGGGAGCCGTCGTCCTCAGTGGGCAGTCCGAACTGTCCCGGGTCGGGGTCGGGCTGATCCAGGTAGTCAGCCGGCAACGGGCCGGGGTGCATCACCAGCCGAATGAACTTCGCCATCGCGAGTCCGAACCCCCTGCGCCGATAGGTGTCCACGATGTCGGCGTTGACCCTCAAGATCATCTCGGAGTCCGCCAACAACACAGCAAGCGGCGGTTCGTGGGCGACCAGCGTGCGGATCTCGTCGGGGTGTTCGACCACCCAGGGCAACGCGGCCGACGCCCCGCCACTTGAGGCGAACGCGTCAACCGGCCCGAGACCGGCGGCTTCGGCCACGCGATGGATGTCGTCACCGTGGATTTCCACAGTCACCTCGCCACCCTCCTTGAGGTGACTGCGCTCCATCATCCGCGGGTCGTAGGTGACCACGGTGCGGTCATCGAACTGGGACACCAGCTGTTCGAAGCCGGATGCCCTCATCGGGGACCCGAAGATGAACAGCGGCGGGTGGCCGCCGGGCTTGCTCGGCTCATGGATGTCGTAGGTCAGCACCGCTCCGGGCGCGTCCAGCGTGTGCGTCTTGGTCTTCGGCATGTTCATGTCCCCTCGGTTGTGGTCAGTCGCCTCTGTTGTAGGTCAGGAGCAGGGTGCCCTTCGGGGTGTAGTCGGCTTCGGCCAGTTCGAGCCCGTGGTGTTGGCCTACTGCGTCGAACAACCGCTGACCGCTGCCAGCGATGGCCGCAGCGACAACCAACCGCAGTTCGTCCACCAGGTCCGCGGCGAGAAGGGACTGGGCCAGGGAGATGCTGCCGTGGATTCCGATATCGCCGCCGTCTGCTTGCTTGAGCTCCGTTACGTACTCGGTCGCCGGGCGATCGACGATGACGGTGTTCGCCCACTCCGGAGTCAGGTCGTGCGAGGTGAAGACGTGCTTGGGTGTCCGGTTGATGAAGCTCGCGAATGGTTCGACGTCAGACGTCGGCCAATAGTCCACCCAGTAGTCGTAGGTGCCTCGGCCGAACAGCACATCGTCCTGCCGCTCGATGATCCTCTCGAGATTGTCGAAGATGGGCTGGTCGCCATCGCGCATCCAGTCGCCCGGTTCCTCGGCGACCCCATCGAGGGACAGCAGTTCGTAGAGCACCACTTTTCGCATGTTCTGATCCCCTACCTTCGGTCGGGTTGTTGTGTCGGCGAGTGGTCACGGCTTGACCATTCGCTCCAGCGCCGCCTCTCGGGTCAGCCGGGTTCGGCTCGCAGGAGGAGGCGTTTGAGGGCGGCCGCGACGGTCTCGCGATCCTCCTGGCCGAGCGGCTCGAGGAACCGTCGGTCGGCCGCAAGAACCGCTTCCAGGGCGCTTCTCGCCTGCTCGTGTCCCGCTGGAGTCAGCTGGACCAAGACCGCTCGGCGGTCGTGCGGGGCGGGGTGGCGTTCCAGCAGACCGGCGCGTTCGAGCCGGTCCAGTCGTGAAGTCATGGCACCCGAGGTGACGAGGGCAGAGGCCGCCAGAACCTTGGGATTGGTGCCGGCAGGCTCCCCGCGTCGGCGCAGCGTGTTGATCACGTCGAAATCGCCGAACGAGAGACCAAGCGGCCGGAGCGCCTCATCGATGGCCCGTTCCAGATACGCGGCGCTGCGCAACAGCCGGCCCGCCACCTCAAGCGGCGCGACGTCGAGGGCCGGGTCGATGCGGGCCCATGCCGACACCATCCGGTCGACGTGATCGGAGTCCACACAGGAGCCTAACTTGGAATAAAGCTACGGAGATATAGCTTGATGTTAAGTAACATACCTTCAAGCACATCCTGCCGCAAGGAGACAGCAAGCAGGCGGGCCTCTTTTGCTCACCAGGGTTCGATCAGGGGGCTGTGGGGCCGTCCGGCAGCCGCCACCGTTCGGAGAACAGCTCCCATCCAGGTGGGGGATCCGGCAACGGCGTGGGCGCCGGGGCCCTGAGACCGTCCAGCGCTACGGCGATGACCCGTCTGCGGGCGTGCTCGGCCGCCTCGACCAGGTCGGTGCGGCCCTGCTGGGTGAGCTGCTCTACGAGGGGCGACCGACCGAGCTGTTCGATGAGCAGGGCGATGTCGACCGGGCCGACGTCGGCTCTCAGGACGGCGGCATCGTGCGCGCGACGGACGAGCTCTTCCGCGGCGGCATCACCGCGGGCGGCGGTCGCGCTCATCTCCTCCGTCACCGTGATGGTGCCGGCAATCGCGCCGAGCCCGCCCGTCCCGGACAACACGGCAGCCGTGAGGTAGTGCTCGAAACCACGCCAGGGGTCGTCGTGGGCGAGGCCCTCTTCGGCGGCGCGCAGGTAGTCGTCCAGAGCGAGCGAGCACAGGTGCTGGAAGAGCTGTTCCTTCGTGGGGTAGCGGCGGTACAGCGTCCCGACGCCCACGCCGGCTCGCGCCGCGATCGTTGCAACGGCCGCATGCGCGCCGTCCTCGGCGACCACAGCGCGGGCCGCGCGTAGCAGGGCGCGGTCGTTCCGCTCGACCTCTGCGCGGCGCGCTGCCTTTCTCGCACTCTCCACGACCGCAGTCTCTTGCGGAACGAAACATTCCGCAATACTGTAGGAGTAGTGCGGAGCAGATCGCTCCGCACAAGGAGGCAGTCCGTCATGGTCCAAGTTCGAGACAAGGAACCAACCGAGATCGACAACCGGTCACGCGAAGCAGACATCGACGCCATCAAACAGGTCGTCGCCACCGTCCAACACGCCACGCAGAACGAGCTCGTCGAGGAGTTCCTCGCCCTGTTCCGCGCCGACGCAATCTGGACCACGGGTGGCGGCAAGCCCCTCTTCGGTCTCGACGAGATCTCGGCGTTCACCCGGCAGGTACTGCCCGGAGGGATGACGGGGCTCACGATCACCATGGACGTGACCCACGTCCTGTTCATCCGACCCGACGTCGCCGCCGTCAAGATACGCCAGATCTACACCAGCAGCGACGGTCAACCATCGGACGCCGAAGGTGAGGGCACACCCATGTTCGTGATGGCAAAGGACGACGACAAGTGGCGTCTGGTCGCCTGCCAGAACACCGGAGTGCCCGAATCGCAGTGATTGCGCGCCGCGGGTCAGACCGCGAGCTTGGCGAAAGTGGTCATCTCACTGGCGGGGTCGATGACGGGCTGGATGACCAGCTCGTCGATTCCGGACTTCTCCAACTCTGCGATACGAGCGATGAGCTCGTCGCGAGTGCCGACGAGACCGAGCTTGTCGACCAGGGACGGAAGTACCAGGTCACGGTCCTCGGGCTCGATACGTCCCAGGTAGTTTCGGTAGAGCACCTTGTGTCGTTCGTTTGGACGTCGCCGTGGTACCGCGCCGTGCCAGCAGCCACTGCACCGCGTCCTTCTCCTCGTCGGACAGGTTGTCGGCGAACGACGGGTTGTCCGCGGCGAAGGTCAACAGTGACAACGCGATGTGACCCATCGCGTCGCGTGATGCATCGCCGTAACGATCCTGGCCGTCGGCGAGGGCGTGCATCGAGGTCATTACATACGAGTCCACATCCACGGGCTGACCGGCGGCCTTGGCAGCGTTCTTGCGTTCCTCGGTGAATGCTGACCACGCGCCGGGGGCGAGCAGACCGAACGACATGACCCCGGTGCCGCGGCGTCCGGCGATCGCCGACGCTTTGAGGCCGAACGCGGCCACCACGAACTCGATGGGATCGTTGGTGTTGACGTAGGGGCCCAAGTGCATGAATTCGACCTCACGGACCCGGTCGCCCTCGCGGTATTCGGTCGGTCGGCCGGAGCACAGATCCTGCAGCGCGGCGGTGAAGTGCTCGAGCTCGGCCATCTTGGTCGGGAGCATGCCGAGCGTACGGCGGGCGGTGTTGCCCGTGCCGATGCCGCAGATCACGCGGCCGGGAGCCAATGCGTTGAGGCTGGCGAGGTGATTGGCCGCCGCTGGCGCTGAGCGCAGCGCTGGCGAGGTGACTCCGACGCCGAGCTTGATACGGCTTGTGGCCTTGGCGCACAGGCCGAGGGCAATGAACGGATCCCCGTGGAGCATGGGGGTGTCGTAAACCCAGAAGCTGCTGAAGCCCAGCTCCTCGGCTTGCGCCGCGAGCTTCTCCACGCCCACGTGTGCGGTGACCACAATGCCCTTGCGCATGACCTCGCCTCCTCCTCGTCGTTGAGTGGTAAAGTTACTAAGCGCATAATTATCTCGTGGAGGATCTCTGTCAAGGGCGCGAGCAGCGAAGGCAGGACGGTAACCGAGAATAGTGACGATGACGAGTCAGCCGGATGTGAGGAGCGCAGGTCATGGCCGCCAGACGAACTAGACCACGGCCGCGACCGCCCGCGGCGTTGGCGGACGAGGCCGACGACGAGTTCTGGGGACCGGAGTATCCGCCCGTCGCGCGCAGCCTGCTCACCTCGGCTGTGGCCTGCTTCGCCAAGAAGGGGTTCGAGGCGACCACCACGCGCGACATCGGCACCGGGGCGGGATTGAGCACGGCCGCGTTGTACGTGCACTTCTCCTCGAAGGAAGATGCCCTGTTCGCGATCATGCGCATCGGGCACCAGCGCGCACTCGAAGCCCTCGGTCCGCCCGCGCTGCGCAACGATGCCGACCGCGATCCGGTAACCGCCGTGAGCGATCTGGTTCGGGGGCTGGTCAGCTGGCATGCGCGTCACCCCACTGTCGCCCGCGTGTGCCAGTACGAGTTGAGCGCACTCACGCCGGAGCACTACCGAGAGATAGCCGCGGTGCGAAAAGGTATCACCGACGTGTTCCGGTTCGCGGTGTCACGGGGCCTTGCCGCCGGCTTGTTCGATGCTGACGACGTCAACCGAGTCGTGCGGGTCATCCTCTCCACCGGTGTCGACCTCGTGCGCTGGTACCGACTCGACGGCATCGACTCGCCGGAGGTCCTCGGTGAGGTCTATGTCAAGTTGGCCCTGCGCATGCTTGGTGTCCGGTAGGCAGTCTCGACCTGGGCCTCTGTCGATCTGGGCGCTGGTTGATCTCCGACGTTGCGCGGCGGGCACCGGCGCCCTTTTCGCACACGTCGCGACGGCGCAGATCGGGTTGGCTCGACCCGCGCGGCACCGACTCTTGACAGCTTCTGCCCGTAAGTTACTATGCGCTTAATAAGTTTCGGCTACGTCACTGTGAGCAGGCCCTGATGTGACCGCCGTTCCCGCGCCACCGTGCGTCGGTGAGGGTGGCCGACGTTATGGCCTTCAGAAACCATTCAGGTGCAACGATCATCGCTGCGCCTCCCCGTCCAATGGAAGGCGAAGATGAGCCGCGAAATCACCACTGTCTTGACCGAGTTCGCGTATCTGGAGGGGCCGCGTTGGCACCACGGCAGGCTCTGGTTTTCCGACCTGTACACCCACCAGGTACTCTCAGCACTGGACGACGGCACGGCCCTGCGCGTCGAAGCCGAGGTTCCCGAACAGCCGTCGGGCCTGGGTTGGCTTCCCGACGGGCGGCTGCTGATCGTGTCGATGCGCGACCGCGCCCTGCTGCGCAGGGAACCGGACGGCACGTTGGTGACCCACGCCGATCTGTCGGAGGAGACCGGCGGGCATCTCAACGACATGGTCGTCGACCGCAGCGGCCGCGCTTTCGTCGGCAATTTCGGCTTCGACCTGATGGGCGGTGAGCCGCTGAAGCCGGCCAATTTGCTACGCGTGGATCCTGACGGCGCCGTGAGCGAGGTCGCCGACAGCCTGTTCTTTCCTAACGGCAGCGTGATCACGGCCGATGAGGTCTTGTTGGTCAATGAGACCTTCGGCAACAGGATCACCGCGTTCGACATCGCCCCCGACGGCACGCTCACCCATCGGCGGGAGTGGGCACGCTTCGGTGACCTGCCCACCGAAACCGACATCGCGAAAGTCCTCGGACAGCTCGCCATTGGCGGCGATGGATCCACTTTGGACGCCGAGGGTGCGCTGTGGGTGGCCGACGCCGTGAACGGCCGGGTGGTCCGCGTCCGCGAAGGTGGTGAGATCATCGACGAGATCACGCCGGGCTCGGGAGTCTTCGCGTGCGCGCTCGGCGGCCACGACGGCCGGACCCTGTTCATCTGCGCGGCACCGGACTTCCACGAACAAGCGCGCAAGAACGCCCGCGAGGCCACCGTCCTGGCGGTCCGGGTCGACGCGCCCGCCGCCGGGTTCGCCTGAATGCAAAGGAGGGGCGCGGCGTGGCGGTCTGCGGACCGCGGGTTGGTGCCCTGCCGATCGCCCGCGAGCTGGCTCTCTTTGGCATCCGGGTGGCTACCATCGCGCCCGGCGAGGTCATCCGTTTCGACGGCGCGATCCGCATGGCGCCGCGCTGAGGGGAGGAACCCGATATGACACAGCACATCGTCCGCGGATACCCCTCCACGATGGGGGACAACTACCAACTCAACACCACCACCCTCATCCGGCACGCTGCCCGCACCCATGGCGACCAGGAGATCGTCTACCGGCGCCCGGACGGCGGCTGGGACCGCTATCGCTACGCCGACTGCTACGACCGCGTCGGCCGCGCCGCCAACGCCCTGCGCGGTCTCGGTGTGGCTCCTGGGGAGCGCATCGGCATCCTGGACTGGAACAGCCGCCGCCACTTCGAGCTGTACTGGGCGATCCCGGGCGTCGCGGCGGTGATGCTGCAGATGAACCTGCACCTAGGGCGTGTCTGACAAAGGTTTCGGTCGGTGGCTGGGATGCTGCCGGGTGTGTCGCGTTTTCAGTTGCTTTCCGATGATCAGTGGGTGTTGATCGAGGACTTGCTGCCAGTTCGTACCGGTAAGCAAGGTCGGCCG
>WHSZ01000017.1 GCA_009379845.1 Pseudonocardiaceae bacterium | reverse complement strand
TCAAGGGGCTCAACAAGTACCGCTTCATCTCCGCCGATGTCTCTTACGGCGCCGTCGTCTGGCCAGACGCGCCGCAGAAATAGGCCCAGGGGTTGAGAGCTGTTGGTGGTTGTGCGTCGAAACATGCCAGTATGGGCCGGTTTGTTGGGTGGCCGGTTTTGTCGGTGGCGGTCGGTATGGTCACGATTCGTGAGCAAGGTGTTGCAGGCATACCAGTTTGCACTGGAGCTGAACGCGGTGCAGGAGGCCGCGTTGCGGTCGCATTGTGGTGCGCAGCGCTTCGCGTTCAACTGGGGTCTGGGCCGGGTGAAGGCGAACCTCGTCCAGCGCGCTGCCGAAGCCTCTTACGGGATCGACAATGAGGATCGCACGCCGCCGCTGGACTGGGGTGCCTACAGCCTGCGCAAGGACTGGAACGCGGTCAAGGGCGACGTGGCGCCGTGGTGGCGGGAGAATTCCAAGGAGGCGTATTCGTCGGGGTTGGCAAATCTGGCGGTCGCGTTGAAGAACTGGAACGAGGCGAAAGCGGGTAGGCGGAAGGGGCCTGCGGTGCGGTTTCCGCGGTTCAAGGGCAGGCGGTCGGGGTTGTCGTGCCGGTTCACCACCGGATCGTTCGGCCTGGCGAAGGGTGATCGGCGGCATGTGCAGCTGCCCCGGATCGGTGTGGTGCGCATGTACGAATCGACCCGCAAACTGGCCCGGCATGTTGAGCGGGGCACCGCCCGTATCCGTTCGGCCACCGTCTCGCTGCGGGGTGGGCGCTGGTTGGTGTCGTTTTCGGTGGAGATCACTCGTCATGACCCCGCACCCCGGCAACCGGATAGCGCCGTCGGTGTCGATCTGGGGGTGAGGTCGTTGGCGGTGCTGTCCACGGGGGAGGTGATCGCCAATCCGAAGCATCTGGAGGTGGCGCAGCGGGAGTTGCGTCGCCTGCAGCGGGAGGCCGCCCGCCGTTGCGGCCCGGACAAACGCACGATGACGAAGCCTTCGAGGCGGTGGTGCAAGACGCAGGCGCGGATCGCGACACTGCACACGCGGATCGCGCAGGCGCGCCGGGACGGGTTGCACAAGCTGTCCACCCGGCTCGTGCGCACCCACGGCACCATCGTCCTGGAAGATCTTCACGTGTCCGGCATGCTGCGCAATCGGCGCCTGGCGCGGCACATCGCCGGGGCAGGCTTTGGTGAGTTGCGGCGGCAGGTCGAATACAAGGCCAACTGGGCCGGGGTCCGGGTGCAGGTCGCCGATCGGTGGTTTCCGTCCTCGAAGACGTGTTCGGGTTGTGGTGTGGTGAGAGCCAAGCTGCGCCTGTCCGAACGCATCTACACTTGCAAGGCGTGCGGCACGAGCATGGATCGTGACCTCAACGCCGCCCGCAACCTTGCGGCATTGGTTGAGGCGTCCTCCCCGAGTTGCGGGGCGACGAGAAACGAGCCCGAGGGAAACCCATGTAAGACGCCCGTTGAGGGCGCGGCGGGTACCGCCACGGGAAGACCCGCACCACCCGGTGCGGGCCAACGCCGACACGGCAACGCGTCGGCTCAGGACACACATCTACACGCTTCCTGAACGGTGAGGAATGACGATCGCTGAGAAGCTGTACCCGCCGAGCGTGGCGCCGAACCCGAAGAAGCCCTCGGGTCGGCGCCGCGTGCGGAGCCGGAAAAGGATCGGTCTCGCCGCGTGGCAGCTCGGGACGGCTCTGCTCATCGCGGCGGTGTGGACGCTGGTCTACGAGTCCGGCTTGCTGAGTCGCGAGCTCGTGCCACCCCTGTGGGATGTCGCGCGCGAGTTCGTGACCCTCGCCGGCACCGCTGCCTTCTGGGCCGCGCTGGCCACGACGGTTTCGAACGCCTTAACCGGTCTGGCGGCCGGCATCGTCGTCGGCGTCCCGTTCGGACTCCTGCTGGGCATCAGCCAGGCGGCGTACCGGTCGGCACAGTTTCTCATCGAGCTCGGCCGCTCGTTCCCGGTCATCGCGCTCCTGCCCGTCATGGTGCTGGTGCTGGGGGCAACCAGCCAGATGGAGATCGTCGTGGTGTTCTCCGGGGTCCTCTGGCCGATCTTGGTGCAGACGATCTACGGTGCCCGGCGTATCGACCCGGTGATCGCCGACACCGTTCGCGGATACCGCATCCCTCCGCTCCTGCGGTTCGTCAAGGTCGTGCTACCCAACGCCGCTCCGTTCGCCGCCACCGGGGTCCGGATCGCGGCGTCGGCGTCGATCCTGATCGCCATCGGGGTGGAAGTCCTCAGCCTCACCCCCGGCATGGGCGGCAACCTCGCCCGCGCGCAGACCGACGGAGCCCCCGCGCTGGCGCTGGCCTACGTGGTCTACGCAGGACTGGTGGGCCTGGCCATGAACAAGATCCTGTGGACGGTGGAGGGTCGAGCGCTGGCCTGGAACCGGCGGGCCACCAGGAGCGAACCATGACCACACTGCTCCTCCCCCCTGCCAGGCTCTTGCTCCGTCTGCTTGAGCGGCTGTGGCTGGTTGCCGTCCTCGCCGCCGGCTGGTGGTTCGTCTCAGCTGACAGCACCTCGGTCTACTTCCCCGCGCTGTCGGCGATCTGGGATGCGTTGGTCAGCGGCATCACGAGCGGAACGATCCGCACCGACGTCACCTACAGTCTCACCAACATCGTCCTCGGCCTCGTCCTCGCCACCATCGTGGGAACCGCACTCGGCATCCTGATCGGCGAGCTCGAGCGACTGCGTCAGGTGCTCGATCCGTTCCTGCAGTTCGTCCGCTCCGTACCGCAGTCGGCGCTGATCCCCATCGTCATCGGTGCGCTCGGGATCGGCCAGGCGCCGAAGATCTACATGATCGCCTTCGCGTGCGTCTGGCCCGTCTTGCTGAACACCATCGACGGTGTCCGGGCGATCGCACCAGAGGTGCGCGACATGGCGAAGGCCTACCAGATCCCGCACTCGCTCCGGCTCCGCAGGATGGTGCTTCCGGCGGCAATGCCGCAGATCATGGCGGGCGTCCGGGTCTCACTGGCCGTCGGCGTCGTCGTCATGGTCGTCAGCGAGATCTTCAGCGCGACCGTCGGCATCGGCCATTTCATCAACACCGCCGGCAGCGTCTTCGACATCTCCGCCGCCTGGGCGGGCACGCTCGTCGTCGGTGCACTGGGCTACCTGCTCAGTCTCGCCTTCATCGTGGTCGAGAAGGCCATGCTGGGCTGGTACTTCAAGTCGGCTGGCGCGAGCTCCGGCGGCGCCACGACCCGGACTCGCGGGAAGGCAACGAAATGACCACTGCAGAACACCTCGACCTGCTCGACGAGCGCCGTGCTCGGCACCCGCTGGCCGTCAAGGGGCTGAGCAAATCGTACGGCGAGGGCAGCACCGCCGTACGTGTCCTGGAAGATCTGGACGTACGCGTCGAACCGAACGAGATCGTGTGCATCGTCGGCCCTTCCGGCGTCGGCAAGACCACGCTGCTGCGCTGCCTCGCGGGGCTGCTGGCGCCCACCACCGGAGCGGTGATGTTCGGCCCGACCACCATGACCGGCCCGATTCTGGAAGTCGGCGTTGTGTTCCAGGACTACAGCCGGTCTCTGCTGCCCTGGATGCGGACACGTGAGAACGTCTCGTTCCCGCTGCAGGGCAAAGGGATGCGGAAGGCGGCGCGGAGGGCGCTTGCCGACCAGTGCCTGAACGCCGTCGGGCTGCCCGATGCCGGGCGCAAGTATCCCTGGCAGCTGTCGGGCGGCATGCAGCAGCGGGCAGCGATCGCGCGGGCGCTCGCCTATCAGTCGGAGGTCCTGCTGATGGACGAGCCGTTCGCGTCCGTGGACGCCCAAACCCGATTCGACCTGGAGGATCTTGTCCTGCACCTTCGGAAACGTCTGGGTATCAGTGTTGTCGTTGTCACCCATGACATCGACGAGGCCGTATACCTGGCTGACCGCGTCGTCGTGCTCTCCGGCCACCCCGCCCATGTGGTGGATGTGGTCGAGGTGCCCTTCGGGCAAGATCGCGATCAGATCCAGACCAAGGCGGAGCCGGCTTTTACCGAGGCCCGTGCCCGGATCCTCGGTCGGATCCGGCGTTGAGGTGCCCGATCGTGGTTACGGCGCAACAGGTCCGTCTTCCCCGGGCGGCATCGCCTCAGCATCACCCGGCCCCGGGAGTGTCGGGTGTGTCTCCAAGAACTCGACGCAGGCGGTGAAAAGAGTGAGGAAGTACTCCCGCTCACGGGGACTCAGCGGCGTGAGGAAGTGCTGTTCGACCGAGGTCAGTTCCTCCAGAGACTCGGTGACTAGCGCAAGCCCAGCCGGCGTGAGTTCGGCAAGTTGTCGCCGTCCGTGGCTCGGATCTGGTCGCCGTTGGATCAGGCCACGACGCTCCATGCTGGCGATGATCTGGCCCATCGCCTGCGGGGTGACGAAGACCTTCCGGGCCAGCTCCGCGGACGAAAGCACCCCGTGCCGACGCAACATCGCCATCGTCGTATGTTCCGATAAGGGCAGTGAGCGCTCCTTGAGAGTCTCCTCCATCAGACCACGCATCCGGCGGTCCGCGGCGAGTATCAAACCGAGGAGCGGTCGGCGGGATCCGGTTGGGTCGTCTGCCGCGGGTGTTTCGCCAGCCACACCGCATCGTAGATGTCCTCGTCTTTTGGCAGCAACTCGACGGTTCACCGACGACAATGAGAGGACTCGTCAGAATGCTGGATGAGACTCTTGCAACCGCATTACGTCAGATCGGCGACGCCATCACTCCTGAGCACGCCCGGGCAACCGAAAAGCTCTTCGCCCCACTGCACACCGGAGCGCCGCCGGATGATGTGGCCGTCGAGCGCGACATCGCCTATGGGTCCCACGATCGACACCGACTCGACACGTTCCGAGCGATCGACGGCGCCGCATCACCGATGCCCGTTGTCGTCTTCGTCCACGGTGGCAACTTTGTCGCCGGGAACAAGAGCACGCCGTCAAGTCCGTTCTACGACAACGTCGGAATCTGGGCCGCGCACCACAACCTCATTGGTGTGACCGTCAATTACCGCCTGGCCCCGGAAGCCCAGTACCCGTCGGGCGTCGAGGATCTCAGCGCCGTCGTCTCCTGGCTCAAGGAGAACATCGCGGAGGCCGGCGGAGACCCGGATCGCATCGCGCTGATCGGTGCTTCGGCGGGCGCTACGCACGTCGCCGGCTTTCTGGCCGACACGTCGCAGCCCGCAGTGGCCGGCGCCGTCCTGATGTCGGGGCGGTACGACCTGACGACATTGGCTCATGATGCCGCGATAAGGACCTACTTCGGTGCCGACGCCGACCTCGCCGAGATCTCCCCACTGCCCCGGCTGGCCGAGGCCGGAATTCCGATCATGCCGGTGATCGCGGAACTTGACCCGCCTGACCATCAGGAGCAGTTCCTGCGGTTTGTCGCGGCCCTCACCGAGGAGCAAGGACAGCTGCCCCCGCTGGGCTATCTTGCCAAGCACAACCACTTCAGCGAGGTGCTGCACCTCGGTACGGAGGATCGATGCCTCGGTGACCCGCTGGAAGCGTTCGTCAGCGGATTGGGCCCTGGTGTCCAGCGCGCGAACGTCCACAAAGGAGAACCAGCGCGACCGGTGGCTGACGGTGCCGAGCACACTCAGCGAGAACTGGAAGGCATCGCCGAACAGTACAGACACGCCTACGTCGAACGTGACCCCTCCACGGTTCCCATATCTCCACGAGTTCGCTACACCGAGAACAACGTCGAGCTGACCTTCCCGGACGGCAGCTGGGACGCCGTGACCGAAGAAGTCGGTCCCGCCCTGATCTTCTCGGACCCGCACACCGGTGGCGCCGCGGTCTTCACGGCGATCATGATGAACGACACCCCTGGCTTCCTGGCCATCCGACTCAAAATCCGCGGCGGCCAGATCACCGAGATCGAGCACCTGCTCTCCACGAAGCGTGCGGTGAGCGGTCCTCCTACGCCCTTCGGCGATGTGCGGCAACTCCACCACCAGCCCGTCATCGGCGAGACCCTGTCGCCCGAGGTACGCAGCAGCCGCGAGGACGCGCTGGCCGTCGCCGACGGCTACTTCCAGACCCTGTCCCGCAACGACGGCGTTCTCCATACGAAGTTCGCCGCTACTTGCTACCGCATCGAGAACGGCTACCAGGCCGCGCCGCAGGGAGCCGCCGCGGACTTCCTGCTCGGCCGCTACCGGTTCAATCAGCGGGTTCGGCGGGAGTGGCTCATGGTGGACGAGGCCCGTGGCATATGCCTCGCGCGAGGTTTCATCGACCACAAAGGACTCATGCGCGAATACGAGACCACTGACGGGTCAATGCGGGAATCCCCGTTCCAAGAGCCGCACACCTGGAGCTTCCTGGAGATGTTCAAGGTCAAGAACGGCGAGATCGCCGCCGTCGAGGCGACATTTGTCAGCTCGCCCTACTTCAGCCGTTCACCATGGGCGACCGAGGCCGAGATCCAGGACGAAGACCCAACCTGGAACGGCGGTGCGATCCTCCTGAAGGACCGACGCTCCCCCGAGCATTGAAGACCGTCAGCGTGACGGTCGAGCAAAGAGCAATCGCACCGTCCACCACAATCGATGAGGAGAAAGATGACCAGCCTCGCAGACGACGTCGCGGAGACACGAATCGAGCCCATCGAACTCGAGTACGTCTTCTCCATCCGGATCGACTTCAACCAGCGTGTACGGTTCGAGACCCCGGCGGGCAAACGCGTCTACGTGCCCGCGGCGGGCGGCGAGATCTGGGGACCGCGCCTGCAAGGGCGCGTAATTCCAGGCAGCGGCGCCGACTACGCCGGCGTGTACGGTCTCAACGCCCACTACATGCTGGAGGCATCTGACGGGTCACCTATCTACATCAACAACACCGGCTACCTCTATCCGGTCGACGGCTCGGAGACCGATTTCGACGATCCGTCCTGGGGAGGGGGCCGCGAGTTCTATTTCCGCGTCACCCCGAAGTTCGACACGCCCATCGGCCAGCACGACTGGCTGACCCGCACGGTCATCGTCGGCACCGGAACGCGCGTAGCTGACCCTGACCATACGATCTTCACCTACTACGCGGTGCGATAGTCACTGCTGACCGGCCAGGTCCGCCACGACGTACTCGTGCTCGCGGACGTGCGCATAGTGCCCCGGGTGACCTGTGGCCCGCGCCCAACGCGCCACCATCACCAGCTATTCAAAACAACCAATCACCCTGAGTGACTAGCAATTCTCATATCTGCGTGCCGAAGCCACTCCCGCACACGCCGCATGCTTGCTCAAACATATCAACGGTCGTTAGATTGAGTGTATGAGCGACGACCGCTGCGAACTGCTGTGCATCGACTTCGACCACGCCGAGACGCTGCGCACGAGGCTGCCCGATGCCGATGAGCTGGAGGCGCAGGCGCTACGGCTGCGCGCGTTGGGCGACCCGACGCGGTTGCGGCTTGTGCACGCGCTGCCGGCCGGTGACGAGCTGTGCGTGTGCGACCTGGCCTGGATCGTCGGCTCTTCCCAGGGGCTGGTGTCGCATCACCTGCGGCAGCTGCGCTCGGCTGGACTGGTGGCCTCCCGCCGCGACGGCAAGCTCGTGATGTATCGCCTCAGCAGGCTCGGCCGGCAGCTGCTCACTCCCGTCACCGCCGAGGCCGCGGCGGTTGATCCGGTATGAGCGCCGAGTGCTGCGACACCGAAACCCCGCACCACGACAGCGCCGAGCACAGCGAGCAGCCCCGTCGCCTGTGGCAGGCGCGAGAGGTACAACTCGCGGCCACCGCGGGTCTGCTGGTCGCAGCCGGCTTCGTCGCCGGCTGGCTCGGCTCGCCGAGCGCCGAGGCGGTGTTGCACGGGCTCGCAGCACTCGCCGGCGCGGTGACCTTCATCCCGAACACGGTGCGCGCGCTGCTGCGTCGCCGGATCGGGGTCGGCACGCTAATGACCATCGCGCTGCTCGGGGCGCTACTGCTGGGCCAGGTCGCGGAGGCAGCGATGCTGGCGTTCCTGTTCTCCATCAGCGAAGCCTTGGAGGACTACGCGCTCTCCCGCACCCGCCGCGGGCTGCGCGCCCTGCTCGCCCTGGTACCCGAGCAGATCACCGTGCTCCGCAACGGCACCGAGACCGTGCTCACCCCGCACGAGCTGCGGGTCGGCGATCACATGCTCGTCCGTGCAGGTGGTCGACTCGCCAGCGACGGAACCGTCCGAACCGGACATTCCAGTGTGGACACCTCCGCCATCACCGGCGAATCGATGCCGGTCGAGATCCGGGCTGGCGACGACGTGTTCGCCGGGTCGGTCAACGGCACCGGGGTGCTCACCGTCGAGGCCACCGCAACCGTCGCGGACAACTCGCTGGCCAAGGTCGTGCGCATCGTCGAGGACGCCCAGCAGCGCAAGGGCACCCGCCAGCGCATCGCCGATCGCATCTCCCGCCCCCTGGTGCCGGCGATCATGGTGCTCGCGGCGCTCATCGCCGGCATCGGCTCGCTGCTCGGCGACCCCGCCACGTGGCTGGAACGCTCCCTTGTCGTTTTGGTGGCCGCCGCCCCCTGCGCACTGGCGATCTCGGTGCCGGTGACCGTCATCGCAGCCGTCGGCGCCGCCACCCGGCTCGGTGTACTGGTCAAGGGCGGAGCAGCACTGGAGACCCTGGGTGCGGTGCGCACCGTGGCACTGGACAAGACCGGCACCCTGACCCGCAACACCCCCTCTGTGACCGAGATCGTGCCCGCCGAAGGAGTCGACGCCGAACACGTGCTCGCCGTGGCCGCCGCCTTGGAAGCCCGCAGCGAACACCCTCTGGCGGCGGCGATCCTGTCCGCGGCCCCCGACCCCACCCCCGCTCAGGGCGTGACCACCGTGCCCGGCGCCGGGCTGACCGGTACCGTGGAGGGCGCACCCGCCCGGCTCGGCAAACCCAGCTGGATCACCCCTGGACCGCTGCTGCAAGAGGTGACTCGACTGCAAGATGCCGGGGCCACCGTCGCCGTCCTCGAACGCGGCGGCACGGTGCTCGGCATCCTCGGCATCCGCGACGACTTACGCCCCGAAGCCGCCGAGACGATCCGCACGCTGATCGATCACGGTGTTCGGGTGGCCATGCTCACCGGCGACAACGCCCGCACCGCCACCGCCCTTGCCGCCGAAGCGGGCATCACAGACGTCCACGCCGAACTGCGCCCGCAAGACAAAGCCGCCCTCGTGAAGCGGCTGCCGGGCCCGGTCGCCATGGTCGGCGATGGCATCAACGACGCTCCCGCGCTGGCCACCGCCGATGTCGGCATCGCCATGGGCGCTATGGGCACTGACGTCGCCATGGAAACCGCCGACGTCGCCCTCCTGGGCACCGACCTGCGCCACCTGCCCCGCGCGCTCGCACACACCCGTCGCGCCCGCGCCGTCATGCTGCAAAACATCGGGCTCTCCGCGGCGATCGTGCTCACCCTCGTCCCGCTGGCCGCCTTCGGCGCGCTCGGCCTGGCCACCGTCGTGTTCATCCACGAACTCGCCGAAGTCCTTGTTATCGCCAACGGTGTCCGCGCCGGGCGCTTCCGCCCGCGAGCCGGCAGCACAACGCCCAACGCCGCGCCACAGCGGATTCCCAAACCCGGTGCTATCGGTGCGGCCGCCAGCTGCGCTTGTTGCGGACGCACAGCCACGGCCAACCGACTGGCACCGAGCTATAGACGCCGGCTCACCCGAAAACTCGGTAACAACGCCCTGAGCTGACAGACGATTCGCACGGCGACACAAGTAATCCGGTGTGCCCCTTTCCAATCTCGACGGAGTGACGTTGAGCTGGAGTGCACGCTGAACCCGGCGCTCGCATCGGTCATCTGACCGACGAGCGGTTTCTTGCTTTGGGGAACTCGGCGCCTGACGATCGCTAGTGCGCGGTCCAGCCGCCATCGACGAACATGGTGCTGCCGGTGACGTAACGGGATGCGTCACTGGCGAGAAAGACAACCGCGCCCGCCAGGTCGTCACCATGACCGTATCGGTTTTGCGGGATTCGACTTTGGATGGTGTCCGACCACTTGCTGCTTAGCAGCCCCTCGGAGAGCTCGGTTCGGAAATACCCTGGCGCGATCGTGTTCACCCGGACCCCGCGATCGGCCCACTCCACGGCGAGTGCCCGCGTCAATGCCTCGACACCGCCTTTGCTGGCGGCATAGGCGGCAACCCGGGGGAAGCCCGTGGTGCCGTGTACCGAGGAGACGTTCACGATGCTGCCTGCCCCGCTTCGCAGCATGTGCGCGCCAGCCGCTCGGCAGCAATTGAACGTACCACTGAGGTTGACACCGAGCACATCGGACCATTCGTCGTCGGTCAGCCGCTCGCTTCGCTTGAAGACTGGGCTGATTCCCGCACAGTTGACCAGAACGTCGATGCGGCCGTACTCGTCCACGATCTGCTTAACGAGTGCATCCACCGCGCTGGATTTCGCTACCGATCCTGGTAAGGCGAGGGCGTTATGGCCACTGTGTCTCAGCGAGGAGGCGACGTTCTGGATGTCCTTTTCGGTGCGCGCGGTCAGTGCCACGGTTGCTCCGGCATTCGCAAGGGCTTCGACCATGGCCTTGCCGAGTCCCTTGCCTGCTCCGGTCACCCAGGCGATCCGTCTGCTCAGGTCGAAGTCGGTCATTGTGGCGTTACTGTGGGCCGGCGCTGTGCTGGTCTCGTAGCGTACGTTTGAGCACCTTGCCGGACGGTGTGCGCGGCAGTGTGTCGAGGACCTCGACTTCCGCGGGTACCTTGAATTTCGCGAGGCGTTCCCGGCAGAACTCGTGCAGTGCCGTGGGATCGTGGACGGCGCCCTCTTTCAGCACTACGTACGCCTTTGGCACCTCACCCCAGCGCTGGTGCGCGATCCCGATGACCGCCGCCTCCACGATGTCCGGGTGTTCGTAGAGCACTCGTTCTACTTCTGGGGTGGCGATGTTCTCCCCGCCGGAGACGATCATGTCCTTCTTGCGGTCCTCGACGTAAAGGTATCCGTCAGCATCGAGTCTGCCGACGTCACCGGTGTGGAACCAGCCGTCCCGCAGCGCGCGTGCGGTCGCCTCGTCGTCGCGCCAGTAGCCGGAGAACACCTTCGGGCCGCGCAGCGCGATCTCACCGAGTTCACCGGGAGCCACTGGGGCACCGTGCTCATCGAGGATACGCACTTCGAGGTGCAGCACCGGCCTGCCGACCGAGCCCACTTTGGACAGCATGTGGTCGTAGTCGTTGAAGGTGTCACCGGAGACCGTCTCGGTCAGTCCGTAGGCGTCGGAGAACCAGGCGTTCGGGAACGCCCGTAGGATCTTGGTTATCAGCGGCTCGGGCATTTTCTCTCCGCCGCCGATGATGAACCGGATCGAACTCGTGTCGTAGTCCACCAGCTCGGGTACTTGGAGCACGGCGTTCATCATCGCGGGCGCCAGCCAGATGTTGGTCGGTCGCGCCCGTGCGATCGTGTCCAGCACTTCGCGGGGGTCGAACTTGCGCACCAAGATCAGGTGGCCACCGGCGTGCAGGGTGCCAAGGCCCGGCAAGTCCAGTCCGCCGACGTGGTAGAGCGGCCCGCACACCAGCGTGGTATCCGCAGAGGTGATGCCGAACTCGATGATGTGCCCGAGATCCTTCCAGATCACGTTGCCGTGGCTGAGGCAAACGCCCTTCGGCCGCGACGTCGTGCCCGACGTGTACATCAGCCGCTGCAGGGTGTCTTCGCCCACCGTCGCGGCGGCAACGCGCTTCCCGAGATTGTTCTGGACAACCGCCGGCAGCGAAGTCCAGCCGTCCGTGGGATCACCGAGTAACAGACGCTGCCGCAGTGACGGTAGCTGCTCGGCAATTCCATCCACCGCGTCCCGGAACTCCGGCTCGGTCAGGATCGCCGCGGCTTGCGCGTGGTTCAGAATGTATTGCCACTCTGCCGGGGACAACCGGTAGTTCAACGGCAGGAAGGCGGCGCCGAGCCGGTTCACCGCGAATACGGTCTCGATGAACTCGGGGTAGTTGTACAACAAGAGGGCCACCACGTCGTCAGCTCCGATACCCAGCTCGCTCAGCCCGGCCGCCAGGGCGTTCACTCGCTGGTCCAGCTCGCCGTGGGTGAGAGTGTGCTTGCCAAACGAGATCGCGGGCTCGTCCGGCCGCCGGGCGGCGTTGTGATCGAGCACTGTGGCGAAGTTGAACATGGTTGCCCCTACGAGACTTGGTCGTGAACACGTGTCCCCGACCAGCGCCGGTGACCGCTCGCGTGTCTTGCGCGCTGCCGCGATCAGGCCATCGAATAGCCGCCGTTGACGTCGACAATGGTTCCGGTGAGGTAGCTGGCTGCTGGCGATGCCAGGAACGCGGCCGCTCGGGCGATCTCCTGTGGCTCGGCGAGTCGCCCGAGCGGGCAATACTCGGGGACGTAGCCCTGACCGACAATCATCTCGGTGTCCACCACGCCCGGCGCTATGCCGTTGGCGTGGATACCGTTTTCCGCTTCGGTCTTGGCCAGCCATTTCACCATCGCGTGCACCGCGCCCTTGCTGGCTACGTAATGCGGGCCGGCGAGGACGCCGCCTACTTTGCCGGCGACCGACCCGATACACACGACGCGGCCGCCGTGTGCCCGCAGTAGCGGCAATGCTGCCTTCATGCACCACATGGTGCCCTTCACGTTCACCCCCAGCACCGCGTCCACTTCGGACTCGCTCAGATCGGTGATCGATGTGGTATTGCCGTAGATGGCAGCGCAGGTAACCAGGATGTCCAGGCGAGCACCGTCACTTCCCGCGTCGCCCATCGCCTTCTGGACCGCTGAGAAGTCGGTAACGTCGACGACGGCACCGTCGGCACTGCCACCTGCCCCACGGATCGACGCGATCGTGTCGGCTGGTTCTCGGACGTCGAACGCCGTCACGTGCGCACCGGCCGTGGCCAGTTCGATCGCGATCTGGGCGCCGATGCCTCGGGCCGCGCCGGTCACAACCGCGCGGTCACCGACCAGTGAACCAGGCCCTTCAGGGTGTAATAGCCCTGCCGCGCTCACGGACCACTCCCGTTTCCTGCGCTCTTCTGATGCGCCTCGAACTCCTCGAGCAGGACAGGCACGCCGAGGATGCAGGTGTGGATGCCAAGCACGCTGGTCAGCTCCAGCACCTCCATGATTTCCTCCTTGGTGGCCCCATAAGCGAGCGCGTTGCGAATGTGCTGGCGCAGTCCGGGCTCGTAGAGGTGCGTGGTGGACGCATCGATGGCGGTGTAGATCAACTCCTTCACCTTGGGTTCCAGTACACCCTTGCGCCACGGCACCGCGGAGAAGTTGAGGTAGGCCTCGAAGAAGTCCTCGTCGGTCTCCAGCAGACCAGCCCAGAACTCGTTCCAGTATCCTCGCTCGTTGACGAAGGTCTCGCGTAGCTCGCGCTGTCGTTGGGTCAGTTCCGCATTGGCCATGGCGGCTGGGCTCCCTTCTGCCCTGTTTCCGAAGCTCGTTGCGTACCGCTCAGCGCCCGTTCTGTCGCGCCATCTCGGTACGTCGCGCGGTGGTGGCGTCCATGTCGACGCGCAGGCCCTCCGGATCGTGCGCCGGATCCCCGACGACCACCACGCCGTAGTCGCGGTAGGCACCGTCGATCGTGATGTACTCGTCGCGTACGTCTCGCTTCACTCGTTCCGGATCGCGATCCACCGGATCGCCCCAGCCACCGCCGCCGTTGGTGATGTAGCGGAAGACCGCGTTCGGCTTGGTGCGCCAGGTCTGGGTGGCGGCGAAGTAGTAATACACCCCGTTTTCCGGGTCGAGCGTCTTCTTCTCGGGATCGAGCACGCCGGCGACCGGTGTCGAACCGGCGTAGATCTCCGACGTGGTCGGTAGCAGGTCTTTCTTCTTGGTGACGTTGAAGTGTTGCGGGTCGAAGACCCACACGCCACCCGCCCTGCCGGTGGATCCGCCGTAGACGCCGACACCGCTGCCTCGCTTGGTGTGCAGCGGGCTGGACCAGTGCTCGGTGTCGGTCAGCCACAGCGAGTCCTTCATGACCCCGGCGCCACCGCGGTTCGTGCCGGCCCCGCACGTGTCCGGCACGTAGCCTTTACGCAGGATCACCACGGGGAAATCCGATTCGATTGCCTCGGTGGCAGGGTCGAGATTATTCGCCGAGTAGATCACCGAGTAGTTGTCGGCGTCGGCGTCCTTTGTGGCGCCCCAAGGTCCATGCTCGCCACCACATTGGGCGGTGGTCACCCATGGTGTGCCGTCCGCTGCGACACCGTTCGCGTTGTGGATGGACAGCGATCCGTAGTCGCCGCCGACCGCGCGTTCGCCCAGCGCGCTCTCCAGCGCACGGAAGATGGCCAGTACCACTGGGTCGGAGCTTTCCCAGTAGATGAACACCGCGCCGTCCGGTGGGGTGGCGCTGATGAACGTGCCCGCGGGGAGGATGATGTCGATGTCCCGGTAGGATCCGGAGTTGAACGGGGTCTCCGGGTCGATGAGGAACTTCATCGCCACACCAACCGCGGTCTTGGTGTCCAGCACGGAAGCGTTGATGCTCGTCCGGGCTTCCGGTGACGTGCCACTGAAGTCGACTTCTGCTTTACTGCCGACCTTGGTGATCTTCACCTTGAGCCGGTACTCGATGTCGTCATCGATACCGTCGCAGTCGATGCCCTCTTCGGCCTCGTAAACGCCGTCCGGCAGGCTGCGCAGCCCGTCCCGCATGGCCTCGGCGGAAACATCGCAGCTGTACCGGGTGGCCCCGAGGTAGGCGTCCACCCCGTAGCGGTCGATGCTGCCGTTGACAAGGTTCTCGCCGAGCACCAGGTTCTGGTAGATCGTCTTGATGTCCGGCAGCAGCAGCGCGCAGAACCGGGCGTTGTCGAAGATCAGATTGAACGTGGACGCCACCGGCTGGTCATCGGAGTACAGCAGCATCGGGCCGAGCACCAGCCCGTTCTCGTACACGTTGCGTTTGGTGCCGCTGAATCCGGCAGGGACCACACCGCCCATGTCCAACTGGTGCGCGCGAAGGGTCACAAAGGACACCAGGCGGTCGCCGGCGAAGATCGGCCGGATGAACAGCACGTCGTTGACATGGTTGCCCGCGCGGTACGGGTCGTTGCAGATCAGCACGTCACCCTTGCGCAGGTTCTCCGGTCCGTACTCCTCCACGGTATTGCGCAAACCGTCGTCCATGGTGCCGAGGAACAGCGTAAGGCTGTTGCTCACCGCGCTCATCGGGTAATTCTGTTCCGGCGGCCCGGAAATCGTTGCCGCGAAGTCATACCAGTCCCGCAGGATCATCGAGAACGCGTTCGCCAGCAATCCGGTGCACATGTGCTGGACGACGTAACGCATCCGGCTGCCGAGTACTGAGGCGGTGAACCGGTCGGTCGAGTAGCGATGCGCGAACTCTTCCTCGGTCAGGTCTTTCAGTGAGGTCGAATCCCACTCTGGGTGAGTTGTGGTCATAACTGGTGTCCTCCTGGAACGTTCGCGCTCGTCATGCCTTCCGGATCCGCAGTTCGCCGTACCTGCCCACCTCGGCTACCTGCCCCGGCACCATGAAGGTGGTCGAGAGCGGTTCGCGGATGATCGCCGGGCCGGCCACCACATCACCCGCGCGTAGGTCGGTCCGGTCGTACTCTGGAGCGGAGATGCTCTCGTCCGTCAGGTAGTTGATCCGCAGCGTGCGCTTGGCTTCGAGTGGCGTGCCATCGCGCTCCGGAAGCGTCGGATAGTCCACCTTGGACGACGGCACCCTGGCCTCCACCCGGTAGGTGACACCCTGCACCGGTAGTGCTTCGAACTTGTTGCCGGAGCGCTCCAGGTATTCCTCGTGGAAGCTGGCGACCATCTGCTCGACCGCCTCCCCGGTGATGTCTCCTGAGGGCACCTGAATAAACGGGGTCTCCCAGGTCTGGCCCGCCAGCCTGCCGTCGAAGCTGCGTTCGAACTGGACCTTGTCCCGGTCTTCTTCCTTGATGCTCTCCTTCAGGCCCTCCTCCATTGACTTGTACACCTTGTCGATGGACTCGGCGGCCTCCGGCACCAGCATCGTGTAGGCACTCCTCGAGTCCGCATAGACCAGATCGGAACTCACGAGGCCGAGCGCGGAGAACAACCCAGGGTGCGGCGGAACGATCACGTCACTGGCGTGGATCGTGTCCAGCACGGCTGGCAGCAGCATTGGCCCCGCGGCGCCGTAGGCAACCAGGCTGAAATCTCGCGGGTCGATGCCGTGTGAGATCGCGATGTTGACCACGCCCTCGGCGATATTGTTGATCCCGATGTTGAAGGCGTAGCTGACCCGCTGTTCGAATTTCAGTGGGCTGTCCAAGCGCTCGAACGCCGCTTGCGCCAGTTCGGGCTTGAGCGCCATCTTGCCGCCCGCGAAGCCGGACGGGTCCAGGATGCCCATCAGCAGGCAGGCATCGGTCATGGTTGGTTCGATGCCACCGTTGTCGTAGCAGGCAGGTCCCGGATCGGCGCCGGCACTGCCCGGTCCGACTTTCAGCTCACCGGCGGGACTGCTGCTAATGATGCTGCCGCCGCCGGCGCCGATGCTGGATACCTCATTGGACAATGCGTTCACCACGAGGTCGTGTTCGATCTCGAAGGTGGTGTTCACGAACGGGTTTCCGGCGGAAACCAGGCTGATGTCGCAGGATGTCCCGCCGACGTCGCAGCACAGCAGGTCGTTCTTGCCGATCAGTCCGCCGAAGTGTGCGCTCGCCATGGTTCCGGCGGCGGGTCCGGCGAACACGATCCGGAACGGGTTCTGCATGGCGATGTCCGAGCGCACCAGGTGGGCGGCGCAGTCGGCGAAGTTCAGGTCGCCGGAGAAACCAAGCTCGCGCAGGCCCGAGTCGAGACGCTGGGTGTACTCGCCGTAGATCAATCGCATGAAGACGTCGATCACCGTGGTGGACGCCCTGGCGAATTCCTTGGCTAGCGGCGAAACCTCACTGGAGATCGAGACGGGAATGTGCGCACCGAGTTCCTCGTGCACCAGCTCCCGCAACCGCTCCTCGTGATGGTGGTTGACGTAGGAGTTGATCAGGCAGATCGAGACGCCCTCCACATTGCACTTTCCGAGCACGCGAATCTGCTCACGGGCGTCGTCCTCGTCCAGCGGGATCAGCGTGCCGCCGTCCGCGGTCAGGCGCTCACGAACACCGCGGCGCAGATAGCGGGGAACCAACGGACGGGCCGCGTCACCGTAGCTGCGCCGCCAGGCAGGGTTCGTCTGACCTTCCAGTGGCCGCCAGGTACGGCCCATGTCCAGAATGTCGCGGTGCCCCAACGTGGTCAGCATCGCGACCTTGGGCAACTTGCGGGTGATGATCGCGTTCAGACCGTGCGTGCTGGCGTGATTGAACATCGCCGAGTCCGCGACCCCGGCCTCCTGTGCGCCCGCGAGTACCGCGCGCTCAGTCGTGTGTACATCGGTCGCCACTTTGACGGTCTTGATCTGCCCATCGGCGATTGTCACGACATCGGTGAAGGTGCCGCCTACGTCAACTCCGATCATGTGCCATCCTTCGACTCGCATGGAAGAACTTCTGACTCGGCCCCCAGCCGCGGCCTCAGTCGAGCTCGAGGCCCTCGGACGTCAGGCTGACCGGGCCCAGCAAGGCCCACGGCTCACGGCTGACCGTCTGCAACGTCTTCTGGTGCTTCACTACTTTGAACCAGCCGCCCTCAGAGAGCACCGGGTAACTCTTGAAGTCATCCGCGGTGGAGCCGGGGAAGTCTCGCGCCAGGTCCACGCCCAACGCACGCAACTCGTTCTCGGTGACCGCTTCCCGCTGCACGGAAGGCCCTTCGGGGACCTTGGTTTCTTTCTCACTCACGGGGCCCTCCTGGTCCACGCCGGCCGTTGTGCCTCCTGAACGTTTCGTGTACCTATCGGTCTACGAAACGGTGATGTCGAGCACTTTAAGGTGCGATCGGCTACCTGACAAGGCCAACCGCGGTCCTTCTCCCGGGTGGACTGATGACACCACCCGGCGGGTGGGCCTCTGTGCTGGCACGGAAGGAGAACAAGCTCATGCCGGAACGGGTGCAAGTGGACATTGCGAACTCGGTGGCGACGTTGAAGCTCGATTACCCTCCGCTGAACACCTTCGACACGACGATGCGCAGAGAGCTCTCCGCGGCAGCCACCGAACTCACGGAGGATGCGCGGGTTCGGGTGGTGGTGCTGCACTCCAGTGCGAAGGTCTTCGCCGCGGGGGCGGATATCAAGCAACTCGCGGAACACGATTTTCACAGCATCGTGCACTGGAACGGTGCCATGCAGCGCACACTGACGCAGATCGCTACGCTGCCGATGCCGGTCATCGCCGCGGTGAACGGGCTCGCCCTTGGCGGCGGGATGGAGCTGGCGCTCGCCGCCGACTACCGGATCGTCGCGGGCAGCGCCAAGCTCGGCTATCCCGAGGTACTGCTCGGCATCATGCCGGGGTCCGGGGGCACCCAACGCCTGACCCGGCTAGTCGGACCGTCCAGGGCGAAGGAACTGCTGATGACCGGACGCAAGATCACCGCGGCCGAGGCGTTGCGGCTGGGCATGGTGGACGAGGTGGTGCCGGACGGCGGCGCGTACGAGGCCGCGATCGAGTACGCCGACCGGCTGGCCGCCGGGCCGCGGTTCGCCATCCAGGCGATCAAGGAGGCCGTCGACCACGGAGCTGACGCACCGTCGGCCAGCGGCCTTGCCCTCGAGCGCAGCCTGATCGCCGGGCTGTTCGCGACCGAGGACAGAAACACCGGAATGGCGTCGTTCATCTCGGAAGGGCCGGGCAAGGCGCGGTTCTCCTGATCCGGTAACTACAGTGGTTCGACGTTCTACACGTCACACCGGACAGTCGGCCGGGACCACCGGCCGGATCGCACTGCGAGGAGCCATGCCGAGACCGCCGGGGCACGGACCGGGATACGAAGTAAAGCGGCAAGAGATCATCGATCTGGCCGCCGACCTCTTCGCCAGGAAGGGCTACGCCGCGACCAGCATCACCGAGCTCGGCGACGCCGCTGACCTGGCCAAAGGCGCGCTCTACTACTACATCGGCTCCAAGGAGAACCTGCTCGTCGAGATCCAGTCCCGCGTGCTGACCCCGCTGCTGAGCGCCGCACGGCGGATACAGGCACTCGACGAGCATCCGGTGCTCAAGTTGCGGCTGCTTTCCGAAACGCTGCTGGAGCTGATCCTGCGGCGCACCGACCACATCTGGGTATACGAGCACGACTACCGTCACCTCACCGGCGACAACCTGACCAGGCTGTTGAGGCAACGAAAACAGTTCGAGAAGATCGTGCGATCCCTGCTCACCGACGCGATGGACTGTGGCGCGTTCCGCAGAATGGATCCGCGGCTGACCATGCTGCAGTTCCTGAACCTGCACAACCACACATACCAGTGGGTCCGGCCAAGCGGGCCGTGGGATGCGCGATTCCTGTCCAGGGAGTACTGCGCCACCCTGTTCGCCGGGTTCCGCACCGCGGACTACGACGTCTCCGGCCTCGAGGACGAGCTGGGCGCGTTCCGCGAGCGCTACCAGGACTGGACAGCCATGGTCCCCGCAGCCCACGCCTGACACGGAGGACGCCCGGCGCGGACCGTTCAGGCGTGGGCGGTCTCGCGCAAGGCGTCCGCAATGGACTGCGCGCTCGGCAACCACGCCTGCTCCAGGGACGGTGCGTAAGGCGCGGGCGTGTTCGCGGCGGCCACCCGGCGCACCGGCGCGTCGAGGCTCCAGAAACCCTCGTGTCCCGCGACCGCCGCGATTTCGGCACCGACACCGAAATCCTGCACGGCCTGGTGTGCGATCACCAGCCGGTTCGTCTTGGCCAGCGAACGAAGCACCGTTTCCTTGTCCAGCGGGGCCACCGAACGCAGGTCGATCAGCTCGACGCTGATCCCCTCCTCGGCGACCAATTCCGCCGCCTTCTCGCAGTCCTGAAGCAGACGAGAATAGCTCACCAGCGTGACGTCACTACCGTCCCTGACGACCTTCGCCTTGCCGAGCGGCACGAGGTGATGTTCCGGTGGACGCGGACCCTTGCGCCCGTACAACAACCGGTTCTCGACGACCACCACCGGGTTCGGATCCCGGATCGCGGCGCGCAACAGTCCGTAGGTGTCCGCCGGAGTCGACGGCATCACCACGGAGAGCCCCGGAATGTGGGCGAGAATCGCCTCCAGGCTCTGTGAGTGCTGGCTGCCCGACGAACGTCCGGCGCCGAACTGCGTGCGCACCACCAGCGGCAGGTTGGCTCCGCCGCCGGTCATGAAGCGGAGTTTGGCCGCCTGGTTGAGGAGTTGATCGAAACACACACCGATGAAGTCGAAGTACATCAGCTCGACCACCGGCCGCATGCCCGCCAGGGCGGCGCCGACGGCCGTGCCGACCACCGCGTTCTCCGAAATCGGCGTGTCCCGCACCCTGCCCGGATACTTCTCGGCGAACCCCCTGGTCAGGCCGAATACGTTGCCGCCGTCGCCGACGTCGATGCCGGCCAGGAACACCGAGTCGTCGGTGGCGAGCTCGTGGTCGAGCGCGGACCGCACCGCTTCCATGACCTTGATCGTCTCGCCAGAGTCGATCACTGTCCGCGGGGTCTCGCTGGCCGTCTCGCGCGGCATCATCACGTAGTGGTGCAAGGTGTCCGGCGACGGTTCTTCCGCGGCCCTGGCCTGAGCCACCGCCCGGTCGATCTCGTCGGCAACCTCGGCGTCGATGTCCTCGACCGCGCTCGGGGACTGCTCGCGGATCTGCTCGGCCGCCAGCGCGAGAGGGTCACGCTGCTTCCACTCCTCGAGTTCGGAAGGTTCGCGGTAGCGCTGCGGATCACCCTCGTAGTGGCCGTGCCAGCGGTAGGTCTCGGTTTCCAGGATCACCGGGCCGCCACCCGCGCGCAGATCTTCCACCAACCGCCCGGCCAGATCCGCCACCGCGGTCACGTCGTTACCGTCCACCTGCGCATAACCGACGCCGTATCCGGCTGCACGGTTGGACAGTGGCGCTCGGTGCTGCGCGGAGATCGGCGAGAACTCCGCGTACCGGTTGTTCTCGCAGCAGAAGATCACCGGAAGCTGCCACACCGCGGCCAGGTTCAGCGACTCGTGGAACGCGCCCTGTGCCACCGCGCCGTCGCCGAAGAAGGCAAGCACGACGTCACCGCGCGCACGCAGCTGCGCGGCGGTCGCCGCGCCAACGGCGATCGGCAGACCAGCGGCGACAATGCCGTTGGCACCGAAGATGCCGCGGCGTGGATCCGCGATATGCATGGAACCGCCACGCCCCTGGCAGGTGCCGGTCCGCTTGCCCATCAGCTCGGCGAACATCCCGGTGACCTCGAGCCCTTTGGCGATACAGTGGCCGTGCCCACGATGCGTCGACGTCACCACGTCCGCATCCCGCAACGCCCAACACGCCCCGACCGCACTCGCCTCCTGGCCGATCGACAAGTGCAAGAAGCCGGGAATCTCGTTGTCCCGGTACAGTTCTGAGGCACGCTGCTCGAACCGGCGAATCCTGCACATCCGCCGGTACATCTCGCGCAGTGCCGCGATATCGTACGTGCCCGCTGCCTGATCCCCTGGCCGAGACCGGCTTTCCGTAGTGGACGACATCCTGCTCCCGCCTTGATCGTCATCGTGCTGATGCGGTCGTTCGCTGAACGCCCCTTGACATCCTGGCCGAATGCACGATTCTTGTACCCATCGGTCGAAAAAACAAACACTCGGACCAACGCCGTAGAACGCCATGGAGGTAGTGGCAAGTGCAAGCACTACGCTGGTACGGGAGGGGCGACCTGCGCCTGGAGGACGTGCCGGATCCACCGGAGCCCGAACCGGGATTCGCGGTCATCGAGGTGGCCTACTGTGGAGTCTGCGGTACCGATCTGCACGAGTACCTGCACGGTCCCAACCTGATCCGCTCCGACCCGCACCCGCTGACCGGTTTCGCGCCGCCGATGACCCTCGGGCACGAGCTGAGCGGGACGGTGCGCGCACTCGGCGACGAGGTGCCCGGCGTTCAGGTCGGCAGCAGGGTCGCCGTGGACCCGTGCCTGCGGTGCAACGTGTGCCGGTGGTGCACAAGGGGCGACTACCACATCTGCGCCAAGGGCGGTTCGGTCGGGCTCGCCTCGCCGGGTGGTTTCGCGAACCTGGTCACCGTCCCAACCGCCGGGCTCGCACCGATTCCGGACGGAGTGTCCGATCAGTACGCCGCACTCGCCGAGCCGCTGGCCGTCTCGCTGCACGCGGTACGGCGTGCGGAGATCTCGCCCGGTGACACCGTGCTGATCCTCGGTGCCGGCCCGATCGGGATCGGGTTGCTTATGTTCACCAAGCTGGCGGGGGCATCAGCGATCTACGTCAGCGAACCACTGGACAGCCGTGCCGGGCGGGCGCGCGACCTTGGCGCAACGCGGGTATACAGCCCGCTGGAAGCCGACGTCCGCAGGGAAGTGTTTCTGCGCACCGGCCGGATCGGCCCGGACGTGGTTCTGGAAGCGACCGGGCATCCGGACGCCGCGGCACTGGCGGTCAACTCGGTGCGCCGAGGCGGCCGCATCGTGCTCGCCGGGGTGAGCGATGCCAACCTGTCCGTACCACTCGGTCAAATCGTCTACTTCGAACGAACCGTGGTCGGCTCGCTCGGGTACAACTTCGACATTCCCCGGGTTCTCGATCTGATGGCGACCGGGAGGCTGGACGCATCGCCCCTGCTCACCGGCGTTTACCCGCTGACATCTGGAAACGACGTGTTCGACGAGCTGGAAACCCACCGCGGCCGGCACCTCAAAGTGCTGCTGACCCCGAAGGACGGCTGAATTGGACTTCGAACTGGACGAGGAAACGGTCGCCCTGCAACGGATGTGCCGCGACTTCGCAGCCAACGAGATCGCTCCCCATGCGGCGGACTGGTCCGAGCGCTCACACTTCCCAGCCGAGGTCTTTCGCAAGATGGGCGAACTTGGTCTCATGGGCATGCTGATCGACCCCGAGTACGGCGGCTCGGGCGCCGGCATGGTCGCCTACGTCGCGGCAATGGAGGAGATCGGCGCGGCCGACCAGTCGGTGGCCTCCGGCTGGAACGCGCACACCACAATCGCATCATTGCCGCTTGCCACCTACGGCACGCACAAGCAGAAGCAATGCTGGCTGGTTCCGCTTGCCACCGGTGAGAACATCGGCGCATTCGGCCTGACCGAACCCACCGCGGGGTCCGACGCGGCGAGCATCCGGACAAAAGCGTCCAAGGTGGATGGAGGCTGGATGCTGAACGGCACCAAAATGTTCATCAGCAACGCCGGCACGCGGATGAGCCTTGGGGTGACAGTGCTCGCGGTGACCGGAACCAACACCGACGGGACCAAGCGTTACGGCACCTTCTTCGTACCTGAAGGCACGGACGGTTACCGCAAGGGCGAACCACTGCGCAAACTCGGCTGGCACGCGCTGGACACCAGGGAGCTGGTATTCACCGACTGCTGGATCCCAGATGATCACCTGATTGGCGAGGAAGGCAACGGCCTACGGCAATTCCTGCAGGTACTCGATCCCGGCCGGATCAGCGTGGCCGCACTCGCACTCTCACTCGCCAGAGCAGCACTCAACCTCGCCGTGCGATACTCCGGCGAGCGACAACAGTTCGGCAAGCCACTGAACGGCTTTCAAGCCGTCGAACACAAACTGGCCGACATGGCCACCGATGTCGAAGCCGCACGCTGGCTGGTCTACCGCGCCGCCTGGCTGGCCGACAGCGGCAAGCCGTACAGCCAGGCAGCGGCAATGGCCAAGCTCTACGCCTCTGAGGCGGCGAACAGGGTTGCCAGCCAGAGCGTGCAGATCCACGGCGGCTACGGCTACATCCGGGAATCAGACATCTCCCGCTTCTATGCCGACGCCAAGATCCTGGAAATCGGCGAGGGCACCAACGAGATCCAGCGCAACGTCATCGCGAGATCGCTTACCAATAGCTGACTCTCCGTCGTCGAGACCGGGGACCGAGCAAAGGGAGTTTTCGATGAGGGCGGAACTTTCCGGCCGAGTAGCCGTGGTGACGGGTGGCGCAAGCGGTATCGGTGCGGCGGTCTCGCGACACTGCGCCGACCGCGGAGCCAAGGTTGTCGTTGCGGACATCAACAGCGAGCAGGCCACAACGGTCGCCGACGAAATCTCCGGCCACGCCGTCACCCTCGACGTGACCGACGAGAACCAAGTGGGCGCGGTCGCGGACCACATCGAGCGCGAGGTCGGCCCCGTCGACATCCTCGTCACCTCCGCCGGAATCACCCAACGGCCACTGTCCCCAGAGGAACTCGGCATCACCGATTGGGACAACGTCCTGCGGGTAGACCTGCGCGGCACCTGGCTGTGCGCCGTCGAGTTCGGCAAGCGGATGGCGCTCAGAGGCAGCGGCGCGATCGTCACCATCGCCTCGATCGCTGGCATGCGTTCGATGCCGCTGCACGCCTACACTCCAGCGAAATCCGCGGTGATCGCGCTAACCGCGGACCTGGCGACCGAATGGGGCCGCTCTGGCGTCAGGGCCAACTCTGTCGCACCGGGATACACGTTGACGCCGTTGCTTCAGGACCAGATCGACCAAGGCCAGCGAGACGTCGCGAACCTGACGAGCCAGACCGCTCTGGGACGACTCGTCGAAACCGACGAAGTCGCCAACGCGGTATGTTTCCTGGCCTCGGATTCCGCATCAGCGATCACGGGAGTGAACGTGCCGGTGGACTGCGGATGGCTGGTTGCGCCAACGTGGAACACCTACGCCGGAGTACCGGATAAGCGTTAGCCCGCCCCTGTTACGTGAAGCGCACCGCCTCGGCGCGGGCCAATGCGTCATCAGCCCACGGTGTTCGATGAGGACGACGACGGCACGGTAACCGTCCTCATCGAACGGATCGCCGGACCGGATGTCCTCCCGATTAGCCCCTTCACGATCGCCCGATCTCCCCTACCGTCCAGGTATTCGGCGATCCGGACCACCTCGACCGAAGCCCCCTCGAACGCCACGAGAACTGGTTCCCAAGCGGCGTATGCGAGGCCAAACCGATGTGCACTTCCGACGTTTGCGTGGAAGCCACGAAAACCATATAGTAATTCGTACAACCCACTGAATGGGTTAACCTCGATCGGAAGGTGCGGCAGATGGCGCCAGGAAGGTCGTTTGGATCCAGCCGGCTAGAGCGGCGGTTTGATGCCGATCCCGTCATCTGCGCCGAGGGATACCTGTTCGAGTTGGAACGCCGCGGCTACCTGCAAGCGGGCGCGTTTGTTCCTGAGGTCGTGCTCGAGCATCCGTCGAAGGTTCTCGAGCTTCACCGAGAGTTCGCCCGCGCGGGCTCGGACGTGGTGTTGGCCCTGACGTTCTACGCACACCGCGACAAGCTTCGCGTCGTCGGCCGAGAGGATGCTCTTGCGCAGCTCAACCTGGAGGCGCTGTCGATCGCCTCTCGGGTCGCGCAAGAGACGGATGGCCTGCTGGCCGGGAATATCTGTAACACCCACGTCTTTCAACCCGGCGATGCGGCAGCTGCTGGCGCGGCGCGAGAGATGTTCCAGGAGCAGGTGGCCTGGGCCGTTGAGGGCGGGGCGGACCTCGTGGTCGCCGAGAGCTTCGCGTGGGCGGAGGAGGCGCGCATCGCCGCCGAGGTGATCTCCGATGCGGGTTTGCCCGCCGTCGTGACGATCTCGATCACCAAGCAGCCAACCACATTGGATGGGTTATCGGCCGCGGAGGCCTGCCGCCACCTCGAAGGCGCGGGAGCCGCCGTCGTCGGGCTCAACTGCCTGCGCGGCCCTACGACGATGCTCCCTCTACTGGCGGATATCCGCGAGGCGGTCGATTGTCACGTCGCCGCTTTGCCGGTGGTGTATCGCACGACGCCCGAGCACCCGAGCTTTGTCTCGCTCGAGGCCTCCAGGCCGGACCTGGTACCGCAGGGCCGGCCCTTCCCCACCGCACTGGACCCGTTCACCTGCGACCGCTACGAGGTAGCCGAATTCGCCCGGCAGGCGCACGATCTCGGAGTCGACTACATCGGGCTCTGCTGCGGTGCCGCCCCCCACCACGTGCGGAGCCTCGCGGAAGCGATCGGCCGGCGCCCTGAAGCAAGCCGCTACTCGGCGGACCTGTCGAAGCACGCGTTTCTCGGTAGCGCGGAGTCGGTAGGCCGTGCGGCGAGCCTCGACGCCAGCGAGGTCTAGGTTGTGCCGTCCGTTCACGTAGGTGGGGAGCTGTCGGTCTCGAGGTTCTCGACGCTTTGAGCCTGCCGCCATTGGCGGTTAAAAAGGATCTGGAACGGAGCCGCGAGTTCCGGGTGGCGAATCGCCACGCTTGTTGCGACGAGTGTGTCGCCGGCCGCCTCGACGAGCGACACGATCCCCTCCCGTCCGCGGTCGCGCAGCGCGAGTCGTAGCGGTGGGTTGTCCGCCACTCGGATCAGGCCGCCAGCATCGTGGATCGGCAGATGCGGTGCTCCTTCGGAGATCGCGTTGCGCTCATACAGCACGCGGACGTCCACGCCCCGGCCAATAGCCTGCAGCTCGTACTGGTTCCAGGCCTCGCGCGGCAGGATTTGCGGCAGGATCAGCACGATATCGAGCTGGAACTCAGCGCGTTCGGCAAGATCACCGAACATGTCCATGGTTTTCTGCACGCCGACACCCACCTCCATGAAGCCTTCTTCACGGTTGTCTGGCGCGTCGACCCGGGGCAGCATGCGAAGCACCTCGTCGGCGGCCTGCTCTTCGCGCCGAGTTTGGGCACGCCGCTCCTGGGTGCGCCGAGTGATCCATTCATTGAGAGCCAACTCTGGCGGCATGGGCTGGAAGCGGGCAACCGAGTCTCCCGTTGGCAGGCAGAAGCCCATCTGGACGAGAGACTTCAGCGTCCCGTAGACCTTCGGACGACTGATCTCTGCGGCATCCGCCACTTCGGCGGCGGTTGCCGGGCCATGGGTGAGCAACGCCAGATACGCCTTTGTTTCGTTGCTTGTCAGGCCCAGTGTCCGCAATTGGTCGGCGAGCTGCTTGTTCATCGCACGGCGATCGTAGCGACTCGTCGTGGCGACGCGCGCACGCGTCGCGGCAGAAGGCAGCGGAGGCGCCCGCTGCTTTTCGCTGCGCGTGATCCGGGGTGCGTACTTTTGAATGTCATCTAGTGACTGTAACTCCCTTCCGGGGGTACACTTCTGCGATGCCTATTTCGACCTCGGATGGACCGATGCCGGCCCGGAGGACCACCGTCAGGGACGTGGTCGTCATAGGCGGCGGTTTGGCCGGGCTGACCGCCGCGCGGTCGCTGGGCTCCCGTGATGTGTTGGTGCTCGAAGCCGACGATCGGCTAGGGGGCCGGATTCGCTCCGACGACCGTGCGCCGTACTGGCTGAACTATGGCGCGCACCTCTTCGGCGGGCCAGCGAGTCCGGTAGGGAGTCTGATCGACAGCTGTGGCATCGAAACCCTCCCGGTCGAGGGAAGCTTTACCGCGATGGCCTTTCCTCGGCGGCTCGTCACCGGCGGAGGGCCCACGACCATCCTTCGCACGGCGCCGTTGCCGCTTCGAGCGCGCATCGCGTTCGTGCGGTCAGGGCTGAAGATCCTCTGGCACAGCCGCGAGTATCAGCGCTTCACAACGAGTCTGAAGAACCGCCCACCGTCTGAAGTCAATCGGGCGCTGCACGCATTCATGGACGACCGGACGTTCGCGGAACTACTCGGACCGCTCCCCCGCGAGCTGGACCACATCTATCGGGCGATCGCTAATCGCGCCCAAGCCGATCCGGAGGAGCTGAGTGCTGGTGCCGCGATGTCTGCGCTCGCACTCGTACTCACCAAGGATCGAGCCCTCGGGCGCAATGTGGCCGGCGGCTCAGGTCGAATCATCGAGGCGCTCGCTGGACAGTTGACGTGCTCGGTGACAACCAAGGCCGAGGTGAGCTCGGTCGCGGCGGACCACGGCGGCGTCACGGTCGCCTATGTCGACGGCGACGGCCCGCAGCAAGTACGTGCCCACCATGCGATCGTGACCACGCCGCCGCACGTAACCGCGCGCCTCGTTCAGGGGCTGCCTAAAGACACCGCAGGAGCATTGCGGAGCATCCAATTCGGACCGTCGATTGTGATGGCGATGCTGACCCGCGAGCGGCGACCGATGCCGTGGGATGGACTCTACTCGGCGGTCGTGCCAGGCAAATCGTTCAATATGTTCTTCAATCAGGCAAACGTCCTGCGATCGCGCGAGCGCAGCAGGCGCGCGGGCGGCAGCCTCATGGTCTATGCCAGTGGTCCCCTCGGGCGAGGGCTGATGGACCGCTCGAATGCTGACATACGTGACCTGTTCCTGCGGGATCTGTATGACATTTTTCCCGAGCTGATCGGGCTCGTGGAGGAGGTCGACCTGCAGTGTTGGGAGTACGCCACCTCCTATGCGCATTCCGGTCGTGCGGCGCTTCAGTCCGCGCTCGATCGCGACCTGGGGCGCATCTCACTCGCGGGGGATTACTTGGGCGCCTGGTTCGCCGATTCGGCGGTCCTGACCGGTCGCGAGGCCGCCGCGAAAGTCGAACGCCAGCTTGCCGAGCACGGGAGCCGGTCTGATCGAGACAGGCAACGAAGCACCGAGTCGTGGGCGGGTGATCCGTAGCGGGCGGGCTCGGGGACTGTTGAGGGAAGGTGCGGGATGGATGACTACCAGTACCACTTGCTAGAAGAGATCCGCGCGAACCGTTTGACGCGAAGGACGTTCATGAGGCGCGCAAGCGTCGCCGGCCTGTCGTTGGCTTCCATGAATCTGATCTTGTCGGGCTGCGGGCCGGCCGCGACCGAGCGCGGGCGCACCGACCCGGATAACGACGTGGGTCCGCCGCGGCGCGGTGGAACAGCGAGAATCGCCCTTCCGCCACCCACCGCCGCGGTCGATCCGGTTCAAATGGACAACATCGGCGCCAATATGACCGTGCCGGTCGCTGCCGAGTACCTCGCCTATCCCGATTCCGACTACGTACTCAAGCCGGCGCTCTCCACCAAGTGGCGCGCGGTAAACCCAGAACGGCCGGATGCCTGGGAGTTCACGATCCGGCAGGGTGTGAAGTTCCACGACGGCCGTCCGATGACCGTCGACGACGTGGTCGCGTCGATCGCCCGGCTTGCCAACCCGGCGTCCAATTCCCCGGCGCTGACCAATTTCGACGGAATTCTGACCGATCAGGGTGTCGAGAAGGTCGACGCACGAACAGTGCGGTTCAACCTCGAACGGCCGTTCGCCGACTTTCCATATGCAGTGTCGGCATTCAACTACAACACGGTTATCCTTCCGAAGGATTACGAAATCGGCGAATTCGACAAGGGTGGTGTTGGCACCGGCCCATACATCCTCTCGAACGTGCACCCGAAGGTGCGAGCGGAATTCGTCCGGAACCCGGACTACTGGCATCCCAAGCTCCCGTATCTCGATAAAGTCGTCGTGCAGTATTTTAACGATACTGCTTCGGCCGTACTCGCGATCCAGGCGGGAGAGGTCGATCTCTATGCGAACACGCCCTACCAGGGATCTGAAGCGCTCTTCGGTGACCCGAATATTTTCGTGTACGAGAACGACTCGAGTGAATACCGGGCAGTTCATATGCGTGTGGACAAGCCACCATTCGATGACAAGCGTGTACGGCAGGCCGTGGCCTATTCACTGGACCGTCAAGCCCTCATCGATGGTTTGTTCGGTGGCCGAGCGAAACCGGGCAACGATCATGGATTCGCACCGATATTTCCGGTCTCCGACCGGGCCATCGAGAACATCGCGCAGCGCACGCAAGATTATGCGAAGGCTAAATCCCTGCTCCGGGACGCCGGTCACCCCAACGGCATAGACGTCGCGCTGACTTGCGAGGACTACCTGGAAGAGCCCGCATACGGGGTGAGCCTTGGCCAGCAGGCCAAGGGGGCGAACATTCGGATCAACGTCAAGACGATGCCACAGGCACAGTACTACGGCTCCGCTGACAGCGGTCAACCGTGGCTCACTGTTCCATTTGGACTGACCGGATGGGGAGAGCGGGGCACGGCGGTCCAGCTGATCGCCCCGGCCCTCACGAGCCGTGGCGTGTGGAACTCCTCGCAATGGAGCGACGAGACCTTTACTCGCCTGATGGCGGACCTAGCGGGCACGGTGGACCTACAGTCGCAGCGTCGGATCGCAGCTGAGGCGGCAACGATCCAGAACGAGGAGACCCCAGCGATCATCGCGTACTGGGTCAAGCAGCTTCGCGCCAAGCGAACAAACGTTCATGGGATCGCGTCCGGCCCGGTGTCCCATCTGGAAGTCAGCAAGCTATGGAAGTCGTAGGCAGCGAGCCAAAAGTCGACACGGAGCAAGCCAACGAACGTCCAGATTTTGGTGCGGCGCAACACGTGCGCAGACATGGGCGAATGATCCGACTCATCGGTCGGCGCGTCGCGGCCGCACTGTTCACGCTGCTGTTGGTGTCGGTCATCGTGTTCCTGATCAGCCAAGTCCTTCCCGGTGACATCGGTAGGACCATCCTTGGTCCATACGCGACCGCTGAGCAGGTCGCGCGACTGAACGAGCAACTCGGCGCCAACGACCCACTGATAGCGCGCTACGGGAACTGGATCAGCAGCTTCGTCATCGGCGACTGGGGATCCTCCCACGCGCTGTCTGTAGCGGTGCGCCCCCTGGTGCTTGAGCGGTTCGTCAATTCATTGATCCTAGGAACCTATGCCTTCGTGATCGTCGTAGTGATCTCGATCTTACTTGGTGTCGTCGCTGCCCTAGGTGAGGGCAAATTGCGTGATCGCGCTGTCTCCATCGCAGGCTTCTCGCTGATCGCCATGCCCGAGTTTGTCAGCGGCACCGTGCTGCTCGTGGTCTTCGCGGTGCGATTGCAATGGTTCCCGGTCGTGTCGACGGTCCCATCGCTGTCGCCAAGCGATATCGTCACCCAGCTCACCCTGCCCGCGGTCCCCGTGATGCTCATCATGTTCGGGTACATCTCGCGGATGACGCGTGAGGGCACGGTCGACGTGCTGCACACGAACTACACTCGGACCGCTTTCCTTAAAGGACTACCACGACGAACAGTTATCCGCCGCCACGTTCTGCGTAACGCCATGCTGCCGACGGTCTCCGTCGTGATGCTCCAGTTCGGCTACATGGTGGGCGGACTGGCGGTCACCGAGATCCTGTTCGGCTACCCCGGCATCGGCAAGCTTGCCGTGGATTCGGCCGCGGCCAACGACCTGCCGGTGCTGTCGGCGTGTGTCCTGGTCATCGCCGCCTTCTACATGACCATGAACGTGATCGCGGATGTCGTGTATGCGGCCCTTAATCCGCAGATCCGGGCGTCGAGCTGATGACGGCCGGGCGAAAGCAGACGCAGGCACCGATGGAGGCGACCGTGGATGAACAGCCGCCGGTCGCCGAGCCCAGCGCGCGGCGACGTGCGCGGCGTGACCTGGTGCGCGCGCTCCTACGGTCGAAGACTTTCATGGTCGGCTGCGCGATTCTCCTGTGGTGGGTTCTCGACTCGGTAGCGTGGTCACTGTTCGTGCCGACCGACCCCCAGGCCCTTGACCCGACCAACGCACTCGCCGCGCCCTCGGCCCAACACTGGCTCGGGACCGACAACCTCGGTCGTGACGTGCTGTCCCGCGTCCTGGCCGGCGCGACGACGGTACTCGGCATCGCCCCCGCTGCGACATTGCTCGCTCTCCTGCTGGGCACCACCATCGGCTTGGCGGCGGGGTATTACCGCGGCTGGTTCGACGAGCTGATCACACGACTGCTTGATGCGTTCTTGGCCTTCCCGCCGATCGTCGTCGCCGTACTGGCGCTAGCCGTGGTGGGCGCGTCGAACGTCGCGGTAATCCTGGTCACTGGCCTGCTGTTCGTTCCTAACGTGGCCCGTACGGTTCGCTCGGTCGTCCTGCAGGAGCGAAGTCGTGACTACATAGCCGCTGCTCGTCTCCGCGGCGAGCGCGGCCCCTACATCATGGTGGCGGAGATCTTGCCCAATGTCGGTGGCCCGCTGATGGTCGAGGCGACCGTCCGTTTCGGATACGCGGTGTTCACGGTCGCGACGCTATCGTTCCTTGGTCTCGGCCTGCAGCAACCGTCCCCAGATTGGGGTCTGGCGATCTCCTTGGGCCGCTCCTATCTGCAGGTGGCACCGTGGGTCGTGCTTGCTCCCGCCCTCGCGCTCGCGACCCTCGTGGTGTCCATCAATCTCGTCGTCGACGGCCTGCGGCAGGTGATCGAGGAATGAGTGCCGAACCGACGTCGGTAATCACCGGGGACGCCAACGAGGCGCCCCCGGCAGTCGAAATCCGCGACCTTGTCGTGAGCTACCGCAGGCGTAGACGGAACCTACAGGTGCTTCGTGGTGTCTCACTCGCCATCCAGCCAGGCGAGGCGTATGGACTCGTTGGCGAATCCGGCTGCGGCAAAACGACCGTGGCGATGACGCTGATGCGATACCTGCCGCCCAATGCCGTGATCGACGACGGTTCGGTCAGCCTTGAGGGCGAGGACATGTTGGGAATGTCCCCGGCGCAACTGCGCGAGCTGCGCGGCAACCGCCTCGCGATGGTCTACCAGGAGACCGCATCATCACTGAACCCGACGCTGCGCATTGGCGAGCAGATCGCCGAGGTCTACCGCTACCACCGCGCCATGGGTCGTGCCGAGGCAGCCGATGCCGCGCGGGAGATGCTCACACGCGTACAGCTTGCCGACCCCGGCCGAGTCGCCCGGCGCTATCCACATGAGATGTCCGGAGGTCAAAAGCAACGGGTGGTCATCGCGATGGCGCTCGCCACCAACCCCCACGTGCTTGTGCTCGACGAGCCCACGACCGGCCTGGACACGACCGTGGAGGCCGAGGTGCTCGAGCTGGTCGCCGGCCTACGCTCGGACTACGGCACGTCGGTGTTGTTCATCAGTCACAACCTCGGCATCGTCGCGCAGATGTGCGAGCGGGTCGGCGTGCTTTACGCCGGCCGGCTGGTCGAAGAGGGCGCGGCGCAGCATGTTCTCACCGAGCCGAAACATCCATACACGCTAGCGCTCCTGCGCTGCGTGCCGCGGATGGGAATGCACAAGGACACCATGCGGCTCGATCCGATCCCCGGATCCCTGCCCGCGCTTGGCACCGACGTGCCGGCGTGTGTGTTCGCCGACCGCTGCTCGATCACCGAAGATCGATGCCACACCCAGGCGCCACCGCTCGTCCCCGTTGCCAGCGGCCACACATCGAGATGCCATTTCGTCGATGCCGTCTCGAAGATCCCGCCACGCGCCTTCCCGTCTCCGGCCGATAAGTCGGACGACGCCAGCGAACCGCTGCTTCTCGTCGAGGATGCCCGAAAGACCTACTCCGCGCCCGGCCAGCATGTCGAGGCGGTCGCGGGAGTATCGCTGGAAGTCCACCGTGGGGAGATCCTCGGCGTTGTCGGCGAATCGGGCTCGGGTAAGAGCACCCTGGCACGCTGCGTCGTCGGCCTGGACAACAGCTCGGCAGGGACCCTGTCTTTCGGCGGCATCTCGATCAGCCCGGCAGCGCGCCGTCGCCGACATGCCCTGCGCCGCGCCGTCCAGATGGTCTTCCAGGATCCCGACACTTCGTTGAACCCGCGTCGATCGGTGCGGCGGCTGCTTCTTCGGTCGGTTCGGCTATTGCGTGGCGAGCGTGGACGGACAGCAGATCTGCGGGTCCGGCAGCTCCTGGCTGATGTGCGCCTGGAGCCCCGTCACCTGGAGGTCAAGCCGGCCGCGCTTTCCGGCGGGCTCAAGCAGCGCGTCGCGATCGCGTCGGCATTTGCTGGCGAGCCAGAACTGGTCGTCTGTGACGAGCCCGTCTCGTCACTCGACGTGTCGGTCCAGGCGGCGATACTGAATCTCCTGTCGGATCTTCACGTCGACCGGCAGCTCAGCTACATCCTGATCTCACACGACCTGGGAGTGGTGCGTTACCTGTCGGACCGGATCGCCGTGATGTACCTCGGCGAGATCGTGGAGGTGGGGTCGGCGGAAGAGATGTTCAAGCCTGGCCACCATCCGTACACCGAGGCACTCGTCTCGGCGATTCCATCGCTCAACCCGACTGAGCCCGGGAGAGGCCGCATCCGCCTGACGGGAACGATTCCCAGTCCCGCGAACCCGCCGAGCGGCTGCCGCTTCCACACGCGTTGCCCACGCGCGATCGGCGACCTGTGTCGTACCGAGAAGCCGCCCTGGCAGCACGACGGGGACGGCCACACCTACCGCTGCCACATCCCGCCCACCGAGTTGCGTGCTCTGCAGACGCATGACGACCCTCCAATGACGTCATGACCGCGCACACCACAGACCTCCACCCATTGCTCGATGCGCTTCCGGCGTCGACGGTGGCGGTCGACCGTATTGACCGGGACACGATCGCGCTCGCCCGTCTGCTGGTCCGGCTCGAGGCACACGTTGTCCTGCTCGCCACCCGAGTCGCACCGGACGTGACAGCCAAGGAACTGGACTCGCTTCGTGCGACCGGCGTGACCATCGCAGAAGGCGACGACCTCTCGTGGGCCCACCGGTGCTTGCTACTGTTCGCCCACGACTACACCTCGCCGTCGGCGCCGGTAGTCCAGGCCGCCCGCGGCGCGGGCTGCCGGATCACCCACCTGGCCGATCTCCTCCTCGAGATGACACCAGCGCTCACCGTCGGAGTGACGGGCTCGGCCGGCAAGAGCACGACCGCAGCGATGATCGGCGCGATTCTGCGTGCTGCCGGACGGCAGGTTTACCTGCCTTGTCGGCACCCGTTGACCGGTAGTGCGAATCCGAACTGGGAGTTGCTCGAGCAACTGAAGCGCATGGACCCCAACGGCGTGCTGGTGCTCGAGTTGACGAGTTCCCACCTTGAATACATGGCGCACGGCCCGAACATCGCGGTGGTGACCACGATCTCGCCTGATCACCTCGAGTGGCACGGGTCGCTCGGTGCCTATCTCGCCGCCAAGCAGCGGATAGTCACCGCGCAACGCCCGGGCGACGTGGCGGTCCTCAACGCCGACGAGGCGATCGGCCGCGCCTGGGCGCGGATCGCTCCCGGGCGCGTCCGGCTGTTCTCAGCCGCGGCACGGCAGGACGCCAACGTACGGCTGGCGGGTGACCGGCTTGTCGCCGACGACGCAACGGTCTTGCTCGCCCGTGACCAGATCCGCCTTGCCGATTCCTACGTGATGAACGCGCTGGCCGCAGCAACGGCGGCGCTGAGCGCTGGCGCCTCTCGCGATGCCGTCCACGCCGGACTCACTGGTTTCGACGGGTTGGCTGGCCGACGTGAATTGGTCGCTGCCGCCAATGGTGTCGCCGTGTACGACGACAGCCTGGCGCTGACGCCGCGCAAGGCCATCGCCTCGCTGAGCTCGTTCGCCGATGACTCGGTACTGTTGCTATGCGGCGGCGAGGACGTCCAGGATGGATGGTCGGTCGCGCCGATGCACACTACTCCCGATGAGCAACGACTATTCGACGAGTTCGCCTTACTGGCTACCCGCAAGGCGCGGCGGGTGTTCACGCTCGGATCGGCCGGCGATCGGATTCATGACGCACTCGCACGCGCCGGAGCGGATCTATCGGCGGTATCCCGCGCTATCTCGCTGGAAACCGCCGCACAGCAGGCGATCGCCATCGCGCGGCGGGGCGACAACGTGGTCTTGGCGCCGGTCTTCGAGATCCGGGACAGTACTTTGCCCTTGTTCGGCGAAATCGCTCGTAAGGCGCTCAACGCAAAGCGGGCGAGGTGACCAGACTCTACGTCCTTACCTGTGGGTGGGCTGAGATCGACGTCGACACGTATATGCCGATGGAGCCAGAACGCGGACCCACCTACATGTCACCGATAACGGCCTTCTTGATCACAGGGCCTAAGAACACACTGGTCGACACCGGCATCGCGATCGAACACGTAACGGATCCGTGGAGCCGAACCGGCGGTCCCGCGATGACCGTGCGGATGCGGCAGGAAGACGGTATCGTGCCCCGCCTCGCCGAGGTCGGGCTGCGGCCGAACGACATCGACTTGGTCATCACCACTCACTTCGACTGCGACCATTGCGGCGGGCACCGGTATTTCCCCAAGGCGCGGCACGTCGTCCAGCGGGAGCAGCTCGCCTTCGCCGCTAACACACCCGACCGCTGCCCTGCCGCCGACTGGTCGGACTGCGGCATCGAATACGAAGCGCTCGATGGAGACACAGAGCTGCTGCCGTGGATCCGGGTGGTCGCAACGCCAGGGCATGTTCCAGGGCATCAGTCGGTGATGGTCGAGCTGCCCGAGAGCGGTCCGGTCATCCTGGTCGGTGACGCGGCAGTATCTGAGACGATGTTTGAGTCAGAGCGCGTCAACGGGACACACGACCCAGCCGCGTCGGTCGCAAGTATCCGACGTTTGAAGGGGATCCGCGCCGAGCGGGGCGCGGAGACGATCTTCAGCCACGACGCGGAAGCCTGGCGAACACGCTACCGCATCGCTCCGCGCTTCTACTCGTGAGGAGCATCGCCGGAACTCGTGCGCGCCCCGCGCGCGAGGCGCTGCGCGGCGGCAGTCAACTGCTCGACGATCGCCGGGATCCGATCGACGTCCAAACGCGCCGACAGGCCGCTCAGGCTGAGACTGAGCGAGCGTGCACCCGCCCCAGCGGCAACCACCGCATCCTCGATGGTGACGGCTACCGCCGTCAGGCCCAGTTCGAGTTCGTCGATCGTCGTCGCCCATCCTTGCGCGCGGACTCGCTCGAGCTCCTCGGCGAGCGCGTCGACGGATGTGATCGTGGCCGACGTGAAGGCTCGCAGCGGTGTTACGTGGCGACGCAACTCATCATCGCTCAGCCGCGCCAATGCCAGTTTGCCGGTGGCCGCCGCGTGAAGCACGCCGCCGTGACGCTTGCCAAGCCAGCTCGTGGCACCAACGAGGTTCGGCGCATCCGCCTGCAGGATCGTCTCGGTCTCCCAGTTCTCGTAGACGACCGCGATCATCGCTGACTCGTGGAACTCCTGCGACAACCGTCGGACCGTCTCGTAGCCCCGTTCACGCAACGCCTGGAACGGATCAGCGACCCTGCCGATCCGCGCCACCTCCGGTCCCAGGATCCAGACCCGAGAGTCCTGACGCTCGACCGCGCCGAGTTCATGCAGCGTGGCAAGGAGCCGAGCGATCGTCGAGCGCGGTAGATCCGTGACCTCAGCCAGTTCGGGCACTGTCGCGCCGCTAGGCCGGGCTGCTAAAGCCCGCAACAGCCCCATGCCGCGGATCAGGGAATGATTGCGGGTCAATGTGCCTGCGTTCGCGGGTATGAGGTGCCTCCCACTGAATTGGCTGAGCGTGCCGAATCGGTGGCCCGGGTAAGGCCCTTGCGCTCGTTTATTCTGCTCAGTAGTCTAACCTAACCCACTTAGTGGTTTTTATGAACCATCCAGTGGCTCTTACTAGATCGTTGGCTGCGAAGTCGGTCCACGTGCGGACCTGCCTGAGCAGATGGGAGCAGGGATGTCACGCGCCGTTCGCCAGACTCCTCACCAGGATCGCACCGCGGAGGGCATCCGAACGCCCCCGTCCGAACGTCGGCGGCTGGCCAGCCTCAGTGAGCTCGAGTCGGCCGCGCGGGCCGCTCTCGGCAAGGAGGCGTGGACATATCTCGACGCGGGAGCGGGATGTGAAACCACGCTCGCGGAGAATCGCGCGGCATTCGACCGCTGGCACCTGCTTCCCAGACCGCTGTCCGGTGTCGGTGAGGTCCGTACGACGACGGAGTTTCTTGGCTTGGAGCTGGCAACTCCACTCGTGACCGGGCCAGTTGGTACCTACAGTGCGTTTCATGCCGGGGGCGACGTCGCGGTTGCCCGCGCAGCGCAACGATGTGGGACCGCGGCGATCGTGCCGGTTCTGTCGTCCTACTCACTCGAGGAGACCGCGGCCGCGGCGCCTGGCGCCGCGGGCATCTTCCAGGCCCTCGCCTCCGGCTCCGAAGAGGGCTTCGTCGAGCTCGCACACAGGGCACAGGCTGCCGGTTACGCGGTCATCTGTCTTACCATCGACGCCTATCCCCGCGGGGTTCGCGATCGGATCGCAAGCACCGGACTCGAGCTGCCGGAGGATGCGTTCGCGGCCAACTTCGGCGGCGACATCGAAACCGAGATCGGGCGGCACATAGAGCTCGGTCGAGATGCTTGGTCATGGACGACCGTTCGACAGCTCATCGACGAAATTGACCTGCCGGTGATGATCAAGGGGGTGCTCACGCCGGAGACCGCTGAGGCCGCGGTCGCGGCGGGCGCTCGTGCGGTCATGGTATCCAATGTCGGCGGCCGGCAGCTCGACGGCGCACCAAGCTCGCTCGAGCAGCTTCCGGATATCGTCGACGCCGTCGGATCCGCGGTAAGGATCGCGTTTGATAGCGGCGTTCGGCGCGGCACCGACGCACTGAAAGCGCTCGCGCTCGGCGCCGAGATCATCTCGCTGGGCCGCACCATCGCGATGGGCCTCGCCGCCGGTGGCGAAGAGGGCGTGGTGGCGTCCCTGAAATTGGTACACGAAGAGCTTGTGACGTCTATGGCACTGTGCGGCATCGGGGACGTCGGTACGATCGACACCTCCATCCTGCAAGGGGCCACCCGGCCAACGATCGGCAACCAGGGAAGCCCGCGATAAGCGGCGTCATGCTTCTCAACAACACGGCCGCCCTCGAGGTCGACGAGCTGGATGAGCCGTGGGCCAAGGGGGTGCGCACCCGTATCTATGCGGGGCTTTTCGAGCACATCACCGCCGACACCAATCGATGAAATCGGCCATCCCCGGCCGGGCTGCCGGCAGATCCCGCCCGCCACGCCGTAGAGACGTTCTGGCTGCACCACTACAACCATCCCGGTTCTGCACTCACGACGGGGGCCACGCCCGCGTACGATGAAGGCCCGACGAGAGGGTGGGCCTTGATGGACATCCAGTCGCTGCGCTACGTCGTGACACTGGCCGAAGAACTCCATTTCGGTCGCGCCGCGCGCCAGCACTATATCGCCGAGCAGGCATTCGGACGGCGTGTTCGGCGGCTGGAGCGCGAGATCGGCGTGCGGTTGTTCGACCGCACAAGCCGCCGGGTGACGCTCACCGCGGCGGGTGAGCGGTTCGTCGCGCGTCCGCAGCGCGTGCTCGCGCAGGTGGACGAACTGGCCGAAGTTGCGTCCACCGAGCCGCCGGTGGGCACCGACGAGCTGCGCGTCGGGATGCTCGGGTTCGGGCTGGCGGATCGCTGGCCGAGGATGCGTGAGCTGGTGGCAGCCCAGGCTCCACACCTGCGCATGACCTACGTGGACGTGGACTGGGACTCGCAGTACGACGCCGTGCGGTCCGGTGCGGTGGACGTATCCGTCGCCCACGACGTCGGCCCGGCCGGCGGGCTCGTGTTCGATCCAGTGCTGGACGTGGGGCGGTTCGCGGTTGTGCCACGCCACTCGCCGCTAGCGGAGGCCCCACGGCTGTCCGAGGACGATATCGTCGGCGAGCAGTGGATACGCCCGATCGGCCGGCATCCCGGACTCGCCGACTGGGCAGGTCCAGCGGGTGTGTACGGCAGCACCAGCACCCTCGTGCGTACCCCGGGCATGGTTCCCGCCGCCGTCGCGACCTCGGGCCAGCTCGGCCTGCACGGCGACCCCGCGCGCTGGTTCTTCCCGCATCCGGACGTCCGTTACGTGCCGCTGGACGGCGAGCACGCCATCGTGTCGGTGGTCAGCCGCGAGGACGAGAACCGCCCCGTGGTGCGCGCATTCCGCCGCGCCGCTCGTACGCTCGCCTCGCTGGAACGCCAGGCGCGCTGAGCCGATCGCAACCGATTCGGCACATGATCGGCGCGCCATACCTTGGCATCGTGGACATGCCATCGACCACAGCGCAGTGGAGGTTGGATCATGCCCCGCCAGCTCAGCGACCTTGTCGGCCACCTGTTTCCGACCACGCAGGTCGGCTCGTATCCGCGTCCCCGGTGGAACACCTTCGACCTGGGGGCCGAGGACATCCGCGTCGCCATGCGCCGCGGCGACTTCGCCGAGGCCTTCCGGGACGGCGTGCGTGCGATGATCGCCGACCAGGTCCACGCCGCGATCGACGTGCCAACCGACGTCCACCTCTGGTACGACCGGCACGAGGGGCTGATCTCGTCGTTCCTGCTCTACCCCGCTTACCACCTCGAAGGGATCGAAGTGCTCCCGGAGTCCAACTCGCTCATCCTGGCCCAGGGGCCCGCCGCGACCGCGGCGTTCGGCGGCACCTGGAACAAGGTCGTCGTGACCGGCCGGATCGGCAGGGGCACCATGAACCTCGCGGCGTTGTGGGGCGCCGCGCGGGAGGTGAGCCCGCGCACGGTGAAGTTCTGCAGCGGCATGGGGCCGGCGAACCTCGGCGGCTGGCTGACCGACCTGCACTACCACGACAAGGCCGCGCTCTACCGGGACCTGGCCGACGCCTACAACGCGGAATTCAAGGACGCGGTCGCGGCGGGCGTGGAGATCTTCCAGCTCGACGACGTCGGGTTCACGCTGCACGCTCCGGACGACTACCGGCTCGTGCTCGACACGCTCAACCGCGCCCTCGATGGCGTGGACGCGTTGACCATCTTCCACATCTGCCACCTGGGTAGCGGCGTCCCCGTCGGGGTCACGCCGTACGCGGGTTTCCACGAGCTGGTCGCCAAGGAGCTGCAGGTCGACGCCGTCGAGTACGCGCTCGCGGAGACCGGCTTCCCCGCCGACGACTTGGCGTTGTGGTCTCGCTTCCCCAGCGACAAGGGGCTCGGGATCGGCGTCATCGACATCAAGCGACTCGTGGTGGAAACGCCCGAGCAGATCGTGGCCGGCGTCCGGAAGGCACTGGAGCACGTGCCGCCGGAACGCGTCCACCTCACCACGGACTGCGGCCAATTCGCCTTGCCACGGCAGATCGCACGCGGCAAGCTCCAGGCGATGGCGACCGCGGCCGAGCAGCTGCACGCCGAAGTCGACTCGTAGGGGAAGCATGCGCTGGAGCACCTTCCGCACCACCGGCGACGAGGACCACGTCGGCGTGTGGCGCGACGACACGCTGTACGCCGTGCCGGGCGTGCGCCGGCTGGTCGACCTGCTCGGCGACGATGGCACGCGGCTGCGCGAGGCCGCCGAAACCGCCATCGCTACACGCGAAGCCGTCGACCTCGCCACCGTCGAGCTACTCGCTCCGATCCCCGACCCACCGTCGATCCGGGACTTCATGGCCTTCGAGGAGCACGTCGTGACCGCCAGCGACGCGATCGGGCTCACCGTCGACCCGCTGTGGTACGAGCAGCCGGTCTTCTACTTCACCAACCCCGCCGCGGTGCTCGGTCCACACGCGGACGTGCCGATCCCGCCCGGCAGCGGCGCCTTCGACTACGAGCTCGAAGTCGCCGCCGTGGTGGGCAAGGACGGCAGCGACCTCACTCCAGAGGAGGCCGAACGGCACATCGCCGGGTTCATGCTGTACTGCGACTGGAGCGCGCGCGACCTGCAGGGCACCGAGATGAAGCTCAACCTCGGGCCGGCAAAGGGAAAGGACTCCGCCAACGGCTTCGGTCCGTGGCTGGTGACAGCGGACGAACTGGCTTCCCGCGGCTCGGGTCGTGGCTACGACGTCGCGCTGACCGCGTCGGTCAACGGCGCCGGGTACAGCGGCGGCAACGTCGCGGACCTGTACTGGTCGTTCGGCGAGATGATCGCCTACGCCTCGCGCGGCACGCGCGTCCGGCCCGGCGACGTGATCGGCAGCGGCACGGTCGGCACCGGATGCGTCCTGGAACTCTCCCGCGTGCACGGCGCCGAGAAGTACCCGTGGCTCCACGCGGGCGACCGGGTGCGCCTAGAAGCGGAGCTCCTCGGCGCGATCGATGCCAGGGTCGTCGCCGGGAGCTCGGTGCGGCCCCTGCGACCACCAGAGGGGGCACGAGGATGAGCAGCGCAGGCTACGACATCACCCATCCCGGACGGCCGGAGCTACAGGAGGTCGCGGACGGCGTGTTCGCCTACGTCCAGCCGGACGGAACCTGGTGGATCAACAACACCGGCTTCCTGGTGGGACCGCAGGGCGTCGTCAGCGTCGACTCCTGCTCGACCGAGCGGCGGACGCGGGCCTACCGCGAGGCCATCGCGACCGTCACCACCGCGCCGGTACGCACGCTGGTCAACACCCACCATCATGGCGACCACACCTTCGGCAACTGCCTGTTCCCCACCGCGACCATCGTCGGCCACGAACGCGCGCGGGAGGAGGCGATCGCCTTCGGCGCGCCGCGCCCGCTGCCGTACTGGGATCACCCCGACTGGGGTGAGCTCACCCTGGACCCGCCGTTTCTCACCTTCACCGACGAGATCGCCGTGCACGTCGGCGACCTGCGGGTCGAACTGAAGTACGTGGGCACGCCCGCGCACACGACGAACGACGTGCTCGTGTGGGTGCCGGAGCACTCCGTGCTCTACTGCGGTGATCTCGTGTTCAACGGCGGTACACCGTTCTTGCTGATGGGGTCCGTCAACGGGGCCATCGAGGCGCTGGAGAAGGCGGTACGCCCGCTCGGCGCCGGCACGATCGTACCCGGGCACGGTCCCGTGTTCACCGACGACGCCCCGGTACAGGCGACGCTGGATTACCTGCGGTTCGTCGCCGACCTCGCCGTGCGCGGCAAGGAAGCCGGGGTCAGCCCGCTGGACGCCGCCAGGGACACCGACCTCGGGCGGTTCGCCGAATGGCCGGACTCCGAACGGATCGTGGGAAACCTGCACCGCGCCTACGCCGAACTGGACGGCACACCCCGAGGTGGGCCGATCGACATCTTTGCCGCGCTGGGCGACATGGTCACCTACAACGGTGGGGCGCCGCTGAGCTGCTCAGCGTGAATAGGCCGTCTCCATGGCACGCGGGCTGCTCCCGGCTCAGCGCCAGCCCTCGGATTCGGTCGTGGATGAGGATTCGTCGAAGATCTGTCCAAACGCGACATGCGGTCCCGCCCAGCTCCACCTGCCAACCCACCCGGCGGGCAGATCATGCGGGCACCTGCTCGCCTGGTAAAATCTCCGAAACATGCTCACATAAAAACTGACTGCTCCTGCTTGTCTCTCGCGTCTCTTGAGGGGAACGGATGTCCGAGTCCCGCACATCGCCGCGGTTGCCTCGGTTCCGCCTGCGTTCAGCGAAGATGGCCGAGCTGGTGGCTCGTCAGATCGTGGAGGACATCGTCGAGCAAGGCCTGCCGCCGGGCGCCGCCTTGCCGAGCGAGGCGCCGATGCTCGAGATGTACGGCGTGGCACGCGGAACGCTGCGAGAGGCGTTGCGAATTCTCGAGAATAACGGGCTGGTTCGGGTGCGGCCAGGTCGCGGGGGCGGCGCCACTGTTGGCGCGGCGGACCCGTACAACTTCGGGCGCACACTGACACTCTTTTTGCAGATGGGGCGCGCGCGGTTCTGGGAGCTCGTCGAGGCCCGCGTGATCATGGAGCCGATGATGGCCCGATTGGCGGCCGAGCGCAGGGACGAGGACCGGCTGGACGAGCTCGTCAAGTCGATGCAGGAGCACAAGGAGCTCGAGACGCACGATCAGGCCGCGTATCTGTCGGTCGTCCAGAACTTCCACGGCGTGGTCGCCGGCATGTCCGGCAACGGCGTTCTCGACTTGTTTGGCCGTTCGCTCAAGGAGGTTTACACCGAGCGCGTGATCGCGGCGGAACGGCCGCCGGCGCGCTGGGCTGAGGTCCGACGCGAGCATGAGGCTGTGGCGCAAGCGATCTTCGACGGGGATGGTGAACTCGCCGAAGAACTGATGCGTACCCACATGGTCGAGCTCGCTGCCGGCTTCGAACGCCGCTACGCCGCCCTGCACGACGAGATCATCGGCTGGTCCTGAAGCGCCTCAGTTTCCTGCCGGCAGGCAGTACTTCACGCTCGCACCACCGTCGACGACCAGCGTCTCCCCGGTGATGAAGCTGCTCAGCTCGGACGCGAGGAACATGGCGGCCCGCGCGACCTCGTGCGGCTCGGCGAGCCGCCCCAGCGGGATCTCCTCGCGGTACATCGCGGCGAGTTCGCCTTCGGCCAGATGTCGCCTGCGCGGGGTGCGCGTGGCGCCCGGGGCGACCGTGTTCACCCGCACTCCGTACTCCGCGGCCTCGATCGCCAGTGTCCTGGCCAGCGACACGAGCCCCGCCTTCGCTACCCCGTAGGCGGCGCGCAGCGGCGACGAGCCGAGCGCGTTGACCGACGAGATCAGCACGATGCTGCCTCGGCGCTGGGCGATCATTGGGCGCAGCACCTCGCGGGCCACGAGGAACTGGTGCTCGAGGTTGATGCGCAGCATGTCGCTCCACACCTCGTCGGGCATGTCGACGACGGCCCCCGCCGGGCCGCCGTGGCCCACGACGTTAAGCACCACGTCGAGGCCGCCGAGCGCGTCGACGGCCTCTCCCACGGCCCGCCTGACACCGGCGGACTCGCGGACGTCGCACACGACCGGCACGCCGGCACCTTGACACGGCACGAGTTCCTCTGCCGCCTCCCGCGCCCGGGTCTGGTCGAGGTCCACGCACGCGATGCTGGCGCCCAGGCTGCCGAGCAGGCGGACGCATTCCAGCCCGATGCCGGGACCGACCCCGAACACGACGGCCTTGCTGCCTCCGAGCCCTGGGTCCAGCCCGGCCGGCACCGTGACAGCGGCGGAGCTACCGGGCCGCCGCCCGTTCCCGTCGGGCGGCTCCGCACCTCCCCTGGCGGTCGGCGCCATCATGCCGACGTCCGCCGCTCGCCGGGGCCGCCGGAAGCCGCCCCGGCGTTCCGGTCGGAACGCAGCACGCCGGCCTTGGCCGTGTGGTCGTCTCGGATCTCTTCGATCACGACGGTGACCGTCTCGGGCGAGACGGCGTAGGCGTCAACGACGGCATCGGTGATGCCCCGCACGAGGTGCCTTTTCTGGTCCAGTGTCCGGCCCTCGTAGGCCTGCACCACGATCCTCGGCATGGTGTTCTCCTGTCGGTGGTCTGGTTAGGACAGTGCGCTGGCCAGCACGGTCTCGACCGGCTGAGTGTCGTTGTCCACCCGCCAGGTGGTGTCGTCATCGCGCCACTGCCTGCCGATCGGTGCGATCGCGGGCAGTACTTCTTGGGAGAACAGGCACAAGCTGTCGCGTACCTCGTTGCTCGTCATCTCACCTGCGTGGTTCATCAGGATCAGGTTGCCCACACCTGTCTCGTCGTACAGCCGCTGGATTTGCTTCGTCACGGTGTCCGGTGTGCCGACGAGCATGATCCCTTCGTCGACCAACCGCTCGAAGCTGTACTTGCGCACCTCACCGAGCTTGCCGCGCAGCGCTGCCACCGCGGCCGCCGTTGAGGAGTATCCGGGCGGGCTGACCGCGCCGAGCCGGAGACGGCCTTGCTTCAGGTACCACATGAGCTGCTCACCGGAGCGTCGTGCCTGCTCTTCGGTGGGCGCCACATGGCAGAAGGCGAGGTAGGCGAAATTGTCCGGGGACGGTTCGCCGAGCCCGGCCTCGACCGCGGTCTTGCGATACAGGCGGAATGACTTCGCGGTGTCCTCGTAGGTCCCGAGCAGGTTGCACAGGGTGTAGCCGTTGCGGGCCGTCCACTCGACGAGCTTGCGGGTGGTTCCGCTGACCCAGATCGGCGGGTGCGGCTGCTGGTAAGGCCTCGGCCACACGCTCACGTACCGGTAGTGGTAGTGGCGTCCTTCCCACGAGAACACGTCGTGCCGCGTCCACGCCTCCTTGATGAGGTCGTGTGCTTCGAGGAACATGTCCATGTTGTGCACGGGGTTCTGGTTGGACGGGTACGTCTCCCCCTGTACTCCCCTGACGAAGCCGCAGTTGATGCGGCCCGCGCTGATGGCGTCGAGGTAGGCGATCTCTTCCGCCACCCGGACCGGGCTCTCCCGGTGTGGCAACGGGGTACCCAGCACGAGCACCCGGCCATGACGGGTTCGCCCCAGTACCGAGGCCGCGCTGAGCGTGGCCGACACGTGCAGCGTGGACGCCGACTGGTGGTGCTCGTTGACCATCAGGTCGAACCCGAGCTCGTCGGCGAGCTCGTACTCGTCGAGGTACCGCTGGTACAGCTCGTACCCGCGCGCCGGGTCGTAGTACCTGTTGGGCATGAAGTACTTCAGCCCCCGGTGCTCCTCCTCCACCTCGGGGGCGACGTAGGGATACGGCATCTCGGTGAAGTGGAAGCACTTCATGTGCTGGCTCCAATCTTGCGATCCGCGTCGACGAACGGTGCGACGGCGGCGACGAACTCGTCGGGACGCTCCAGGTACGGGTGGTGTCCGGCGCCGGGTATCTCGATGTAACGGGCGCGCGGCAGCAACTCGGCGAGCGCCCTGCTGTGCTCCGGCGTCACCATGCGGTCGCGGTCGCCGGAGACCACGAGCGTGGCGACGTCGGCCACGTGCAGCCACCTGCGCAGCCTCGGGTCGTGCATGAACGGCTTCCACGCGAACCGCGCGAGCGACTCGCGATCGGCGAAAGCCCGCTCGTACTCGCCGTCGTCCAGCCCCGGAGGGAAGCCAGGCATGCGCAGGTCGCGGCACGCCGCCGGGTCGGCCCAGCCGAGCTCAACCACCTCCGTGGGGTCGAGCAGCAGGATGTCGGCGAACTCCCGGTCCGTGGGCCCGAACAGCTTCACCCCGTACGGCGCGACGAGCACGAGCGTGGCGAAACGACGCGGAGCGCGAACGGCCATCTCCAGCGCGATCCAGGCGCCGAACCCGGCTCCCGCCAGGTGGATCTCCCCCTGCCGCTCGTCCCGGTCCAGCTTGTGCAGGTAGTACTGGGCCAGGTCGGCCACCGAGTCCCAGTCCTCGGCGAGCTCGTCGTCGGCAGCGCCGAACCCGGGATGCCGTGGAACCTCGATCTCGATCGTCGCGGCCAGCTCCCCGAGAGCGCCGACCGGACCGGCGACCACGTCCGCGTCGTGCAGGAACAGCAGCCGCCGCGCCCGCCCCGCGTTGACCTCAGCCACGATCGCTCCCTCCAGTCGCCGGAACCCGGTTACTTATACATGCTAAATATTATACTGTTTTTAGGCAAGGCATCTGCCCCGACCGGATCGCGGGGAACTACCGGCCCGGCACGGGGATCGCCCGGTGGTCGCCGTAGCCGATGGGCCGCAGCGTCGACAACGTGTCCCGGAACGCACCGGCGATGTCGCCGACCTCCCACGAGTCGGCCTCGACCATCTCCCCGATCTCCGGGTGCCGCAGCAGGCCAAGGCCACGCCGCGCCCGCCGCACCACCTGGCCGGTGATCCCCGCCGACTCCTCGCCGAGCAGGAACGTCACTACCGCCGCGACCTCCTCCGGCTTCGCGTGCCCGTCGTGGGGCGGCAGCTTCATGTCGGTCACCGCGAGGGGCGATACGGCGTTGACGCGGATCCCGAGCGGCAGCAGGTCGAGTGCCCAGCAGTACGTCAGCGAGGCAACGGCCCCCTTCGTCGCGCCGTACACCGCGGTCTCCGGATGGCCAAGGTGGGTCCCCGACGTCACGTTCACGATCGAGCCCCCTCGGCCCTGCTCACGCATCAGCGCGATCGCGGCCAGTCCACAGTAGACGGTCCCGAGCACGTTGACGTCGACGAGCGCGCGGATCCGGTCCAGGTCTTCCGCCCACGGCTTGGCCTGGTGGAAGAGCCCGGCGTTATTCACCAAGCCGTCGATCGCGCCGAAACGCGACACGCACAGCCCGATGAGCTCCTCGGCCGAGGCCGGGTCGGAGACCGACCCGCCGAAGGCCACGGCGGTCCCTCCGGCCGCATCGATCTCGCCGGCCACGCGACGCGCCGCGTCGAGGTCGACGTCGCCCACTACGACCGCCGCGCCGCCATGTGCCGCATGCCGCGCGTAGGCGCGGCCGAGCCCGCGACCGGCACCCGTGACCGCCACGGCCCTTCCAGCGAGGCTGCCCTTGCTCACCTGCCTGTCCCCTCAGCCCGCGATGTCGAACGCGTTGTTGATGCCGGCGATGATCTGGTAGTAGCCCACGGTCGCCACCAGCTCGAACACGCCCGCCGCCGACCACAGTCCGGCCGCGGCAGCGAACGTGCCGTCGGCGACGTCGTGGGCGAGCAGTTCCACGACGAACACGTACGTGACCTCGGCGGGACGGTCGGTTAGCGTCGGTGAGCCGCTCGCCAGCGTCTCGATCGTCACGTCCGGCACGCCCGACGCGCGGGCCAGCTCCTCGTGCGCCCGCCACTCCACAGTGCACCGGCAGTGGCACGCGACCGTGAGGATCGCCAGTTCTCTGGCCCAGGCCGGCAGGCTGGACCGGTACCGGACGGCGACGCCGACCCGTTCCAGCGCGGCGCCGATGTCCGGGCTGAGCAGCATCGCGCGGTACGGCCCGCTGAGGATGCCGTCGTCGTCCGCGACCGGGAAGAACGACGCGTGTTGCTGCCGGGGACCTTCCACGATCTCGCTGTACAGCCGGGCCTGTTCCGGGGTCAGCTCGTCCGGGGCCAGGCGGGGCAACCGGGGCGGCGCGGACCGGTCGCTCGCGGCCCGCCCGGTCACTGGCTGCCCGCCTGTCGTGCGGCCGCCGCCAGATCGCGCTCCCCGGCGAAGAAGTCGAGCAGCAGGGCGGCCACCGCATCGGGCCGGTCGAGGTTCGGCGCGTGCTTGGCGTCCAGCTGCTCCACCCGAACCCGCGGCGAGACGCCCTCGAAGTGCTCAGCCCAGCCGGAGTCGAGCAGCGGGTCGCGCGCACCGCTCACGACCAGCACCGGTACGGGGCACGCCCGCAGCGGCGACGGCCAGCCGTCGTCGGCCGCGGGCCGGTCCATGCTCGGGTGCTTGAGCCGCGCGGCGAGGCACGCCTGGACATGACCCGGCTTACGCGTGTTCGCGTAGCGCAGGCGGACGGCTTCCTCGAAGCCCGGGTAGTCGTCGACCATCAGGTCGAGCACCCGCCGCACGTCGTCCTCGGTGCCGTCGAACCGGCCCAGCTGCTCCACGCCCCACTGTGACCGCCATGGCCCGCCGCTGCCGGAGATGCTCACGCCGCTTCGCGCCGGCAGCACCGGTGATTCGCGAGCCAGGGCACGCAGCACCAGCGAGCCGCCCAGCGAATGGCCGACGAAGTGCGCGCCGCCTTCTCCGACACCCGCCGCATCGCAGAAGGCCGCGAGGTGGGCCGCGCGGAAGGCGTGGGGCGAACGGTCGAAGTAGACGACCTTGTCGGTGTCACCGAAGCCGAGCAGGTCAGGCGCCAGTACCCGGTAGCGGTCACCGAGCAGTGGCATCAGTCCCGCCCAGCTGGTGCGGGCGTCCGCACCGAAAGCTCCCTCGTGGACGAGTACGACCGTCCCCTCCGGGTCGTGCTCGGGCGCCACCTCCCAGTAGTGGGTGGCGTACCCGCCCGCTTCGATCGTGTGCTCGGTCAGGTCCTTCATATGACTCCTTCGGTGCTAGTCGTTCTGCCATGGGGCGAGGAACTTGCCCAGCAGGGTGATGCAGGCCGAGACCAGCCATCCGGTCAGTCCGACGATCGCCAGCCCGAGGAACATCACTGGCACGTTGAGGACCTGCCACGAGTTCCAGATCAAATAGCCGACGCCGGCGTCGCCCGCGACGAACTCGGTGGACACCACGATGATCAGCGCCTGACCGAACCCGAGTCGCAGGCCGCCGATCACGGACGGGATGGCGGCCGGGATGGTGATCTTCCGCAGCCGGACGAGTCTCGGCAGCTCGAACGCCGAGGCGACGTCGCCATACACCGGGTTGCTGTAGATCACGCCCGAGGTCGTGTTGATGCTGACCATGAAGAACACGCCCAGAGCTACCAGGGCGATCATGCTCGTGTTCCCGATGCCGAAAAAGATGATCATCAGTGGGAACAACGTGAGCTTCGGCAGCGGGTAGATACCGCTGATCAGTGAGCTCAGCGCGTAGCGGGTCACCGGGTGCAGCCCCATCGCCAGCCCGACGATCAAACCCGCCACCGAGCCCAGCACGAACCCGATACCCAGCCGGACGCCCGACTGGGCCAGGTTGCTGAACAACTCGGCGCGCAGCGCTGGGTCGGTGAAGTATTGGGACGAGTCGGTCAGGATGCCGGTCGGTGAGGGGAAGAATCGCTCGTCGAGTAGCCCGGCCATGGTGGCCAGCTCCCAGGCGATAAGCAGGGCCAGCGGCGTGAGGATCGCCCAGGCCTTTCGCTTCCGTTGCTGGCGACCGCGGTCGCGCCGCAGCCGTCCGGCCACATCGGACACGTCGGCGCCGGTCGCCGGCGCGTCGGCGGTTGGCAGGACTTGTCCGGTCATCACACGACACCTGCCTTCGCCTGCTCGGAGTTCTCGTCGGAAAGGGAGACACCGACCTCGCCCGCGATGACCTTCCACAGCTCCGCCACCAGGTCCCCGAACTCGGCCTCCCGCCGCAGGTCGGTGACGCTCGACGTGCTGGTGGCGATCTCGCGCACCACTCGCACGTGTCCCGGCCGGGCCGAGAGCACGACAACGCGGTCGGCGACGGTCACCGCCTCCTCGATGTCGTGCGTGACATAGAAGACGGTGGAATGGGTCTGCCGCCAGATGTTCAGCAACTCCTGCTGCATAACGATGCGTGTCTGGGCGTCGAGCGCCGCGAGCGGCTCGTCCATGAGCAGCAGGTGCGGGCGGGTGGCGAGGGCGCGCGCGATCGCCACCCGCTGCCGCATGCCTCCGGAGAGCTCGTGCGGGTACGCCCTCGGGAAATCGGCCAGGCCGACCAGACGCAGCACCTCGCTCACGCGCGCGTCGGCTTCCTTGCGGTCCACCCGCAGCTTCGAGAGTCCGATGTGGACGTTGCTCTGCACCGTCAGCCACGGCAAGGTCGAGTCGGACTGGAACACGGTGGCGCTCGTGAGCCGGTCGCGCCGGGGCTTCTCCGCGCCGTCGGCACCGGCGACGTTCCAGTGCACGTTGCCCTCGTACACCTTGTCCAGTCCCGCGAGGATGCGCAGCAGAGAGCTCTTCCCACAGCCGCTTGGCCCGATGATCGCCACGACCTCGCCGCGACGGACTTCCAGGTTGATGTTCTGCAACGCCTGCAGTGCTGTGCCGCCGCGGCTCAGGAAGACCTTTGTGAGGTCTTCGATCCGGACCGCCGTCGTATCTGGAGGCTTCATCGAAACTCCTTCCGCGGAAGTGGGCCTCGCCGGGTCAGGGCGCCCGGTACTTGCCGAGCTGCTTGACCGCGGTCTCGGCGAACGAGGAGTCCACCAGGTTGTGCACGCCAACGGGTGCGTCCAGTTCTCCTTGTTTGATGTAGAACCGCTGTAGCCGGTCGATGTAGGCGGGGTCGAGCCGCTGGTCGGGGTCGAGCCCCACGGGTGAGGTCTTCTTGATGAGGTCGGCTGGCATGTCCGCCTCCTTCGCGATGGTCTCGACGACCTGGTCGCGGTTCTTGCCGTGGAAGATCGCGTCGTTGTAGGCGCGCACGCCGCGGATGTAGGCCTTCATGAACGCCACACCCAGCTTTTTGTCCTCAAGCAGTCGCTTGCCGTACAGCAGTCCGGTCAGGATCTCGCCATCCGGCGGCGTCCCTTCGGTAAGGTCGGAGACCGGCTTGACGATTCCCGTCTCGACACCCTGGGTGTAGTACGGCTCGAGCATCACCGCGGCGTCGATGGACCCGCCGCGGAACGCGCTCACCTGATCCGGCGAGACGACCGGCGTGATCTGGAAGTCGCGCAGCGACATCCCGTGCTGCCGCAGCAGGTTGCTCAGCATGAACATCTGGATCGAAAGTTTGCTGTGCACGGCGACCCGCTTGCCGCGCAGCGCCTTGAGGGTCTCGCCGATGTCGCCGCGGTCGAACTCCGGCTTCACGGCGAAGCGGGTCGCGGAGACGCCGGGCCGGATGCTCTGCTTGTCGCCCACGACGCGCAGGTCGATGTCCCGTTGTGCGGCGGAGAAGACACCGGGAGCGAGCGAGGCGCCCGCCACCTCCAAGTTGCCAGTCGCGAGCGCGTTCGTGATCGCGGGGGCGTCCTTGAGCCGCTCGTATTCGACCTTGATACCGGCGTCGGAGAAGTAGCCGAGATGGTCGGCCAGGAAGATCCCGGCGTCCGAGGTCACTTTCTCGGAGCCGATCCTGACCACGGCCAGCCCGTTCTCCGTCGTACCGGACGAGCTCGACCCGGCCGCTCCGCAGCCGGCGAGCAACGCGCACGCCGCGACGGCGGCCAAGGCCTTCGCGATTGTTCGATTCATTGCGGTTCCCTTCGGAAAAGGAGCGAGAAAAGCCTGTGGTCTCCCTCGCCGGCTCGCCGGGTCACGCGCCGGCCGGTGCGGCGGAGGCGTTGTCCGCCGGATCGCCGCGGAGCTGGAAAGCGCCGTAGCGCCCCGCCTGGTAGAGCAGTGGCTCCGCGTCGGCCTGAAAGCGCGCGTGCGCGATGGAGGCACACACGATCCAGTGGTCGCCACCGCGATGGATGTCCGCCGTCTCGCACTCCAGCACGGCCGTGGTGCCCGTCGCGAGCGTCGGAACCGGGCTCCGGCCCGGGATGATCACGCTGGCGAGCGCGGCCAGGTCCGTGCCGCTGGCGGAGAACGCTCGCGCCCAGCCCGCCCGGTCGGCAGCGAGGTAGTTGATGCTGAACCGGCCGGCGTCGCGGATAAGCGGTACGAGGCCGGTCTTGTCGTCCACCGCGACGACGGCCATAGGTGGCTCGGCGGAAAGGGACTGCGCGGATGTGCAGGTGATCCCGGTCGTGCCGCCGAGTTGGGATCGAGCCACGAGCACGACGGCGACGGGAGCCGGGACCTGCCGGAACGTATGCCGGAACCGCGCGCCGTCCACTCGGTGGTCGGCCCCCGCCGGCGCTGGGCGATGATCGGTCTCGGGCATCAGGACTCCTTTGTCATGCTCAGTCGCCAGCCACGAACTTCGGTGCGCGCGGCGAGCCTGCCGGCGGCCGCGGTGCCGCCGATCACGAGCGCGCTACTTAGCCAGTCGGCCCCCGCGCCCGATGTGGCGATCACGGTGGCCTCCGTGATGTCCGATTGGGACGGTCGGCCGGTTCGCGGGTCGATGAGGTGGTGCATTCCATCGCCCCAGCGGCGTTTCGCGGTTCCGCTGGTGGCGACGGCCCCATCGGTGACGGCGACGACGCCACCAGCGGGAAGCGCGACCGGCCAGCCCTCGCCGGCGGGACCGGGGCCGCGGCAGGACACGTCGCCACCGAGACCGGCCGCCGAGTTGGGACCGAGCCACGAGACGACGTCGTCCGCCCAGAGGCCCTTCGCCAACCCGCCGACGTCGACGGCGTGGCCAGGTAGCAGGCGCGCCTGGCCGCGACGCAGCTCGAGCACGGAGGTCAGCGGCTCGACCGGGCCGCCCGGATCGGTTGGCTGCTCGCCAGGGGCCGGCTGCCCGTCCGAGCTCACATAGCCGGCAGCGAGCAGCCACGGCAGCATCGCGATGTTGATCAGGCCGGCACTGGCGACGGCGACGTTGAGCGCGTGCTCCAGCAACCGGTGCAGTTCGGGCGAGATGTCGCACCACGTGCCCGCGCCCGCGTTCAGCGCGGAGACCTCGCTGTCGGCGCGGAACCGCGAGAACCGGCCGTCCAGCTCGCGCAGGTGGCTCTCGATCCTGGCGAACGGAATGGCCGGGTCCCCGTGGCAGGCCAGGACGACCTCGCAGGTGAAGACGGTGCAGGTGTGCCTGGAGACACCAGCACCGGATGCGGAGCCGAGCGGACGTTCCCGCGCGTTCGCCGGGTGGCTCCCCTGCCGGGGCAGAGCGTGCGCGCCCACCGGCACCAGCTCCTCATCCCGATGTGCTCCATTGCACATTTAACATCCCATTCATGATACTGTTTAGCAAGACATGGGTCGGCCATCGTCGGCGAGTTCACCGGCGGTCGCCGCCCGTTAGCTTCCGGTCACCTCGGCCGAACGTTCCGGCGTTGCGGAGATGACCTCGCGCGCCGCGCCGCGTCCCGCGATCCGGCCGAAGATCATCCCGCGTAGCACGGACGTGCCGCCCGGGTACTTGCCGTGGTAGATGCCCGTGCACTCACCCGCGGCGTACAGGCGCGGGACCGGGCGGCCATCCTCGCCGAGCACTCGTGCGCCCGGGTCGGTGTCGAGCCCGCCGAAGGTGAAGACGATCGCGCACGCCACCGGGTAGGCGAGCAGTGGCGGCTTCTCCACGCGCAGCGCCCAGTTACTCTTCGGCGGCTCGATGCCGTGAGTGCGCTTGCCGTCGGGCTTTCGCCATTCGAACGGGCCGTCGAGCACGGCGTCGTTGTACTCGGCGATGGTGCTGGCGAGGCGCTGCTCCGGTAGTCCGAGGCTGGTGGCCAGCTCGGCCACCGTGCCGGCCATGACCGGCTTCACGCTGGTCAAGATGCCGCGCTGGCGGTCCGTCACCGCCTCGAACTGCTGGTCGGTGATGAAGTAGGCGGCGCCACCCGGCTGTGACCACACCGCCCTGGCCGTGGACTCGTACGTCTCGTCGACGGTTCCCCTGCCCTCGTCGAGGAAACGCACCCCGTCGCGGTTCACCAGTACTCCGTAGGGGAACACCATGACGAGCGCCTCGGGATCGGAAGATCGCGGGTCGACCGGCTCGGCGTGGAAACCGTCCCACTGCCCGGCCCGCCGGGCACCGGCCTCGACGGCCATCCGGATGCCTTCGCCCTTGTTGAACGTGACACCGGGCGCGATCGGGATCAGCTGGTCGGCGTTGCCGCCGAGCTCGGCGGCGAGCGTGTCCGGGTCGCCTTCGAACCCGCCGGAGGCGATGACGACGGCTGCCGCGGGGATCGTCTCCTCGTCGCCGTCGCCGTCGCCGGCGACCACGACACCGGTTAGCTGCCCGCTGTCGTCGTGCACCAGCCGCTGCGCGGTGCGGCGATAGCGGAAGCGCACGCCGAGCCGCTCGGCCACCGGCCGCAGCGTGTTCAGCAGCCCCTCCCCTCCGCCGACCGGCTGCAGCCGGGGACGGTTGCTGTTGATGAAGTACGTCGGGAACCGGCGAAACCTCGCCCCGTGGCTCTGGATCCACTCCATCGTGTCTGGCAGGTGGTCCACCAGCGCCTCGACGTAGGAGGACGGGGTGCGGCCACCCGAGAAGGCGACCACGTCATCGACGAAGGAGTCGGCGACTTCGTAGATGTCCTCGAGCCGGAGATATGCGGAGGTCCACCTGCTGTTCCCGCCCGCCTGCGCGGAATCCGCCCTGTCGACGACGATGACCGAGCGGTCCGGCTCACCCGCGAGCTGCTCGGCCGCGCTGACGGCCGCGGAAAGCCCGGCGATGCCGGACCCGATGACGACGAGGTCGCCGGATGTCGATGCTGCACTGGCCGAACTGGACATTGCTCTCCCAATGTGGAGACGACGAAGGGCATCAAGCCCGGGGGTTGAACGGGTCCTTGACACCCTGGCCGGTGTCGACCCAGACGCTTTTCTCCTCGGTGTACTCGTGCAGCGCGTCGGGGCCGTTCTCGCGGCCGAGACCGCTCTGCTTGTACCCGCCGAAGGGAGTCGCGTAGGACGTCTTGCGGTAGTTGTTGATCCAGACGGTGCCCGCCCGCAGCCTGCCGGCCACCCGGTGCGCGCGCTGCACGTCACCCGTCCAGATCCCCGCGGCGAGGCCGAATTCGGTGTCGTTGGCGATGCGGATCGCCTCGTCCTCGTCACGGAAGGGGATGACGGCCGCGATCGGCCCGAACACCTCCTCCCTCGCGATCCGCATGTCGTTGCCGACATCGGCGAACACCGTCGGCCGCATGAACAGCCCTTGTGGAAAGCCGTCCACCACGGCGGGCTTGCCACCGGCGACCAGCCGGGCGCCGTCGGCGGTGGCGACGTCCACGTAGTGCCGCACCTTGTCGAACTGCGCCTGGCACGCGACGGTGCCCATCTCGCTCGCGGGATCCCTGGGGTCGCCGACCTTGATCGCTTCCGCCCGCTCGGCCAGCCGATCGACGACCTTGTCATAGTGGGTTTCGTGCACCAGGATCCGGGACCCGGCCATGCACGTCTGTCCACTCGCGCCGAAGATCCCGGCGATCAGGCCGTTGACCGCGCTGTCGAGGTCGGCATCGGCGAAGACGATGTTGGGCGACTTCCCGCCAAGCTCGAGGGAGACACGCTTCAACGTCTTGCCCGCCTGCGCCGCGATCGCCTGGCCGGTGGCCGTCGATCCGGTGAACGCGATCTTGTCCACCCCGGGGTGCCCGGTCAGCTCCGTGCCCGTCGGGCTGCCCAGCCCGGTCACCACGTTGAACACGCCGGGGGGCAGTCCCGCCTCGGCGGCGAGCTCGGCGAACCTGAACACCGAGACCGGGGTGACCTCGGACGGCTTGGCGACGACCGTGTTGCCCGCGGCCAGCGCCGGGCCGAGCTTCCAAGCCAGCAGCAGCAACGGGGAGTTCCACGGGGTGATAGCGGCGACCACGCCCAGCGGCTCGCGCACCGTGTAGTTCACCATGTCCTTGACGTGCAGCGGGTTCGTCGTCCCGGTCGGCAGCTGCGCCAGGCCCGCGTAGTAGTTGAAGTACTCGGCAAGCAGCCTGGTCTGGCCGAGCATCTCCCTGACGAGTTTGCCGTTCTCGTCGACCTGCAATTTGGCGAGCTCCTCGGCGTGCTCCTCGACCAGCTGCCCGAACCGGATCAGCAGCTTCGCACGGTCCGCCGCGCGCGACGCGGGCCATGACCCGCTCTCGAAGGCCCGCCGCGCGGATTCGACAGCACGGCCCACGTCCTCGGCGGAAGCGTTGGGCACGCGCGCCCATACCTGGCCACTGGCCGGGTTCACGACGTCGAGGAACTCGCCGGCGGTCGGCTCGACCACCTCGTTGTCGATGAACAGGCCGTACTGCCGCACGTCCCCTCCCCGACCGGCGGTCCTGGACTGTGTCTGCGACATACCTGCCCTCCCGTACCGACCAGCAGTCGGATCGGACTGTAGAACTTTGTCCCACAATCGGTCAATAGGGTGACCAACAATGGGACAATAGGCCATTAGGTTGCTAAGCTGGTCCGGTGAAGGTCACCCGAGTCGTCGCTCCAGTGCGTGCCCAGGCTGTGGAAGCCATCAGGGCCGAGATCATCAGCGGCGCTCTCGCCCCTGGCCAGCGGCTGGTAGAACGAGAGCTTTGCGAGCAGCTCGACGTCTCGCGGAACACGATCCGCGAGGCGTGCCGGCAACTCGAAGCGGAAGGGTTCCTGGTTATCCCCCCGCACAAAGGCCCGACCGTGGCGCGGCTTACGGACCAGGAAGCACGTGCCATCTACGAGGTACGGGAGGCCCTGGAGTGCTTCGCCGTACGTCTGTTCGTCGAACACGCCACCAACGAGGACTCGGCGAAGCTGACCGAGGCGACAGCAAAGGTCGAAGCGGCGCACGAAGCGGGCGACGTCTCCAAGATGCTCGAGATGAAGAACGAGTTCTACGATGTGCTCTACTCGGGCGCCGGCAACGACGTTCTGCACAACCAGGCACTGTTGCTGCACGGCCGGCTCGCCCAACTCCGCGCCCGCTCGCTCTCGCACCACGGTAGGCCGCGCGAGAGCATCGAGGAAATCAAGCAAGTCGTCGCGAAGATCATGGAACGCGACGCCGACAATGCGAGTGCCCTGTGGCGCCAGCACATCCACAACGCCGCCGCCGCCGCTCTCGGCGACGCACTCCGTACCGCGGCTACCGAGGACAGCGTGGCCTCGAAGCGCGCCGCGTGGAGGGCCGACGCGGGCTGAGCCCGCTGTTCTGGTCGCACGTCAACCCTACCGGCGGTGCGCTTACCACCAGCCGAAGGCGAGCCAGGTGAGGAAGGGCGCCACGACGATCGAGGCTATTCCGTAGGTGAGCAGCTGGCGGAACAAGCGGGGTCGCGCTGACGGTTCGGCGGCGCCGAGGATCAGACCTCCGGTGATGCCCAGCGGGTTGATGTCGACCAGTACGGAGGCGAGGGCGAGCGCGAGTACGCCACCGACCGGGGAGACACCGTCGGCTACCAGCGGTGGCAGCAGTGGCATGACGGTCACGAAGACCGCGATAGAGCTGGCCGCGAAAGAAGTGATACCGGCGAGGTAGCACAGCACCAGCAGGCTCAGTGCCGGCGATCCATGGACCTGGAGCAGGTCGCTGATTCGCTCGAATGCGCCCAGATGCTGCATCAGGCCGACATAGGTCAGCAGGCCGCCGATCAGCAGGACGACGCCCCACGGGATCCGTGACACGATCGCGCCTGGCTGGAGCCGGAGCGTCAGTTGCAGGATCAAAGCCGCGGTCAGGCCGAGGTAGCCGACGTTCATCTCGAAGCCGACCGAAAGGACGACCACGGCGAGCAGGCAGACGACCGTGAGGGTGCGGGCTCTAGGCGTTGCCACCGGTGCCGCGGTGAGTGCGGTCTTTGTCTGAGCACTTCCGGTGGCGCCGGAGATGTCCGGCGCCACCGGTGAAGCCGGCAGGCCGCCGTCTGGTCCGGCATTGCCGTCCGGTCCCGCACTGCCGTCCGGTCCCGCATTGCCGTCCGGGGTGCTGACCCGGCCACGTGGAACGGCACCAATCCGCGTGCCGATGAACAGGCACGCGGCCGAGACGACCAGCCCGGTGAGCAACCCACCGAGCAGGAAGGCGACCGATGCCGAACCGGGCAGGCCAATGCCGAGCTTGGTGCTCAGTTCCCGGGCGGTAACGCCGTAGACGGCAAGCGGCGAGAGCAACCCGCTGATGATTCCGGTGATGCCGAGGACGGCGGCCACCAGTGGTGAGATCCGGTATCGCGCGGCGAGGCCGAGGGCGATCGGGGCGACGATCGCGGTCGCGGCCGCGGGCAGTGTGCCGAGGGCGGTTAGCGCCGCGCCGACGACGAACGGGACCAGCGCGACGAGCACCAGGCGGCCGCCGACCAGCCGTAGCAACAGGTCGAGCAGCCAGTCGAGGGTGCCGTTGAGGTAGGCCGCGCCGAACAGGGCGGTCACGCCGACGATGAGCACGAAGAAGTCGGCAGGGAAGAACCCGGTTACCTCGTCCGCCGGCACACCCGCGGCGAGACCGAGGAAGAATGCCGCGGCTAGCGCGGCCAGCCCAAGGTCGAATCCGGGTATCAGGGTCGCGGCGAAGAGTGCGACCAGGACGATGATCGACACGACTGCCATAGTCATGAGCACAGCCCTTTCTCGTCAGACGACTCCTTGGTGGCGCAGCTCGTCGATCTCCGGTTCGGCTAGCCCGATGAGGTCTCGCAGTACTTCGGTGGTGTGCTCACCGACGCCCGGGGCGCTGTCGCCGATCGTGCCGTCGAAGCCGGAGAAGCGGCCCGCCGGAGCCTGCATGAGACGGGTCTGCCCGCTGCCGGCGTCCGGTACTTCCACTACCGAGCCGCGACCGCGGATATGCGGGTCGGCGCAGATGTCCGCGGCCGAGTTCACCGGCCCGGCGGCCACCCCGGCTGCGTGCAGCATCGACATCAGCGGGTCCAGATCATGAGCGCCGACGAAGGCGGCGACGCGCGCCTCGATCTCCGTGCGGTGTTCCAGCCTTGCGGTCATGGAGTCGTGCACGGCGAGGTCCGGCGCGTCCATGACCTTGACCAACCGCCGCCACATCTGCTCGGTCGATGCGGGTACCGCCAGCCAGCGGCCGTCCCGGGTGCGGTACAAGTCGTTCGGGCTGATGTGCGGGTTCTGGTTGCCTTGACGCTCCCGGTTTTCGCCTGTGGCGCCGTACTCGACGACGAAGTCCTCCATCATCCGCAGCAACGGCTCGTAGAGGGGGATGTCAGCCAGCTGGGCCTCGCCGGTGCGGTCCCGCTGACGCAACGCGAGGAGAGCCGCGAACGCGGCGTAGAAGCCGGTGACCCCATCGGCTACCGGGTAGCCGGCGAAGACCGGTGGCTGTTCGGGGTCGCCCGTGCGGTAAGTCAGGCCGGCGAAGGCCTCTGCCACGCGGGCGAAGCCGGGGCGGTCGGCGTAGGGGCCGGTGCGGCCGAACGCGCTGACATGAACCATCACGAGGTCTGGCCGGTACGCCCGGAGGTCATCGAAGTCGACACCGAAACGGCGTAGCGTCGCCGGGCGGAAGTTGGTCACCACGATGTCCGCGCCCGTGGCCAGCCGGCCGACCAGCCCGGCCGCTCGGGGGTGGTGGAGGTCGATCGTGACGCTGCGCTTGGCCCGGCCGAGCATCGACCAGGCAGCCGACACCCCGTCCGTCAGCGGCGGGTAGAACCGCGCAGGATCACCCCCGGCAGGATGCTCGACCTTGATCACGTCGGCGCCGAACTCGGCGAGCAGCGAGGACGCCAGTGGGCCGGCCAAGATTGTCGACAGATCGAGCACGCGCACTCCGCTGAGCGGGCCGTCGGACACTACGTTTTCCTTTCACCGGGGCCAGACTGTCGTCACGATGCCGTGCGGTCGAATCCGCTGGGAAGACTGGATTCCAGCTCACCGGTGAAAGGTTTTGCCTTTAAGGTGGGGCGATGCGAGTGGAGAGAGCCAGGTACTTCCTGGCTGCGGTCGAGACCGGCTCGTTGCGGTCGGCAGCCGCCCGATGCGGGGCCAGCCAGCCCACCGTCGGCCAGCAGATCGCGCTGCTCGAGGAGGAGCTTGACGTCGTCCTGCTTACCCGCAGCCGGCATGGCGTGCGGCCGACACCGGCCGGTGAAGCACTGGTCGAGCCGCTGGGTCGGCTGGTCGCGGCCGAGCAGGCGGTGCGCGAATCGGCTATGGAATCGAGCGGTGCGTACCGGGGCCGGGTTCAGATCGGTGGCGTCTCGGTGACCGCGGAGGCGATCACCGCACCGGTAATCGGTCATCTCCGCGAGCACCATCCCGGTCTGCGGTTCACCGTCCACGAGGGGGCATCGGCCGATATCGAGGCGGCCGTACGCGACGGTGAACTGGACTTCGGAGTGATCACCATGCCGACGAGTCCGGCCGCCACGGGCCTGCACCGGATACCGCTCGTCTCGGCCCCAGTCGGGGTCTGCGCGCGTACGGACCACCCGCTTGCCGGGCGCGACCACGTCCATTGGCGCGACCTCGAGACGTGGCCCATCGTCACCATGCGAACCGGCACCGTGATGTGGGAGATGTTGCACCGGCACGTGGCCAATCCCGATGTCGTCGTCCAGGCCATGTCGGCGCGCACCGTCAAGGTGATGGTCGGCCAGGGTGCCGGGCTGGGCATCCTCGCCCGGTTCGGCACCTTCGCCGACATCGCCGATCTTGTCTGGCTCCCCTTGGGCGACGCGCGTCCGGTCACCCTGTGCCTGACCCAGCGTCAGGACAGCCAGCCTTCTCGATCCGCCCTGCTCGTCCGCCAACTCATCCAAGCCAAGGCGGACAAGCTGACAGACCGGACCAACTCGACTCGCGTCCGATCGCCATGCACTTGCCGCGAGATCGACTGAACACCAACGGCGACCCACGTCCGTCCTGTGCGGCTGCCCGGGCACGCGGAGTGCTGAACTACCGCCAGCCGTCGGCTATCGCTGCTTCCTCGCCGGACAACATCTTCTCCAAGAGCATGAAAAGCAGGCGCCGCTCGACATCGGTCAGCGGGCCGAACCAGTTGCTCTCCAGCCCGAGGTGCGCCAAGTACGTGCTTTCGACCGCGTGCTTGCCTTTGTCGGTCAGTTTCAGGACCGTGGAACGAAGATCGTCTTTGGAAGGTTCTTTGGTGATCAGCCCGGCTTCGAAGATCTTCTTCATTCCCGCCGAGATGCTGGCGCGGCTCATGTTCGTGGATTGGGCGACCTTGTTTGGAGGCAGGGGGCCGGAGACCCACAGCGCGAAGCAGATCCGGTAGCTGGCTTGGGTCCAGCCGGCCGGCCGGTGCACCGTCCAGTGCGCGTCGTCGCTCATCAGTTGTGCGACCTTGCGTAGCAACAGGCTCAACTTGATGACCATGGGATCGGTGTCGCCGGCGATGGCGCCTGCCTTGTGCAGAGCCGCGTCGACGAAGTGGAGGAACCGGTCGTGCACCGAGCCGGGCGGCGGCAGGATGTCCATCTCCTCGTCCTGGTCGGAGAGAGCCGCCGGATCGACTGCTGCTTCGTTGACGGAACTCACTGCACGCCCTCCGACTGTTCGGCTACGGGTACGGTTTTCAACGCGCAGAACGTGTCCAGCCCCACCTGATCTCCTTCGCGTTCGAGCCCGTTCTGCCGTGCCCCACTCGATGGCAAGTGTGCCCGAGGGCACCTCGACGCACACGACGGGCGGAGTCCTGGACGCCGTCCCCGGCCATCTGCTCGACAATATGTATTGAGCTTGATTAATTATAGAACATAATCTACGCGCGGCTAATCGTGTCCCGCGAGGCAGTCATCGTGCCCGTCCAGCGCGGTCGTACTGGACGGCAGCGAGCTCGCGAACTTGTAATTTGGGAATATAGCTCGGATACGGACAGTCGAACCGGTGCGCGGTCAACTGTCCGCAAGCTCGCAACGGGGAACAAGCGCACGCCGTCTCCCACTCCTCAGAGCGGGTCAATTGCGATGATCGTTCGACCAAACTATGTATATCTATTGACTACATTCGCACCGTGTGGCTTACTGGCGTCGGGTCGACGCAACGCCGGCAGCGCACGTGGCCAGCAGCGGGTGCGGTGTGCTGCCCGCGGGTCCCGAGACGGACCCGCGGAGGACAATGGAGTCGCCGTATGACACAGAACCACTCATCTCACGGTCGTCGTGCTGCCTGTCTTGTCATCGCCGCGGTCGTGTCAGTGCTCCTGGCGAGTTGCGCCGGCGCCGTCAGCGGCGGAGAACTGGATCTGGCCCGGCTGAAGCTCACCGCCGAGCAGGAACGAGAACTGGAGCGGATGCACGAGGCGGCGATCAAGTCCGGGGAGACCGACATCTCCCTCTATGCCGGGCATCACGACGAATACACCGCCATCTACAAAGACTTCGAAAAGCGATTTCCCGGTCTGACGATCAGCCCGGAGACGTATGCCGGAGCGGAGCTGCAAACGGCCTTGGAATCGGAACGGACGTCCGGGCGCCGGGTGGCCGACGTGATCTCCAATCCCAACGCCGACCGCTACGCCCAGCAGGGTTTCGCCCAGCCCTACCGGGTGGTCACGTTCACCATGCCGGAATGGGCGAACGGACGGATCAGCAAGGACCAGCTCGCCGCCCCCGACCACACGTACTACTCGCCGTGGTCACTGATGTTCTGCACCTCCTACAACACGAAGCGGATGACGGAGGCCGAACTGCCGAAGTCCTGGGACGCGCTGGCCGGACCGGAATGGTCGGGAAAGCTCACCTTCATGGATCCGTCGGTTCCGGGAGGGACGATGACGGTGCTGACCGTCCTGCTGAACGCGGGAGTCGTCGACCACCGATGGCTCGAAGCGGTCGGGAAGAACACCAAGATCGTCGCGCAGGACCAGCTAGCCCTGCAGTCCGTCAGCTCCGGCGAGTTTCCCTTCCAGCCGTTGTCCGCCACAACTTCCATCGTGCACGCGCAACGCGACGGCGCACCGGTGTCCGCGCATTTCTTCCCCGAGAACAACGTCATCGCCACGGAGAAGTGGATGCTCGCCGCCGGCGCCCCGTCCTCCGACGCGGCCAAGGTCCTGCTGAACTACCTGCACACGGTGGACGCTCAGCGCATGGCGCTGGAGTCGGGCAACTTCCCCACGAACCAGGACAAATCCCTGAGCTCGCCGCACGGATGGCCGTCACTGGCGCAAGCGAACTTCGTGCCGCTGCCCGCGCAGGCGTTGCTCCGGAAAAAGATGGACGAGTTCGGCCCGATATTCAAGCGCGTCACCGCGGGTTGATCCGGGCAGGGCTTCGGTGCCGCCGGGCATCGGCCTGGAGACGGGAGGACATCCATGGCTGACGAGTCCATTCTGGACAGACTGAAGGAGCTCGAACGCCAAGTGGACGAGTTGCGGTCGGTCCAGGAGATCACGGACCTGCAGCACCGGTACGTCCGCAGTCTGGCGGCACGCGACTGGATGGCGGTCGCTGAGGAATACACCGAAGACGCGGTCTGCGATATCCGCATGCACGGAGTCCACGTGGGACGCGAGGCCATCAAGGAAATGTTCCGGTCGGAACTGGAGCACGTCGTCACGAGCCGCGACGGGTACATCCTGTCCTCACCGTCCATCACGGTCAACGGCGACGAGGCCTACGGGGAATGGACCTGGGTTCGCCTGCAATGCGAGTTCCGCACCGCGTTCGGCATGATGCGCGTCTGGGGGCCGTGGTCCGAGGGCCAGTACAGATGCGAGTACGCCCGCGTGGACGGCACGTGGAAGATCAAGTCGCTGTGGTTCCGGGTCATCCGCCCGGACTCCGACGAGGAGCTGGCCGCGATGCCCGAGGATCAGGTGATAGGCGGCGGATATGCGGCGGCAGAGCGGAGATAGCACCGCCCGCGCGCTCACCGGCGCCAGACCCCCGGCCCGGCGCCGTGCCGGTGGCCCAGCGGGAGTAGCCATGGTAAGCGGCGTCAAGAACGCGCTGCGTAACCCGCAGTGGTCCGTGGCCGTGGTGTGCGCAGTCTGCTTCGTGGCACCGGCGCTGATGGTGGTCCTCGGTGCCTTCAAGGTCTCCGCCTTCGGAGGCGACGAATGGTCCACGAGGATGGCCGGTGAGGTCATCACCTCGGCACAAACCCGTCAGGTCGTGCTTCAGACGGTCACGATGGGCCTGGCGGTGGTCGTCATCTCGACCGTCCTGGCTGTGATCTTCGCGGCGATCTACGCCAAAACGGACGCTCCGCTCCGCGGTGCCATCCCGGTCGTCATGTTCGCGGTGATCGCCACCCCCGGGCTGTTCTTCGCCATTTCGTGGGGTCTGCTTGGCAACCAGCACGTCGGGCTGGTCAACACGCTGCTCGTCGGGGTCTTCGGCGATGGTGCGCGGGTCGTGAACACCGAGTCGTGGTGGGGCATCGTGCTGGTCTCGTCGCTGCGGCTGGTGGCACTGCAGTTCTTCCTGCTGCTGGGACCGTTTCTCGCCATGGACCGCTCGCTCCACGAGGCCGCGCGGACCAGCGGTGCGGGGCCGCTGCGGACCTTCTTCCAGATCGAGGTCCCCGTGCTGGCACCGGCGATCACCGGCGTGATGATCCTCGGTTTCGTGCTGTTCCTCGAGGCGTTCGACGCGCCGCAGGTATTGGGCGTGCCGGCCGGGATCTTCGTCATCCCAACGGAGATCTACGCGTATTTGTCGAACTCCACGGGGCCGCAGTTCGCACACGCCAGCTCGATATCGGTACTGCTGATGGTGGTACTGCTGGTATTGGTACTGGTTCAGATCCGGGTCCTTGGCCGCCGGTCCTTCGTCACCGTCGGCGGCAAGGAGGCCCGCGCCGTGCGGGTCGACGCCGGCAAGGCCAAGTGGCTGTTCACCGGGTTGATCCTGCTGTTCGCGCTGCTGGCGATCGCCTTGCCGCTGTTTCAGTTGGTGCTCGTTTCGCTGTCGCCCTTTCTAGGCGCGACAGCGGGATTCTCGCTCGACAACTACACCGAAGTCCTCACCGATCCGCGGATGCTGAGCGCGTACGCCAACACCACGGTGGTCGCGGTCGTCGGTGGCCTGCTGGCCGTGCTGGCGGCGACGGCCTTCGCCTGGTCGGCCCGGTTCAAGGCCGGCAAGCTCGCCCGGTTCATCGAGTTCAGTCAGTGGCTGGGCCTGGCCATGCCGGGCCTCATCCTGGCCCTCGGCGTCCTCTGGTTGTTCCTCGGCGTCGGCTTTCTGACCGTCTTCTACGGCACGCCGGTGATCATGGTGTTCGCGCTGTTCGTCGCCACGATCCCGATAGCCGGCCGCGCGACCGGCGCCGCCATGGCCCAGATTCCCCGCTCTCTCGAGGAGGCCGCCTGGGTGTCGGGTGCCGGCAAGGGCCGGGCGATCTGGGACGTCGTCGCGAAGCTGATGCTGCCGAGTCTCATCAGCGGCTGGGTGCTGTGTTTCGTTGTGATCTGCGGGATTCTCTCGACCCCCTTGCTGCTCTCGGCCCCCGGAAGCAACTACCTGGCTGTGGAGATCTACAGCCGGTACACGGAGGGGAAAGCGCCGCTCGCGGCAGCCGCGGCGTTGATCCTGCTGTTCGGCTTCCTGGTCATCGCGCTGCTCGGCTGGTGCGCGCGCGGCCTGATCAGGTATCGGTGAGCTCGCTTCCGGGAGGAAACCACTGATGAACGCCCAGCAGGTCGATTCGTTCGTCGCGCCGGGTGCGATCTCGGCGACGAGCTCACGCCGGAAGCGCTCGCTGGATCCCTTCGGGAAGATCCAGTGGCCCGTCGCGATCTGCGGGGTCCTGCTGTTCGTGAGCCCGGTGATCATGATCGTCGTCGGCGCGTTCCGCACGACACCGTTCACCGGCGGGCGATGGACGCTCGACGCGATGGCCGAGGTCTTCACGAATCCCGCCACCTACCGCGCCTCGTGGGAGACCGCGTCCATCGCGGTCGTCACCGTGCTCATTTCGATGGTCATCGCGATCTTCTTCGTCACCTTGTCGACCCGCACCAACAGCCCGCTGCGCGGGCTCATTCCAGCGATGATGGCCTTCGTCGTCGCGATGCCCCCACTCTTCTACGGGATCTCCTGGGGTCTGCTGGGCAACCAGACATCCGGGCTGTTGAACGAGTTCATCACCGTCTTCTGGGCGTTCGACTCGGGGCCGGTGAACGCCGAGTCCTGGTGGGGGCTCGTCGCCGTCTCCGCGCTGCGTTCGGTCGGCTTCCAGTACTTCCTGCTGCTGGGCGCGTTCATGGCAATGGATCGTTCCCTCGAAGAAGCGGCCCGGTTGTCCGGGGCGAGCCCGGTGCGCGCATTCTTCACGGTGCAACTTCCGGTGCTGTTCCCGGCGATCGGCGGCGTGACGATCCTGTCGCTGATCGTCTTCCTCGAGTCGTTCGACATTCCCGCGATCCTGGGCATTCCGGCAGGTATCTACGTGCTGCCGACGGAAGTGTTCAATTACCTCAACAGCGGCGCCGGTCCCGAGTACGCCCGAGCCAGCGCCTTGTCGCTGATCCTGATCACCATCATGCTGCTGCTGGTCTACCTGCAGTACCGGATGATGGGCCGCCGCTCGTTCGTGACGGTCAGCGGCAAAGGCGACAACCACGGTACGTGGGACCTCGGCCGGTGGCGCTGGCCAGCCGCACTCGCGATCGTGCTCTATGCGCTGTTCGCCGCGGTACTGCCGGTCACGCAGCTCGTAGTCGGTTCCCTAGCACCGTTTATGGGGGCCTCTTCGGGTTTCTCCTTCGACAACTTCGCCGAGGTGCTCGAAAACGAAAAGATCATGTACGCCTTCGGCCTCACCGCGATAGTTGCCGCGGTCGGCGCGGCGATCGCCGTGCTCGTATCCTTCGTGATGCTCTGGGCGGCAAAGCTCAGGAGAGGAGTGCCCAGGACGCTCATCGGGACCGCCCAGTGGTTGCCCGCCGCGCTGCCCGGCATCGTGCTCGGGCTCGGCGTGCTGTGGTTCTTCCTGCTCCTGCCACCGTTGCGCGGTCTGGTCGGCACCCCGTTCAGCCTGGTGTTCGCGATGGTGATCAGCGTCATCCCACTCGCGGGAAGGGCCGTGGAAGGTGCGATCGCCCAAGTGCCGATGTCATTGGAGGAGGCATCCTGGGCTTCCGGGGCGAACAAGTTCACCGCGCTCACCGGAATCACGGCGCGCATCATGTCCCCGAGCCTGATCAACGGATGGCTGCTGTCCTTTGTGGTGCTTTCCGGGACGCTGGCCATCCCGTTGCTGCTTTCCTCGACGACCGGCGGCCTGCTGTCCGTGCACGTCTACAAGGCCTACACCGCGGGGCGGGTGGAGCTCGCCGCCGCGATCTTCGTGCTGCTCATGATCGAGATCCTGCTGGTGACCGCGTTAGCGGTCATCGTCCGGGTTCTCCTGCAGCGTAAGCGTGCGACCTACCTGGGTCGACCGCAGGTACGCGGCCAAGAAGGGAATCTCAACGATGAGAACACACGGTAAACGGGCATCGCTGCTGTCCAGACTCGGCTGTGCCGTGGTCGCGGCCGCCGCACTCGCCGCGTGCGGTTCGGACCGGCCGGCCGGGGGTGGCCAGCTCGACCGCGCCGCCCTCGGCGTCACTGACGCGACGTTCGCCGACCTGAAGAAGCTCTACCGAGCCGCCCTCGACGAGGGTGGCGAGCTCGTGTTCTACGGAACCAATCACGAGGTCCTGGCGCCGGTCTACGAGAAGTTCGAGAAGAACTTCCCCGGCATCAAGATCGAGACCCACCAGCAGACGGGCGCTCAGCAGATGGCCAGTCTTCAGGCGGACCGCGCCTCCGGCAACCACGTCGCCGACATCCTGCAAAGCCCCAACGCCCTCCGCTACGTCAACGCGGGCTTCGCCCAGCCGTACGAGCCGCCGACCTTCCGTGACGTCAAAGGGATCGACGGGAAGGTGCGGGACGGTTTGCACGACAGGCAGTTCCGGTACAGCACCCCGTTATTCGCCCTCTTCGGCATCGGCGTCAACACCGAGCTCATCAATCCCGCCGAGGTTCCCCGGAACTGGCAGGACTTCGCCGACGGCAAGTGGGCCGGCAAGGTCCTGCTCCACGACCCCACGGTGCCCGGCGGCGGGCAGGGCATCCTGACCCGGCTGCTGCTGTCGAACACCGTTGACGAGGCGTGGCTGGCTGGTATCGCGCACAACTCGACGCTCAAAGGCGACTACGCCACCGCGGTCCAGTCGCTCGTGCGGGGCGAGTACCCGATCCTGTTGGCCGCGGCAGGCGCCGACCTCGAGCGGAGCGCCGGCCAGGGTGCGCCGGTCAAGTTCTTGTTGATGGACAAGGACAACATCGGGCTCGCCGACAAGTGGATGCTTCTCGACGGCGCACCGCATCCGCAGACGGCCAAGCTGTTCCTGAACTACCTTTACATCGATCTCGGCCAGCAAGCGATCGCCGACATCGGCAATCTGCCGATCAGCGGCAACGCCCGCTCGCCGCACAACTGGCCCACCTTCACCGACGCGAAGCTCGCGGACCTCCCCCCGGAGGCGGAGATCACGGCGCAGAACGACCGTGTCGTGGCCATCTTGACGCGGATCTTCCGCCGCGGATCGTAACTCATCGTCCTCGCGCGACAGGGAAGGAAGTGACGAGAAATGGGCGGAATCGTCCTCAATGGACTCGAGAAGGCGTTTGGCTCCACCACCGCGATACACCAACTCGACTTGACCATAGTCGACGGCGGCCTGATTACTCTTCTTGGCCCGAGCGGCTGCGGGAAGACGACGACGCTGCGTTGTGTCGCCGGTCTGGAGACTCCGACGGCCGGCAGCATCCAGATCGGTGACACCACGGTCGTGGACGTCGCAGCGAAGAAGGTCGTGCCGCCGCACAAACGCAAGGTGGGGATGGTCTTTCAAAGCTATGCGCTGTGGCCGCACATGACGACGGCGAGCAATGTCGCCTACCCGCTCAAGCGCCGGAGGATGCCGCGCGAACAGATCAAACAGCAGGTCACGGACGCGTTGAAGGCCGTGGGCATGGAGGCGTACGGCGATCGTTACGCGCACGAGCTCTCCGGTGGCCAGCAACAGCGGGCGGCGTTGGCGCGCGGCCTGGTCTCCGCGGGAGACGTGATGCTGTTCGACGAGCCGCTGTCGAACCTCGACGCCAGGCTCCGCATGTCGATGCGATCCGAAATCCGTCGGCTGCATGACAAGTTCCGGCACACCGCGATCTATGTCACCCACGATCAGCACGAAGCACTGGCGATCTCCGACCAGATCGTGATCATGAATGGTGGCCGTATCGAGCAGATCGGACTGCCGCGGGAGGTCTACGACCGTCCCGCCAACCGGTTCGTGGCCGACTTCGTGGGTTTCGAGAACCTCTTCGACTGCCTCGCGGTTGAGTCGACCGAATCCGGCCCGGTCGCGATCTGTGCGGGCGGGCTCCGGGTGCCGGTCCAGGAAGCGACCGAGGGGCTGGAACCCGGATGCGCGGTCGCTTTCCGAGCGCGTCTGGTGAAGCGTGCTCGTCCCGGTGAACCGCGAGCCGGCGTCAGTGTCCGCGGGCGAGTGGTCGAGGCGATGTACGCGGGGGAAGCGCTGCGCTTCCTCGTCGAGATCGCGGAAGGCGAGCACGTCACGGTCGACGTGCCCGTGGCGCGGTATTCCGATTCCACCACGACGAACGTCGGCGAGAACATCGATCTCTTCGTGCCCTTGCCGGACATCGTCGTCGTCCGCTGACGGGCAGCGTGAGCCAACAGGGAAAGGAAAACATGGACACGACCAAGCACGAGACCACGACCTTGAGTACGTTGGCGAACCGGCTGGAGGTACTGGAGGACAAGGAAAAAGTCCAGTCGCTCCAGTTCAAGTACGGGTACCTGCTGGACAAGTACTACCTCACCGAGATCATCCAGCTCTTCGCCGATCACCCCGAGACCGAGATGCGCTTCCTGGGCGGCAAGTACAAGGGCATCGCGGGTGTCACGCGCCTGCTCGACTGCCGCCTGCGGCCCAAGTTCGCCAACGGGGGCAACGGCCCGGTACCCGGTCAGTTCGTCGATCACATTCAACTACAAGGCGTCGTCACGATCGCACCCGACGGTCAGCGAGCGAAGGGTCGCTTCCGCAACTTCCAGCAGGGCGCGGTCCACAACTCGGTGGACCCCAAGCCGAACTGGCCGTTGCAGCAGTGGTGGGAAGCCGGGGTGTACGAGAACGAGTACATCAAGATCGACGGGATCTGGCGTTTCCTCAAGGTTCGCTACCAGGTGGCGTGGCTGGCCGATTTCGTGAAGGGCTGGAAGGACCAGGAGCGGCATGCCGGTATGGATACGAGACTGTTTCCCGAGAACCCGGTCGGACCGGACGAGTACGATCCCGAGTTCCATACCTGGCCCGAGACCGACACGCTCCCGTTCCACTACCCGCACCCGGTCACCGGCGAACCCATCGCGATCTGACATGCCACGCCCCGGATATGACATCATCACCCGCGAAGGCGTCGATCCCACCACGGCGGCCGGGAAGCCGCCGCTGCCCCCGATCGGCCAGGTGCGGTTCGAATCCCACGGGCTCAGCGTGGAGCGCAACGCCCCCGTACGGTTACGGGACGGCACCGCGATCTATCTGGATATCTACCGGCCACGACAGGCGGCCACGAAGCTGCCGGTGCTGCTGGCGTGGGGACCGTACGGAAAGCACCACCAGTCCAGCCGGCTCTGGCCCGCCGCGGAAGTCGAGGAGGGCTGGATTTCCGAGCTGACCGGGTTCGAAGCGCCCGACCCGGTCTACTGGTGCGGCCACGGCTACGCGGTCGCCTACGCGGACCCGCGAGGACTGTGGCTGTCCGAAGGCACGTTCTTCCACAATGGACCGCAGGAGGCCGAGGACGTCTACGACACGATCGAATGGCTCGGCGCGGCGGACTGGTGCAACGGCCGGGTTGGCATGCTCGGCGTCTCCTATCTGGCCGGCATCCAGTACATCGCCGCGAGCACGAATCCGCCGTCGCTGAAGGCCATCAGCCCGTGGGAGTGCTTCGCCGACTGGTACCGGGAATTCGCCTACCACGGGGGGATCCCGGAAACGGGCTTTCTCCCGCGCGCCTCCCGCAACGTCAGCTACTCGCTGTACCGCACCGAGGACACCTACGCCAACATCAAGGCCCACCCGTTGATGCATGACTACTACCGGCACAAGTACGGGGAGCTGAGCCGCATCACGGTTCCGGCCTACGTGGTGGCCAGCTGGAGCGATCACGGTCTGCACTCCCGGGGCACCCTGGACGCCTTCGAGCTGATGTCGTCGGAGCAGAAGTGGCTGGAAGTACACGGGCAGAAGAAGTGGCGCTACTTCTACCTTCCGGAGAGCGTGGCACGGCAGCGGGCGTTCTTCGATCACTTCCTGCTGGACCAGGACAGCGGGCTCCAGTCGTGGCCGCGGGTGCGGATGGAGATCCGTGACCGGCCCGGCATCTCCCACGTGCGAGGCGATCTGCCGTGGCCGGTGCCGCTGACCTGGGCCACCCGTCTGTATCTCGGTGTCGGACGCGACTGCCTTGCCGTGGCATCACCCGAGGAGCGGTCCGGCAGGACCTTCGACCCGCGCACGGAACAGTTCGACGCCGCGTTCACCTTCTCCGAGGACACCACGGTCGTCGGCCCGATGAGGCTGCGGCTGTGGCTGGCAGTAGAGCACGGCACCGATGCGGACGTGTTCGTGGCCGTGCGGAAGTTCGACCGCGCCGGCACCGAGGTGGGCTTCCCGTTCAACGCTTTATTCGACGACGGGCCGGTCGCACTGGGCTGGCTGCGCGCCAGCCACCGGGCGCTCGACGAGCAAGCGTCGACGGAACTGCGCCCGGTGCACATGCACGAGCGGGAGGAATCAATCGTCGCGGGCAAGCCGGTGCCGCTGGACATCGAACTGTGGCCGTCGGGGACCGTGTTCCACGCCGGCGAACGGCTGACCGTCACGGTCCTGGGCCGGGACTTCGTGTCTCGTTCCGTGGATCCGGCCTCGCCGGTGATCAGACACGAGGACCTTCGCAACGAGGGGAACTGGACCATTTTCTCGGGAGGTGAATACGACAGCTACCTCAGCCTTGCTCAGGCCGCTCCCCCGGCGCCGAGCCGTACGGGCGCACTACCGTCGTCACCACGTCGCGGTTGAGCTGGCGGCGAGGTCCGCGCCGTCCACGCCACCTCAAGTCCAACATCCCCGCAACGCGGCACCCTCGGGCGGCTACTCGGGCCGCGGGGCAAAGATCCGGAACGTGTTGCCCTCCGGATCGCGAAACTCCACCCACCTGGTGCCGCCCTGTTCGTTGTCGCTGATTCGTTCCGCGCCGAGCGCCTCGACGCGATCCGCTTGCTCAGACCAGTCGGCCTCACCGCCAAGGTCGAGCATCAGGCGGTTCCGCCCGGCCGGGAGTTCGCCTTTGGGCTGGTGAAACATCCAGGTCGGGCCGTCCCCATCGAAGCCAACCGTCGCGAAGGCTTGCGTCGCACCGTCATCGACGGGGCGCATGAGCACCCCCGACCAGAAACCCGCCAAGGCCGCCGCATCGCGGCAGTCGAAGGAGTACATGCGGACCTGCACGCTGTTCTTGCTAGTCACCGTTGGCTCATCCTTCCAAGTCGGTCTTTGAGGGTAGACCGACTTGAACAGCAGAACTCATCGCGTGGAGCCAAACCACCCGGATCCGATTTGCGTAACGGCTGGGCCGTGCACGCACCCGCAGGGCAGGTTGCACGGCGACAACTTCGGTCAAATGTTCGTCGGCCTACGGGCACATCGTGGCGTCGGAAGTGACCGTGTCCCTGAGAATCCGCACAACCACGCTGAAGTCGATGTCTTCCGGTTTCTTGTACCGGATGCAACCTTTGCCTGCGTCGGTGAACCGCTGGCGGTGCTTGTCCAGCACATCCTTGTTCAGTATGTAAAGCGACACGTAATGCTTCTGACTGTTGAAACCGACTTCCAGCGTGCCATTGCGCGAATACCCAGGCATACCGTAGGTCATGGCCTCGTCATAACCGGTTAGGTACTCCAGGCACAGTTGGCGGAGCTGTGCAAGCACGGCCCGCCTGTCAGCCGGCACGGTATCGAGATACTCGTCAACGGTGGCGGCAGTGCTGCGCATAGGCCAAGTATACGGGCAAGTGCTCGACCGCTGTGGCGCGCTGGCCCAGATGATCGAACGTGCGCGAGCCGGCGTGGGCTCGCGCACGTTCGTAGTGAGCGCCTAGGTTTGCCGCGATGACGAGTGCCTCGGTGTGCCCCGTCGAGCGGCCCCGGCGGTGTCCCCGCGGTCAGCCTCCTTCTGGGGTCGCGGCCGGCTTTTGTCCCCGCTTGCCGGGATAGCGCAGGTTCTCCACCATCTCGGAAAGGTGCACCGGGGGCGGCGCTGTCAGCTTCGACACGACGATCGCGACGACAAAGTTGACCAGCGCGCCGATCGCACCGATCGCCTCGGGGCTGATGTCAAGGATGTGGTCGTGCTCCTGCAGACCGAACACATCCAGCGTGTACAGCATGTACGTGATGGTCAGCGCCAGCCCCGCGACGATGCCGGATGCCGCACCAATGGCGTTACACCGCTTCCAGAAGATCCCGAGCACGATGGCCGGGAAGAAGCTCGATGCGGCCAGTCCGAACGCGAAGGCCACCACCTGGGCGACAAACGCGGGCGGGTTGATCCCGGCGATCACGGCGACGATCACGGCACCGCCCATCGCGATCCGGCCGACGAGCAACCGCTCGCGGTCCGAGGCGGACTTGCGGATACGCCGGAAGTAGAAGTCGTGCGACACCGAGGAGGAGATCACCAGCAACAGTCCTGCTGCCGTGGACAGTGCGGCAGCCATACCGCCGGCGGCTACCAGCCCGATGATCGGTGCGGGCAGCCCCGCGATCTCCGGGGAGGCCAGCACCAGAATGTCGTTGTTGATGGTCAGGTCCGCGCCCGCTTCCGCGTCGTTGGAGATCGAACCGATCCGCTCCACTCCCGGGGCGACTTCCACCAGGCCGGTATTCGCCCAGTTCTGCACCCAGTCGGGCAACTGATCGACCGCCCTACCGCGCACGCCCTCCATCAGGTTGAGCTTCGTGAACGCGCCGACGGCCGGTGCGGTCGTGTAAAGCAAGGCGATGAAGAACAGTGCCCAGAACGCGGAGTACCGGGCACCACGCACGGTCTTCGTCGTGTAGAAGCGGATGATGACGTGCGGAAGCCCCGCCGTACCGATCATGAGGGTGAGCGCCACAAGGAAAACGTCCACCATCGGGCGCTCGGTGAACGCCTGGGTGTACTCGTTCAGGCCCATCTGCGCGCCCACCGAATTGAGCTCACCGAGAATCTGCCCGAATGACAGTTGCGGGATCGGGAAACCGGTGATCAGCTGCGCCACCGCCACCGCGGGGATCAGGTAGGCGATGATCAACACGGTGTACTGGGCGACCTGGGTCCAGGTAATGCCCTTCATCCCGCCGAGCACCGAGTAGATGAAGATGACCGCCGCGGCCACCAGGACGCCGCCGGTGATGTCCAGGCCGAGGAAGCGGCTGAACACGATGCCGCCGCCGTTCATCTGCCCGACCACGTAGGTGAACGAGATGATGATCGCCGCCGCTGCGGCGATCGTGCGCACGGCCTCCGAGTAACGATCACCCACGAACTCCGGAACCGTGAACTTGCCCCATTTTCGCAGGTACGGCGCGATCAGCATGGCGAGCAGTACGAACCCGCCGGTCCACCCCATGAGGTAGATCGAGCCGTCCGAGCCGAGGAAAGCCACCAGGCCCGCCATCGAGATGAACGAAGCAGCCGACATCCAGTCCGCGGCGACTGCCGCGCCGTTGGCGACCGTCGGGATGCCGTGCCCCGCGACGTAGAAACCTTCCGTCTCGCTCACCCTGCTGCGCCACGCGATAACGATGTAGAGCGCGAAGGTCAGGACGATGAAGATCGTGGTCCACAGCTGGATCTCGCTCATAGCCGGTCCCCGTTCTCGTCGCGCTCACTGACCCCGAACTTGTCGTCCAACCGATCCATCCGGATGGCGTAGACGAGGATCAGCACCAGGAACACGTAGATCGAACCCTGCTGGGCGAACCAGAATCCGAGCGGGAAACCGAACACGGTAATCGCGTTGAGCGGCTCCGCGAGCAGGATCCCGAAACCGAAAGACACCACGAACCAGATGGTCAACAGCACGACCATCAGGCGCAGATTGCCGCGCCAGTAATCTCGTCTCCACTGCTCGTGGGACTGCGGTTGCGTATCGGGAGATTCTTCGGTCACGTCCGCGCTCCTTTCGAGCTCGGCCCCGTTTGCGGGCGTACGCGAGAGGCCGCGGCACCCGGCTGTGCGGCGACGTCACAGAGTGCCCACCACCTCTGTCGGCAGGGCAAGTCCCGGCTCGCCAGCGGCACATACCGGATCGCCAGCGGTCCTTGTTCCGGTGCTGAGCGGTACCGGACCCGCCGTGCGGGCCGCTCGCGACGGCCGGCTCACCGCTCGCCAACCCATCCATGCCTCTGGTCCGCGCGGGTCTGGAGTTCGGTGCCGTGGCGGCCGTAGATTCAGCCGCCATGACCTCAGCCACATCCACCGCACGTCGGGCTCCCGCCGGCAAAGGCGGTCCGGCTGGCGCTGACAGGGCAGGAAAAGCCGGCAGGGCCAACTCGAGCGGGGTACGCCACGTCGGCACCGTGAGCATGCTCGTCGGTGGACTGCTCGCCGTCATTGGCTCATTGCTGCCGTGGGTGTCGACCCCCATGGGATCGCTGTCCGGCATGGCGGGACCGGGCCTGTGGACACTTTCCGCGGGGATGCTCGGTGTCGCGGGCGCCCTGCTGCCGTACCGGCGCCTCGCCCTCATGCACGCGGTCGTCCCCGGACTCGCGGCCGCCGCGCTCGTGGCCTGGCAGGTGGGCCAGATCGGCTACCTCAGCGCGACAACGGGGAGCTGGGGGCAGCTGCTCCCCGGTATGGGCCTGGTGATGGTGGGCGGTGGCGGCGTCCTGCTGCTGCGCGCCGCGCTTCGGCTACACCGGGCCGCATAGCAACCGCGCCACGCGGGCAGCGACCTTCCTCCGATCGATCCACCGGGCGTAAGGTGCAGACCGTGTTCGCACGCCGTGCCGGAGCATCGGGGTCCGCGGCTGGCCGGGTGGGTCGCGGTCGTCCAGCTGGGCGCGACGAGTCGCGCTACGGCCCGGATCAGGCCGGCCACCAGCCCGCCTATGGTTTCGCTGATGAGTACGACCACCCCGCCGAGGTGGACGCGAGTTGCCGCACCCTCCGGCGCGTCGCCATCGGCTACTTCACGGTTTTCCTTGTCGTAGTGCTCGCGGTGCCCGGCCTCACGCTCGCACTCGACTGGTGGTCGCGGGGCCGTCTTATCGGAGGCATGAGTCCCAATTTCGTGATGGCGGCGGTCGGACTGTACGTGTTCTTCTTCGTCATCGCGATCGCCGCGGCCACGCTGGCGAACGCTGTCGAGGGGCGCATGCTCGGCGGTCCCGGTCCCGGTCACGATCCCGATAACGGGCAGCGCGACCAGTCGTGAGCACCGCGAGCCTTCTTGGACTCGTTGCCGTGCTGGTGATCGTGGCCGGCATCGCAGCCGTGCTCCGTCCGCGAGCAGCATCCACATTGGACTTCTATCTGGCTGGGCAACGTGTCGGTGTGGCCACGAACGCATGCGCCATCTGTGGCGACTACTTCTCGGCCGCGTCGTTTCTCGGCGTTGCCGCCGCCGTCTACGTGTCCGGACTGGACGGAGTCTGGTACGCGACGGGATTCGCCGCGGGCTTCGTTCCCGTGCTGCTGTTCGTAGCGGCACCGCTGCGACGGTTCGGCGAGTTCTCCATCCCGGATTTCCTCGGCCGCAGGCTCGAATCAGAGAAGGTACGGCTCGCCGCCGTCACCGTCATCCAGCTGATCATCCTGTCCTACCTCGTCCCCCAGGCCGTCGGCAGCGGGATCACTTGGGAACTGCTAGTCGGGCACGGCATCGCGGGACTCTCCCCATACGCGACGGGCGTGCTCTTCTCAACCGCCGCCATCACGGCACTCGTCGCACTCGGCGGCATGCGCGGCACGACGTGGACGCAAGCGGTGCAGTTCCTGCTGCTGCTCTCCGCGTTCATCTGGCTGACCATCGCGGTGATCGGTGCGGGCTTCAACTACCCGGATGCGGTCGCCGAGCTCACCCGCGAACCGCTCGGCAATCCGGAGCACGCCGGCGGGCAGTGGCGGACGGCAACCGAACCCAACCGCATCGAGCCCGGGACCCCCGCCTACTTCGGCGAGCCGGGCGCGCGCTACGGGCGGCTGGGCCAGTTCGCGCTGATCATCACGTTGATCATGGGCACCGCTGGGCTGCCGCATATCATGAACCGGTACTTCACCAGCCCCACCGGAACCGCGGCCAGGATGACGACGGTGTGGGTACTCGGCCTGGCCGGCCTGTTCTACACGCTCGCCGTGCTGCTCGGCACCGCCGCGCGCACGATCATCGCGGACGCGGCGGACGAACTGCCGTGGCTGGATGCGTTGACCGTGCACGGTGTTCTGCGCGTGCCCGAGCACGCCCCGCTCGTGCTTGGCCGGATCTACGGCGGCGAGCTGGGTCTCGGCTTCATCGCGACCGGCGCACTGGTCGCCGTCATGTCCACCATCGCGGGTCTGCTACTCGCCTCGGCCGCCTCCTGGGGGCACGACGTATACGAACGGCATCTCAACCCGCGCGCCACCCAGCGCCAGGCGGTGTGGGCGGGACGAATCGCCGTCGCCGTCGTGGCGCTGCTTTCCGCGGTGATCGCGGTCAGCTTGCGCCCCGACTCGCTCGGCGCGCTGTTGCCTTCCATGGTCGCGACCATGGTGACGTGGGCATTCGCCCTGGCTGGTTCGGCCCTGACCCCGGTGTTCCTGCTCGCGATCTGGTGGCCGCGCACCACGGCCACGGGAGCCATCGCGGGTATGAGCACGGGTGCGGCCGCCGCGATGGCGATGTTCGCGGCCGGGACCTTCGCCGACGATTCGGGGCTGCGCGAGATGCTGCTGACACCGACAGTCGTGGCCGCACCACTGGCCGTGGTGGTGACCATCGTGGTCTCCCGCCACACAAGCACCCCCGTCAACCTGGAGTCGCTGTGGCTGAGGTTGCACGGTACGGCCGCCGATCGGCACATCACGCGGCTGGCCCGGCTGACGGTCGCCGGAGTCACCCCCAGGAGAGCCAGGGCCACGCGGCACGACGGCACGCGCGGGCGCATGGGCAAGGGTGAACGCCATGAGTAGCGGCAGCCTCCCACTCGCGGGCGTGCTCGTGCTCGTCTGGGCACTGGTGTACCTCGTTACCCAGATCATCGCGGACCCGGCGCTCGGCGTCGGGACCACACTGATGATCGGTGTCGGACTGACCGTCCTTTTCACACTCGGCTACCCGTCCGCACTGCGCGGTCCCCGCCATATCCGCCCGCCCACCCGCCAACCGGCGAAGGACACGGCAACCTCCCAACCGGCGAAGACCATCGCCGCCGCGGGCCAGTCCATGCCACTGCGCTCCGGTCTCACCGCGGAAGCCGCGCAGCGCACGGTGAAGCTACTGCATCCATTGCTCGAGGGCGACTCCGTCGCGATAACCGACCGCGACAGGGTGCTCGCGTTCATCGGCCCGGGAGCGGACCACCACACAGTCGGCGAGCCGCCGCGCACACTGGCTTCGGCAAAGGTGCTGGACGGTGGGAAGACCTTGGTCGTACGCACCAGGGCGAAACTCGGCTGCCCGCATTCCGACTGTCCACTACAGACCGCAGTAGGTGCTCCGCTGGCTATCGGCAAGCGCGTCGTCGGGGCCCTGCTTGTCTACCGTGTCGACGAAAGACCACCACCACGCAGCCTTGTCGAGGGCGTGGCGAGAATCTTGTCGCTGCATCTCGAACTCGCGGAACTCGACAGGGAACGCACTCTCGCCGTGGACGCGAAACTCGACGCGCTGCGCGCCCAGATCAACCCGCACTTCCTGTTCAACACCTTGAACACGATCGCGTCCAGGGCGCGCACCGACCCCGAAGAGGCTCGCCAGCTGTTGCTTCGGCTGTCCGACTTCTTCCGCTACGCGATCCGGCAGGAGGGCCACTTCGCCGAGTTCGGGCAGGAGTACTTCTTCGTGCGCACCTATCTCGCGCTCGAGCAGGCCCGCTACGGCGACCAGCTGCGGGTGCGCTACGACGTCGACCCCCAAGTACTCACCGCACAGGTTCCGGTGCTGACCATCCAGCCGCTGGTGGAGAACGCGGTCAAGCACGGGCTGGCGAACAAGATCGCCGGCGGCACCGTGACCCTGAAGGCACGCGTCGACCCGCTCACCAGGACGACATCCATCCGCGTCACCGACGACGGTGTCGGGATGAGTGCCGATGTGCTCGAGCGCATCAGCGCGGGCGAGGGTATGGCAAACGGCGGAGTCGGGCTACGCAATATCTCGCAACGATTGGAAACTCTGTTCGGGGAGCGCTACCGTCTCGATGTCCGATCAAACGAGACCGACGGCACGGTCGTCGACCTGCGAATTCCCTTAGGCTAACCGATGCGCGCCCGCTGCCTGATTGTCGACAATGAGGCCCCCGCCCGAGACGAATTGCGTTACCTTCTCGGGCACTTCGAGCACGTCCAAGTGGTAGGCGAGGCGACGAACGCAGAAGAGGCGCTCACCCTGCTGCGCTCGTTGAGCTACGAACTCGTGCTGCTCGATATCCGCATGCCCGGTGGTACCGGTCTCGACGTCGCCGCCGCCCTCCGCGAGACGGAGCACCCGCCGAAGGTCATTTTCACCACGGCATATCCCGATCACGCGGTGGAGGCGTTCGACCTCGAAGCGGTCGATTACCTGGTCAAACCGTTCGACGCCGAACGGCTGGGCAGAGCGTTGGGGCGGGCACTGCCCGGGATCGGCGACGAGGACGGTGCCGTGCGGCCGACGACCACCGCCCCGGCCGCGCAGGCCACCGACCCGCTGACACGGATCCCCGTCCAACGTGGCGAGCGCACCGTGCTGATCGACGAGGCAGCCATTGTCTTCGCGAGTGCGGCTCGCGGGTACGCGTACCTGCAGCTTGCGGACGAGCGTGTACTGGTGAGCTGCACACTCAACGAGCTCGAACGGCGCCTGCACGGGCATTTCTTCCGCACGCACCGCGCCTATCTGGTCAATCTGGACCGGGTCAGCGAATTGGTCCCGGACTTCAAGGGATCCCTCGTCCTGGTGATGAACGATCAGCAGCGCAGCAAGGTCGAGGTCTCCCGCAGGCAGGCTCCCGAACTCAGGCGGCTGCTCGGCCTGTGAAGACCTGCCAGCAGAACCCCTGTGCCGGTCAAGCACCGACGACACAAGGAATATCGTGAAAGTGTCTCACCTGTCCCGGGCGGGCACCTGATCTTCGCCTGATCCAGGTTCACCGAGACCTCCGTTTCCTCGTCGGCTCAGTCGCGGGCCGGTTCGTGTCCGGTGTGCTTCGACGTAGTCCTGCGATCAGTATCAAGGTCCCGATGACGGTTTTCCAGATCTCGAAGGGGTAGCCGGCGAGACGTTCGGTCAGGCCGATACCGATGCCAAGCTGGGGAATGGTGGTCAGCACAAGTCCGGTCAGGCCGACGAGCACCATCAGGCCGGTGAAGATCGCGAGTGCGGGCATGTGTCGTCGTAATGACAGTGCGAGCAGGAGCATGCCGATGTTGGACATGGGCACCGCCAGCAGGGCGCCGAGCAGGTGCAGGTCCAGGTTGACGTCTTCGGGGTAGGCGCCCGCGATAACCGCGCCAATACCCGCGATGCCCACCAGCGCCAGTCCGGTGGTGGCCTGCTTTCCCGCCGGCCACGCCGGGCGGCTGAGCAGCGCGCCGATCGCGGCGAGCGCACCGACGGTGACGTACGCGGTGTTCATCAAGCCGTGCATCGGTGAGCAGACGTACGCTTCGTACATCTGGATGGTGACGGTGCCGCAGCGGGTCGCGCCCAGATCGCTGATGTAGTTCTCGACCATGCTGTAGGGAGCCTTCGACGCGGCCTGCACGATGGCTTCGGCGGCGAAGAAGCCGAGCGAGAGGATCCAACACCAGGCGGCGAAGAAGACCCGACCGCCGAGTGCGACCGGAAACGCCGCCAGGGTGGTTGGGGCTGCGGTCTTAGTCATAGTGCTCCCCAGTTATCGGGCTGTGGTCAGCGCAGCGAGTTCCAGAATCCGCACTGGTGTTCCCCGCCGACGTCGGCGCGCTCGATCGCGCCGGGGACGAATCGCAGCGCGCCGCCGGGGCCTGCCGCCCACTTCGGGGCCCCCAGGTGGTTCGGATTTCCGGTGTGCGCGAACCGGGTCCAGTAGTCGATCATCGTCCCGGCCATCTCGCGCTGTGCGTGGCTGCCGAGGAAATCTTCGCCGTGCAAGTCGAACAGCGATGGCAGATCGGTGGCATGCGCGGATCGTTGCGGGACTTGTGGAACGTCGATGCCGTTTACGTTGGGGGCGTTCGGGTCGGCGAATTCGTAGGGGTACACGGTGACGTGCTCGGCGAGTTCTCGGTTGCCTCGCACGGTCTGGCAGGCCCACGTGTGATCAGTCAGCACCGTCGCCCAGGCCAAGCCAGCGGACGGGTACTCGGTCAGCGGGTAGCGAGCCGCGACCTTATCGGCATCGTCGCCGTAGGCACGCCGGAGCAGACCCGGATAGGTCTTCGCGGTGATCAGGTCCGGATTGGCCATAATCGCGCCGCCCACGAATGAGCGAGCCTCGTCCCGGGTGGCTCCGGAGATCACCGGCACCCTGGCGAATGCGCCTCGTTCCACCGCGGTGGCCGGATTCAGCGGCAGCAAGGGTGTGCCATACGCCAGGTGGTTGGCGAACTTCTGGGTCGTTCCCAGCAGCTCACTTGCCGGCTTTGCCCGCATGCACGCGAGTTCGTCGTCCCCGTCACAGCCCAGCTTCTTCGCCGTCGCCCGGCCGTCCACGTTTCCTTGGCGCACCGGAATGTACGGCGTCTCGGCCGGCGCCGTCGGGAACTGCCCACCAGCAGGCCAGTCCAGCAGACAGGAGCCGGAGGAAAGAGCAGCCTTGTCCACCAGGCCGGCCGCGTGCGGAGATGTCAACAACGCGCAGGCCGCCATCGCGCCCGCGGATTGGCCGAACACCGTGACGTTGTGCGGGTCTCCGCCGAACGCGCGCGCGTTGCGCTTGGTCCATTTCAGCGCCGCGATCTGGTCGGCGAAGCCGAAGTTACCCGAGCCGGGCAGCCCGGGAAGGCCGAAGTAGCCGAAGATCCCGAGCCGGTAGTTTACCGTCACCACGATCACGTTGCCCTGCTCAGCGATACGTTCAGCGTTGTAGTAGTTGCCGCTGTCGTGGGTGAAACCGCCGCCATGCCACCACACCATTACCGGCCGCTTGGTGCCGGGCCGGTGTTCGCGTGGCGTGGTGACGTTGACATAGAGGCAATCCTCGTTGGTGGCTGGCTGCCCGCCCGGTGGCGCCTGGGGGCAGATGTTGCCAGGCTTGGTGGCGTCCCGAACACCTCGCCACGGCTCCGGCCGGCGCGGCGGCGCCCACCTGAGCGTGCCCACCGGGGGTTGCGCGTACGGGATGCCGAGGAACTGGTGGGTTTTGTCGGTCTGCGTGCCGCGCACCTGACCCGAATCCAGCCGAATGGTCAGCGGCGCCTCGGACGGCGCGGCCGTTGTGGCATTCGCGCTGACCGAGCTGGCGGCCATTAACACGCCCCCCAATAGCGCGGCCGCGCGGTAGATCCGCCATCGCATCGATCGTGGATAGTTCATGGGTCAACCTCGGCTCTCGTCGCGGCGTCGACAATGGTCTGCAATTCGGCGGTGTACTGCTCGGCGGGCGCGCCCTTCACGATGTGCTCGAGCGCGCCATCCAATGCGCGCCGGATGGTCGTGCACATGATCTCGACGTTGAACTCGCGGAACTGGCCCTGTTCCTGCCCGGCGCGCAGAATTTGCACGAGGTCGGAAAGCTCTTGCGTATGGCGAGCGTGCTCGGAGCGGACTGCCCCCTCACCTGTCCGGCCCGCCGCGAAGATTTCGGTCAGCGCGGTCAGGTGTTTTGGATAGCGGGCATAGAGGTCGATACTGCCGCTGATGAAGGTGAGCAGCGCGTCCCGCGGCGAAGCTGCCGTAGCCACCTCAGGGCCGATCAACTCGCTCCCCAAGTCATACACACTGGCAACGACCTTCTCGATCAACTCCGCACGATCACGGAAGTGATAGGTCAGCACCCCGCGACTGACCCCGGCTCGCTCCGCGATCCGCACCGTGGAGGCACCCGCGAGTCCCTGCTCGGCGATCACCTCCACCGCGCATTCCACCAGTTGCTGCTGCCGCGCCACATGAATGAACGACCTAGCGCCTTCCCCAGTCTTAGACAAGATGTACAGAAATTTAGCAGTCCTGTTCAGACACTGCAACTGGCTTCCGCGGTGAGTCACCACCGCGCGTTCGGCAACGGAATAGGCGGATACATCTGGCGCACACGGGAGTTCGCCTCGGGGCCGCCGACGTGTCGTTCGTGATCGATCGGCTCATCGGGCTCGCCTGGGCCGGCGGCCGGCTCATCGACCCTCGGCGAATCGCGATGGTAGGCCACTCACTCGGCGGAGCCGGTGCGCTCGGCGCGATGAGTGAAAGTCACCGCATCCACGCGGGAGTCAACATGGACGGCAGGATCCACGTCCAACCGGACCGCCGCGCCTACGTGTCCGCGTTCGTCGACAGGCACCTGCGGAGGCAACCGGAGCCACTCCTGGACCGGCCGTCGACCCGGTATCCCGAAGTGTCGCACTGGCCATGAGCCGGTCAGCGAGCTGGCCAAGAACTACTGGTGATCAGTAAGCTCCGGGCGTGAACGAACGGCTGGCGGCCTTCGGCGCGGAGTTGGTGGAGATCCATCGCTGGCTCCGCCAAGAACTGGCTGACGTCCGCGAAGACGTCGAACGCTACCTCGACAACCGTGGCGGCCGGCCCCGCGAGCTCAAGGCACACTGCATGGCGTTCTGCGCGGCGCTGAACAAGCATCATACCGGTGAAGACGCCGGAGCATTTCCTTTGCTGGCGCGGGAGTTCCCCGAACTCCGCCCGCTACTCACCAAGATGGAGGAAGATCACCACCTGGTTACCGGGCTCCTCCAGCAGTTCGAGCGGGTACTGAGCGGTATTACCGCTGACTCGAATGCCGCCGAGGTCAAGCGGATACGCGGTGAACTGGATGGCCTGACCGCCATTCTCGACTCGCATTTCAGCTTCGAGGAACGCACGATCGTCACCGCACTGAACTCCCTGCCCACTGGCCACCATTCCACGACGGAACTGTTCGGCCTCGACGCACACGGGCAGGGCTGATCGCAGTCAACTGCCTTGCGTATAAAGGAAAAGCCGCCCGGCGCCGCCCGAATGTGGACAGCGTGCGGTTATCGGGCCGGTTTTCTACTGAGCAGGCTCTGTGCAGAGCACGCGATCACCGTGCTTGGCACGTAAGGTGAATAGGCTAACGGCGTTGGCCGCGAACGGCCACCATTCACTGGTTTCCTTACACCACACGTTTTCCTGGCCACCGACGACGAATGGCCGGACTCCGGACGCCACCTTGCGGTAGTAGACGTTGACCGCCACACCGCGTTCAGGCGCCTCTGGAATGTTCGTCGCAGCCGGACAGGCCTCTCCCGGACTCATGGTTACCCTCCGTCCACCGCTTCTCTGCCAGGCGAATAAGTCCGCCCGGACTCGCAAAACGTGCACCGTCTCTGTACCCCGATCCAGTAAGCTTTCACACGCATTTGTGACCCAGTTATCTTGTGGCCTGAACAGGCGAACGAGCCGTGCGGCCCCGACGTTACGCGGACAATTTGGCGCCGCCCCGGAAAACGACGACCTCCCGTGAGCCGCGAGCAGCGCGTGCGCGCGGTCGGCATCGGACATAGCCACGCCCGGTGAGCACGCCCGTGCCGTCGTCCGAGGGAACCGCAACGCGGTAGCGCAGCACGCGGCGATCGCGAACAGCACAACTCGCGCGGAGTGCGATCGCACCGTTAGTCCCGCGAGAGAAGCCGTTGATAACACCAAAGAAGCCGTTGGTGTCAAAAAAGAACGAGACGCAGACGCGGCCCCTTTTCCAGAGGCGGTTCTTCCGCGACAGACTGCGCATCTCGCCGCAGCCGTTCCCTTGCTGGGAGCGATTGCGAGCATCTAAATTCGAGATATCCGACAGTGGGAAACCCGCACGGAAACAATGCCCGGGTGTACACGGCCGGGCGTACGGCATCGCGTGTACACAGGGTGAGGAAGCAACACGTGCGACGCGGTCCGGCCCGATGTGGGCCAGGCAGCGTTGAGCGGTCACCGGCGCGGACCGGGGCTGCCGTCCGGGGTTGGTGACAGACCAAAGGCGGTCTACATGAGGAATGTGCACCGACTCGAGCCGACGTCCGGTGGCCATGGCAAGGGCACCGTGTACGCGGCATGGGAAAGGTTCGTACGGGGCGAGGATGACGTCCGCGGGGTGCGGCCCGAGGTGGCGATCTCCTGGCACCGCTGCCGGGAGCAGTACCGGGTTGACCCGCATCTCACCGCGGCCCCGGTGGCCGTCGCGGAGGTCGACCATACGCTCGAACACGATGTCGTATTCGCTGAGCTGGGTTTTCGCGCCGCCTCCGTGGCACATGAAGTAACCAACCTCGGCGGCATCGTCACCGTCACCGATGCGACCGGCCGGATCCTGGCCGAGTGGGGCGACCAAGGTACGCGCGCCATAGCCGCCGACTCCAACCTGGCGCCCTGGTTCTGCTGGTCCGAGAGCGCGGCCGGCACGAACGGCATGGGCACGGCGCTCGAGGCGCACGCCCCGGTAGTGATCAGGGGTGCGGAGCACTGGTGCGAGGCCTTCCACAACTGGGCCTGCGCGGGTGTCGCGGTGCGTGACGTGGTGACCAGGGAGCCGATCGCGGTGCTGAACATCTCTTGCTGGCGCAGCCAGCTTCCCGCCTCCGCGGGAGCTTGGCTGGCGAACGCCGCCACCAAGAGCCAGTGCACCTTGCGCAGGCGCGCAAGGGACAGCGGCGCCGAGTTGGTCGCCGCATACAACCACGCCAGGTCCCGCTCCAGTGCGGCGCTCACCGCGGTGGACACCGCGGGCAAGGTGGTGATCGCCGACGACACGGCAAGCGTGCTCCTTGGCGTCCCAGCCTCCACCCCGGCGGTCGACCCCACGCTGCGCTGGAACCCCCGGCTACCGGAATTGATCGGAGCCGCCCGGTACGCCAGTAAGCAGGCAACCCGGAACCCTGAATGGGTCGGCTCGACGCAGATCTTCACCCATCTGGCCGACGAGCCGACATCGATCAGCATTCGACCCGTCTTCCTGTCCGGACACCTGGTCGGGAATCTGGTCTCGTTCGGCGCCTCGGACGGGGAGCAGCTGCCCCAGGCGGAGGGGACGGCGCACCCCCGAGGACAACCGCGCCGAGTGATCGCGATGCGCGACAACCGGATGGTGCTGCTGCGGCTCTCGGAGGTTTCCTTCGCTGAATCGGAGGGCAACGACGTGTGGCTCTCCACCGATCAGGGGCGGTTGCGAGCCGCCTCTCAGGGCCTGGACAAGCTCGACAGTGAGCTGGCGGATGCCGGCTTCCTGCGGGTGCACCGCCAGTATGTGGTCAACCTCAGCCGAATCCGGGAGATCGAGCGTCGATTCAAGGGCGAGCTGTTTCTAGTCATGGATGACCAGACGAACAAGATGGTGCCGGTTTCCCGGCGGAACGCGCCGGCGGTGCGCCGGGCACTGGACATCTGAGGCCCGAAGCACCCGGAGGGAGTCCCGTGCCCGAGAGCCCGGACGCCGTTGTTGGCAAGACGTACGACCAGAGCGTGGGCGCGCGCCATGTGGTCAGGCGCCGCAACCACCCGACGGCCGGCGGGAACAATCGCGACTGGTGGCCGAACCAGCTCAACCTGAAGATCCTGCGGAAGCACCAGGCCGCGGCCAACCCCATGGACGCGGACTTCGACTACGCCGCGGAATTCCAGACCCTCGACCTCGATGCCCTTGCGAGGGATGTCGACGAGGTGCTGACGACCTCGCAGGACTGGTGGCCGGCCGACTTCGGCCACTACGGACCGCTCGTGATCCGGATGGCGTGGCACTGCGCCGGCACATACCGCATCGACGATGGCCGAGGTGGTCCGACCTCAGGCATGCAGCGCTTCGCGCCGCTGAACAGCTGGCCGGACAATCGCAACCTCGACAAGGCGCGCCGGCTGCTTTGGCCGGTGAAGCAGAAGTACGGGCGCAAGATTTCCTGGGCCGACTTGATGGTCTTCGCGGGCAACCGTGCCCTGGAGACGATGGGATTCAAGACCTTCGGCTTCGCCGGCGGCCGGGAGGACGTCTGGGAACCCGATGAGGACGTCTACTGGGGCCCGGAACGCACTTGGCTCGGCGACGAGCGCCATACCGGCGTCCGGGAGCTGGAGAACCCGCTGGCCGCCGTCGAGATGGGCCTCATCTACGTCGACCCGCAGGGCCCGGCCACCGTGCCGGACCCGCTCACCGCGGCCAGGGATATCCGCGAGACGTTCCGGCGTATGGCGATGAACGACGAGGAGACCGTCGCGCTGATCGCGGGCGGGCACACCTTCGGCAAGACCCACGGCGCGGCCGATCTGAACGAGTACCTTGGCCCCGAGCCGGAGGGCGCCCCCATCCAGGAGCACGGCTTGGGCTGGAAGAACAGCTACCGCACCGGCAAGGGTAATGACGCCATCGCCAGTGGGCTCGAGGGTATCTGGACACCCACCCCGACCAGGTGGGACAACAGCTTCCTCGAGACCCTGTTCAGCTACGAGTGGGACGTGGTGCTGAGCCCTGCCGGGTTATGGCAGTGGATTCCGACACACGGTGCGGGGGCCGGCACCGTGCCGGACGCCCACGACCCGTCGAAGACGCACACTCCGACGATGCTGACGACCGACCTCGCGCTGCAGGTGGACCCGGTTTACGAGCCGATCGCGCGGCGCTTCCTGGCGAACCCGGACCAGCTGGCGGACGCGTTCGCGAAGGCTTGGTACAAGCTGCTTCACCGCGACATGGGTCCCGTGTCACGCTATCTCGGCCCATGGACGCCGGAGCCGCAATTGTGGCAGGACCCCGTGCCCGCGGTCGACCACGAGCTGATCCACGAGGCTGATATCGCGACCTTCAAGGCCACGATTCTCGCTTCAGCACTGTCCATTTCGCAGCTGGTCTCCAGCGCCTGGGCCTCGGCGGCCTCGTTCCGCGGCACCGACAAGCGCGGCGGCGCAAACGGGGCGCGAATCCGTCTCGCGCCGCAAAAGGACTGGGAGGTCAACGAGCCGGCCCAGCTCTCCGGAGTGCTGCGGACCCTCGAGCAGATCCAGCAAGACTTCAACAGCTCACAACCGGGCGCGAAGAGGGTCTCGCTCGCCGACCTGATCGTTCTCGGCGGATGCGCAGCCGTCGAGCAGGCCGCGAAGAACGCCGGGCACGACGTGAAGGTGCCATTCACGCCGGGACGCATGGACGCCTCGCAGGAGCAGACCGACGTGGAGTCGTTCGCGGTCCTCGAGCCGATCGCCGACGGGTTCCGCAACTACCTGCGAGCCGGGGCGGAGCTCTCGCCGGAGACCCTGCTGCTGGACCGGGCCAACATGTTGACGCTGACAGCTCCCGAGATGACGGTGCTCGTCGGTGGCATGCGGGCCCTTAACGCCCAATTCGGTCAGGCCCAACACGGCGTCTTCACTAACCGTCCCGAGACGCTGACCAACGACTTCTTCGTGAATTTGCTGGACATGAGCACGGAGTGGCAGCCATCCGCCTCGACTGCGAACCTGTACGAGGGTCGCGACCGCGGCACGGGCGAGCTCAAGTGGACCGGCAGCCGGGTAGACCTCGCCTTCGGTTCGAATTCGGAGCTGCGAGGGCTCGCGGAAGTCTACGCATGTGACGATTCGCAGCAGAAGTTCGTGAGCGACTTCGTGGCAGCGTGGGATAAGGTGATGAACCTCGATCGCTTCGATGTTCGCTGATCGGAGCGAGGTGCTAGCAACGGTCGTCTCCGGTTGCGTCCGCCGTACCGGGTAGCTGCAGACCGAAAAGGCATCGGTCTGTAGCTACCGGTTGGCACCGGCCGGAGACGAGATCGGTGCGCTCGTTAATCCCTGCGAAGGATTGGCAGAGAGAGGTCCAACTAGCTGATTTGCGGTTACACAAGCCTGCAGAACAGCCAGGAGGGCCTCTCTTTTCATGTTCTTACGAGCTCACGTCTACGAAGGGCAGGTGGGTACAAGCCCAGGACTCCGCAGACGGTTGCGAAGTGAAAAAAACAGCTCAGCCGCCGTCAAAAGGGTGCTCTTCACACATGATGGCATGGCTTGGCTATGGGCGTCTGAATAAGAGTCCTGATTGCCTCGCAGCTGCCGACAATTAGATCGACGGTATCGTAGGAAGAGGACTGCAATGGACGAGAGTGAGCTCACGGAACGTCAGCGTGCCATGGTCGCCGCGTGGGAGCGCCATACAGCTGCTGAGTTCGTCGAAAGAGATGTCGACGCGACGATGACGACTATGACGGCCGACCCTTTCGTCAATTCCGTACCGGTGATGGCGGGCGGTGCAGGTTCGGCCGGCGTGCG
>WHSZ01000108.1 GCA_009379845.1 Pseudonocardiaceae bacterium | reverse complement strand
CAGGTGGCGCCGCACGTCACCTGGCCGCAGGCGATGGGTCTTGTCGTGGTCGAGGGGCTGCTGATCCTGCTGCTCGCGGCCAGCGGCATCCGTACCATGATCGTGAACGCGATCCCGCGCAGCCTGAAGCTGGCCATCGGCGTCGGCATCGGCATGTTCGTCGCGCTGATCGGCCTGGTGCACGCGGGATTCGTGACCCGAAGGCCGGACGCGGCGAACACCGAGGTGCCCGTCCAGCTCGGTGAGGGTGGCAGGTTGATGGGATGGCCCATCGCGGTGTTCGGGTTCGGGATGGTCCTGATGCTCGCGCTGTACAGCAGGCGGGTCCCCGGCGCGATCCTGTTCAGCATCCTCGGTGCGACCGGGCTCGCGGTGATCGTGGAGGGTGTCTGGCACCCGGGCGGCTGGGGGCTGGTCACGCCAACGCTGCCCGGAAATGTCGTTGCCTGGCCGGACTTCTCGCTGTTCGGGCAGCTGGACGTGTTCGGGTCGATCACCCAGATTCCGCTGATCACGCTGACCGTGTTCGTGTTCACCCTGGTGCTGTCCGGGTTCTTCGACGCGATCGGCGCGGTGCTGGGGGTCGGCGAGGAGGCCGGGCTGGTGGACGAGCGGGGCAGGATGCCGACGCTCGGCCGGATCATGGTGGTGGACGGGATCGGTGCCGCCTTCGGTGGTGTCACATCCAGCTCGGCCAACACGGTGTTCGTAGAGTCCGCGGCCGGGGTCAAGGAGGGCGCCCGAACCGGGCTGGCGAGTGTGATCACCGGTGCGCTGTTCCTCGTGGTGATGTTCGCCTCCCCGCTGGCCGCGGTGATCCCGCAGGCCGCGGCGGCGCCCGCGCTTGTGCTCGTCGGTGCGTTGATGGCCACGCAGTGCCGCAATATCGACTGGGCCGATGTGGAGATCGCGCTACCGTCGTTCCTCATCATCGCGATCCCGGCATTCACCTACTCGGTCACCACCGGGGTCGGCGCCGGTGTCGTCGCTTACGCGGTGATCAAGGCGGCGCGCGGTAAGTGGCGTGAGCCAGGATGGCTGATCTGGACGCTCACCGCGGTGTTCCTCGCCTATTTCGCGATCGATGCCATCGAACTGATGGCGAAGGGGTGACTGAATTGGTCTACATGTTCCTGAACGGTGGTGGGATGCGCGGCGGGGCGCTGCATCACCAGTTGCTCGGCGCGCCGCTCGTGAAGCAGACGCGAACCGCACCGAAATACCGGTTCTACTCGGTGGACGACCGGTTCCCCGCGCTTGACCCGGTTTCTTCCGGTGGTGTCGCGGTGCATGGCGAGCTGTACGACGTGCCGCTCGAGACGCTGCGCGACTCGCTGCTGCCGGCCGAACCGCCCGAACTGGAACTTGGCGTGATCGAACTCGAAGACGGCGAGCCGTCGCTTGCCGTGGTGTTGCGCGGGGAGTTCCGGCGTACCGCGAAGCTGACCGACATCTCGGCGACCGCCTCGTGGCGGGCCTACCAGGAGGGAAAACAGTAATTGAAGTTCGACGTCAACTGCTCGATCCTGTTCACGGACCTGCCACTGCTGGAACGGCCGGCCGCGGCGAAGGCGGCCGGATTCGACGCGGTGGAGTTCTGGTGGCCGTTCTCCGATGCCGTGCCGAGTGATCGCGAGGTTTCCGCGTTCGTCACCGCGCTGGCCGATGCCGGGGTTCAGCTCGTCGGGCTGAACTTCGTCGACGATCTCCCGCGCAGCCGCGGGTTCACGTCGGTGCCGGGCGAGATGACGCGGTTCCGCGACAATGTGGATGTCGCGGTCGCCATCGCGGAGGCCACCGGCTGCCAGGCACTCAACGCGCTGTACGGCAACCGGGTGCCGGGCGTCGATCCGGCGCGCCAGGACGAGCTGGCCCTCGAGAACCTCGCGCTGGCGGCGAAAGCGGCCGAGCGGATCGGCGCGGTGGTGCTGCTGGAAGCGCTGAACTCGTACGAATCGCCGGACTACCCGATCGTCTCGACGCTGGCCGCGCTGGATGTGATCGAGCGCGTCGCGGCGCCGAACGTGCGGTTCCTCGCGGACTTCTACCACCTGGCACGGATGGGCGAGGACCTGGCGCGGGTGATCGCGGAACACGCGCACTCGTTCGGGCATGTGCAACTCGCTGACGTACCGGGACGTGGCGCGCCGGGAACGGGCGAGCTCGACATCCCGGCACTGCTCGGCGCGCTCGAACGGCACGGTTACCGCGGCTGGATAGGCGCGGAATACAAGGGAGGCAACGACTTCGCATGGCTGAGCGAACTGGAGGAGAGCATCGGATGAGCACCATCGGCTTTATCGGGCTTGGCATCATGGGCGCGCCGATGGCCGGGCACCTGGCGGCTGCCGGCTACCAGGTGGCCGGCTACGACGTGGCACCCGCCGGGCTTGACAGGCTCGTCGCGTCCGGCGGCACGAAGGCGGCAAGCATCGCCGATGCGGTGCGGGAGGCCGACGTCGTGATCACGATGCTGCCGAACCATCCTCAGGTCGAGGCCGTTGTGCTCGGCGAGGACGGGGTTTTGCAGCACGCCAAGCCGGGTGCGCTGCTGATCGACATGAGCACGATCCGGCCGGAGAGCTCGCAGGCTATCGCGAGAGCAGGCGCGGAGCGCGGAATCCGGGTACTCGATGCGCCGGTTTCCGGCGGCGAGGCAGGCGCGGCCGAAGCCGTTCTGTCCATTATGGTCGGTGGCGAGGAAGCCGATTTCGTTGCCGCACAGCCGATTTTCGGCAACCTTGGCAAGACAATCGTGCACGTCGGACCGTACGGCGCCGGCCAGGTTGTCAAGGCGGCGAACCAGTTGCTTGTGGCGGGCATCATCGCGCTGAACGCCGAAGCGCTCGTCCTGCTCGAGGCGTCCGGTTTGGATGGCAGGAAGGGGATGGAGGTGCTCGCCGGCGGGCTGGCCGGAAGCACGGTACTGAACCGGAAAATCGACAACTTCGCGAACCGGGACTTCACGCCCGGATTCCGGATCGACTTGCACGACAAGGACATGAGCATCGCCGAATCCGCCGCGCGCAGCGCGGGTGTCGGGCTGCCGGTGACCGGGCAGGTCGCGCAGCTGGTGGCGGCCGCGAAGTCGAGCGGGCTCGGCGGCTACGACCACTCCGGATTGCTGGCTTTGATCGAAGGCGTGAACGGGAAGGGCCAATCATGACGCGGATGCCCGCCATGGATGCGGTTGTCTCGGTGCTGGAGTCCGAGGGTGTGGACACCGTTTTCGGTTGCCCTGGTGCGGCGATCCTCCCGCTGTACGCGGCGTTACGGCAAACCGAGATCGACCACCTGATCGTGCGGCACGAAGAAGGCGCGACGCACATGGCGGACGGCTGGGCGCGGACCAACGGAAAGGTGGGCGTGGCGATCGGCACCTCCGGTCCGGCCGGCACGAACATGATCACCGGGCTGTACACCGCGCTCGCCGACTCGATCCCGATCATCTGCGTCACCGGCCAGGCGCCAACCGCGAAGCTGCACCAGGAGGCGTTTCAAGCGGTGGACATCGTGGAGATCGCCAAGCCGGTCACCAAATGGGCGGTGCAGGCTAAGGAAGCCGCGCAGCTGCCCTGGATCTTCCGGGAAGCGTTCCGGATCGCCCGGTCCGCCCGGCCGGGGCCGGTGCTCATCGACCTACCGCTTGACGTGCAGAAGCAGCACATAGAGTGGGATGCGAGCATCGACGGGCCGCTCCCGGTGCCGCGGGTCGAGCCGCACCTGCCACGGGTTGAGCGTGCGCTCGACATGATCGTCGCCGCGCGGCGACCGCTGATCCTCGCCGGTGGCGGGGTGATCGGCGCGGAGGCATCCGAGGTGCTGCGCGAGGTCGCCGAGGTGCTGAACGTGCCGGTGCAGGCGACGTTGATGGGCAAGGGCGCGTTGCCGGAGGATCATCCGCTGTACGCGGGGATGACCGGCGTGCAAACCACCCAGCGGTACGGCAACTCGTCGTTCCTCGAGTCCGACCTGGTGCTCGCGGTCGGGGCCCGGTTCGGGGACCGGCATACCGGCGCCCTCGACGTGTATCGCGGCGAGCGGCGATTCATTCACGTGGACATCGAACCGACGCAGCTCGGCAAGGTGTTCGGCCCGGATCTGGGTGTGGTGTCGGACGCGCGGCTGTTCCTCGACGCGTTGCTTGCCGCAGCGCGGCGCCGGGCGCGGCTGCCGGACCGGTCCGTATGGGTGGCCAGGGTTGCCGAGCTCAAGCGCACGCTGTTTCGGCGGGAAGACTACGACGAGGTGCCGATCAAACCGGCGCGGGTCTTCGCGCAGATCAATGAGGCCTTCGACCCGGATACCTACTTCGTGACCGCGATCGGCTTATATCAGATCTGGTCCGGCATGTACCAGAAGGCGTACCGGCCGCGGCACTACCAGGTGTGCGGCCAGGCCGGGCCGCTCGGCTGGGAAATTCCCGCCGCGATCGGCGTGAAGAAGGCGAAACCGGACGCCGAGGTGGTCGGCGTGGTCGGCGACTACTCCTTCCAGTTCCTCGTTGAGGAGCTGGCCGTGGCCGCGCAGTACGACGTGCCGTTCGTGCTGATCATGCTCAACAACGAGTATCTCGGGTTGATCCGGCAGGCCGAGCTCGAATTCGAGATGAACTACGAGGTGGACATCCATTACGACGAATCGGGCTCGGACAACATCAAGATCATGGAAGCGTACGGTTGCTCCGGCCGCCGGGTGTTCGCGCCGGACGAGATCGCGGATTCCCTCGCCTGGGCACGCAAGCAGGCCGAAGCGACCAGCCGCCCGGTGCTCGTGGAGATCATGATCGAACGGGAGGCCAACTCGGCCCGCGGCCCCGCCATCGACAACGTCATCGAACCCGAGCCCGTCCCGTGAGCGTGCTGGTGGCTCCGGACAAGTTCAAGGGTTCGCTGTCCGCGGCGCGGGTCGCCGACCACGTGATCACCGGGCTGCGCCGCACCAAGCCGGGCCTGCGGTGCACCGCCCTTCCGCTGGCTGACGGCGGGGACGGCACGGTGGACGCGGCGGTGGCGGCGGGCTTCCGGCTGGAGCGGCGAACCGTGCCGGGGCCTGCCGGCGAACCGGTTGACGCGGCGTTCGCGGTGCGCGGGGACACCGCGATCGTCGAGCTGGCCCAAGCATCCGGGCTCACGCTCGCCGAGCCCGCGCCGCTGCACGCCTCGACCGACGGCACCGGCATGCTGATCCGGGAGGCGGCAGAGCTTGGCTGCCGGCGGATCGTGCTCGGTGTCGGCGGGTCGGCCACCACGGACGGCGGCTCCGGTATCGCACGTGCGCTGGGGATACGCCTGCTGGACGGCAGCGGGCACGACCTGGCACCCGGCGGTGCGGCGCTGCGCTTCCTTGATCGGCTGGACTTCTCCGGATACGCCCTCCCGGATGTTGAGGTCGTGCTGGCCTCCGACGTGGACAACCCGCTCCTCGGGCCGTCCGGTGCCTCGGCGGTGTTCGGCCCGCAGAAGGGCGCCTGCCCCGAGCAGCTGACCATCCTCGAGGACGGGCTGGCCCGCTGGGCCCGCATCGTGGAATCCGAGCTCGGCGTGTCCGCTGTGGACAGTCCGGGCGCGGGAGCGGCAGGTGGTGCCGGGTTCGGCGCGATCGCGCTGCTCGGCGCCTCGGTGGAACCCGGCATCGGCTACCTGATCGAGTTGCTGGGGTTCGACGCGCTGGCACGCGAGGCTTCACTGGTGATCACCGGCGAGGGCTCGCTGGATGCCCAGACGTTGCGCGGCAAGGTACCGGTCGGCGTGGCCACCGCCGCGGCGAAGCACGGCGTGCCGGTGATCGCGGTGGCCGGCCGGTGCACGCTCGGCCCCGAGGACCTCCGTGCGGCGGGCCTGCGCACCGCGTACCCGCTCACCGACGTCGAGCCCGACGAGCGGCGTTGCATCCTCGAAGCCGGCAAGCTGCTCGAAAGCCTGGCCGAACGGATCCCGCTGTGACCGCGGCGAACACCTCAGCGCGCGGGGACGTTTCGGCAGATACTGGGGGTGCTATGAGTATCGCGATCCGATCGAAGCGCGTCGTGCTGCCGGGCGAGGTCCGCCCGGCCACGGTGCGCGTGGTGGACGGCCGGATCGACGCGATCTTGCCGTACGACGTGCCGGTACCGGCCATCGACTGCGCGGCGGACGCGCTGCTGCCGGGGCTGGTGGACACCCACGTGCACGTGAACGAGCCCGGCCGCACCGAATGGGAGGGTTTCGCCACCGCGACGAGGGCGGCGGCCGCGGGCGGTGTCACCACGCTGCTCGACATGCCGCTGAACTCGCTGCCACCCACCGTCGACGCCGATGCGCTCGAAGTGAAACGCCGCGCGGCCGGCGGGCAGTGCGCGGTGGACGTCGGCTTCTGGGGCGGCGCGATCCCCGGCAACCTCGCCGCGCTGGAACCGTTGCACGACAACGGCGTATACGGATTCAAGTGCTTCCTGGCCGACAGCGGCGTGCCGGAATTCCCGCCGCTGAACGCCGAACAGCTGGACGCGGTACTCGCCGAAACCGGTAGGCTGGACGCGCTGCTGATCGTGCACGCGGAGGCGTCGGACCGGGTGCGCCAGGCGGGAAACAGCCCACACTACCGGGATTTCCTCGGGTCAAGGCCGGCCGAAGCCGAGCTCGACGCGATCACGCAGCTCGCCGCGATGGCCGCGCGGCACGGAGCCCGCGTGCACGTCCTGCACCTGTCCGCGGCGGACGCGCTGGACACGATCAAAACCGCGAAGCGAAGCGGCGCGCGGATCTCCGCCGAGACCTGCCCGCACTACCTGGTGCTGGACGCCGCGGATGTCCCGGATGGCGCTACCGCCTTCAAGTGCTGCCCACCGATCCGCGGCGGCGACAACGCCGATGCGTTGTGGGCCGCGCTCGCGGACGGCACCATCGACTGTGTCGTGTCCGACCACTCGCCGGCCACGCCCGAATTGAAGAACACCGGCTGCTTCGGCACCGCGTGGGGCGGCATCGCGTCGCTGCAACTCGGCCTGCCGCTGGTGTGGACCGAAGCGCGGCGGCGCGGATTCGCGCTGACCGACGTGGTGCGCTGGATGGCCGCGGCGCCGGCCGCGCTCGCCGGTCTGCCGGGAAGGGGCCGGATCGAGGCCGGGGCCAAGGCCGATCTGGTCCGCTTCGACCCGGATGCCACGTTCACCGTCGACCCGGCCGCTCTGGCGCATCGGCACCCGGTCTCACCCTATGCCGGCAGGGAGCTCACCGGTGTGGTGCGGCAGACCTGGCTCGCCGGCCGCGCGGTTTCCGGCGAGCCCACCGGTCGCCTGCTGAGCAGAGGAGACACTCGATGACCTTCATGGACTTGCCGGACCTGGCCTCCCGCACGCTCGGCGGCGCCACGGTGGTGTGCAACGACGAGTCGTTCTGTGCCGCGGCGAACCTGATCAAGCCGGGCCGCCCGGCGTTCACCCCGCAGCACTTCGACGAGCGGGGCCAGATCTACGACGGCTGGGAGACCCGAAGGCGGCGCGAGCCCGGCAGCGACTGGGTGATCGTGCGACTCGGCGCGCCGGGTGTGCCGCACGGCGTGGTGATCGACACCGCGTACTTCACCGGAAACTTCCCTGAACACGCGAGCATCGAGGCGGCGTGGGTGGACGGGCCGTTGGAAACCGCCGTGTGGCGTGAAATCCTGCCGCGTAGCCCGCTAAAGGGCGACACCGCGAACGCCTTCGCCATCGCCGACCCGCACCGCTTCACGCACGTGCGGCTCACCATCCACCCGGACGGTGGCGTCGCAAGGCTGCGGGTGCACGGCGAGGCCGTGCTGGACCCCACGTTCGCGTCCGTGCTGCCTCTTGATCTCGCCGCGTTGGGCAACGGGGGGTGCGCGATCGACTGCTCCGATGAGTTCTACTCGGCTCCGAACAACCTGCTGCTGCCCGGCCAGGCCAGGGTGACCGGCGAAGGTTGGGAAACCCGCAGGCGGCGGGACAGCGGCAACGACTGGGTGCGGCTGCGGCTCGCCACGCTCGGCGTGCCGAGGGTCGCCGAGCTGGACACCATGCCGTTCAAGTTCAACGCTTCAGGGGCCGCCATGCTGACCGGCGTCACGGCCGAGGGCGACGAAGTGGAACTGTTGCCCCGCACCGAATTGCGGCCCGACGAGGTGCACCGGTTCTTGCTGCCTGGCACGCTGCCTGCCGTGGACCACGTTCGGATGGACGTATACCCGGACGGCGGTATGGGGCGGCTGCGGCTGTACGGTACCCCGTCGGCCTCGGGGCTTGATCGGCTCGCGGAGCGCTGGCTGGCGACGTCGTCGCGCGCCTGACATATCCCGTTCGCGCTTCGCGTATTGTCGTCCTTATGGCCAATCTGGTGCTGTTCCATGCGCATCCGGACGATGAGTGCATCACATGCGGCGGGGTGATGCGAAAAGCGTTCGAGGAGGGACACCGCGTGGTGCTCGTGGTGGCGACCCGCGGCGAGCACGGTGAGGTACCGGACGGCTTCCTGGCCGACGGCGAGCAGCTGTGGCAGCGGCGGGTGGCCGAGACCCACGCGGCGGCCGAGATCCTGGGCGTGCAGCGGGTGCATTTCCTGGATTACGTGGACTCCGGGATGATGGGCACGCCAACCAACGACGCGCCCGGCTCGTTCTGGACCGCACCGGTCGACGAGGCAGCCGGGAAGCTCGCCGTGATCCTGCAAGAGGAACGTGCCGACGTGTTGACCTGCTACGACGACAACGGCGGCTACGGGCACCCCGACCACATCCAGGTGCATCGGGTAGGGATGCGCGCAGCCGAGCTGGCCGGCGTCCCGCGCGTGTACCAGAGCACCATGAACCGCGACCACATGATCCGTGGGATGCGGGCGTTCGCCGAGCAGGCGGCCTCGAACGGCGTGGAGATGCCCGACCTGCCCGATGTCGAAGAGGAGTCCGAGTTCGGCAAACCGGAGTCGGAGATCACCGCCGCCGTCGACGTTTCGGCATATCTGGAGTACAAGCGTCGCGCGATGCGGGCGCACGCCAGCCAGATCAGCGAGCAGTCGTTCTTCCTCGCCATGCCGGACGAGGCCTTCCAGCACGCCTTCGGCACCGAATGGTTCATCCGGGACGGCCACGGCCCTGGGATCACCGAAACGGATCTGCTCAGCGGCCTGTGAGCCGTCAGGTGGCGCCGCGTAGCTCCCGGCGCAGGATCTTCCCGGTCACCGTCTTGGGCAGTTCGTCGAGCTGCTCGATCGACCGCGGGTACTTGTACGCGGCGAGGCGTTCCTTGCTGAACTCGATGAGCTCGCGCTCATCGGCCGACATGCCCGGCTTGAGGCTCACGAACGCCTTGACGCTCTCGCCCCGGTACTCATCCGGCACGCCGACCACCGCGGCTTCGCGAACCGCGGGATGCTCGTAGAGGACGTCCTCCACCTCGCGCGGCCACACCTTGTATCCCGACGCGTTGATCTGGTCCTTCTTGCGGTCAACCAGGTAGAACCAGCCGTGGTTGTCCAGGTACCCGACGTCGCCGGTATGCAGGGCGCCGCCGGGCAGCGCCTGCGCGGTCTCCTCCGGCTTGTTCCAGTAACCTGGAACGACTTCCGGGCCCTCGACGACCAGTTCGCCGATCTCTCCCGGTGGCAGGTCGTCCCGGTTCTCGTCCACGATCCGCACCACGGTGTTGTACACCGGCACCCCGATGGACATCGCCCCGGACGCCGGGTCCACCGGCGCCTTCGCACCGAACGGCACCAGGTGTGAAGGCGAGTTCGTCTCGGTCAGCCCGTACGCACAATGAATGTAGTGCCCGAACTTGTCCCTGAACTGCTCCACAGTGGACGGTGGGACGGGTGCGCCGCCGGAGTACACCTTGGTCAGTGTGGCCAGTTGTTCCCGCTCGGCGCCCGGCGTGTTCAGCAACGCGATGAACACCGTGATGGAGCCGATGGTGAACGTCGCGCCGTGCTCGCGCACCGCGTCCAGCGTGACATTCGGTTCGAAGCGGCAGGCGAGGATCAGCGTGCACGGGTTGAGGAGCGCGATCGCGACATGCCCGACGAGGCCCGTGATGTGGAACAGTGGAGCCACACCGAACACGGCGTCCTGGCCGCCGATCCCGATCCAGTCCCGGTAGGTCTGCGCGTTGAACACGAAGTTGCGGTGGGTGTTCATCGCGCCCTTCGGTGGGCCGGTGGTACCCGAGGTGTAGGTCAACACGGCCACGTCGTCCGGCGCGATCGGTACCGCGGCAGGCGTGCTCCCCCGGTGCGCGTCGATCAGGGTGGCCATGTCCTCGGTGCCCTCGTGCCGGACCCGTTCGATCCCGCCGAGCACCCGAGGATCGTCGCGGGTCTGGTATTCCAGCTCGGACGTGGTGATCACCAGCTGGACATCGGTTCCGGGCACCACCTTGCGTGCGACGTCGTAGAGATCTTCCAGGCACACCAGTGCGACCGCTCCCGAATCGGTGAGCAGGGTGGCGAGCTCCCGCTCCTTGTTCATCGGGTTGATGGACACCGCGATGGCGCCGATCTTCCACACCGCCAGCAGCACGATCACGAACTGGGGCACGTTCTGCAGATACACGCCGACCCGATCACCTTGCGCCACACCGCGTTCCGCGAGCGCGACAGCGAACGCATCGGACAGTTCGTCCAATTCGGACACGGTGATCGTGCCGTCGAAATACTTGATGGCCGCGCGGTCCGGGGCTTCGCGAACCGCTGCCTGCCAGGCGGCCAGCATCGTCGGATGCTCGACGTCGATATCCGCTGGTTGTCCGGCGGCGTAGCGGGCCAGCCAAGGACGGTCGCGGTAGCTCATCGCCGGCCGGAGCGGTTGGCCGAGTGCGGTACGTGGGGTGGCTTGCTCGTTGCGGCCATTCGTGCCAGCTCCTTTACAGCGTCGTCGCCCTTTGGGTGTCGTCACGGTCGGCCGGTCGCTTCCAGTGTTGAACCACGGAATTGAAGTGTCAATAAACGCAACCCGCGCGCGATCGCTACCCGATGTGCGAGCGGCCGACCGGATGGGCTGGGTGAATCGTTGCGGGGCGAAGAGAGTGAGCGCCCGGCTGATCGTGGGGCCCGCGGCGGCTTTCGCGGTATGCCGCTCAGATCTACGGTCAGGCGCTGGTGCGACGTGCGGCTGCCGGAAAATGGTCATCCGGCCGGAGTGGAGAGGCCGACATGATGCGCGCATGGCGGGTGACGCGGCCGGGCGCGATGAGCACCAAGCCGCTGCCGAGTTGCTCGGAGCCGGTGCCCGACCCGGGACCGGAAGAGCTGCTGCTTCGAGTGCTGGTGTGCGGGGTTTGCCGCACGGATCTGCATGTGGCGGAAGGTGATCTGCCGGTGCACCGTGCGAGCGTTGTGCCAGGGCACGAAGTGGTTGGCGAGGTGCTGGCTTTCGGTGCCGACGCGGACGGCTTCGCCGTCGGAGACCGGGTCGGTGTCGGGTGGCTGCGAGGAACCTGCGGGCAATGCCGCTATTGCTTGCGGGGCACGGAAAACCTGTGCCCGGACTCGGTGTACACCGGGTGGGACGCGGACGGCGGGTATGCCGAGTACACCACGGTTCCCGCCGGCCGGATGCACGGAGCGGCGGCCGTGCTTGTCGCGTGAATCACGTGTGCCGTTAGCTCATTTGAGGCAGGTGAGGAGCCTCTGCAACATGTCGCGCCAGCTCACCACGCCGACCAGGTGGGCGTCGTCCACGATCGGAACCCAGCGCAGGTGCAACCTGACATCGCGCCGGCCAGGTCCGGTAGTTCGGTGCCCGGTGGCAGGGTGAGCGGTGCCTTCGTCATGATCGCCCCGACGGTGTACGGGATAACGCCGATCAGCACGCCGTCCTGCGTCGGGACCTCCCGCGACTCGCGGGTGACGCGTGCCATGGCGATGTCACTCTCGCTCACGATGCCGACCAGCCGGCCGCCCTCGTTGACCACGGGCAGGGTGGTGAATCCTTGTGCGTGCAACAGTTCCGCGGTCTCGACCAGCGTTGCGCGCGGCGACACCGCGATCACCGGGGTGTTCATGATGTCCCGCGCTTGCATGCTCGCTCCTTCGCCCGATCCGATGCGTCCAGCGTCCGCTGGCTGGGGGCACGCGCGGAGAGGCGAAGGTCGTTAGCCGCCGGGCCGATCGTCGTCGGCGGCGGGCCGTGGGGAGGATTTACGCTCGGACCATGACGGAAGGCGACCGGGTGCCGGCCGCGTCCGGTCAGGCGGGTTCTCACCTGGGGTTCGGGCGGTGCGGCCCGGGCCGGGTGGGTTTAGGGCCCGCGCTGACCGGTGAGCCGGTCAGGTGCGGCGGCTGTCCGGCGAGCCGGGTGATCCCGTCGAAGTAGGTGGGCCGGGCGCGGCCCGCGGCGTAGGCTCGGGGAAGGTGGCTCTGATGCGAGAGATGTTTGTTGCGGGTCTACAGGTCGACGAGGAAGCGAGCGAGCACCTGCTCGTGTTGCAGGAACGCGAGGGCACTCGCGGGCTGGCGCTGTGGATCGGCGCGCCCGAAGCCGTGGCCATCGCCGTGGAGCAGCAGGGCACCCGGCCGGAGCGGCCACTGACACACAACTTGCTCGGCGACACGGTTGAGGCATTCGGCCGCCGTCTCGAGCAGGTGATCATCACGGAGCTGCGGGAGGGCACGTTCTTCGCCGAATTGGTGTTCGACGGTGACGTGCGGGTTTCGGCCCGGCCGAGCGACTCGGTCGCCATCGCGCTGCATCTTGGCGTAGCGATTCACGCCGAGGAGGCGGTGCTCGACGAGGCCGGCGTCATCGTGGTCAGCGGAGACAAGGAGGGCGACGAGGACACCGAGGACGAGGTGCGGCAGTTCCGGGAGTTCCTGGATTCCGCCACGCCGGAAGACTTCGGTGGTGGCAGCGGGAACTGACCTGTTGACCTCTACCAAACTAGAGGTTCTACGTTGGTTGTGGTTCCACCGAGCGGTTCGCGGCAAGTAAAGGGGGCAGCATGCCCGTTCAGCTGAATCACACAATCGTCTGGGCGCGGGACAAGCAGGCGTCCGCCAGTTTCCTCGCGGAGATCCTGGGGTTGCCGACACCCGTGCCCTTCGGCCCGTTCATGGCGGTACAGACGGACAACGAGCTCACCCTCGATTACGCCGACACGTCGAATGATGTCGCCTCGCAGCACTACGCTTTCCTGGTAACCGAAAGCGAGTTCGACGAGATCTTCGGCCGGATTCAGGAGCGCGGCCTTTCTTACTGGGCGGACCCGGGGCACCGTGAACCCGGCAAGATCAATACTAATGACGGCGGACGTGGCTTGTATTTCGACGACCCGGACGGCCACAATCTCGAGATCATCACCCGCCCGTACGGCGGTTAGCGCGGGCGGGGTCGCCCGTGGACACCCGAGCCTCGGCGACACCATTTGCGGGCCTGGTGGCGGGCAGGCGCAGGGCCTGCCCGCTAAGCCCCGCGCACCCCACACCCCGGCTTGGTTTTCGCTGGGCGGCGAATTTGTTTAGCTGAACTTCACTCACTCGAATGTCGGGCGCTCGATGAGGTGTTCGAAAAGTGTCGGTCGGGTGGATAGAATAGAACACATGAACGCACCCGCAGACGCTCT
>WHSZ01000055.1 GCA_009379845.1 Pseudonocardiaceae bacterium | reverse complement strand
GGACGACCCCGCCACCGGCGGGGTTCGTCGCGCAGCGACGCCGACAGGCGCCCTGGACACCCGAGAAGCGACACCATTACCCTCCGCGCACCCCACACCCCATCACTGGCCGGAGCCCGCACCACCCCGAACCCCACAAAGGCTTAAGGCTTACGTGCCATACCCGCGTAAGCGAGTGCACTTTCTGGCCGCTGTGCCACGTCTTCTGGCGCCTCGGGACGCCATTGCGATGTGTACACCACTCCCGGGTCGACCAGTTCCCAGCCATTGAACAACTCGGTGACTCGCGCGCGGGATCGCAGCGACGCCGGGGTCGTTGTCCTGTCGTACATCGCGCCGACCGGATTGGATCCCGGCAAATCGTCGCTCGTGGCGTGTGAAATCAGTAGGTAGCTACCCGGCGCCAAGGCCTCCCGATACTTGCCGACGATCCCGACCGGATCCTCCACATCGGACACGAAATGCAGCACCGCGACCATCAGTATCGCCACCGGCTCGTCAAGATTCAGTAGCCGGGCGACTTCCGGGGAACCGAGTACGGCATCCGGATCACGTAGATCAGCGCGTACCGCGGCGGCGCAATCGTTGTCCTGCAGGATCATCTCGCTGTGCGCGACGGCCATCGCCTCGTTGTCCACGTACACCACGCGCGCTCGCGGAATGACCGACTGGACGACCTCGTGCGTATTACCCACGGTCGGAATTCCCGAACCCAGATCGAGGAATTGTCGCACCCCGGATTCCGCGAGCAATCGCACGGCCCTGCGCAGGAAGGCCCGATTCTGTACCGCCGCTGCCCGTACCTCCGGAAGTACCTCGAGCACCTTCTTGGCGAATTCCCGGTCCGCGGCGAAATTGCACGCGCCGCCCAGAAAATAGTCGTACACCCGGCCCGCATTCGGTGTGATCAGATCAACGTTACCTGGTGCCCAACCGGCCGCGGCTTCCCGCTCGGTCACGAGCCTACGGGCGCTTTCTGCCCACGGCCGCGAAGTTGGCCGAATATTCCGGCGCGTCACCTACATCTTCCGGGCTGTCCGGGCGCCATTGCGGCGCGTACACCAATCCAGGCTCGACCAGTTCCCAGCCCCGCAGCAGGGCGTCGATGTGTTCGCGGGACCGCAAGGTGGCCGGCGTTGATGTGTTCTTGTACATCTCGACGATCGAATCCACGGGCGCGGGAGTTTCCAGGGTGGCGTGGGACACCGCGAGATAGCTACCCGGCGGCAGCGCATCGGCGTACCGTCCGATGATCCCGGCCGGGTCGTGTTCGTCAAGCACGAACGGGAGCACCGAGACCATCAGCAGCCCGATCGGCTCGCGGAAATCCAGCATCCGCACGGTTTCTGGCGCACCGAGCACCACATCGGTTTCCCGCAGATCGGCTTGCACGATCGCCGCGCGATCGTTGTCCTGCAAGATCAGCTCGCTGTGCGCCACGGCCACCGGCTCGATGTCCACGTACACGACCGTGGAGCTCGGATCGACCCGCTGTGCGATCTCGTGACTGTGACCGACCGTGGGCACTCCGGATCCCAGATCCAGGAACTGGCGCACCCCGGACTCGGCAAGGAAATGCACCGCCCTGCGCAGGAAGGCCCGGTTGATCAGGGCGGCCTGCTTGGCCGCGGGGAACACATCCTCGACGTTCTTCCCGAAGGCACGGTCGATCTCGAAATTGCAGGAACCGCCGAGCAGATAGTCGTAAACGCGTGCCGCGTTGGGGCGCTCCAGGTCGACGCCCGGAGGCAGCGCGGCGGAAACGTGCTGGTCGCTCATCTGAACACCTCACGGTCGCCAGAGACGGCACTCAGCCTAGCCGCCTTCGTCCCTGTCGATATCACCCAAACCGACCAATGGCGGCGCGTGTCGAAACCATGGTTCGGCGACATCTCGCCAAATAGCCACGATCAGTCGCGCAGCGCTCCCGACCCGTCGGCCAGCAGCAGCGTGGCGCCCGCGTTCATGTCCCGTACCGCCGCCACCGATTCCGCGTCGAGCTCGGCCGCCTCGCTGACCACCGCGGCCGCTTCGAGCCCGTCCGCTCCGCTCGCCACCGCCGCCGCGACCGCGGCCTGCAACGCGGTGAGCCGCAAGGACGGCAGCGCCACGGTGCTCGCGGCATACGTCCGGCCGTCGGTGTCCCGTACCGCGGCGCCTTCGGCGGCCCCGGTACGTGCTCGCGCCGAGCGGGCGAGGGTCACGATCTTGCCGTCCTCCGGGTCGAGCTCAGCCACCTGTGCTGCTCCTGTCCTCGTCGAAGTTCCCGGTCGCCGATCCCGGCCGGCGGCCGTTGCCGGCGTCGGAGCGGCGCACCACGACCGTTGTGATACGCATCCGGCCGCGCCGATCCTTGCCCCCTTCGGCATGCAACCGTAGCCCGTCGGTCTCGGCTTCCGATCCGGGCAGCGGCACCCGGCCGAGACGCTGCGCGAGCAGCCCACCAACGGTTTCCACATCCTCCTCGTCGAACTCGGTGTCGAACAGCTCACCGAGGTCGTCCACCGACAGCCGGGCGCTCACCCGCACCGAACCGTCGGCGAGTTCCTCAACGGGCGGACGATCGTCGGTGTCCGACTCATCGGTGATCTCGCCGACGATCTCTTCCAGGATGTCCTCGATGGTCAGCAGTCCCGCGGTGCCGCCGTACTCGTCCACCGCGATAGCCATGTGATTGCGAGACAGCTGCATCTCCTTGAGCAGCTCGTCCAAACGCTTGCTGTCCGGCACGAAACTCGCCGGCCGCATCACTTCGGCCACCCGAGGCCACTCCGCCGGCTGGCCCTCGCTGAGCTCAACGGACCGCCGAGTCAGATCCTTCAGGTTCACCACGCCCAGGATCTCGTCAACGCTCTCCCCGATCACCGGCACCCTGGTGAAGCCGGTGCGCAGCGACAACGCCAGCGCCTGCCGTAAAGACTTGGTCTGTTCGATCCAGACGATCTCGGTGCGCGGCACCATCACCTCGCGAGCGACGGTGTCCCCCAGCTCGAAAACCGAGTGGATCATCTCCCGCTCGCCCTCGTCCACGACACCGGACGCCCCGGCCATGTCCACCAGCTCGCGCAGTTCCACCTCGGAGGAGAACGGCCCCTCGCGGAAGCCCTTGCCGGGGGTGATCGCGTTGCCGATCACGATCAGCAGCCTGCTCAGCGGCCCGAGAACCGAACCGAGTGCCCGCACCGGACCCGCGGCGACCAATCCGACGCCGTACGGATGTTGCAGGCCGATCGTGCGTGGCCCGACGCCGACGAGCACGTAGCTGATCACGATCATGCTGACCGCGGCGATCAGCACGCCGAGCCAGACCGGCTGGATCTCCCGGACGCACATCAGGGTTACCAGCACGGTAGCGAGTAGTTCGCAGCTCAGCCGCAACAGCAGCAGCAGGCTCATGTGCCGGGGCCGCTCGGCGACCACCGCGGCCAGCTGCCGGGCCCCCGCACGGCGTTGCCGCACAAGGCCATCCACCCGCGCGCTGGATACCGCGGACAGTGCGGCGTCCGCGCACGCGAACATGCCAGCCAGCAGCACCAGTGCGACCGCGAGCGCCAAAAGGGTTGCCGACCCCGACGTCACTGTTCGACCCTTCTCGGTAACCGGATGGTGTCTACCGCTGCCGACCTCCCGGTGGCCGTTCGCCGAACCCGGACGACTCGCCGAGGCCGACCGCGCCGAGCAGCTGATCGTCCGCGTCCCGCTGGGCGGCCCGGCGACGCGCCGCGCTACGCGCCGACTGGAAGTCGGCCAGGATCCGCTTCTGCAGCGAGAACATCTCTCGCTCCTCGGCCGGTTCCGCGTGGTCGTAGCCGAGCAGATGCAGCACCCCGTGCACGGTCAGGATGTGCAGCTCCTCGAGCAACGAGTGCCCCGCGGTACGCGCCTGCTCCTTCGCGTACGCCGGGCACAGCACGATGTCGCCAAGCAGCGCCGTGGAGGACTCCGCCGCATCCGGGCGCCGCGCGGAGTCCAACTCGTCCATCGGAAAGGCCAGCACGTCGGTCGGGCCTTCCACATCCATCCACCGGGCGTTCAGATCACCCATGGTTTCCAGCTCGACCAGCGAGATGGACAGCTCGGCCAGCGGGCTGACGCTCATCCTGTCCAGCGCGAATCGTGCGGCGGAGACGATCGAGGCCTCGTCGACCTTGGCCCCCGACTCGTTGGCGATCTCGATGCTCAACGGCTCTCCCGCCTGGGCCTCTCCTGCATGGGGCTCTCCTGGTCGGCCTGCCAGCGGTCGTAGGCGTCCACGATATCGCCAACCAGCTTGTGTCTCACCACGTCGCTGCTGGTCAGCATGGAGAAGTTCACGTCGTCCACGCCTTCCAGGATCTCCCGGACGACCCGCAGCCCGCTTCGCTGCCCACCTGGCAGGTCGACCTGGGTGATGTCGCCGGTGACCACGATCTTCGAGCCGAACCCGAGGCGGGTGAGGAACATCTTCATCTGCTCGGGCGTGGTGTTCTGCGCCTCATCAAGGATGATGAACGCGTCGTTCAACGTGCGCCCGCGCATGTAGGCAAGCGGCGCGACCTCGATGGTGCCGGCCTGGGTCAGCCGCGGGATCGACTCCGGGTCGATCATGTCGTGCAGCGCGTCGTACAGCGGCCGCAGGTATGGGTCGATCTTCTCGTACAGCGTGCCCGGCAGGTAACCAAGCCGCTCACCTGCCTCGACCGCGGGCCTGGTCAGGATGATCCGGTTCACGGTCTTGGCCTGCAGCGCCTGCACCGACTTCGCCATCGCGAGGTAGGTCTTGCCGGTTCCGGCTGGCCCGATGCCGAACACCACGGTGTGCTCGTCGATCGCGTCGACGTAACGCTTCTGGTTCAGGGTCTTCGGGCGAATGGTGCGGCCGCGCCTCGACAGGATGTTGAGGCTGAGCACCTCGGCAGGGGACTCGCTGTGGTTCGCGGAGAGCATGGACACGGTGCGCCGGACGGTGTCCGGGCCGACGTGCTGGCCACGACCGGCCAGGGTGGTCAGCTCGGCGAACACCCGTTCGGCGAACGCGACATCGGCCGGCGCCCCGGTCAGCGTGACCTCGTTACCCCGCACGTGCACGTCGGCATCCAGCAGCTCCTCGGCAACGCGGAGGTTCTCGTCCGCTGAACCGAGCAAGGTGAGCACGGTGCCGTCCGGGACCGCGAACCTGGACTCTGCAGGCTCCGAATGGGCAGGCTCCGAATGAGCCGAGTTCGGATGGGCCGGATCCGAATGGGCGCCATTCGGATGGGCGGCATTCGAATGGGCCGCGGTCGTGTCGTTAGTCGGGATCTCGGTGGGTTGGGCGGCTCTACCCTGTGCGGTTCCGGCCACGTGCTCTCGGGCCTGCTTTCTACGCTGCGCGTCGTGCTCGTGTCTGTTCTGGTCAATGCCGATGCTAGCCGCCATGCGCGCGGTCGCCCACCGTATTAGCCGTCAGCCCAGCTGTTCGGGCCCGGACGGGCGACCGAAAAAGCCCAGCTGCTCACCGCCGAGGAGGTGCAGGTGCACGTGGAACACGGTCTGGCCGGCGTCCGCGTCGGTGTTGAACACCATCCGGTATCCGGATTCACCGATACCTTCCTGTTTGGCGACCGCGGCAGCTGATTTGGTCAGCTCGGCGAGCAGCCCGGGATCCGCCTCGGCAAGTTCGAGCGCGTTGCGGTACACCGCCTTCGGCACCACCAGAATGTGGGTGCTGGCCTGCGCGTTGATGTCCCGGAAGGCGATGACCCGCTCGGTTTCGTAGACGATGTCCGCCGGAATCTCCCGCTTGATGATGCGACTGAACAGGGTCTCGTTTTCGCTCATGCCCGGCAGGCTAACCGGACGCCCCGACACCCTGCCCACCCGCACACCAAGCCCCAATATGCATCCATATTGGGGTATCCCGGAATCACCACGCACGCGGGCGGCCCCGGACCACCGCGCCCCTGCCCCGCGCCACTCGCGCATGGCGCGCAGCGCTCATGCGCCCAAGAACCACGTAACGCCAAGCAGCGCGGCGAAGCCGCGCGCACGTGGGGGGGTATGGGGGCTCGGCCTCCCAATAGACATTGGATACCGCGAAGGTGCCTACAGCACCGAACAGGGGGTGGCCGCGTCGCGATGAAGCCTGGGGGTCGCTCCACCGCGACGCGGCGCCGCCGGACCGAGGGGGAGGTGTCCGGCGGAGACTCGATGCTCAGCGGGGTGTCATCCCGCTACGCGTACAAATCTATGCGGTCCGTTCCTATCCAAGCCTAACCCGTTGCCCGTGTTAACCGCCACCGTCGGGGGCGGAAGTTCGCCACCTGCCGGTCAGTACGCCTATCGCGCCGAGCGCCACGGCAGCGGCGCTGGAGGCGCGTAGCACGGTTGCGCCCAACCGGGCGGGCGTCGCGCCGGCCGCCCGTAGCATGTCGAGCTCATCGGCGGAAACCCCGCCTTCCGGCCCGACGATCAGCGCCAGCTCACCCTCGCCCGGCAACGCGACCTCGTCCAGCGAGCACACCGCGCCCGCCTCGAGCACCACCCCGTGCCAGCCGGAGCGCAGCGAAGCCGCCAGCTCCGGCGTGCGTACCGGCTCGCGCACCTCCGGTACCCACGCCCTGCGAGCCTGCTTGGCTGCGGCCCTGGCGGTACCGCGCCAGCGGGCGAGCGCCTTGTCGGCACGCGTGCCGTCGTCCCAGCGCGCCACGCACCGCGCGGCCTGCCACGGCACGATCACGTCCGCGCCCGCCTCGGTGGCCAGCTCGACGGCCAGCTCACCGCGATCGCCTTTCACCAGTGCCTGCACCACGACCACCCTCGGCCGCGGGGCCGGCACCGAGCGGCTGCGCAGCACCCGCAACTCGACGACGGGCGCTCGGCCGGGACGTACCGCGTCGATCACACAGTCCGCGAGCCCGCCCGCGCCGTCGGAGAGCACCAGCTGCTCGCCGGCCCGCATCCGGCGCACGGTCATCGCGTGCCGGGCCTGCTCGCCGTCCAGCACCGCGTGCTCGCCGGCCGGCAGCCCGTCGGCCAGGAACACCGGCGGGGTGGCCGCGCCTTCGGTCACCGCACCGGCCTAGCGCCGGGTACGCAGCCGGGAGAACAGCCCGTGCCCACGGCTGCCGTTGCTGCTTGCCAGCGTCGGCTCCTCCTCGCCGCGCAAGCTGGCCAGCTCGCGCAGCAGCTCGCTCTGCCGCGCGTCCAGCCTGGTCGGCACTTCGACCTGGATGTGCACGTGCAGGTCGCCGCGGCCGTCGACCCGGCCGGACGAGCGCAGCCTCGGCATGCCCTTGCCGGTCAACCGCAGCTCGGCGTTCGGCTGGGTGCCCGGTTCGAGCTCGAGGTCCTCGGTGCCGTCCAGGGTGTCCAGCGGCAGCGTCGCACCGAGCGCGGCCACCGTGACCGGCACCTGGATCGTGCAGTGCAGGTCGGTGCCTTCTCGCTCGAATGTGTGGTGTGGCTCCTCGTCCACCTCGACGTAAAGGTCGCCTGCCGGGCCACCGCCGGGGCCAACCTCGCCCTGCCCGCTTAGCCGGATCCGCATACCGTCCGCGACGCCTGGTGGAATTCGCACCTTCACGTCGCGTCGCGCCCGCACCCTGCCGTCGCCGCCGCACTGCCGGCACGGATCCACGATCACCTCGCCGAGCCCACGGCACACCGGGCACGGGCGCGCGGTGACCACCTGGCCGAGCAGGGTCCGCTGCACGGACTGCACCTCGCCCATCCCTGAGCAGGTGTCACAGGTCTGCGAGCCGCTGCCCTTCTCCGAGCCGGAACCCGTGCAGTTCTCGCACAGGATGGCGGTGTCCACGGTGATCTCGCGGTCAACGCCTTCCAGGCATTCCTCCAGTGTCATCCGCATCCGGATGAGCGCGTCCGAGCCGGGCTGCACGCGGCTACGCGGGCCGCGGCCACCGGCCGCGCCCCCACCGCCGCCGAAGAAGGCGTCCATGATGTCGGACAACCCGCCGAAGCCCGCGAACGGATCGCGCGCGCCACCGCCGCCGGCGCTGGCACCACCGTCCATGGGGTCCCCGCCGAGGTCGACGATCTTGCGCTTCTTCGGGTCGGAGAGCACTTCGTATGCCGTCGTGACCTCGGCGAAGCGCTGCTGCGCGTCCTCACTGGGGTTCACGTCCGGATGCAGCTCGCGTGCGAGCTTGCGGTACGCGCGCTTGATGTCGCTGTCCGAGGCGTCCTTGCGTACCCCGAGCGTGCCGTAGTAGTCCCTCGCCACCGTCTACTTGCCCTCCTGTGCCCCGATTGCTGCGGGTGCCTCCGTCGTCGAACACCGCGACCACACCTGCGGTGTCCTGCTGTTGCCTACCGGGCGGACAGGATCTGCCCTACATAGTTGGCAACGGCACGCACCGCCGCGATCGTTCCCGGATAGTCCATGCGGGTCGGGCCGACGACGCCCATTCCACCGAACATGGTCTCTTGCGTGCCGTACCCGATTGATACCACCGATGTGCTGCGCATTTCCTCCGGCTCGTTTTCCTCCCCGATGCGCACCGTAATGGTGTCAGGGTCGCGCCCCGCGGCGAGCAGCTTGAGTACCACAACCTGCTCTTCGAGCGCCTCGAGCACCTGCCGCAACGATCCGGGAAAGTCCGCGACGTTCCGGGTGAGGTTAGCGGTTCCGCCGAGCACCAGGCGCTCGTCGGGGTGCTCGACCAGCGATTCGATCAGAACCGTGCAGATCCTGGTCATCACCTCGCGCAGCTCCGGCCCGACCTCCTCGGGGAGCTCGGCCACCCGGGCCGCGGCATCTGCCAGCCGGTAGTCGGCCAGCGCGGAGTTGAGCATCGCACGCAGGTTCGCGACCGCGTCGTCGCCGACCACATCGCCGAGATCGACCATCCGCTGGTCCACCCGGCCGGTATCGGTGATCATCACGAGCATCAGCCGGGCCGGCGTGATCTGGACGACCTCGACGTGCCGGACCGTGGAGTTGGTGAGCATCGGGTACTGCACGACCGCGACCTGCCTGGTCAGCTGTGCCAGCAACCGCACGCTGCGGCGCAGCACGTCGTCCAGATCGATCGCGCCCGCCAGGAATCCCTTGATCGCCCTGCGCTCCGCTGCGGACAGTGGCTTGATCTCGGAGAGCTGGTCGACGAACAGCCGGTAGCCCTTGTCGGTAGGGATCCGGCCCGCGCTGGTGTGCGGTTGGGTGATGTAGCCCTCCTCTTCCAGCGCCGCCATGTCGTTGCGCACGGTGGCACTGGATACGCCGAGGTTGTGCCGGTCGACGATCACCTTCGACCCAACCGGCTCCTGGTTGGAGACGTAGTCGGCGACGATGGCGCGCAGCACTTCGAACCGACGCTCGTCGGCGTTCACGCGCGTCACCTCCGTCCGGCCCGGTGCTATCCCCTCAAGTTTAGAAGCACCTGAACGATCCGGTATCGGCCGCAACGCACGCAGGCCGGCCAGCGTTGCGCAACCGCGATCCGCACATTCCACGTGAACAGGCACAGACCTCGTAAAGTGAGATAACGCGACGCCGGTTGGCGCACCGCGGGAGCCTTCACACTGGCGCGAAATTTTGGGGTGGCGATGCAGTCTTCCACTGCCACGACGGTCTTCCTGCCGATCGCTCTTGCCGTGATCATGTTCGGCCTCGGCCTGTCACTGACGCTGCGGGATTTCGCCAGGGTGTTGCGTTACCCGAAGGCAGCCGTCGTGGCGCTGAGCTGCCAGATCCTGCTGCTTCCGGCGATCTGCCTGCTACTTGTGCTCGCCTTCCGGCTGAGTCCCGCGCTGAGCGTGGGAATGATGCTGCTCGCGGCGTCGCCCGGCGGCACCACGGCGAACCTGTTCAGCCATCTGGCACGCGGTGACGTGGCGCTGAACGTGACGCTGACAGCGATCAACTCGGTACTGGCCGTGGTGACCATGCCGATCGTGATCAACCTCTCGGTTGCGTACTTCATGGCGGACGACGCGGCGGTCGGACTGCAGTTCGACAAGGTCGTGCAGGTGTTCGCCATCGTGCTGGTTCCGGTGGCACTCGGCATGCTGGTCAACCGCCGGTACACCGCGTTCGCCAACCGGATGCGCGCGCCCGTCAAGCTCGCCTCCATCGTGTTCCTGGTAGCGACCATCGGGTTAGCCGTGTTTCAGGAACGCGAGAACATCGCGGGTTACTTCCAGGCCGTCGGTCTGGTGGCCGCGCTGTTCAGCGTGCTCAGTATCGGCATCGGCTACCTCGCGCCGCGGCTGCTGCGGATCGGCCGGCGGCAGGCCATCGCGGCCTCCATGGAGATCGGCATCCACAACAGCGTGCTGGCCATCACGGTCGCGTTGAGCCCGGCGCTGCTGAACAACGCCGAGATGGCGATACCGGCCGCGGTGTACGGCGTCGTGATGTTCGGCACGGCCGGGTTGTTCGGCTTCGCGATCTCCCGGCGAGTTCGCGCGCAAGAGGCGGAAGCCACGGTGCAGGGGACCTGACGATCCGGAATGTGCCGCAACGGTGCGAGCACGGGGCTCCCTTCAGTTGCCGGTGAGCCGGCGCACCACGGCGTCGGCGAGTAGCCGGCCGCGCGAGGTGAGCACGCATCGCCCGGCATCAAGCGCGTCCGGTCGCAACAGCCCGTCCGCGGCCGCGAGCTTCGCCTCGGCGCTTGCCGCCTCGTCCAGCGCGTCCACCGGCAACCCTTCGACCAGCCGCAGCTCGAGCATCACCCGCTCGACCGCGTGCTCGGCGGGGCCGAGCACCTCGCGGCCGGCGGCGGGCGACGCGCCGTCCGCGAGCATGGCCGCGTACCGCGCGGGGTGCTTCACGTTCCACCACCGCACCCCGCCGACATGGCTGTGCGCGCCCGGTCCGAGGCCCCACCAGTCGTGGCCACGCCAGTAACCCAGGTTGTGCCGGCAGCGCGCGGCGTGCGAAGCCGCCCAGTTGGACACCTCGTACCAGCCGAAGCCGGCGGCCTCCAGCACCCCGTCGAGGAGCTCGTACCGGTCCGCGAGCACGTCGTCGTCCGGTGCCGGCAGCTCGCCCTTGCGCACCCGCCTGGCAAGGGCGGTGCCGTCCTCCACGATCAGCGCGTACGCCGACACGTGGTCGGCCCCGGACTCCAGCACCGCGTCGAGCGACGCCCGCAGGTCGTCGGCCCGCTCCCCCGGCGTGCCGTAGATCAGATCCAGGTTCACGTGCTCGAAGCCGGCCGCGAGGGCCTCACGTACCGCCGCGACCGGCCGGCCGGGGGTATGCACCCGGTCCAGCACGGACAGCACGTGTCGCGCCGCCGACTGCATGCCGAGCGACACCCGGGTGTAGCCGGCGCGCAGGATGCCGGCGAAGAACTCCGGCGAGGTGGACTCCGGGTTCGCCTCGGTTGTCACCTCCGCGCCCGCGGTCAGCCCGAACGACGAGCGCACCGCGTCCAGTACCGAGCCGAGCCCGTCGGCGCCGAGCAACGACGGCGTCCCGCCGCCGACGAACACGGTGTCCGCCTTCGGTGGATGGCCAAGCACCGACGCGGCGAGCTCCAGCTCGCGGCGCACCGCGTTCAACCACGATGGGTCCAGCCACGATGACGTGGAGGCACCCCGCAACTCGTCAGCGGTGTAGGTGTTGAAATCGCAGTATCCGCAGCGGGTCGCGCAGAACGGCACGTGCACGTAGACCCCGAACGGCCTGCTGCCCAATCCCGCGAGCGCGGATGCTGGTAGGGCGCCGTCGGCGGGCGCTGGCTCGCCGTCCGGAAGCGTGGCTGGCACCCCTCCATTGTCCACCGTGATTCGAATCCCATGATTTGGATGGTCCTAGACCACCAGGTGGGCGCGTGGCACGCTGGAAGCATGACTTCGGCAGGTGTGCACCTCGTGGTTCGTCGCCACGTCGACTACCTCCGTGTCTCCAGCGCAATGTGCCGGCGGACGGGCTGAACCCGCCGTCGTTGCTGTCGCTTACCCGCATCGGCGCCGGGCGCGCTGATGCGCAAGCTCCCGCCGATTCCTCAGGGGCTGCGCTGCCGTGCGTTCGGCGCCACGTAGTCCGGAGGATCACATGGCACCCCCCACCACCGCCCCGAAGCGCGGTAGGCGCAAGGGCGAGGGACAGTGGGCGCTCGGCTACCGCGAGCCGCTCAACGCCAACGAGCGCTCCAAGAAGGACGATAACCCGCTGAACGTGCGGGATCGCATCGAGAACATCTACGCGCACGGCGGTTTCCACTCGATCGATCCGGGCGACCTCCGCGGGCGGTTCCGCTGGTACGGGCTCTACACCCAGCGCAGGCCAGGCATCGACGGCGGGCGCACCGCGACGCTCGAGCCCGAGGAGCTTGACGACGAGTACTTCATGCTCAGGGTCCGCGTGGACGGCGGCGCGCTGAGCACCGAGCAGCTGCGGGTGATCGGCGAGGTATCCCAGACCTACGCGCGGGACACCGCGGACATCACCGACCGGCAGAACATCCAGTACCACTGGATCCGGATCGAGGACATGCCAACCGTCTGGGAAAAGCTCGAGGGCGTCGGCCTCACCACGATGGAGGCCTGCGGGGACAGCCCGCGCGTCATCCTGGGCTCGCCGGTCTCGGGGATCGCCGACGACGAGGTCATCGACGGCACGCCGGCTATCGAGGAGATCCGGCGTCGCTACGTGGGCGCGAAGGAATTCGCCAACCTGCCGCGCAAGTTCAAGACCGCGATCTCCGGGCTGCCGGATGTCGCACACGAGGTGCATGACGTGGCGTTCGTCGGCGTCGAGCACCCGGAACACGGCCCCGGTTTCGACGTGTGGGTCGGCGGCGGGCTTTCCACCAACCCGATGATCGGCCAGCGGCTGGGCGCCTGGGTACCCCGTGACGAGGTGCCGGATGTCTGGGCTGGCGTGGTCAGCGTCTTCCGGGACTACGGCTACCGCAGGCTGCGGCACCGGGCGCGGATCAAGTTCCTCGTCAAGGACTGGGGTCCGGAAAAGTTCCGGGAAGTTCTCGAATCCGAGTACCTGCACCGCACCCTGATCGACGGGCCGGCGCCCGAGGTACCGGAGAAGCCGATCGACCACGTCGGCGTGCACAAGCAGCAGGACGGCCGCTACTACCTCGGCGCGGCACCGACGGCCGGCCGGGTTTCGGGCTCCACGCTGGTGCAGGTCGCCAAGGCCGCGGAGCAGAGCGGATCGCACCGGGTGCGGCTCACCCCGCAGCAGAAGCTCGTCGTGCTGGACGTCGAGGAAGCGGAGATCGACACGCTCAGCGAGAACCTGGCGAAGCTGGGCCTGCGCACCGACCCGTCCCCGTGGCAGCGCAGCGTGATGGCGTGCACCGGCATCGAGTTCTGCAAACTGGCTATCGTGGAGACGAAGGCTCGCGCCGCCGCCCTGGTCGCCGAGCTCGAAGATCGTCTCGCGGATGTGCAGGACGGGGTGCGCAATCCGGTCAGCGTGCACCTGAATGGTTGCCCGAATTCGTGCGCTCGTATTCAAACCGCGGATATCGGACTGAAGGGACAAATTGTCACCGACGCCGATGGAAACCAGGTCGAGGGCTTCCAAGTGCATTTGGGTGGAGGCCTCGGATTGGATGCGGGGTTTGGACGTAAGCTGCGTGCCCACAAAGTCACGGGTACCGAGCTGGTCGATTACGTCGAACGCTTGGTGCGCAACTACCTGCGGCAGCGCGATGATGACGAGCGGTTCGCGCAATGGGTCGCTCGCGCCGACGAGTCCGACCTGAAGTGAGCGACGTGCCGTCCGCCCGGGTATGCATTATGTACCCATAACGCAAATAAAACGCCGCCACGAAACCGATATGAGTACACAACGCCGAAGGGCACGAGACCATGACCGAACGGGCCGTACCGTTCTACTGTCCCTACTGCGGCGATGAGGACCTGCGTCCCGAAGCCGAGCCGCAGGGGGCGTGGCGGTGCGAATCCTGCCGGCGGGTTTTCTCCGTGAAGCTGGTCGGTGTAGCCGTAGGAGGCAGGCAATGACCACGACCGAGGTCGACAAGCTCAAGAAGATCGCGGAGGACGCGTCACACGAGCTGGCCGAGGCGAGCGCGGGCGAGGCACTGGCCTGGACGGCGGAAATGTTCGGCGATTCCTGGATCGTCGCCTCGAACATGCAGGACGCGTTGCTTATCGATCTTGCCGTGCAGGCGAAACCAGACGTGGATGTGCTGTTCCTTGAGACCGGATACCACTTCGCCGAGACCATCGGCACCCGGGACGCGGTAGCCACCGTGTACCCGGACATCAACGTGGTCAACGCGCTGCCCGATCAGACCGTCGCCGAGCAGGACGCGAGCGAGGGACCACGGCTTTTCGAGCGTGAACCGGACCGCTGCTGCCACCTGCGGAAGGTCATCCCGCTACGTCGTACCCTGTCCCGCTACGATGCCTGGGTCACCGGCGTGCGCAGAGTGGACGCGCCGACGAGGGCGAATACGCCGATCGTCACCTGGGACGAACGCAACGGGTTGGTGAAGATCAATCCGATCGCTGGGTGGACCGACGAGGAGTTCGACGAATACATCACCGAACACGGGATCCTGCAGAACCCACTGGTATCGGACGGATACCCGTCCATCGGTTGTGCACCGTGCACGGCGAAGGTCGCCCCGGGGGCGGACCCGCGCAGCGGCCGCTGGGCGGGTCAGAACAAGACCGAGTGCGGGCTGCACGCGTGACCAACCGGTACGTGCGGCAACGGACACACAGGGAGAGCGAATGACCGCGAGCACCGCACCGATCGCGACTGACAAACTAACCGCCCTCGAAGCCGAGGGCATCCACATCTTCCGCGAGGTCGCGGGCGAGTTCGACCGGCCGGTCATCCTGTTCTCCGGCGGCAAGGACTCCACGCTGCTGCTGCACCTGGCGATCAAGGCCTTCTGGCCGGCGCCGGTGCCGTTCCCGCTGCTGCACGTGGATACCGGGCACAACTTCGACGAGGTCATCGAGTTCCGGGACAACCTCGTGGAGAAGCACGGGCTGCGGCTGGTCGTGGCGCTGGTGCAGGAGTGGATCGACGACGGGCGGCTGGCCGAGCGGCCGGACGGCACCCGCAACCCGCTGCAGACCACGCCGCTGCTGGACACCATCAACGAGCACAAGTTCGACGCGGTGTTCGGCGGCGGGCGCCGCGACGAGGAGCGGGCACGGGCCAAGGAGCGGGTGTTCAGCCTGCGCAACGCCTTCGGCCAGTGGGAACCGCGCCGGCAGCGCCCGGAACTGTGGAACCTCTACAACGGCAGGCACCGGCCAGGTGAGCACGTGCGAGTGTTCCCGCTGTCCAACTGGACCGAGCTGGACGTGTGGACCTACATCGAGCGCGAGGGCGTCGAACTGCCGTCCATCTACTTCGCACACCAGCGGGACGTGTTCAGCCGGGACGGCATGTGGCTGACCTCCGGCCCGTGGGGTGGCCCGCGCGACGGCGAGGAGGTCTTCAGCAAGACGGTGCGCTACCGCACGGTCGGCGACGGTTCGTGCACCGGCGCCGTGGAGTCCGACGCGGCGGACGTGCGCACCGTGATCGCCGAGGTGCAGGCCAGCAGGCTGACCGAGCGTGGTGCCACCAGGGCGGACGACCGACTCTCCGAAGCAGCCATGGAAGATCGCAAGCGGGAAGGGTACTTCTGACCAATGAGCGACCTTTTGCGGCTCGCCACCGCGGGCAGTGTGGACGACGGCAAATCCACCCTGGTCGGCCGGCTACTGTACGACACCAAATCCGTGCTGGCCGATCAGCTGGACGCCGTCGAGCGCGCGAGCGTTGACCGTGGCCTGTCCACACCGGACCTTTCGCTGCTTGTCGACGGGTTGCGCTCGGAGCGGGAGCAGGGCATCACGATCGACGTCGCGTACCGCTACTTCGCCACGCCGCGGCGCACCTTCGTGCTCGCCGACACGCCTGGCCACGTGCAGTACACCCGCAACACCGTCACCGGTGCGTCCACCGCGCAACTCGGTGTGCTGCTGGTGGACGCCCGCAAGGGCGTGCTCGAGCAGACCCGCAGGCACGCCGCGGTGCTCGCGCTGCTCGGGGTGCCACGACTGGTCCTCGCGGTGAACAAGATCGACCTGGTCGACTACGACGAGGCTACCTTCGCGGTCATCGCCAAGGAGTTCACCACGCACGCCGCCGAGCTGGGCTATGCCGAGGGCGCGGTGCTCGCCGTGCCGGTCTCCGCGCTGCTCGGCGACAACGTGGCCATGCCCTCAGGGAAGACTCCTTGGTACTCCGGCCCGACGTTGCTCCAGCACCTGGAGACCGTGCCGGTGGCGCCCGATCCGGAGGACGTGCCGTTCCGGCTGCCGGTGCAGTACGTGATCCGGCCACGCACCGCCGAGTACCCCGACTACCGCGGGTACGCCGGTCAGCTCACCGCCGGAACGGTGCGGGAGGGCGACGAGGTCGTGGTGGTGCCATCCGGTAGGCGCAGCAGGGTGGAACGCATCGACACCGCGGACGGCCCGCTGCCGGCGGCCGCCTCCGGCCGGTCGATCACCCTCGTGCTTGCCGACGATCTGGACATCTCGCGTGGCGACGTGATCGCCTCCGCCTCGCACGTGCCGACCGCGACCGACGAGCTGGACGCCACGGTCTGCTGGCTGTCCGAGCAGCCGCTGCGGGCGGGTGCGCGGGTACTTGTCAAGCACGGCACGAAGACCGTGCAGGCTATGGTCACCGAGCTGGGCAAGCGTTTCGAGGAGCAGACGCTCTCCAGCGTGGACGCTCCGGATGCGTTGCAGCTCAACGAGATCGGCCGGGTTCAGCTGCGTACCTCGGAACCGCTTCCGGTGGACGACTACAGCGTGAACGCCCGCACGGGTTCGTTCATCATCATCGAGCCGAAGGACGGTGACACGCTCGCGGCCGGCCTGATCGGCGCCACCCTGCCGGTGCTCGGCAACGCGGCACTGTCCACGTGACGCACGGGTTCGAAGCGGTGCGGACCGACCGGAGCGATGCGATGAACGGGCCGTTGGTGGCCGTCGCGCACGGTAGCCGCGACCCGCGTTCCGCGGCGACCGTGCACGCGCTGCTTGACGTGCTGCGCGAACGCCGCCCCGGGGTGGACGCGCGGGCGTCGTTCCTCGACCTGTCCGCGCCACGGCTCGGTGACGTGCTCGCCGCGCTGCACGGCGACGGGCATCGGCACGCCGTCGTGGTGCCACTGCTGCTCGGCAGGGCGTATCACGCCAGGGTGGACATCCCGGCGCTGATCGGCGAGGCACAGGCCCGGCTGCCGAGGCTTTCGGTGTGCACGTCAGACGTGCTGGGGCCGGACGAGTCGCTCGAGTCCACCGCGCTGCGGCGGCTGTCCGAGGCCGGCGTGCCGCGGCACGATCCGGAGCTCGGCGTGGTGCTGGCCGGAACCGGCTCGTCCAGCCAGGAGGCGAACGCGGTGGTGGACCGGATCGCCGCGCGCTGGGAATCCCGGCACGGCTGGGCCGGCGTGGCCGCCGGGTTCGCCGCGGCTGAGCCGGGCCTGCCGGAGGCGGTGCGCCGGCTGCGGGAGCGCGGCGCGCGCCGGATCGCGGTGGCGTCCTGGTTCCTCGCGCCCGGCCTGCTGCTGGACCGGATCATCGAGCAGGCCGGCGACGAGGACCCCGGCGCGGTGGTCGCCGAACCCCTCGGACCCGCACAGGCCATCGCCGATCTGGTGATCCGCAAGTACACCGGCGCGCAGCCGAGGGTTGAGAGCCTGCGGTACGCCTGATCAATCCCGCTGGCACAATGCGGGCGTGACGACCGACAAGCTCGTGCGATACGCGGTGTCCGGCGGCATCGCCACGATCACCCTCCACTCACCGGGGAACCGCAACGCGCTGTCCGCGCGGCTGCGTTCCGAACTGTCCGAAGGGCTGGAAGCGGCCAGCCAGGACGACGGCGTCCGGGTGGTCGTGCTCGACCACACCGGCCCGGTGTTCTGCTCGGGGATGGATCTGAAGGAAACCCGTGGTGCGGCGGCCGAGGATCAGTCGGTCAACGAGTTCCCCGCGATCCTGCATCGGATCGTGACGAGCCCGAAACCCGTGGTCGCCAAGGTCGGCGGGCCTGCCCGCGCGGGCGGCGTCGGGCTGGTCGCCGCCGCCGACGTCGCGGTGGCCGTACGGGATGCGACCTTCGCGTTCACCGAAGTGCGTATCGGCGTGGTGCCCGCGGTGATCTCGGTGCCGGTGCTGCCCCGGCTGCTGCCGCGCGCCGCGCATGAGCTGTTCCTGACCGGGGAATCTTTCGATGCCGAGCGCGCCGCGCGGATCGGGTTGATCAACATGGCGGTCGGCACCGAGGCGCTTGACACCGAGGTGAAGCGCTACACCGACATGCTGTGCCAGGGTGGACCGGCCGCGCTTGCCGCGACGAAGGACCTGCTTGGTCAGCGGGCCGGCTCGGCGGAGCTGGCGGAGACGTTCGGCGCGATGCTCGAGCTGTCCGCGCGGCATTTCGCCAGCGAGGAGGGCCAGGAAGGCATGGCCGCGTTCGCCGAGAAGCGCAAACCGAACTGGGTACCGGCCGACAACCCGTAACCTCAGCCACTTTCGGTGAACACCACGGAAAGCGGGCGGGACTCGCTTGCCGAGGCCGCCGCGTCCTCGAGTGCCCGCTTGATTCCCGAGTAGCCGGTAGGGTCCGCGATGCGCAGCGTCTCAGGCGCCACCCAGATCAGCACGTGCTCCCCCTCCTGCAACCAGGACAGATCCCGCAGGCAGTCGTAAAGAGCATCGAGGTTCTTGCCGAAATAGTCCGGAAAGGACAGTGCCGCGGAGATAGCGTCCAGCGCGCTTGCCTTGTCCCGCAACATAGTTCCGTCGACGAGGTGAGGCTGGGCGCCCCGCTCCTTCACCGCGTCCACGACCGCGTCCACATTGTTCTCGGAGCTGTCCACTGTGATCACCCGTCCGGATCGACGACGACAAGGGAGGATGGCTGCGGTGGCGCACCTGGCAGTTCAGCGGATTCGGCAACGAATTCCCTGAACAGCCAACCGATCAACACCAAGCTGATCAGGGCGATAAGCGCAATCGTGATGCGCCTTCGAGAACCCACGGGACCAAGCCTACGACTCGCCCGGTTCGCGGCGGACACCGTCACCGGTCCCCGGTTCCCGGTCGTAGTCGGCTTGCGGCTCGGCCAACCGGTCGCGGCCGAACAGCCCGGAGACGAAGTCCACAACTCGATCGATCAACCACGCCAGACCGAGACAGACCGGCAACAGCACCATCAGCACCAGCGCGAACTGGAACGGGAACCAGAGCTGGGTGAGCCACAGCTCGACACCGTCCCACCAATCGCGCAGCCAGGTCAGCACGTGACCGAGGCTACGCGGCCACTCGCCGCCCGGTGTGGGAAGGTGGCGATATGTTCGCCGTATACGCAGCAGAGCCGAACAAGGAAGACCCGCTCGCCGCGCTGGCTGTCGGTGAGCGCCCCGACCCCGAAGTACCGGAAGGCTGGACACGCGTGTCGATGCGCGCTGCCAGCCTGAACATGCACGACCTGTGGACGTTGCGGGGCGTCGGCATCAAGCCCGAGCAGTTCCCGATGATCCTGGGTTGCGACGGTGCCGGAGTGCTCGACGACGGCTCCGAGGTGGTCCTGCACTCGGTGATCGGTGACCCGGAGTGGAAGGGCGACGAGACGCTTGACCCGAAGCGCACCCTGCTCACCGAGAAGCACCAGGGCAGCTTCGCCGATTCGGTCATCGTGCCGAGCCGGAACGCGCTACCGAAGCCGGAAGGGCTGTCCTTCCCGGAGGCGGCGTGCATGGGCACCGCGTGGCTGACCGCCTACCGGATGCTGTTCGTCAAGTCCGGCCTGCAGCCGGGGCAGACGATGCTCGTGCAGGGCGCGTCGGGTGGCGTGGCCACCGCGCTGGTGCAACTCGGCAGGGCGGCCGGATTCCGGGTGTGGGCGACCGGCCGTTCGGAGGAGAAACGGGCCGTTGCCGAAGAACTCGGCGCCCATGCCACCTTCGAGCCCGGCGCACGGCTGCCGGAGCGGGTGGACGCGGTGTTCGAAACGGTCGGCAAGGCGACCTGGTCACACTCCATGAAGTCGCTGAAGCCGGGCGGGATCATCGTGATCTCCGGAGCCACCAGCGGTGACGCCGACGCCGCCGAGCTGCACCGGGTGTTCTTCCTGCAGCTTCGCGTGGCCGGTTCGACCATGGGCAGCCGGGACGAGCTCGCCAGCCTGTTGAAGTTCTGCGAGCTGAGCGGCATCCGGCCACAAATCGGCACGCAGCTGCCGATGAAGGATGCCGAGCAGGGTTTTCGAACCATGCTGGAGGGCGAGACGGCCGGAAAGATCGTCTTCACTCGCTGAAATCACGCACGTCACGGTATGTATAACGCCGGTCGGTATAAACCGAGATTCGTTCGTTATTGACCACTTAGCCGCATAAGTTGTTAACCCCTGGTTAATCTTAAGATATGACCGCAGCGGCGCGGGCGACGACGGAGACGCAGTCCACGGTCTCCGGGCCCATTCGGGAAACCGACCGGCGTTACGCCGGCGTCGCGACGCGCGTGCTTGAAGTCGAGGCTCGCGCCAAGCCGGGTAAACCGGATCGGCCGCGCATCGTGTTCGTGCACGGCTTCTGTGACAGTGCCGACACGTGGCGGGGCGTGCTGCGCGAGCTCGCCAGCCGGGGCCTGCCGGCGACCGCGGTCGACCTGCCCGGCTTCGGCTCGGCCGACGGCCTGCGGCCGGGGGCCGCGATCCTGCCGCAGCTGGACCGGTTCCTCGCCGCGCTGGTCCGGGACCAGGCCCAGTTCGGCGACGTGGTGCTGGTCGGCCATTCGCTCGGCGGGACGCTCTCGGTGCGTGCCGCGCAGAACCCGAAGCTGCCGCTCGCCGGTGTCGCCTCGATCGCCGCGCCCGGCATCCAGGACGGCTGGGTGATCCGCACGGTCGGCCGGTACCCGCTGCCGCTCCGGCTGTACGCCACGCTGCCGCTACTGGTGCCGGACTTCGCGGTCCGTGAGATCGCCAAGCGGGTGCTGCCGCGGTTCATGTACGCCGACACCAGTACCGCCGATCCGGAGGTGGTAGCGCGGTTCCTGGCTTCGGCGACCCGCCGACGCTCAACCGCCGAGATGCTGGCGCTCGCCTACGAGCTCACCGGGGAACTGGCCAACGCCTACCAGCTGGACAAGGTGCGCACCCCGCTGCTCGCGGTCAGCTGTGGTCGGGACAGGTTGGTCGACGGGGAGTCCGGCAAGGCACTGCACGCGCTGGTGCCGGGAAGTCAGCTCGTGGTGCTGCCCAACCACGGGCACTGCCCGCAGCTGGACGATCCGGCCGGCATCACCCGGTTGATCACCCGGTTCGCGAGGAGCTGCGCGAAGCGGGCCAACAGGGAAGCGGTCCAGGCTCCGCTCGAAACGCTTGACGACGCCGTCTGACCTCACGTGAACCGCGCACTCGCGGCTGAGATCGCCTCGCGCGCCTGCTGGTGCAGCCGGGCAAGCACATCGGCGACCGGCGCGTCATCGGCGAGCGGGTAGGTCTGGCCGGCCCACAGCGACATCGCTTCCGGATCGTTGGCCTTGCCGGCGGCACCCCGCACCGGTTTGGTCAACCAGTGCAGCTGCGGGTACGCCGCCGGGGCGTGCTCGCCGTGCTCGTCGATGAACCGGTTCGCCAGTCCGCGCGCGGGGCGGCCGCTGAACGCGCGGGTCAACGTGGTCGCCCTGGCGCCGTCCACCAGCGCCCCACGATGCGCGGGCTGAGTGCCCGCCTCCGGGCAGCGCAGGAACGCGGTGCCCAGCTGGGCGGCGACCGCCCCGCCGGCCAGCACGGCGGCCACGTCCGCGCCGTGTATCAGCCCACCCGCGGCGATCAGCGGCACGTCCACCTCGGCGCGGATCAGACGCAGCGCGGCGAGTAGCCCGTGCAGCGGGCCGCCGCCGGGTGAGACGCCGTCGTCGGTGAACGTGCCGCGGTGGCCGCCGGCCTCGAATCCCTGCACGCACAGCGCGTTCGCCCCCGCGTCGACCGCCGCCCGCGCCTCGGCCGGGGTGGTCACGGTGACCACGGCGTCACTCCCGGCCTCGTGCAACCGGGTGACGTCCGCCGGGCTCGGCGCCCCGAAGGTGAATGACACAACCGGGACCCGCTCGGCGATCACCAGCGCCAGCTTCCGCTGGTAATCGTCGTCGTCCCACACCGGCTCGCCTGGTGCCACGCCGTAGCGCGCGGCCGCGTCGCTCAGCCGCTCCCCGTACGCCCGCACGTCCGGGTCGGCCCGCTCGCCGGGCACGAACAGGTTCACCCCGAACCTGTTTTCCCCCAACGCTTCCCGCGTCTCGGTGATCTGCTGCCGGAGCGCGTCGACCGATAGGTATCCGGCCGCGAGGAACCCGAACCCGCCCGCTTCGACCGCGCGGGAGACCAGCTCGGGCGTCGAGGGGCCGCCGGCCATCGGCGCCACGATCACGGGAACCCGCAACTCGTGGAACATGCCCCCAGCCTACGAAATTCGTCCACGACCTGCCGATCGATGACGCAGGACGGTCAGTAGCACACCCCGAGTTAACACAGAAAAATTCACTCAGTAGGGTGACCGCGCCAATTGCATACGTGTACTCCGAGTAACTTGGGGAGAACGATGGGTCGGTCAAACCTCGTACGTGCCGGCGCTGCGATCATCGGAGCTTCGGTCACGGTCATGCTCGCCGGCGCCGTGCCGGCCGGAGCGCAAACGGACGCCAGCCTCGATCATCAGAACACCGCGGGCCTTTCGGTCAATATGGTCGACAAGGGTCGGTTAACGACGAAGTTAATCGGCCTCGGCACGGCCGGTAAACACTTCGACACCTACTGCGTGGAGATCGACACCTCGATCGATCCGAACCACCCGGACATGACCGAGGTGCCGTGGGACAGCTACCCGGACGACGAGTCGCCGTTCCACAAGAACCGCGCGAAGGTCAACTGGGTGCTGCACCACAGCTACCCGGCCGTGGAGCTGGACAAGCTGTCCGAGACGGTCGACGCGGACTTCGTGAACGGTCTGAACAAGCAGGAAGCCATCGCGGCGACCCAGGCCGCGGTCTGGCATTTCAGCGATGACGTGGACCTGGACAAGACCCAGCCGACCAGGAACCCGACGTCCGACGCCGACGTGCTGGCGCTGTACGAGTACCTGACCGGCGATGAGAACACCGGCATCAACGAGCCACAGCCAGTGCTCGAGGTCAAGCCGGACAAGCAGTCCGGAACCGCCGGTGAGCGGATCGGCCCGTTCACGGTGTCCAGCACGGCCGAGGTGGTCGAGGTGCTCACCGAGTTCCCCGAGGGCGTGAAGCTGACCGACAAGGACGGCAACGAGCTACCCCGCGCCGACGTCGAGAAGAAGGTCCAAGAGCAGGACTCCTACGACATCTACGTGGACGTTCCGGAGTCCGCCGAGCCCGGTGGCGGGAAGTTCACGCTGAAGGCGGAGGCACCGCTGAGCCTCGGCCGGCTGTTCATCGGCAAGGAGTACCAGAAGCACCCGACCCAGTCGCTGATCCTCGCCAAGAGCGACAAGACGAAGCTGTCCGCGAACGCCGAGGCCGAGTGGGAGGCGGCGGCACCGCCGACCACGAGCACCACGACGAGCGCGCCGACCTCGTCGAGCGCACCCAGCCAGCCGAGCCCGACGGAGACCACGTCCAGCCCGGCCGCGGCGGCACCGGCCGTGGACAACACCGGTGGCCTCGCCCAGACGGGTGCGTCCATCTTCTGGCCGATCGTGATCGGTCTCGTGTTGCTCGGCGCGGGCGCCGGCACCCTGCTGTTCCGACGCCTCCGCAGGAACTCCTGACCCGCCGACCCTTTCGTGCTGAAGGGCGCCTTCTCTCCGCTCAACGGGAGTGAAGGCGCCCTTCGGCGGGTATCCGCCGTTCCTTGATGGGGGCGGCACCCGCCGAGCGCCGCCCCCACCGTTACTTCTTCGGCTTCTTGTCGGTCGAGTCGTCCGTGGAAAGCGCCGCCACGAAGGCTTCCTGGGGAACCTCGACACGACCGACCATCTTCATCCGCTTCTTGCCTTCCTTCTGCTTCTCGAGCAGCTTGCGCTTCCTCGAGATGTCCCCGCCGTAGCACTTGGCGAGCACGTCCTTACGGATGGCGCGCACGGTTTCCCGCGCGATGATCCGGGACCCGACGGCGGCCTGGATCGGCACCTCGAAGTGCTGCCGGGGAATCAGTTCGCGCAGCTTGGTCGCCATCTTCGTGCCGTAGGCGTACGCGGCGTCCTTGTGCACGATCGCGGAGAACGCGTCCACTGGCTCGCCCTGCAGCAGGATGTCCACCTTCACCAGATCCGCGACCTGGTCGCCTGCCTCCTCGTAGTCCAGCGAGGCGTAGCCACGGGTCCTGGACTTCAACGCGTCGAAGAAATCGAAGATGATCTCGGCAAGCGGCAGGGTGTAGCGCAGCTCCACCCTGTCCTCCGAGAGGTAGTCCATCCCGCCGAGGTTGCCTCGCCGCGACTGGCACAGCTCCATGATGGCGCCGATGAACTCGGACGGCGCGATGATGGTCATCTTCACGATCGGCTCGTGCACCTCGGCGTTCTTGCCCGTCGGCCAGTCCGACGGGTTGGTCACGTCGACCTCAGTGCCGTCCTCGAGGTAGACCCGATACACCACGTTCGGCGCGGTGGAGATCAGGTCGAGGTCGAACTCGCGCTCCAGCCTCGCCCTGGTGATCTCCATGTGCAGCAGCCCGAGGAATCCGCACCGGAAACCGAAACCGAGCGCGCCGGAGGTCTCCGGCTCGTAGCGCAGCGATGCGTCGTTCAACAGCAGCTTGTCCAGCGCCTCACGGAGCACCGGGTAGTCCGAACCGTCCACCGGGTACAGCCCGGCGTACACCATCGGCCGCGGCTCGCGATACCCCGGAAGCGGGTGCTGCGCGCCACGCTTCTCGCTGGTGACCGTGTCGCCCACCTTGGACTGGCGCACGTCCTTCACGCCGGTGATCAAGTAGCCCACCTCGCCTACGCCGAGCCCCTTGCTCGGCTTGGGTTCCGGCGAGATGATGCCGACCTCGAGCAACTCGTGAGTGGCGCCGGTGGACATCATCCTGATGCGCTCCCTCGGGGTGATCTTCCCGTCCACCACGCGGATGTAGGTGACCACGCCGCGATAGGTGTCGTATATCGAGTCGAAGATCATCGCGCGGGCCGGCGAGTCGGTCTCGCCCTCCGGCGGCGGCACCTGAAGCACCATCTCGTCGAGCAGTTCCCGCACCCCGGCGCCGGTCTTCGCGGACACCCGCAACACGTCGCTCTGCTCGCAGCCGATGATGTGCGCCAGCTCGGCCGCGTACTTGTCCGGATCGGCCGCCGGCAGGTCGATCTTGTTCAGCACCGGGATGATGTGCAGATCCTTCTCGAGCGCGAGATACAGGTTCGCCAGGGTCTGCGCCTCGATCCCCTGCGCGGCGTCCACCAGCAGGATCGCACCCTCGCAGGCGGCAAGCGCGCGGGAGACCTCGTAGGTGAAGTCCACGTGCCCAGGGGTGTCGATCAGGTGCAGGACATGCTCCTGGCCGCTGACGGTCCACGGCAGCCGCACGTTCTGCGCCTTGATCGTGATGCCTCGCTCCCGCTCGATGTCCATCCGGTCCAGGTACTGGTCGCGGTAGTCGCGCGCGCCCAGCACTCCGGTCAGCTGCAGCATGCGGTCGGCCAGGGTGGACTTGCCGTGGTCGATATGCGCGATGATGCAGAAGTTGCGGATCAACTCCGGCGGGGTGAACGTCGTGTCGGCGAACGTGGTCACTCAGTATTCCTCGGGTGCTTCTCGGGATATTCGGAAGTCGAATCCCCTCAATCGTCCCATGCCCGCTCGCCGACCCTGACCGCACAGTCCAGGGCGATCCCCGATGCGAGCCAGCCCGTCGCGTGCTGCAGTGAACTTATGACTGATGTGCTCAACCGGTTACTGGACACCGCGTTCGGTCATCCGAAGGGACTGCTCGGCCGGATCGGCGGCAGGCTGATGGCGCGCGGAAACGCGGAGACCGAGCACCAGCTCGTCAGGCTGGCCAAGCTCGGCGAGCGGGACACGGTGCTGGCCGTCGGGCCGGGACCGGGCATCGGGTTGCGTGCCGCGGCCGAGCGGGCCGGCGCGGTGATCGGCGTGGATCCCTCGGAGACGATGCTGGCGGCGGCGCGCGAGCAATGCCGCGACTACGTCGACGCGGGGCTGGTGGAGCTGCGGCTCGGCACGGCGGAAAGCACCGGGCTGACCGCGGCATCCGTCGATGTCGTGTTGTCCGTGAACAACGTGCAGATCTGGACGGATCGGGCGGCAGGGCTCGCCGAGCTGTTCCGGGTACTGCGGCCCGGCGGGCGACTGCTCATCTCGGCGCACGAGCGTTGGCTGCCGGTAACCAAGGAGGTCCTCGCGGACGAGGCGCGGGCGGCCGGCTTCACCGGAGTGCAGGCGTGGGCGTGGGAACCGGGCGGCCGCACGCCGGTCGCCGCCCAGCTGTCCGCCGAACGCCCACCTCGACCGGACGAGTCGCGGGCCTCGGCCCGCGAACCGGCCGACCCCAACGAACACGCCGACGGCAACGAACACGCCGATCGCCGGTAGCTGCCCCCTTGGCTTCGGGTACCCATACCGCTTTTGTGACAGCGTTATTCCCGTTATTTCCTGTTATTTCCCGTTATTTCCTGTTATGAGTACACAACGCGGAGCTGGGGTGCCATCGAGGCGGCCGGAACGGCGGGGCCGGATGCGGCGTCCAGCTCGTCCGCGAGGCCGCGCGCCCAGCTCACCAGGCCGGCGATGTCGATACCGTGCGGCGCGGCGTCGGCGTACGGCTCGATGTTGCCGCCACCCCGCCGCAGCAACGAGGCCGCTCCGGTGCGGTTACCTCGCGCGGCGTGCGTCACGCCGACGGCCAGCTGCGCCATCCCGCGCCACATGGCCCGCTCGTCCGGGTCGTCCGAGCCCTTCCACGCGTCCTCGAACACCTCGTGCGCGTGAAACGGCTTCCCGTCGTTCAACAGCTGCTGCGCCTCGGCGAGCGTGGCCCGCGGCGTTCGCTCGATACCCTCCGGCTGCCGTTCCACACCCGTGGCGTCATGCGGCAGCGGGCGGCCCAAACCATCCCGAGGTCGGGCGTTGCGGGCGCGGCCCTCGGTGTCCCGGTCGCGGTCGACGTCAGTCATCGCGTCTTGCCCCCGTGATCGTTTCCGCCGCCATTGTCCCACGCCTGCGATCGTGTCGGAGGGTTGTGACAGGCTTTCGGTATGCGGATCGCGACCTGGAACGTGAACTCGGTCAGTGCCCGGTTGCCGAGGCTGCTCGACTGGCTCAGCAACACCGCGCCCGACATCGTGTGCCTGCAGGAGGTTAAGTGCGCGGACGACGGGTTCCCTGCAGCCGAGGTAGGCGAGCTCGGGTACCAGGCGGCGGTGCACGGCAGCGGCCGGTGGAACGGCGTCGCCGTGCTATCCAAGATCGGGCTCGACGACGTCCGGCGCGGGCTGCTCGACGAGCCCGGCTACCACGCGGAGGGCGCGCTGGTGGAGACCCGTGAACCGCGGTCGATCGCCGCCACCTGCGGCGGGATGCGGATCTGGTCGGTGTACGTGCCGAACGGCCGGGAGGTGGACCACCCGCACTACCTGTACAAGCTGCGCTGGCTGGACGCGCTGCGCGCGACGGTGACCAAGGAGATGACCCCGGAACGCCCGCTCGCGGTGCTCGGCGACTTCAACGTCGCCCCGACCGACCAGGACGTCTGGGACACCACCGCGTTCGTGGGCAGCACCCACGTCACGGAGGCCGAACGGAAGGCGCTCGGCGCGCTGCGGGACGCCGGCCTCACGGACATCTACCCGCGCCCGCTGAAGTACGACGTGCCGTTCACCTACTGGGACTACCGTGCGGGCGCGTTCCCGAACAACCGGGGAATGCGCATCGATCTGGTGTACGGCGACGAGCGGTTCACCGCCGCCGTCACGGACAGCTATGTGGACCGCGAAGCACGCAAGGGCAAGGGACCGTCCGATCACGCTCCGATAGTCGTCGATCTGGAGCTCTGAGGGCGGCTAGCGCGACCGCACGTCGGTCCGCAACGGGTGGTCGGCCGGGATCTCCACCAGCACGATGCGCACGCCGTCCGGGTCGTTGATCCACATCTCGTGCAGCCCCCACGGCTCCTGTTTCGGCTCGCGCTCGATCCACACTCCCTTGCCGCGCAACTCGTCGTGTGCCGCCGCCAGGTCGCGCACCTGGATCCACAGCGCCATATCCGGGCTCGGCCCTGCCGACCCCAGCCCGGCGACTTCCAAGAATCCCTGACCGAGGAAGAACACCGTGCCGCCTGGGAATTCCCGGTAGATCGCGAGGCCGAGGGTGTCCCGGTAGAAAGCGGTCGCCGCTTCCGGATCGGTTGGCCTGAGCAGGATCCGACTGTTGAGCGCCTCCATGCCCCCAGTGTGCAGGCCGCTCGACCGGGGCACACGGTCACGCGAGCGCGATGGCCGCGACACCGGCCAGTACCACCACCGAGCCGACCAGCCTGCGCACCGGGTTCGGTTCGCCGAGCGCCAGCCAGCCGATCAAACTGCCGATCACGATGCTGCTCTCCCGCGTCGGCGCCACCATGCTGACCGGTGCGATCCGCACCGCGAACAGCACGAGGATGTAGGCGATCGGCGAGAGGAGGCCGACGGCGAGCACGTGCCGCCGGTGCTCGCGCCACAGCCGGGCCAGCTCCGGGCGCCTGCGCAACGCGTACGGCGCGAGAAGGGTGCTCTGCAGCACCGCGGCCGTGCAGAAGTACACCAGCGGCGGTACCGCCAGCGTGGTCACCGCGTGCGCGTCCCACAGCGTGTACCCGGCGATCGCACCGCCGGTCGCCACGCCGTACGCCACGCTCACCGCCCTCGGCGGACCGGACATCGGTTTCGCGCCGCCGACGCTGATCAGCAGCACGCCCGCGATCACCACCACCGCGCCGAGCAGACCAAGCGCGCCGGGACGTTCGCCGAGCAGCAGCACCGCGGCCGCCACGGACAGCAGCGGTCCGGTGCCGCGCGCCAGCGGGTACACCACGGACATATCGCCGGCCGCGTATCCGCGCTGCAGCAGCACCGCGTACAACACATGCCACGCCGCCGTGACCACCGCGGCCGCCAACCAGGACCAGCGCGGGGTGACGTCCGTGACCAGCAGCCAGCCAACCGCCACCGGCAGGCACATCGCCGCCGAGACGGTGTAGTACAACGCGACGAACAGCGCGCCCCCGCTGACGCGCTTCGCGGAGAGATTCCATACCGCGTGCACGACGGCCGCGGTGAGCACGAGCAGGACGGCGGCAGAACTCATCGTGGGCCTTCCCGCCGGCGTGTTGGGTACACGTCGGCTCAGGCCCTCGGGTCTTTTCTACCGTCAGGTGTACGGGCACCGCCCTACCGGCGCCCGCTGGTGCCGCTCGGACCAGTCCCGCCGACCCTTGTTGGGTGCTCGGTTCGGCCGGGCCGGCGACGGAACCCTAGGCACTGCGGGGCCGACCTTACGCTCAATGCCCCCGCTTGATCCACTCCTCGAGGTGCGGCGCCTCGTCGCCGATGGTCGTGCCGTCGCCGTGCCCGGTGTACACCCGGACCTCCGGCGGCAGCACCAGCAGCCGATCCCGGATCGACTCGATGATCGTGTCGAAGTCGCTGTAGGACCGCCCGGTCGCGCCCGGCCCGCCCTGGAACAGGGTGTCCCCGGAGAACAGCGCGTTCAGTTCCGGCACGTACAGGCACACCGCGCCGGGGGCGTGGCCAGGCGTGTGCATGACCCGCAGGGACGTACCGGCCACGGTGAGCACCTCGCCTTCGACGAGCAGCTCGTCGGGCTTGCGGTCCGGATGGGTCATGTTCCAGAGCACCCGGTCCTCCGGGTGCAGCAGGATCGGCGCGCCGGTGAGCTCGGCGAGCTCCGGCGCGGCGTTCACATGGTCGTTGTGCCCGTGCGTGCAGGCGATCGCGGTGAGCCGCCGGTCCCCGACCGCGCGGTGAATGGCGGTCGCGTCGTGCGCCGGGTCGATCACCAGTACTTCGGAGTCGTCCCCGACCAACCACACGTTGTTGTCCACTTCCCAGGAACCACCGTCCAACTGGAACGTCCCGGACGTGACGATCTTGTCGATCCGCGCGCCCACACACCCCTCCTCGCTGTTTTGTCGTGAAGGCCACCTTGGGGGCGTTGAACGCCGGTAAGGTGGCCTTCACGCGTAGTGCTGTGCACCGTGTGGCCAATTACCGTGTGGCCAATTACAGCACCACGACGGAACGGAGCACGTCTCCGTGGTGCATTTTGTCGAACGCCGCTTCCACCTCGTCGAGGGCGATGGTTTCGGACACGAACGAGTCAAGATCGAGCCGCCCCTGCCGGTACAGCTCGACGAGCATCGGGAAGTCCCTTGACGGCAGGCAGTCGCCGTACCACGACGATTTCAGCGAACCACCGCGCGAGAAGAAGTCGATCATCGGCATGTCCAGCCGCATGTCCGGGGTGGGTACGCCGACCAGCACCACGGTGCCGGCGTGATCGCGGGCGTAGAACGCCTGCTGCCACGTCTCCGGCCGGCCGACCGCGTCGATCGCCACGTCCGCACCGAACCCGCCGGTGAGCTTCCGCACCGCCTCCACCGCGTCCTCGTTGTTGCCGTTGACCGTGTGCGTGGCACCCAGCTTGCCGGCCTGGGTGAGCTTCCGGTCGTCGATATCCACCGCGATGATCTTCGAGGCGCCGGCCAGCCGGGCACCGAGCACCGCGGCATTGCCCACCCCGCCGCAGCCGATCACCGCCACCGAGTCGCCACGGCCGACGTTGCCGGTGTTGATCGCGGCCCCGATGCCGGCCATGATCCCGCAGCCCAGTAGCCCGGCGGCCTCCGGGCGCACCGACCGCACCTTCGTGCATTGGCCGGCGGCGACCAGCGTCTTCTCCGCGAACGCCCCGATCCCCAGCGCGGGGCTGAGCTCCGTGCCGTCGGCGAGCGTCATCGGCGCTGCGGCGTTGTGCGTGTCGAAGCAGTACCACGGGCGGCCACGCGCACACGCGCGGCACTGGCCGCACACCGCACGCCAGTTGAGGATCACGAAGTCACCGGGCTCGACCTCCGTGACACCCTCGCCGACCGACTCGACCGTCCCCGCCGCCTCGTGCCCAAGCAGGAACGGGAACTCGTCGTTGATACCGCCTTCCCGGTAATGCAGGTCGGTGTGGCACACCCCGCAGGTCTGCACCTTCACCAGCGCCTCGCCCGGACCGGGATCCGGCACGACGATCGTTTCAACGGACACGGGCTCGCCCTTGCTCCGGGCAACCACCCCACGGACTTGCTGCGCCACCGGAGGCTCCCTTCACCCCGTCAATGCGGTTACGCGCATATCTCTACTCGACGGTGCGTGACTACGGAAGTCCCGGTGGCACCGGGACTTCCAGCGGAGACGGTTTCGCGCTGGCGATGCTGGTCGCGCTGGATTATCACCAGCCGGGCGGGTATCGCGTACGGTTCGTTCGGGAACCGCCCGATCACGAGTAGCCGGCTGGAGGCGCTGTGTCGCGACTGTTCACCGTCGACGAAGCGCGCGCACTCATGCCGCGCGTCCTGGAAGCGACCGATGAGCTGATCGCGTTGCGAGCGGACCTGCACCAGCTCGCCCACGACCTGCGCACCGGCGAGGAGTCGCCGCTCGGCGGGCAGCCGGAAGCGAAGGGCTTCGAGGCGCGGATCAGCGAGATCCTGGAGAACCTCAACGCGCTGGAGGTCGAGGTGAAGGGGCTGGCTCCGGTCCTGCTCGACTTTCCAGCCGAGTTCGACGGGCAGTCGGTCCGGCTGTGCTGGCTGGAGGGCGAGCGGGAACTGGGCTGGTACCACAACACCGAGCTGGGTTTCGCCGGCCGGCGAAAGCTGGATCGATAACCCCACCCCAGGTTGGCTCGGCCGCTTCCGGCCGCTTCCGGCCGGATCCGGCCGGTCGAATCGGGGTTGCTAAACTGGCCCGTCGTTGTCGTGTGGCATTCCGCAAGGGAGGAAGGCCCGTGGTCCGTTTCGGACCGCGCTCGGCGCCACTACATCGCGGCAGCGATTTCAGCGAGGACACCAAGGAGTAACCGGATGGCCAACATCAAGTCCCAGATCAAGCGGATCCAGACCAACGAGAAGCGGCGGCTGCGCAACAAGTCCGTGAAGTCCTCGGTGAAGACCGCGGTGCGCAAGTTCCGCGAGGCCGCGGATGCCGGCGACAAGGAGAAGGCCGCCGAGCTGATGCAGGAAGCCGGTCGCAAGCTGGACAAGGCCGCGAGCAAGGGCGTCATTCACCAGAACCAGGCCGCGAACCGCAAATCGGCCATGGCGAAACGCGCCAACGAGCTCTAACCACCCAAGCCCGCGAAAGCCGCCGGTGAGCATCAGCTCCTGGCGGCTTTTCGCTGTTCAGGTACGTCGTTGCGCAAGCTCGTCGTTTGCTCAGGTACGTCGCTGTTCAAGAACGCCCTCAGCGGCGTTCCCGTGCCTCGACGATGCGTAGCACCGCCCGCTCCAACGCGTAGTTCGCGTCCGCCGCCGCGCCCTTCACGTCGGCGTTCACCTCGGCAACGATCCGCATCGCGTCGGCCAGCCCCGCAGGTGCCCACCCACGGGCCTGCCCCTGCGCCTTGCGGGCCTTCCACGGCGGCATGCCCAGCTGGCTTGCCAGGCGGTTCGGATCCGTCCTCGGGTGGGCGGTGACCCGCGCGATGGTGCGCACCGCATCGGCAAGCGCGTCGGCGACCAGCACCGGCGGGACGCCGAGCTGGATGGCCCAGCGCACCGCTTCGAGCGCGGCCGCCCGATCGCCGGTGACCGCCTTCTCCGCAACCGCGAACCCGTTGACGTCGGCACGGCCCCGGTGGTAGCGCCGCACCGACTGCTCATCGATCACCCCGCCGGAGTCGGCGACCAGCTGCGTCGCGGCGGCGGACAGTTCACGCAGATCCGAACCAACCGATTCGATGAGTCCGGTCACCGCGGGACCGTCGATCTTGCCACCGGCCATCCGAACTTCGTTGCGGACGAAGGACTCCCGATCGGCCGGCTTGGTGATCTTGGGGCATTCGGTGACCTTTGCTCCCGCCTTGCGCAGCGCCGTCGGCAACGACTTGCCAGCCTTGCTTCGCCCTCCCCCGGAGTGCAGGACCACAAGCACCACACCGTCGGCGGGGTCCGCGCAGTAGGACAGGATCGCATCGGCGATCTCCTGCCCGGCATCCTGCGCGGCTTCCAGCACGATCACCCGGCCCTCACTGAACAGCGAAGGACTGACCAGTTCGGCGAATTCCGCGGCTGTGAGATCAGCCACCGGCTTGCGGCTCATCTCGGCGGTGGGATCGGCAACACGGGCACTGTCCAAAGCCGCGCGAGCTGCCCGTTCGACCAGCAGTTCCTCATCGCCGATTACCAGATGTAGCGGATCGGGAGTTACAGCGGGCGCCTGCACGGTGCCTATCCTCGCATGGGTGCGGCGAAATCGGATTAGCGATGATCGAGCTTCATGCCGTAGCGTAATGCGGACAACCTCATATCGCTCATCCAGAGGGGCAGAGGGATCGGCCCGATGAAGCCCCGGCAACCGGCGTTGGCGTACGCCTCGTCGCGAGATCGCGACGCCCCAGCCAACGAACACGGTGCCAATTCCGGCCCGACTAGCGGGAAAGATGGGAAAGGACCTCGCGGATACGATGACGGCAACGACCAGCAACGACGTAGGCTCGGTTACCGGTAGCTCTCCCGCCAAGTCGGTGAATCTTGGTCCGGCGGCCGCACTCGCATCGAAGGAAAGCGGGGCCGAGATCCCGCTAGCACCCGAGTTCGTCAGCCCGGACGATTTCTCCCCTCTGGAAGTGGTCTACGACTTCGGCGCCGTGCGCAGGGAAGATATCGAGGCTGGGCCGCGCTCCATCTGGCGCTACAAGAAGTTGCTGCCGGTGCCGCCGAACATCGAGGAGCACCCCAACACCGAACCCGGCTGTACCAGGCTGATCCAGGCCGACCGGCTCGCGGCGGAACTCGGTATGCGCAAGCTCTGGATCAAGGACGACACCGGCAACCCCACGCATTCGTTCAAGGACCGGGTGGTCGCCGTCGCGCTGGCCGCGGCGCGCGAGTTCGGCTTCCGGGTACTGGCCTGCCCATCCACCGGGAACCTCGCGAACGCCACCGCCGCGGCGGCCGCACGGGCCGGCTGGCAGTCGGTCGTGTTGATCCCCTCGTCGTTGGAACGCGCGAAGGTGTTGACCACCGCGGTGTACGACGGCGCGCTGATCGCCATCGACGGCAACTACGACGACGTGAACCGGTTGGCCACCGAGCTGGCCGCGGAGCACGAGGACTGGGCGTTCGTGAACGTGAACGTACGGCCCTACTACTCGGAGGGTTCCAAGACGCTCGGGTTCGAGGTGGCCGAGCAACTGGGCTGGCGGTTGCCGGAGCAGATCGTGGTGCCGATCGCCTCAGGCTCGCAGTTGACCAAAGTGGACAAAGGTTTCCAGGAGTTCGGCAAACTCGGCCTGGTTGAGCCAACTCCGTACAAGGTCTTTGGTGCGCAGGCGACCGGGTGCTCGCCGGTTTCGGCCGCGTTCCGTGCCGGGCAGGACGTGGTGCAGCCGGTCAAGCCGGACACGATCGCACGCTCGCTGGCGATCGGTGCCCCTGCCGACGGGCCGTATGTGCTGGACACCGTTCGCCGCACCGGCGGCGCTATCGAGGACGTCACGGACGAGGAAGTGGTGGCAGGCATTCGGCTGCTGGCCCGCACCGAAGGCGTGTTCGCGGAGACCGCCGGTGGTGTCACCATGGCGTGCGCCAAGAAGCTGCTGGAGACCGGGAAACTGAACCCGGACGAGGAGACCGTACTGCTGATTACCGGGGACGGGTTGAAGACGCTGGATGCGGTGTCCGAGCACGTAGGCCCGCGCGCGACCGTCCCGCCGTCCGCCGACGCGGTGCAGCAGGCGCTGGAAGACTGAGCTCGCGACCGGGGCGCTTCGGGTGGCTCAGTCCGGGCTCATCGCGCTGATTACCGGTGCGGGACCCCGCGGGGTACCCAGTGCCTACGGCTCCTGCGGGTCACCGCGGCGCAGCAGCGAGGGACCGTCGTCGTTCGGGAGCACCGCGGTGTCGCCGTCCTGATCGGTGCGGGCGACCAGCACCCCACGTTGCGCGAGACCGCCGAGGATCTCCTCGCTGGGATGCCCGTAGTCGTTGTCGGCGCCGACGCTGATCAGCGCGAGCCGCGGCCGCACGGCTTCCACCAAGGCCGGCAGCGAATGCCGCGAACCGTGATGCGGGACCTTGAACACGTCCGCGGACAGATCCTGCCCCGAGGCGAGCAGATCGGCCTGCGCGGCAGGTTCGATGTCACCGGTGAGCAACACCCGGCCGGACGGGGTTTCCGCACGCAGCACCACCGACGTGTTGTTCACGTCGGTACCGTCCGACTCCTCCCGGCTCGTGTTCGGCACCGGCGCGGTCGGGCCGAGCACCTCGATGCGCAACTCCGGCCAGGCCAGCCGCTCGCCCACGGCGAGCTCGACCAGCGGCACCCCTGCTCGCGCGGTTTCCGTCCGCACCTGCTGCCACGCCCACCGCGGTGAACGCCCCGGCCCCACGGCAACCGCGCCGACGAAACGGTTCTCCAGCACCGCCGCCAGTCCACCGATGTGATCGGCGTGCAGGTGACTCAAGATCACCAATGGGATGCGGGACACGTCCAGCCGGCGCAGGCACTTGTCCACCAGCGCGGGATCGGGCCCCACGTCGACGACGACGGCACGGCCGGCCTGCGCGGTGGCCAGTGCGAGCGCGTCCCCCTGGCCGACGTCGCAGGCCACCACCGACCAGCCGTCCGCAGGCCAGCCGGTGACGGTCTCGCGCAGCGGCACCAGCACGATCACCAGCCCCAGTACGACGGCCACCAGCAGCGATCGCAGCCGCCTGCGCCGCCACAGCAGCACCAGCGCCACCACCACCGCGGCCATGGTGAACCCGCCCCACCAGCCGCTCGGCCAGTCGATCGCGGCACCGGGAACGGCGGCGGCCTGCCGGCCAACGGTGATCACCCAGCTCGCCTCCGGCCCGGCCAGTCGCACGAACAACTCGGCCAGCCACGGCCATACCGGGGCCGCGACGGCGGCCAGCACACCGAGCACGGTCGCCGGCGCGACGACCGGAGCGACCAGCACGTTGGCGGCCACCGCCACCAGGCTGACCCGACCCGCCATGCCGGCCAGCACCGGTGCGGTCGCCAAATGTGCGACGGCCGGTATGGCCAGCGCCTCGGCGAGGCCTCGGGGAACGCCGCGCTCGGCCATCCGCTCCGACCACCGCGGCGCGAGCAGCACGAGCGCGGCAGTGGCGAACACGGACAACGCGAACCCGAAGTTCACCGCCATCGCCGGGTCGTGCAGCACCAACACGCCAACGGCGAAGGCCAGCGCGGGAAGCGCGGACCGTTGCCGCCCGAGCGCGAGTGCCAGTAGCCCGACCGCGCCCATCACCCCGGCCCGCAACACACTGGGCTCCGGTCCGACGAGGATCACGAACCCGACCAGCGCCGCACCCGCCGCGGCGGCGGACGTCCGAGGCCCGACCCGCACGGCGCGCAGCGCCAGCAGCACCGCGCCGCACAAGATCGCGACGTTCGCGCCGGATACCGCGACCAGGTGCGCGAGGCCGGAGACCCGGAACTCCTCAACCACCCGTTGCGACTGACCACTCGTGTCACCGACCACCAGGCCCGGTAACAAGCCGGCCGGTTCCTCGTCGAGCACGCCGCATGCGTCGCGCAACGCGGCGCGCATCGAATCCGCGACCCGCTGCCAGACCGGAGGCTCATTCACACGTTCCGGCGGGCCGCGGGCGTATCCGGCCGCCACGGTCAGCTCGCCGGACCGAGCCGGCGCGAGCTGCACGGTCGCCGTGACCACCTGCTGCGGCACCAGCGCCGCCCAGTGCGCGGCGGGAGCGATCACCACGGCACGCCCTGCCGTGTCCACCGCGCGATCGTCGACCCGGGCGGCGAGCACGTCGACTGACACCACCACGGACCGCGCACCGCCTTGCTGACCGGCGAAGCCCTGCGAATACACCGGCCGGGGCCGCTCAGCGAGCCGCACAGCCAGGGTCGCGGTGCGGCCTGCCTCGGCGTCGGCCCGCAGCGGGTCGACCTCGGCGGAACGCAGCCGCGGCCCGAGCAGCACCACCGCGAGCAGCCCGCAGACCAGCAATACCCATGCCCCGCCCCTGGCGGTGCCGCCGAGCAGGTGCGGCCAGTCCCGCCTGCCGATCGCACGCAGCCACCAGATGCCGGCCGCGCAGGCGAATCCGCCTAGCAGCACGGCCGCCCACCAGCCACACAGCAACCCGAGCAGTCCGGAGGTCCACGTGACCAGCGCGGCCGGAACGAGGCTGAGATCGTGCCGCCGCATGTGCCGGTGCCCGAGCTGATCGGCGGTGGCGGTGAGCGTCATCCGGCCGCCACCTTGTCGCGCAGCTTCTCGAACCGGACCTCACCGATCCCGTCCACCTCGCGCAGTTGCTCCACGGCGGTGAAGCGGTCGTTCTTGGTGCGCCACTCCAAGATCGATTCCGCGGTAACCGGCCCGATTCCTGGCAGCTCCTCCAGTTGCTCCTTGGTCGCCGTGTTCAGATCGACTTTGGCTTCGGCCTGGCCGGCTGGTTGCCCGGCGGCGGGCGCGCCGGCTTCGGGTGCCATCCCTGGCGGGGCGGGAATGCCGACGTAGATCTGCTCGCCGTCGGTGAGTTTGCGGGCCAGGTTCAGCGCCGTGAGGTTCGTGCCGCGCACCGCACCACCCGCGGCCTCGACCGCGTTCGCCACCCGTGATCCGTCCGGCACGGTGACCAGTCCGGGCGTGTGGACCTTGCCGACGACGCTCACCACGATGCCGCTCGGTGATGCGCTGCTGCTGGGCTCACCGGTGGTTGGCTCCCTGGAACTCGAGGCGGCGCCGGCTCTGGCGAGGGGCAACTCCGGTGTCCGTTCGGCGTCCGGCCGATCACTGATGAGCAGGACCGCGGCCACCACCGCGGTCAGCAGAAACACCACGGCGCCGAGCACGGCCGCGCGTGGCGCGCGGGTCCTGCCGGCGGCCGGCATCCATCGCTCGGCGAACAGGTCCCAGCGACGCCGCAGCGGCGTTCCGTTGGCGGTATAGCGCTCGAGCCGCCCGCGCCGGCTCGAGGTCTCGGCGCCCGCGCCATCCTCGCCGCCCGCGCGGCTCGATTCCGCGCCCGACGAAGCGCCCTCGGCGAGAGAAGCGCGCTCGGCGAGGCTGGACAGCCGCGCGCTTGCCCGCTCGCCCGCGGGGCCGTGGAGTGGTTGTCCGAACACGATGTCGAAGGTATGGCGCCGGGGCGACGCCGTGAGCGGGCACGACGCAATCTGTGGATGGCTGAGGGTGCTGTGGACAACTCGGGCCGCGGGAGCGAAATGAAGCGCGAACTGTCGTGCCGTCGTGCGAATCTGGAGGGTTGGCTACCGTTCGATGTCGGGCAACCCGATGTCCCGCGCCACGACCACGCCGAGCACCCCTGGCCCGGTATGGGCGCCGATCACGGCACCCAATTCGGAGACCACGCACCCCACCGAACGCGGCAGCCGCTCCTCGAGCCGGTTGGCGAGTTCCGCCGCCCGCTCCGGTGTGCCGAGATGATGCACGGCGAGCCGCACGGCGCCGTCCCCCGCGGCCCGCCCGGCGAGATCCACCAGCCGTCCGAGGGCCCGGTTCATGGTTCGTACTTTCTCCAACGGCACGATCTGCCCGCCGGAGACGTGCAGCACAGGTTTTACGGCAAGCGCCGTTCCCAGCAACGCGGCGGCCGCGCCGACTCGCCCGCCACGCCGCAGGTAATCGAGCGTTTCCACCACGAAGAAGGTGTGCGTCGCCGCAGCCGCGCGCACCGCTGCCGCCTCCACCTCAGCAGGATCCGCTCCCTCGGCCGCCGCTCGTGCCGCGCCGAGCGCGGCGAATCCGAGGCCCATCGCGGTGGTCCCGGAGTCCACCACCCGCACCAGTGCCGGGTCGATCTGCTCGGCGGCCATCCGGGCCGCCTCCCAGGTGCCGGACAACTCCCTGGACAGGTGCACGGACACCACGCCAGGTGCGCCTGCGGCGAGCTCGGCACGGAACACTTGCTCGAACTCCTCCGGTGACGGGCGCGAGGTGGTGACGCCGCGTCGCTGGTCGAGGGCCGCGACGAGCTCGGTTGGCCCGATCTCCACGCCGTCCAGCCCGGCCTCGCCGTCCATCAGCACGTGCAGCGGGACAACCCGCACCGCGTGCCGCTGCGCGAAGCCTTCCGGAAGGTGTGCGGTGGAATCGGTGACGACTGCGACGGGCACGGTTCCCGAGCGTACGTCTCGAATCGGCGCATTCCCGCTAGGCAGCGCCGAGCCTCCGGCTGAGGGATTCGGCGACGGCTTTGCCGACGAGCGTGTGACCTTCCCATCCCCAGTGCATGCCGTCCGGATTGCCGTACCCGCCGAACACGTGGTCGGCGGTCACGGACGGTACGTCCACCAGTGGCACGTCGCTGCGCCGTGCCCAGCGCTCGATCGCCCGCTCGGTCTTGGGGCGCACGGTGTGCACGTAGCCGTAGGACTGTGCCCGGTGCACGGCCGGTCGCCAGCCCACCACCGGCAGGCCGGGGCGCAGAATCCGCACCGCACCAACGGCGGTATCGAGGTAGTGCACGGTCAGGCGGGTCGGCAGCACCGCGGGATGCCCCCGCAGCAGACGGGCGAGCCGGGGTTGTGCGGCCAGGTACATGCCGCGCGCGCGGCGCCGCAGCCAGCGCGGTCGCAGGTAACGCAGGCCAAGGCGCAGGTAGGTAGGCAGCGGGGAAGGCAGCGTGTCCATGCTGCCAACGGCGAACACCACGGCGTCCACCTGATGCAGCAACGCCCAGATCCGCGGGTCGCCGATCAGCGCCCACCAGGCGTCCCGCGCGGTCCAGCCGAACCCGGCGACGAGTTCCACACTGCCGCCGAGCTCGCGTGCCGTCACGTTCGGCCACAGTCGCGGATCATCGGCAGGGTGCGGTCCGTCCGGACCGTGAAAACTCAGCGAATCACCGAGCACCAGCAGCTTCGGGTGCTCGGTCACGTCGAGAAGCCGGTTATGCCAGCGTTGTAGGCGATCAGCCGCCACCGGGAACCGTCCGCACGCCTGGCCAGCTCGGTCCAGTGGCAGTTGCTGATGCCGCCGAGTTGTGGCCAGCAGTCGTGCGGCAGACCGAGCAGTTCCGCGGTGAGCGCCGTGATGAGCCCGCCGTGCGCACAGAGCAGCACGGTGCCGTTGAATTCCGCGTCCAGGTCGTTGACCAGTTCGCTGGCGCGCTCGGCGACGTCGATGCGGCTTTCCCCGCCGGGCGGCCGCAAGGTGGCATCCCCGCGCCATTTGGTCCACTGGCCGGGCCAGCCTTCGTCGACTTCGGCGCCGGTGAGCCCCTGCCACGCGCCGAGGTTGGTTTCCCTTAGCCGCTTGTCGATGCGCAGCGCCACGCCGCTGGCTTCGGTGAACACCTTGGCCGTGTCGGTGGCGCGCTGCAGGTCGGAGGCGATGACGATGTCCGGGTCGAACCGGTTCAGGCCGGCGACCGCGAACCGGGCCTGGTTCCAGCCGACAGTGGTCAGCGCGGAGTCGAGATGTCCCTGAATCCGCCCCGCGGCGTTGTAGTCGGTCTCCCCGTGCCGCCACAGCACGATCCGCGCGAGGCTCACGTCGGGGTGTCCTCGTCGGCGGGCACCGCGTGCACGTCGAACTCGATCTTCGGGCAGTCTTTCCAGAGCCGCTCAAGCTGGTAGAACGCGCGCTCGTCGGAGTGCTGGACGTGCACTACGACGTCGACGAAGTCCAGCAGCACCCAGCGGCCCTCCCTGGCCCCTTCCCGCCGTACCGGTTTGCTGCCGGACGCGCGCATCTTTTCCTCGACGTTGTCAACGATCGCGCCGACTTGGCGTTCGTTCGGCGCGGAGGCGATCACGAAGCAGTCGGTGATAACCAACTGGTCGGAGACGTCGAGCACGATGACATCGGTCGCCTTCTTGCCGGCGGCCGCCTCCGCGGCGACCAGTGCCATGTCCCGTGCCTCGTCGGTCGCTGTCACCTTGCTCCCTCGCCAACGTTGTGTTTCGGCTGGCTGTCGAGAGTACCGGTCGCGGGCTTGGTTATCCGTCCGGCTCGGCGCCGGCGGCGATCACCGCGGGTTGTCGCGCATCTCGTAGAGGGTGCTGGCCAGCAGCTGCGGGGTAGCGGGCGCGGTGACAATCCAGTCGTCGCCGGGCTGGCCGCCGGGCTTCAGGGAGATCAGCCAGCGCCCCTGCTCGGTGTCGAGCACGGTGGCTTGGCGGGCCCGCTTGCGCATGCCGGAGCGGTCCCGGGTCGCGGCGTGCAGCTCGGCGGTGTGCAGGCGGGGCTGGTCGAGGATGTTGTACAGGCGTTTGGCGTCCGGATCGCCGCCTCGCCGGTGCACGATGCCGGTGTTGGTCGGGTTGAGCAGCTCGTCATATGCGGAGCGGGGCACGTTGACGGCGTGCGCCTTGGCGGGGCCCAGCTCGGGTAGTTGGGCCACAAGCTCCTCGGCCGGGGTTTCCGGGCGCGCCGGTCGGAACCGCACCTGCTCGTCGACGCGGGTGAGCAGCACGGTGTCCCTGCCGATCGCCGCGACCAGCATCCGGTAGGAGCCCTCGGTGTGCTTTGCCCAGCAGGAGAACTCCGTGCCGGGGCGGGTCAGCACGATCAGTGTGTCCCGGAAATCCGGGTCCACCCGGCCGGTTGCTTCCAGCAGGCCGCAGCGCGCGAGCTCGTCGCGGGTGGCCTCGTCGAGCTCGCGCTCGGCTTGCTCGTTGCGCCACAGCGGGGTTTCCGCGAATACCGGATGGCCTTCGCCGAGGTTGTCCCATCGCAGGCACGCGGCGAGTGCCCACACCGGCAGATCGTATTCGCGACGGATCACCGCGCCGCCCCCTCTGCCTGCCGGCGTCTAGCGCTGTGCGTTCGGGTCTTCACCGATCACCGGTGGCGCGGTCAGCTCGTCGGTGCCGAACGTGCCTTCCTTGTCCGGTTCGATGAGGAACGTCTTGCGCTCGTGGTCCTCGTCGTCGCCGCCCTTGCTCGTCCGGCGCCGGCCCCCATCGGCGCGCCGGCCATACCGCGGCCGCTCGTGCCGGACCCGGCCGCGCCACGGGCCGCGGATTCGGCTGCCGCGGCACCGCCAGGGCTGACGCCGGTTTTCGCGCCCGCACCGGGTCCGCTTCCGGTGCCGCCGGTAACCCGACCCGCCGCGCTTCCGCTGCCGGCCGCGC
>WHSZ01000056.1 GCA_009379845.1 Pseudonocardiaceae bacterium | reverse complement strand
GTTTCGGCGTCCGTGCTCATCGTTGGTATTCGCGGGTGACGGTAGATCACATTGCTGTCGGACCGGATGTGGCCTGTCTACGTGGTCATTGCCGGGATAGCGAGGAGCGAGGTTCCAATACCAACGAGTAGTAGTCTCCATATTTGGAGCTTCACAGTCCCCGCTCGAATATCGTTCGACTTTGATTGGGTTTCATAGCGGTATTTTGCCGACGCAATTAATGACACACGGCCCACAAAGGTGGATTATAGCGACCAGAGTCATGGAGTCGTAGTTCTGCCCGGAAGCTGTCGAAGTAGCGAGGCTGGATATCAAGCAATTCAGCGAACCTACGAATCGTCACGTAATGACTGCCTCGACTTCGGGCTTCCTTCGTAGCCGTCTCAAGCTGGTCGCGGCTCACGGTTTCGTGGCTACACGCTGTTGGTGTACTACGGTTCTTATTTCGCTCGTAGTCGATTTCGGTGCTAATCCGTACCGATCGGATGACCTGTTCTATGTCCTCAAGTGTCTTGCTCGAATTCAAGCCGCCGGCGAAAGCGTTGGTCGAGATGAGCGTTTTGGGCGGTAGCTCGTAGACGAAGGCGGATGTGTCGGTGAGGTGGATGGGTAGTCCTTGGTCGCGGATTTCGACGGTTCCTCGGTGCCCAGTTGCAGCGGCGACCAGTAGTCCGGTGACTTCGGAGGGGTGCCATTCAAAGAGTGGTCGGAACGGTGCTGCCTCGTCGGCGGTTATCGGCGCTTGTTGCTGGGCACCGTGGTCTTGGCATCGGCTGATGACTTGGGCCTCGGTGAGTTCGCCGTCGAGTCCGGCACCGGCGACGAGTACTCGGCAGGGTAGGTCGGTGAGTGTGCAGGCGACGAGGGCAAGTGAGTCGGCGAGTGGGCTGCGTAGTTCGGGTTCATCCCCGTGGCCGAGGATGTCTCCCCCGACGTCGACCAGCACTAGACGCGAACAGCCGAGATGTACGGCCATATCGGTGAGTTGGCGGGCCATTCCGACCGCGCCGGTGTAGGGGTCGAGCAGGAAGAGACGGGCGTCGATTTCGCCGGCGAGGCGGGGCAGGGTGGAGCCTGCCGGCGCTCGGGGCGCGGTGTCTGGGGTGATCTCGGCGACCGTGGCGGTATGCATCGTGAGGCCGTCGAAGTCATCGATTGATCGCGGTCCGGGCAGCGGGTCGATCAGTAGCCGGTCCCACGCATACGTTGCGATGCACGGCTTTTCGCTGCCTACGTCCCGTGCCGCGAGCATGGTTGCGGCGATCGCGTCTCCGCCGCCACCGGCTGCTACGTAGAGGGCAGGCGTCACGCGACTCACGGTAGCCCGGATGTACAGGGTGCAGCCTGATCGGTTAGGTCTCGCCAAAGAGTTGATTGTTTTCGTGAAGTACTTGCCCGGCAAGAGCGGTTAAGGTCAAGACGACTGCGTCGGCTCCGGATTTGATGAGGGCCCAACTCGCACCACAGGTAGGCAAATTAAGCGGCCTCCGGGCTGGTGAGTTGCACACGGACAAGCCACACGGCATTCTGAAGTTACACACCGCCCGGCCCCCTCGTGGGCCGGGTTTTTTGCTGTGGCGCTGATGCGAACTGGCTTTGATGGGATAAGCGTGTTTGCAAGGGTTCGTCGGGGTCGCCGGCCGGTAGCGGAGCGGGAGGCCGGCGACGCCCCGGCGCGGGGCCACTTGCGGCCCGTTCTTGAATTCAAAAACCCCAGGTCCACAGTGGACATCCCGTGGCCTGGGGTTTCTTCGTGGAGCGGATGACGGGAATCGAACCCGCGTTCTCAGCTTGGGAAGCTGATGTTCTACCATTGAACTACATCCGCCAGGCGCCCAAGAGCATACACAGCGCCCGCACCTTCTGGCATAACCGGTCCCCTGCCACGGCCTTGACGCCTGTTGGCGCCGCGACAACACTGGTTGCCAGACGAACGACGGCAGGTGATCGCCGATGAGCGAGGACACGACTACGCGCGCCGAGGAACCCATCCCGGATCCGGAACTGTTCAGTACCGGCCCGCTGCGCCTCGTCACCAAGCTGCTCATGGAGGGTAATCCCCGCCCGGATCACGCCCAGGTCCGCCGGCTACGCGAGTTCGCCCAGGCCGGCGACCCGCTCGCGGACGCCGTGGTCGCGATGATGCACGATCTCCCGCCCGGCGAGGGCCACCGGATGTTCGAGCAAGCCCTTACCGAGGGGATCGACAGCCTCGACGATCCACCCGAAGCGTTCCGCGACTTCTTCCGCTCCGTCGAGGCCACCCCGTACTGGCTGGACACCGACCAGCTCGAAGCCGGCGCCAGGGCGATCACCCGCACCGGCTTGTGGGGCCTGTTCCCGCTCGGCGACATGTCCCTGATGGGCGGCTACCTCGCCTCCCGCGCCACCAAGACCCTGGTCGGTACCGGCGAGATCGAGTACATGTCCAACCGCCGGCTGGTGGAGACCGCGATCTGGTGGATCGACGTCACCACCCCCGGCGCGCTCAGCCGGCACGCGCTCGGCTACACGTCGGCACTTCGCGTGCGCCTGGTGCACGCCTACGTCCGCGTCGCGATGCGCCGTCGCGCGGATTGGGACTACGTGGCGTGGGATCAGCCGGTCAACCAGGTCCAGACGGTCGGCACGCTCCTGCTGTTCTCCCAGGTCTTCCTGATCGGTACCCGCATCCTCGGCATCCGCTACTCCGCGAGGGAGCGCGCCGCGATCCTGCACCTGTGGCGCTACGTCGGCTGGCTGATGGGCGTGGACGACGAGCTCCTCCCGGTTACCGAGCACGACTGCTGGCGCCTGCTCTGGCTGCTCGACGCCACCGAGTTCAACCCCGACGAGGACTCCAAGCGGCTGGCGAAGGCGCTGATGTCCACCCACGCGGCGGCCGGCGGCGGGCTCGGCCCGCTGAGCGGGCTGGTCGGTCGCGCCGCCGTGCACCTGCACGGTTCGATCAGCCGTCTGGTGCTCGGCAAGACGAACTCGGACTTCCTTGGCCTACCCAACGACCCCGTCGCGCAGGCAGCGGTGCTCGGCATCTCGGCGGCGAACTTCGCCGCGGAAACCACCCGCCAGCGGCTACCTGGCGCGACACTGCTGCAGGAGAAGTTCGGCGAGCTGGCCAGGCGGCGGTACGTCGACCGGCTGAGCAAACGCTTCCGTCCGGACCGTAGCTACACCTCGCACATGCGCACCACGTTCCAACCCGCCGCATGACGGTACGGTGTGCGCGTGCTGCTCAGTGACCGGGACCTGAACAAGGAACTCGACTCCGGCCGGCTCGTGCTCGAGCCGTTCGACCCAGCGATGCTGCAACCGTCCAGCATCGACGTCCGGCTGGACCGGTTCTTTCGGGTGTTCGACAACACCAAATACACCCACATCGACCCGTCCCAGCAGCAGGACGAGCTCACCTCGCTGGTCGAGCAGACCGACGAAGATCCGTTCGTGCTGCATCCGGGCGAATTCGTACTCGGTTCCACCTTCGAAGGCGTGACATTGCCGGATGATCTCGCCGGCCGGCTGGAGGGGAAATCGTCGCTCGGCCGGCTCGGATTGCTCACGCATTCCACCGCGGGTTTTATCGACCCCGGATTTTCCGGACATATCACGCTGGAATTGTCGAATGTGGCGAATTTACCGATCACGTTGTGGCCGGGCATGAAGATCGGCCAGCTGTGCCTTTTCCGGTTGACCAGCTCCGCGGAGCATCCGTACGGCTCGAGCCGGGCCGGCTCCCGCTACCAGGGGCAGCGCGGCCCCACGCCGTCCAGGGCATACCTCAACTTCGGCCGCGTCGACACTCGCCGGTGATCACTGGCATCCTGCCGCCATGGCGATCAATTGGCACGAGGAACTCATTGATCAGCTGGATTTCTACTGGAAGAACCAGTTCCGGCCGCGGCTGGATGGGCTGACCGACGAGGAATACTTCTGGGAACCCGTCTCCGGTTGCTGGTCGGTTCGCCCGCAACCCGGTGGTGGAGCGGTCCGGGAATACGCGTTTCCGCCACCCGATCCACCGCCGGTGACGACGATCGCGTGGCGGCTGTGCCACATCGGTGGTGACTGCTTCGAAATGCGTGCCAGCAACCACTTCGGCGACGGTTCGTACCGCCCGGACCGCACCCACTGGCCGCTCACCGCGGCCGACGCGTTGGCCTATGTGGACACTCAGTACACGGCGTGGCGCGCCGGCATCGAGGAACTCGACGACGAGGCACTGACGCAGCCTGTCGGTGAGACGGAGGGGCCGCACGCGCAACGCACCTACGCGACGCTGATCCTGCACCTGAACCGGGAACTGATGCACCACGGCGGCGAGCTCGGCCTGCTGCGCGACCTCTACCGGGCCGCCGCCGGCCGCGTCATGTCGACATAGCTAGGCACGGGTGGCACGCGCCACGCCGAGGCACCGGCTGGACCAGGCGAGCACCCAGACAGCCGCGAGCACACTGACCGCGGTGACGGCCAGCACCAGCGGCACGTCCATCACCCGACCCGCACGGTGCAGATCGTTGGTCTGCATCAACGTCGAGAGCGTGCCGATCACGGCAACGGTGCAGTACCCGAGAAGGCCGATGCCCTTGGTGAACCGGTTCACCGGCCAGCCCCGCCGGGCGCTCAGGCACAGCCCGATCGCCGCCGCGATACCGATCAACGCGGCTACGCCGGCAACGCCATCGATCGCGTCGCTCAGGAAGGCCACGGTGGGGGTGAGCTCCTTCGGCGGCACCGTGTCGGTCAGCCACACCACGTCCCACAGCACCACGAGCACCGGGAAGCCAATGGTGATCAGCAAAGCGCTGCGCCAGCCGTGCCGCGCGGTCAACTCGGCCTGCAGATCGTCGGCTACCTCGTCGAGATCGCCGAAGTCCGCGAGCGCACGTCGTTCGGCTTCGGCGCGCGACAGCCCAGCTTCCTGGTACGGCGCGGTCGCGTCGGTCAAGCCGTCCCGCACCTCGCCGAGCAGGTCCGCGCGCGCTCGCCGCGGGCCTCGTAGCGAGTGGTCGAGGGCTGTGATGGCCCCGTCGATCGGGCCGGGCGTCATGGTGCGCCTCCCAGCACGCTGCCGACCACGCCGCTGAACCGGATCCACTCCGCGCGTTGCTCCTCGAGCGCCCGCCGGCCGGCACGGGTCAGCGTGTAGGTGCGCCGTCGCCGGCCGCCAACCGTGTCCCAGTCCCCGGCGATCCACCGCGCCCGCTCCAGCCTGCGCAGCGCCGGATACACCGTGCCGGTCGGCATTTCCAACGCTCCACCGCTGCGCCGCTGTAGCGCTTCGATAATCCCGTAGCCGTGCAGCGGCCCGTCCTCGAGTACCGCCAGCAGCAGGCCGTCCAGATGACCCCTGATCGAATCGGCGTTCACGTGTAGAAAGGCTACCTTCGCCGGCCGCGACTAGGGAATTCCGCGCTTCAAACTAAGGGGAATCTCAGGGTTATCCTACCCTGGTTATGTAGACAGGCTACTTATATAGTCACGAAACGTGAACACCATCAGTGCCGCGCCGCCGGCCCACCAGCCGCGGGTAACTCTCCGGCTACTACAAGTCGTGGCCACGGTTACCGCACTCGCGGCACTCGCCCAGCCGGTACTGGCCGGCGGCTACCTTTCCGGCGCCTTCGATTTCCTCGGCTACCACGAGCTCACCGGCCACCTGCTTACCGGGCTGATTCTCCTGCAGGTGATCGCCGCCGGCACGTACATGTGGCCGGGTCGTGGCGGCGCCTCTCCGCTGCTGCTCTCCATCGCGCAGTTCCTGGCGGCCGGAGCCCAAGTCGGGATGGGCTACTCGCGCAATCTGGCCGTGCACATCCCGCTCGGCGTGTTCGTCGTGCTGCTGTCCGTGGCCATCTGTGTGTGGACGTACCGGCCGGCCGCGCGACTGCCCCGCCGTCGTGCGAGGGGGACGACATGAGCGTGTCGCGGCGGGGATTCCTCAGGCTGGCTGCCGCCGGAGCCGCCACCGCGGGCATCGCGGGTTGCGCGGGAGCCGCCGGAAGCGGCCAGACCGCGGAGTTGCTGACCAGCCGAATCCCGCTGCCGCAACGCTTTCGGGTGCCGCTGCCGGTACCTGCCGTGAAGAAGCCGGCACGTTCCGACGCGACCACCGACTACTACGAGATCGTGCAACGCGCCGTGCGGGCCGAGCTGGTTCCCGGGCACCGGACAACGATCTTCGGGTACGACGGAACGTTTCCCGGTCCGACGATCCGCTCCACGTCCGGACGCGAAACCGTGGTGACGCACCGAAACGAGCTGCCGGTGCCGAGCGTGGTGCACCTGCACGGCGGGCACACGCCGGCGGAATCCGATGGGTTCGCGACGGATCTGGTGTTGCCGGCCGATCGCCGGATGGCCGCGCGCGGCATGCACGGTGGTCACATGCTCGGCGACATCCGACACGGCAGCCGCGACTACACCTATCCGGTAAAGCAGCCGGCCGCGACGTTGTGGTACCACGACCATCGGATGGACTTCACCGGCCCGCAGATGTGGCGCGGGCTCTTCGGAATGCACCTCGTCCACGACGCGGTCGAGGACGCGTTGCCACTGCCGCGCGGGGAGCGGGAGATCCCGCTGATGATCTGCGACCGCGCGTTCGAGGCGGACGGTGCGTTCCGCTACCCGGCGATCGATCCGAGCCTGGGGCACAAGCCCGGCGTGCTCGACGAGTACATGGAAGGCGTACTCGGGGACGTCATCCTGGTCAACGGTGCGCCGTGGCCGGAGCTCGAGGTGGACGCGGCGCGGTACCGGTTCCGCGTGCTGAACGCATCCAACGCGCGCCGTTACCGGCTGGCGCTCGAACCGAAACCGGATGGCGAGAACGGGTTCGTGCAGATCGGCTCCGACGCTGGGCTGCTCGCCAAACCGGTGCGGCACAACGAGATCGACATCGCGCCGGCCGAGCGGTTCGACGTGGTCATCGACTTCGCCCGCTACCCGGTCGGCACCAAGGTGGTGCTGCGCAACGAGCTCGGCTCCGGTCCGGCCGCGGAGATCATGCGATTCACCGTGGCCCGCAAGGCATCCGACGACAGTGCGATCCCCGCCAAGCTCGCCGAGATCGAACCGCTTGACCCGGCGCGGGCGACGGTGCGCCGCGAATGGCGGTTCAACAGGGGTTCGGTTGGCGACCATCGCGGCTGGACCATCAACGGCAAGCAGTTCGACCCGGACAGGATGGATGCTAGACCGAAACTCGGGGACATCGAGGTCTGGCGGTTCTTCACGGACCTGCACCATCCGGTGCACGTACACCTGTCGCCGTTCCAGGTAGTCGGGCGCAACGGGCGCGATCCGGGACGGTACGACGCCGGCTGGAAGGACACCGTGGACGTGCGGCCAGCCGAATACGTCGATGTGGCGATCCGGTTCACCGGGTACACCGGCAAGTTCCTGATGCACTGCCACAACCTCGAGCATGAAGACATGGCGATGATGGCCTCCTTCGAGACGGTCCGGCCGTAGGGCCGTTCGCCCGTGCGCATCGGGTAGGCATGTGCGACGCTGTGGTGTGCCGGAGTTACGCCTGCGTGCCGCGCGTCCAGAGGAAGCCCGCACGATTACCGCGCTGATGCGCCGTTCCAAGGCGTACTGGGGTTACGACCTGGAGTTCCTCGAACGGGTTCGCGAGCTGCTGAGTATCGGCCCCGAGCAGATCCAGGACGACCGGGTGATCGTGGCCGAGCGGGACGGCGTGCTGCTCGGCGTGTACCAGCTCAGCGGCGAACCACCGGAGGCAGAGCTCACCGACCTGTTCATCGAGCCGGCCGCGATCGGCAGCGGGGTCGGCCGAACGCTGTGGGAGCACGCGGTATGCGCCGCACGCGCCAGAGGATTCCGCAGCGTGCTACTCGAATCGGACCCGAATGCGGAGGGTTTCTACGTCCGGATGGGTGCCGAGCGGGTGGGCGAGCTACCGGTCGCTCCCGGGCGCGCGCTCCCGCTGATGCGCCTGACGATCGCCGAGTACTAGTTGCCGTACTGCTCGGTCTCCGGGCGTTCCAGCATCAGCGCGTGCGCGGTTTCGGTGGCCACCGGACGATGCCGAACGCCCTTTGGTACCACGAAAAGCTCGCCAGGGTGCAGCGTGATCGGTTCCCGCCCGTCCAGCTCGATGCGGAAACTGCCATCCCAGCAGAGGAACAGCTCGTCTTCATCGTGGTGATGCCAGGGGAACGCGCCGTCGAAGCGGGCCACCCGTACCACCGAGTCATTCGCGGTGACCAGGTCGCGTGGCTGCCACGGTCCGGGCAGCGCACCGATTACATCCGTGATCGATACCGGGCTTTCGGACGCCATGCGATCCATCTTCGTCTTGCGGTGACCGGTTGCCAAGGCCAATTCGCTACGAATTGGCTGGCTTACCGACGCCGGGATTCCCGACGTGCCGGCGAACACGGGGCGCTAGCCCGCGGGTTTGTGCTCGGTTTGCGGCTCGGACTTGTCCTGCTCGGTCAGCGTCGTGCCGGACGCCGATTCGTCGGTCGGCACGTCGGCATCCGCGTCCTCGTCCGGCACGTCGGCATCCGCGTCAGCGGCCGGTTCCTCGGCATGCCCGTTCGACGAGGCGGTCGAGGGCTGACCTCGCCGCACCGCGGTGAGCAGCAGCTGCGAAACGTCCACCACGCCGACGCCATCCGCCTGGCCCTCGTTTTCCCGCTGCGTCACGCCGTCGGTCAGCATCACGCGGCAGAACGGGCAACCGGTCGCGATCTTGGAAGGCGCGGTGCCGAGCGCCTCATCCACCCGCTCCACGTTGATCCGCTTACCGACGCGCTCTTCCATCCACATCCGCGCGCCGCCCGCGCCGCAACACATCGAACGATCCGCGTGCCGGGGCATTTCCCGGAACGTCGCGCCGGCCGCGTCGATCAGCTCACGCGGCGGCTCGTACACCTTGTTGTGCCGGCCGAGGTAGCACGGGTCGTGGTAGGTCACGTCCTCGGCGATCGGCCCGACCGGCACCAGGCGCTTCTCCCGCACGAGCCGGTTCAGCAGCTGCGTGTGGTGCACGACCTCGAACTGGCCGCCGAGCTGCGGGTACTCGTTGGCCAGCGTGTTGAAGCAGTGCGCGCAGGTTGCCACGATCTTGCGCTTGCCGGCATCGCGGCCCTCGAAAACGGAGTTCAGCACCTCGACGTTCTGCTGCGCGAGCATCTGGAAGACGAACTCGTTGCCCGCGCGGCGTGCCGGGTCGCCGGTGCAGGTCTCCTCAGGGCCGAGCACCGTGTACTTGACGTCCGCGATGTGCAGCAGCTCGGCAACCGCCTTGGTGGTCTTCTTCGCGCGATCCTCGAAGGCACCCGCACAGCCGACCCAGAACAGGTACTCGGTGTCCTGCGCCAGCTCGCCGTCGAAAACCGGAACCTCGAAGTCCAGCTCCTCGGTCCACTGTAGACGGTCCTTGGCGTTCTGCCCCCACGGGTTGCCCTTGTTCTCGAGGTTCTTGAACATCCCGCCGAGCTCGGTTGGGAAGTTCGATTCGATGAGCACCTGGTAGCGGCGCATGTTGACGATGTGATCCACGTGCTCGATGTCCACCGGGCACTGCTCGACGCACGCGCCGCAACTGGTGCAGGACCACAGCACCTCGGGGTCGATCACGCCGCCGGACTCGGCGTCGCCGACCAGCGGGCGGTCCGCCTCGGCGAGCGCGAGCACGTCGAGGCCGGCGTGTTTCTCCTCGGCGGTCTCCCCCTGCAGGCCGATTTCGTCGCCGGCCATATCGCGCTTTCCGCCGGCCAGCAGGTACGGCGCCTTGGCGTAGGCGTGATCGCGCAGCTGCGTGATCAACAGCTTGGGGGACAACGGCTTTCCGGTGTTCCACGCCGGGCACTGGGACTGGCAGCGGCCACACTCGGTGCAGGTGGTGAAGTCCAGCCAGCCCTTCCAGCTGAAGTCCTCGACCTGGCCGGCGCCGAACACGTCGACGTCCGGGTCGGCCTCCTCGAAGTCCAACTCCTTGCCACCGCTCATCATCGGCGGCAGCGCGCCGAGCGCGACACCTGATTCGGTGCGGCGCTTGAAGAAGATGTTCGGGAACGCGGTGAACCGATGCCAGGCAACACCCATGTTGATGTTCGCGGCGAGCACGATCACCCAGATCATCGCGCTGAGGATCTTGAAGAACGCGAAGATCACCACGGCGAGCTCGCTCGCCGGCAGCCAGCCGCCGAGCAGGTGGGTGATCGGCGCGGCCCACACCGGTACGTCGAACAGTTCGGAGGACTGCTTGAACGCGCGCAGCCCGACGATGCCGACGCCCTCGAGCACCACCACGGCTTCGACGAAGTACGCCTGCCAGAAGTTCGAACCGGCGAACCGGGACTGCCGGTCGGCGCGCCGGGGGTGGTTCAGCTGCCGGATCACGATCAACGCGGCGCCGGCGACGATCGTGGTGGCCCCGAGGAACTCGACCAGCAGGTTGTACAGCGTCCATTCGCCGATCAGCGGGAAGTGGAACGTCGGGTCGAAGACCTCGAAGTAGGCCTCGAGCACGCTCAGCGTCAGCCCGATGAAGCCGACCATCACCAGCCAGTGCGCGATGCCGACGTGGCTGAGCTTGAGCATCTTGGTGTGCCCGAAGATCTCCTTGAACATGGTCCAAAGGCGCGCGCCGAACGGCAGGCCGCGGCCAGGGTCCGGCTGGCCGAGCTTGATGGAGCGCACCATGTGGCGGACGGTGCGGGTCACCATCACCACGGCGACAACCGTCAGGGCAAGGCTGATCAGGCCTAACGTCACCTGCAGGGCACCCATGCTGGCAGCCTTTCGTCGGGGAACGTGGACGGGAGCGTACGCCCGATTACCGATGAGTAGTCGATGAGTCCGGCCTAAGTCCCTCGGATGTGGCGGATGCCTCGCGATATTCTGAGACGATCGTCCAGATAGTTGTTTTCACGCCTGCCGATGTTGTGAGACGATCGTCCAGGTAGTTCGGCAGCGAATTCACTCGGAGGTCGGATGGGCGTGTACTTGTTGCTGGCACTGGCGATCGGCGGTGAGGTCGCCGCCACCGTTTCGCTGAAGCTGTCCGAGAACTTCACGAAGCTCGTTCCGACGATCGTCGTGGTGGTCGGCTACCTTGGCGCGTTCGCCCTGATGGGCCGGATCCTGGCGATGGGCATGCCGGTCGGAGTGATGTACGCGATCTGGGCGGCGGCCGGAATCGCACTGGTGGCGATCATCGGCGCGGTCTTCCTCGGCGAGCAGATAACGTGGATGATGCTCGGCGGGCTGGTGCTGTTGATCGGCGGCGTGACGCTGCTCGAGCTTGGCAGGGTGCATTGAGCGGGCGGCGGGCCGGAACTCGGGAGGGCACCCAGAAACACGTCGACGGACGCAAGGCGCGGGGCGAGCGCAGGCGCAACGAGATCATCGACGCCACGCTGCGGGTGGTCGAGCGGGACGGCATCGCCGGCGTGACCCACCGGACCGTGGCACGCGAGGCCGGGGTGCCGACGGCATCCACCACATACCACTTCGCGACCCTGGACGATCTGCTGATCGCCACGCTGATCTCCTGCGCTCAGGCCATGGCGACCGAGGTTTACTGGATGATCGACCGTGCCCGCTCCCGCGAGGGGCTCCGGCGCGCCGGGGAGGGCGGGCCGAGCGCGGCGGACGAGGTGTCCCGGCTGCTCGCCGAGGCGCTCGGGCCGCGGCGCGGTCGGACCATGGCCGAGTACGAGCTGTACCTGCTCGCCGCGCGCCGCCCGGCGTTGCGCCCCGCCGCCCGGCGCTGGCTGGACGTGCTCACCTCGATGATGCGGCACGACGACGACGTGGCGTTCCGGGTATTCCTCGCGGGCATCGACGGCCTGCTGATACAGGGGCTGATCGACGACGAACCACCGACCGCGGAGGAACTCCGTCCGGTGGTCGACTACCTCCTGACACCGCGCTGAACGGCGATGGCCGGGTCTGTTTCCGGGCTAGCACGCCGAACTGAACTCACGGCGTTACGCTGCGGGTATCCCGAACTAACTGACCAGGAGGCGGCCGATGCGGATCGACATCGACTTCGACCGATGCGAGGGCCACGGCATGTGCGAGCTCAGTGCGCCCAACGTCTTTTGGATCGACGACGAGGGGGACACTCAGTTCGTCGCCGAGCCACCGGAAAGCGAGCGGGACGGTGTCGAGGACGCCATCGCGGCGTGCCCGATGCAGGCGATCCATATGGTGCAGAGCTAGCCAGATGGTGCGGCGCTAGCGGAATATCGCCAGTTCCGCGGGCTGCGCGCCGGCCAGCGCGTAGCGTTCCGGATGCGCGGGCCGGCCGGCGTACAGCCGGATCAGCGTGGCCACGTCCGTGCGCAGGGTGGCGGCCTCCCGCCCCTCGCGCGGGCTGCCGAGTACCAGCGACCGGTCCGGCAGCGCCACCCGAACCAGTGGTGTCCTGGTGGCGTGCTTCGAGTCGGCGAGGGTGGTGAGCGCGTCGTCCACGCCCGCACTCGCGTAGGCGTGCGGCGCGCCGAGTGCCTCCCGCACATCGCCACCGTGCACCCACTCGCCAAGCACGAGCACGTCGAGCTTGCCGGCCGCCGCCTCGAGCGGCCCGACCGCCAAGCGGTACCCGTCCTCCAGTTCCCGCAGCACCCCTTCCAGTGACCAGTCGCGCCGTTCGACCACGTCGCGCTGGTTGTTCTCCGCCGAGAAATCGTGCATCTCATTGGTGGCGAGCCTGGTTAGCGCCGCCCCGCAGTGCCCGAGCACGTCGCGGACCGACCAGCCCGTGCACACCGTCGGCCGGTCGAAGTCCTTCTCGGGCGTGGCGCGCAGCAACCGGAGCAGCGCATCGCTCTCGGTCAGTAGTAATCGACTGCCGACGTTCATACCGTCGCCCTTCCCCCCGTGAACTATGCGTGTCCCACGATACGGGCGGGCGGGCGAGCCGAGAACCGTCTGGCGGCAAGTGTCTGCGCATCTTGCACGGCCTCGGTAGGGCTAGCCCCACCTCGATATCGGGGGCGTGCCTCGCTGTGCGGCGCCGGCCCGCGGCCTAACGTCGGCGCCATGCTCCGGAATCGAATCCTGGTTGCCGTGCTCGGCGGCACGCTGATGCTGGTGGGGTGCGCCGGAATCGGCGCCACCGCCTCGTTCAACGACGAGGCGGTGGTGTCCGAGCGGATCGATTCGGTGCGGTTGACCGGGGGCACGGGGAACGTCACGGTGCGGGTCGGGGACACCGTGACGGTCTCCCGCGTCGTGCACTACACCGACGAGCGGCCGGGCGTGACACATCGGGTCGACGGTTCGGCGCTGGTGCTCGGCGGTTGTCCGCAGCGGGACTGCTGGGTGGATTACGACGTGGTCGTGCCGCGCGGCAGCACGGTCGCCGGCGAGTCGTCCTCCGGTGATGTCGAGCTGATCGGGCTGGCTGGCGTGCAACTACGGGTGAATTCGGGCAGCGTCACGACGCACCGGGTGACCGGCGCGGTGACCCTGGACGTCGACTCCGGGGACACCACGGTGCGGGAGGTCGGCGGGCCGGTGTCGGTGCGGTCGGATTCCGGTGGCGTGCGACTATCCGGGGTGCGCGGAAACGTCGCCGTGCAGGCGAGCTCTGGCGATGTGCGCGGGGAAAGGCTGGCCGGTGCCAAGACGTCGGTCAGCGCGTCGTCCGGGGGAATCATGCTGAGCCCCGGCAGCCGGCAGGATGTGCGGGCCGAGGTGGACAGCGGGGACATCGAGCTGACCGTGCCGGACGGGCGCTACCGGGTGCGCTCCCACGTGGAAAGCGGCGAGCAGGACATCGCGGTGCGCGACGACCCGGCCGCCCGGCACGAGCTGAACCTGCGCGCGGACAGCGGCCACATCGACGTCCGCTACCGCTGACCGCAATATGGATGCAGGGTCCGCGCCAAGCCACGAGATGCCGGCATCTTTGGGGCGTACGCGGGCGCGGGGTGATGACCTATTACCGCGTTTCGCGGGCTAACCGCGGTAATAGGTCACCCACCTGCGTGCCCGTTCGCGCAATATGCATCCATATCGGGAAGGGCGGGGCCGGTTAGCGCTCGTGGATGCCGGTGATGGAAGCGCGCGCGAGCGCGTGGCTGAACAGGTTGAAGCCGAGGAACGCCGGGGTGCCGTCCGTGAAGCCAAGGGTGTCCACGTCGACCGCGTGCACCACGAACATGTAGCGGTGCGGCCCGTGCCCCGGGGGTGGCGCGGCACCGATGTAGCGGCGGGCACCGGCGTCGCCGGGCAGCGTGATCGCCCCAGCCGGCAATCCCTTGCCGCCCTCGTCACCCGCGCCGGCCGGCAGCTCGGTGACCGACGCGGGAATGTCGAACACCGCCCAGTGCCAGAACCCGCTTGCGGTCGGCGCGTCCGGGTCGAAGCAAGTGACGGCGAAGCTTCCGGTCTCGGCGGGGAAGCCGGACCAGCTCAGCTGCGGGGAGGTGTCCTCGCCGCCGGCGCCCATGATTCCGGAGAGCTGCGGGGTGGCAAGCGCTTGCCCCTCGGTGACGTCCGTACTGGTCACGGTGAAGCTCGGCACGGAGGGCAGGAAGTCGTACGGGTTGGGTGGCTGCGGCATTCGCTCCTCCTGATCGTCTTCGACTGTGCGGCCGAGGTTAGTAGCCGTGCGCTACAGCCGATCGGCGGCGGTCCGGACGCGTCGCGGCTGACCAACATTCATTCTCGCCACAGGCAGTTGCTGGCCCGCCGGGTGGACCGTTACCCATGAGTCGAGGGATACCGAGACAGCCGCCGACCGCGGGCAAGTATCGCGGGAAAGTAGGGAGAGCCAGATGGACGCTGACGTGTTCGCCGACATCGTTCGGACCGTGCGCGAGTTCGTACGGGACGAGGTGATGCCGCGCGAAGACGAGATCGAGCAGACGAACGCGATACCCCAGCGGCTGCGGGAGATGGCCGCCGAGATGGGCCTGTTCGGCTGGGCGCTGCCCGAGGAGTACGGCGGGCTCGGGCTGTCCATGAGCCAGGACGTGCGGCTCGCGTTCGAGCTCGGCCACACCGCCCCCGCGTTCCGCTCGATGATGGGTACGAACAACGGCATCGCGGGCCAGGCGCTGGTCAACTTCGGTACGCCGGATCAGCAGAAGCGCTGGCTGCCGGCGCTGGCTGCCGGGCAGGCGGTCGCGTCCTTCGCGCTCACCGAGGACGGCGCGGGGTCGGATCCGAGCAGGGTGCGTACCCGTGCGGTCCGGGACGGCGGGGAGTACGTGATCTCCGGCGGGAAGCGGTTCATCACCAACGCGCCCTCGGCCGACGTGTTCGTGGTGTTCGCGCGCACCGAGGACACCGAGGACCCGCGGGAGGGCATCTCGGTGTTCCTGGTGGAGGCCGGGTTGCCGGGGCTGACCGTCGGGCCGCCGGACGAGAAGATGGGCCAGCACGGCGCGCACACCGCCGAGGTGCTCTTCGACGAGGTGCGGGTGCCGGCCAGCGCGCTGATCGGCGAGCAGGAGCGCACCGGGTTCCGCGCCGCGATGGCGTCACTGACGAGGGGACGGCTGCACATCGCGGCGGTATGCGTCGGCCTGGCCAGCCGGGCGCTTGACGAGTCGGTGCGGTTCGCCGCGACCGTCGAGCAGGGCGGCGCGCCGATCAGCCGGTTCCAGCTGGTGCAGGGATTGCTCGCGGAATCGCACGCGGACCTGCACGCCGGGCGCTCCATGGTGCTGGCCACCGCCGGGAACTTCGACGCCGGCACGGACACCGTGCTCGGGCCGTCCAGCGCGAAGCTGTTCTGCAGCGAGATGGTCTGCCGGGTGGCCGATCGGGCGGTGCAGGTGCACGGCGGCAGCGGGTACATGCGGGACAGCGTGGTTGAACGGATCTACCGGGACGCCCGGCTGTTCCGCATCTACGAGGGCACCAGCGAGATCCAGAAGCTGATCATCGCGAGGCAGCTGTTCCGGCAGGCCTCCTGAGCGCGGCCGGCGAGGGGGTGTGCCCGGCACGGGCAAGGGTTCTGGCCCGGGATACCGGGGGAACCCTGACCGTTGTTCGGGGCGCTCCCGGATGTTCGGGCCCGCAGCCGGTCGTAGCGTCGAATCCGGAAACAAACCTGCGGAGGACGGACTGAGAAATGGTGCGACCGGGGCTTGCGTTGGCAGGCGTGGTGTTGATCGGCGTCGGCGCAGCGATCGCGTTCGGCTGGTGGGACGAGGACACCGCGGAAGCCTCCGGTCGGGTGTCCGACCCGATACGCAGCGTGCAGATCGCCAACGACAATGGCGACGTGACGATCCGGGCCGGCGACGTCGAGTCGACCAGGGTGCGCCAGCAGTTCAGCTACCGGTGGGGCGAGCCGGAGGACTCCTACCAGGTCGACGGGGACGAGCTGGTGCTGAACGACTGCGGCTGGAACTGCTCGGTCAGCTACGACGTCGTGGTGCCCCGCGGGACCGCGATCACCGGCAGCGCGGACTCCGGGAACGTCACGCTGACCGACGTCGGCGACGTGGACGTGCGGGCGTCGTCCGGTGAGGTCGAGGTGCGGCGCGCCGCCGGCACGGTGAACGTGGACGCCAACTCGGGCGGCGTCGAGCTGATCGACATCGCCGGGCCGGCCAGCGTGCACGCCAACTCCGGGAACATCCAGGGCAGGGACCTGCGCGGGGATCTCGACGTGCGGGCGAACTCCGGCGACATCACGCTCGGCATGTCGCGCGCCTCGAACGTCACGGCGGAGGCCAACAGCGGCAACATCGACCTGACCGTCCCCGACCGGCGCTACCAGGTCCAGGTGGAGGGGAACGGCGACGAGGCCGTCGACGTGCGGGTCGACGACCGCGCCCGCTACCTGCTGGACCTCAACGCGTCCAGCGGCGATGTGACAGTGCGCACCGCGCATGCCTAACACCGCCGGATGGCGGGAACTATCGGCGCAGCGTACACGTTATGCCGGCAGGAAGGTTGAGCACCAGTCACTCAAGTCTTGTCGGTCTGCGATACGATCGTTGGCCAGGACCTGAGCGAAGGGCGCTCAACTCGAATTACGAATCGTATATCCAGGAGGGAACCAATGGCGCGAGCGGTCGGTATCGACCTGGGGACCACCAACTCGGTCGTCTCCGTGCTCGAGGGTGGCGAGCCGACGGTGATCGCCAACTCCGAGGGGGCACGAACCACCCCATCCATTGTCGCCTTCGCCAAGAACGGCGAGGTACTCACCGGTCAGCCGGCGAAGAACCAGGCGGTGACCAACGTCGACCGCACCATCCGGTCGGTCAAGCGGCACATCGGCTCGGACTGGAACACCGAGATCGACGACAAGAAGTACACCGCGCAGGAGATCAGCGCGCGGGTGCTGATGAAGCTCAAGCGGGACGCGGAGTCCTACCTCGGCGAGGAGGTCACCGACGCGGTGGTGACCGTGCCGGCGTACTTCGAGGACGCGCAGCGGCAGGCCACCAAGGAGGCCGGCCAGATCGCCGGCCTGAACGTGCTGCGGATCGTCAACGAGCCGACCGCGGCCGCGCTTGCCTACGGCCTGGACAAGGGCGAGAAGGAGCGGACCATCCTGGTCTTCGACCTCGGTGGCGGTACGTTCGACGTGTCGCTGCTCGAGATCGGCGAGGGGGTCGTCGAGGTGCGCGCGACCAGCGGTGACAACCACCTCGGTGGTGACGACTGGGACGAGCGGATCGTGGAGTGGCTGGTCGACAAGTTCAAGTCCTCCAACGGCATCGACCTGACCAAGGACAAGATGGCCCTGCAGCGGATCAAGGAAGCCGCCGAGAAGGCCAAGATCGAACTGTCCAGCTCGTCAAGCGCGAACATCAACCTGCCGTACATCACGGTGGACGCCGACAAGAACCCGATGTTCCTCGACGAGACGCTGTCCCGCGCGGAATTCCAGCGGATCACCTCCGACCTGGTCGACCGCACCCGGCAGCCGTTCCACAACGTGATCAAGGACGCCGGCATCTCGGTCAGCGAGATCAACCACGTGGTCCTGGTCGGCGGCTCCACCCGGATGCCGGCGGTCACCGAGCTGGTCAAGGAGCTGACCGGCGGCAAGGAGCCGAACAAGGGCGTCAACCCGGACGAGGTCGTCGCGGTCGGCGCCGCGCTGCAGGCCGGCGTGCTCAAGGGCGAGGTCAAGGATGTCCTGCTGCTGGACGTCACGCCGCTGTCGCTCGGCATCGAGACCAAGGGCGGCGTGTTCACCAAGCTCATCGAGCGCAACACCACGATCCCGACGAAGCGCAGCGAGATCTTCTCCACCGCGGACGACGGGCAGACCACGGTCGGCATCCAGGTGTTCCAGGGTGAGCGCGAGATCGCCGCGTACAACAAGAAGCTCGGCACCTTCGACCTCACCGAGATCCCGCCCGCGCCACGTGGCGTGCCGCAGATCGAGGTCACCTTCGACATCGACGCGAACGGCATCGTGCACGTGACCGCGAAGGACCTGGGCACCAACAAGGAACAGTCGATGACCATCACCGGTGGCTCCGCGCTGCCGAAGGACGACATCGACCGGATGGTCAAGGACGCCGAGGCGCACGCCGAGGAAGACAAGAAGCGGCGTGAGGAAGCCGAGGTGCGCAACCAGGCCGAATCGCTCGTCTATCAGACGGAGAAGTTCGTCAAGGACAACGACGAGAAGGTCCCGGCCGATGCCAAGGAGAAGGTGAACACCGCGCTCGATGAGGCCAAGGAAGCGCTGAAGGGTGACGACACCGAGGCGATCAAGACGGCCATGGAGAAGCTGACCACCGAGTCGCAGGCCATGGGCTCCGCGCTGTACGCCAACACCGGTGCCGCCGCCGGCGCGGAAGGTGCCGAGGGCGCCGCCGGTGCAGCCGGTGCCGAGGGCGCGGCCGGTGCCACCGGTGCGCAGGGCACCAACGAGGACGTGGTGGACGCCGAGATCGTCGACGAGGACGAGAAGAAGTGAATCCGCAGCAGCAGCCGAGGGAAGAGAGCAAGCCCGAGGAGCCGATCGTCGTGAAGGACCGTCGCCGGGTCGACCCGGAGACGGGCCAGGTACGGGCGGAGACCAAGGAGGAGACCGTCGAACCACCGGTTGCCGCACCCGGCGAACCCGGGTCAGTGTCAGGTGAGGGGTCGGGTGCCGCGACGAGCGCCGAGCAGGACTCGCTGCGGGTGCAGCTCGAAGAGCGGACCGCCGATGTGAAGCGGGTGCAGGCGGAGTACGCCAACTACCGCAAGCGGGTCGAGCGGGATCGCGAGAGCGTGATCGCCGGAGCGAAGGCCTCGGTGGCGAGCGAGCTGCTCCCGCTGCTCGACGACATCGAGCGGGCCGACGCGCACGGTGACCTGACGGGCGCGTTCAAGGCGGTGGCCGACAAGCTGGTCACCACCCTTGAGAAGTCCGGGCTGGAGTCGTACGGGGAGGAAGGCGAGCCCTTCGATCCGTCGGTGCACGAGGCCGTGCAGCACGCCACCTCGCCCGAGGTGACCGGTCCGACGGTGACCGCGGTGCTGCGCCGCGGCTACCGGATCGGGGACCGGGTGCTGCGCCCGGCGATGGTCGCGGTGACCGACCACGAGCCGGCTGAGCCCGGTGCGGCAGCCGAGGATGTCGGGGCGACCGATGCGACCGGCCCGATCCCGACGCCGGACGCCGCGGCAGGTGCCGGCGCCGGTGCTGGTGCCGATGCTGACGCCGAGCAGGGCACCGGCTGGTTCGAGCCCGCGCAACCGGGCACCGATTCGGGAAATTCCGACGATAATCAGCGGTAGAGGAAGGGAGGGGGCGTCCAATGAGCGCTAGGGACTGGATCGAGAAGGACTTCTACCGCGAGTTGGGCGTCTCCTCCGACGCCTCGGACGCGGAGATCAAGAAGGCGTACCGGAAGCTGGCACGGGAGAACCATCCCGATGCCAATCCGGGCAATGAGCGCGCCGAAAAGAAGTTCAAGTCGGTCTCCGAGGCGTACGGGGTGCTCTCCGATCCGGAGAAGCGCAAGCAGTACGACGAAGCGCGCCAGATGTTCTCCTCCGGCAGGTTCGGGGGCGGCGGCTTCGGGTTCCCCGGCGGCGGTGGGCCCGGCAGCAGCCCCGGCGGGTTCGACTTCACCGACCTGTTCGGCCAGGGCGGCGCCGCCGGTACCGGTCAAGCAGGCGGCATGGGCGGCCTCGGGGACATCCTCGGCGGGCTGTTCGGCCGCCGCGGTTCCGCGGGCGCGACCGCGCAGCGCGGGCAGCGGGGCGCCGACGTGGAGACCGAGGTCCGCATCGAGTTCACCGAGTCCGTGCGCGGGGCGACGGTGCCACTGCGGCTGTCCAGCCCCACCCGGTGCGACGTGTGCGCCGGTTCGGGTGCGAAGCCCGGCACGTCGCCGAAGACGTGTCCCACCTGCAACGGCGCCGGGCTGGTCAGCCGGAGCCAGGGGGCGTTCGCGTTTTCCGAGCCGTGCCGGGACTGCCGGGGCAGCGGGCGGATCGTGGAGACACCGTGCGCCGAGTGCTCCGGTAGTGGGGTGAGCACCAGGACGCGGACACTGACCGTGCGGATCCCGCCCGGTGTCGAGGACGATCAACGGATCCGGCTCGCCGAGCAGGGCGAACCGGGGCGCGGCGGGGCGCATGCCGGCGACCTGTACGTGCGGGTGCGGGTATCGCCGCATCCGGTGTTCGGGCGGTCCGGCAACGACCTGACCATCACCGTGCCGGTGACCTTCCCCGAGCTCACGCTCGGCACCACGCTGCGGGTCCCGACCCTGGATTCGTCGGTGGCCGTGCGGGTGACGCCCGGCACGAACACCGGCCGGGTGCTTCGGGTGCGTGGCAAGGGGATCGAGAAGCGGGACGGCAAGGTCGGCGACCTGCTCGTCACCCTTCAGGTGGCCGTTCCGTCCAATTTGGACGGTTCGGGCAGGTCCGCGTTGGAGAAGTATGCGGAGGCGACGGCGGAACACGATCCGAGGCCTGAGCTCACCGCAATGCTGGAAGGCCGTGGTAAATCATGACCTTGGGATCGGGTGGCGTGCCGTTTCCACACGGCGCCGACGAGGACACCCCGGTATTCGTGATATCCGTCGCCGCGGAGCTCTCCGGGCTGCACGCGCAGACACTGCGGAGCTATGACCGGCTCGGGCTGGTCTCGCCGGGGCGTACCGCGGGCGGCGGTCGCCGGTACTCGATGCGCGATATCGCACAGCTGCGTGAGGTGCAGCGGCTGTCCCAGGAGGCCGGCGTGAACCTCGCGGGCGTCAAGCGCATCATCGAGTTGGAGAACGAGGTCGACGCGCTGCGCTCCCGGGTGGCCGAACTGACCGAGGAGCTGGCCACCGCGTACGCGGCCGCCGAGCAGGCAGCCGCCGCCGTGCACGCGTCGTATCGCCGCGACCTGGTGCCGGCCCGCAGGGAAACCGCGCTGGTGGTGTGGAAGCCCCCGCACCGCCGCCGCTAGCGGGCGCGCGGCGCAACCCGGCGTAACGAACGGCACGTTCGGGCAATGGGGTGGCCCGAACGGGCAAGCTGTGTGGCCCACGGACCGAAGGGCACATTCGGGGCGTCTAGTGCCCGTAAGGTGGCCTTCACGGCAAAAGCGGGCGGGCGTCAGTCGAGGGTGAACGGGTCGTAGTAGATGCGGTCCAGCGGCGTGCCGGCCACCAGCATCTTGGACACCGTGGCGCGGATCATCGACGGGGAGCCGCAGACCAGCACGCTGCGCTCCGCCCACGCGCCGTACCGGGTTACCACGTCGGCGAGCGTGCCGTGCTCCGCGCCGCCCATGTCGTCCTGCTCCACAACGGGCACCACGGTCAGCCACGGGTTGGTGGACGCGAGCTGGCGCAGCTCGTCGAGGTCGTAAAGGTCGTCGCGGACCCGCCCGCCGTAGAACAGGTGCACCCGCGGGTTCTGCCCCCACCGTGCCCAGTCGTCCAGGATCGCGCGCAACGGCGCCACGCCGGTACCACCCGCGACCATCAGCACGTCCTGGCCGGCGGTGCGGTCCACGGACAGCCGGCCGAGCGGGGAACCGAGCCGCCACTCGTCGCCCTGCTGCGCATGGCTCACGATCGCCCTGCTGACCCAGCCGCCGTCCACCGCGCGCACGTGGAACTCGATCGCGCCGTCCTCGCGAGGCGCGTTGGCCGGCGAGAGGTACCGCCAGAACCGCGGGCGCTGTGGCACTTCGACGCTGATGTACTGGCCGGGGTGGTACGGCACCGGGTAATCCGGCTGCACCCGCACGATCGCCAGGTCCCAGGTCAGCCGGTGATGCTCGATCACGGTCGCCGGCCACCATGCCGGCCCGTCGTCGGCCGCGGCCGCCTCCTGCATGGTGCGCGCCATGATCGTGTACGCCTCGGCCCAGGCACGCTCGACGGCCGGCGTCCAGCTGTCCCCGAGATGCGCCTTCAGCGCGGCAAGCAGCGAGGTGCCGACCGCCTCGTAGTGCCGGGATACCACGCCGAACTTGCGGTGATCCCTGCCGAGCTGGTGCAGGAACGGCACCAGGTCGTCCGGCCGGTCCACCATGTGCACGACGTGCACGATCGCCCGCATCAGCCGGCTGCGTTGCACCTGCATGTTGGCCGGGAACAGCTCGCGCGCCTCGGGCGCGAGGCTGAACAGCATCCCGTAGAAGAACCGCGCGACGTCCTCGGTCTGTGGCTCGACCTGCGCCCACGACTCTCGAATCGTGCGCACCATGGCGACCACAGCGGGCGGCGCCTCGCGGTGTGCGGTTTGCTGCGCGAACGGGGTCACGGCATCGGCGGATGTCATGGTCGGGGCACGAACTCCACGGTCTTTACTCGCTCTCGGTATCCTGTCCTGGGACGGCACCAGCCCCCGACAGGCCAAAAGAGTAGTCATATTTCAGCTGGTTGTCCGCCCCGCGCACTCGTCGGAGTGGGCGCTCTACTCTCTGTGGATAACGGTGCGGCCAACGGCGAGCCTCGCTTCGTCCGAGTGATGTCCGGGCGCGGAGCGTAACTGATTTCCGGAATCGCGCCGACCCAGGCATCGGCCGTCAAACGGCGCCACCGGCGCATAGCGGTCTGCCCGCTGCGCCAGGTGACCGGTTAGCGTTTCCGGATCGCGGTACGGACGAGACAGAAGGGGCACCGTGGGCGAAAACGACGGTCCAGAGACGGCGGCGCACCAGCCGGAGTACACCGAGCAGGACAGGCGCGAAGCGGCCGCGACGACGATCGAGCGTGAGCTGTCCGTGTTGTTCGCCCGCGCGCGCAGCTTCTCGATGACGTTCGCCGCGCAGGTCCACCCCGAGCTGGATTCGGCGTGCTACGCGCTGCTGCTACGGCTTTCCGACATCGAGCCGGTCCGTGCCGCCGAGGTCGTTGACAAGACCGGGCTGGACAAATCCACGGTGAGCAGGCAGATCGCGCGGCTCGAGGAGCTCTCGCTGATCGAGCGGGTGCTCGATCCGACGGACGGTCGGGCCAGGCTGGTGCAGCTGACCGAGGCCGGCAGGGAGCGGCTGAACAAGGTGCGCGCGGAGCGCGGGATCCGGCTGCGCGCCAGGTTCGAGAGCTGGTCGACCGCGGAGATCAGCGCGTTCGGCCGGCTGCTCGGAAAGCTCAACGCCGACCTGTAGCCGACGCCGACCTGTAGCCGACGCCGGACCGTTGACGATCACAGTCGTTGCGGCGGAACCCGGGTCTGCCGGAACAGCAGGCGGCCGAGGGCGAACGCACCGGCCGATGCGACAACGACCATCGCGCCGCCGACCGGTTCGCGGGCCATCGCCACCACCGCGAACGGGAAGACCCCCGCGCCGAGCACGCACAGCAGCACGGCGAGGCCCCTGCCGAGCATCCGCCCCGGGTTGTCGATCTCCCGCTTGCGGGTCCGGGCGTTCTCCCGCCATTCCCGGTGCCGGCGTTCGTTTTCCGCCACGAGCCGCTGGTCGTCCGGCATGGACGGCAGCCCGAGCCACCGGCGGGCGGGCTCGTTCACCTCGACATCGCCGCCTGCGACCGAATGCCGGATGCCGTTGTACACCAGATCCCACAGCTTGCTGTTCCCGCACAGGTCGGCGAGCTCCACGCGCACCTGCCGCCCGCTGGTGTCTTGCAGCGTCAGCCGGGTGATCTTGGGCCGGGAGTCCAGCCGGATCGCGCCGAGTTCGTAGGTGCGGACCCAGTTCCGTGCCATCAGCCAGTCGGCGCCCGCGGTGATCACGGTGCGCCGCACGCTGACGTATAGCACGACGGCGACCACCACGATCGGTGCCCACAGCACGCCGTTGCTCGCCCAACCGAACCCGCCGTCCTTCAGGATCAGGAACAGCGCGACGACGCCGGCCCCGATCAGCCCGGCGAAAACGCTGACCAGCTGGGACGGCCGGAACGATTCCAGCACCGGCCCCATGCCTTCCGGCGGGTCCGGCAGGCCGCTCGTCGATCCGGTGCGGTCCGGCACGGTGACCACACCGTCCGGCAGCGGTGCGTTCGGTGGCCGCGGTAGCCCGGTAGCCGGGTCAGGGCGCGGCGAAGGGGTTTCCATAACGGTCCAAGTAGATCACCAACCGGGGATGACCTTCTTCGCCACGTCCGCCGCGCCGCTCGCGGCGTCGCCGACCGCGTCGCCAACCGCACCGGCGCCGTCCTTGATGGCGTTACCTGCCGAGCTGAGGCCGTCGTTGATGGCGTCCTTCGCGCCGTCCGGCATCCAGTTGTCCCACGCGTAGTCCGCGGCGTAGCCAATGCCGATACCGGCCGCGATGCCGGCACCGACACCCCAGCCGACCGGTCCTCCCGCCGCGGCGACCATCCCGGCCGCGGCCATCCCTGCCCCGAATCCGGCCGCCCCGGAGACCACCGCCTTGCCCGGCTCCTTGCCGTTGTTGATGTCCATCCCGACGCTGGCCGCGGTGACGCCGAGCCCAACGACCGGCACCTTGGAGAGCACCTTCGAGCCACCGGAGACCAGTGCCGGTGAGATCCGGCTCAGCGCGGACCTGGTGCCCGAGCGTGCCGAGTTGTTGATCCTGGCGAGCACTCCGGACGGCACCTTGCCGGCCGCGTCGTCGGCGTGCTTCAACGCGTCGTAGTACTGCGCGTGCTGCGCGTCGATTGTCTTGTAGAAGTTCAGCTTGTTGCCGATCCCGCCGGCCCGTGCCGCCTGGGTCGTTTCGTCGAGGTGCCGCAGCGCCTTGCCCGCCTCGGCACGCCAGGCGTCCGCGCCCTTCTGCCAGAACAGCCGGCGGCCCTCAAGGGCGCCGGCGAACGTCGCGGTCCAGCTGAACGCGTTCAGGTAGCGCTTGTCCCAGAGCCCGTTGGCGACGGAGTCGAAAGCGCTCTTGCCGCGCTCCCATACCCCTCGGGCGCCGTCCACCTCGCCCGCGAGCCGGTTGTAGGCGGCCACCTTGGCCGCGTGCGCGTTCTGTGCCTGCACGGCGTCCGCGTGCGCGCTGCGCTGCTCGTCGGTGGCGCTGCCGTCGGTCGGCAGCGCTTCCGGTGCGCCGGGACCCTGGCCGGGGTGCAGGATCTGGCTGTCGGTGACGTCCAGCTCCGCCGCGACGGCGGATTCCCGCGCCCGCTGCATCCGCCGCTGCGCGGTCTCCATGTCGTCGGCGAGGGATTCGAACGCGCCACCCGCGCTGCGGGCATCGTCCCGCAACTCGTCGGTGTCCTTGCCGCATTCGCTCATCCGCTGGCGGAACGCCTCGCCTGCGGCTCCCGTCCAGCGCCCGTTGGACCCGTTCCGAACCTGATACAGCTGGCTTCCGGCGTCGTGCACGCCGTTCGCGAGGGTGCTCTTCAGCCAGTTGCCGGCCGAACGGCAGCTTTCCGGGTTTCCGTCGATCTTGGTGTTCAGTGCCATGGGTGCGTCCTCGTGCTAGCTCGCGTTGAACGTGTCCGCGTTCGTGTTCTCGCCGTTCTGGTAGTCGCCCGCGGCCTCGCTGACGGCTTGTCCCGCGCCCAGCACGCCCTTCACGAGCTGACCGGTGTTGTCCGCGAAGATGCTCAGCAAGCCGGTCAGATCCGCGGTCATCTCGCCGGCGTCCGGGCTGTCCGGAAGGTTCGCGCCGACATCGTTGAGCGCGTCTCCGCCGCTGTTCAGGGTGCGCGCGTACCCGGCGACCAGTTCAGGGTCGACGTCCAGGTGATCAGACATGGTTGCCGCCTTCCGTGCTGTCGTCGTTCCGCAACTCTTCGGGGATCTCCAGGTCGAGCACGATGACGTCGAACGGGGCCGACGCGCTCGCTTCGTCGAGGCGATTGGTTGGCACGGCTGCCCACGGCTGTCCCTCGCCGCAGCAGTTCACCAGCCGGTCAAGCGCGGAATAGACCGGCAGTGCCAGGCGCCCGTCGGCAAGCTGGCGCATCTCGAGGGTCAGCTCGCCGTCCGTCGGTTCGGCGCTCGTGCAGGGCACGTAGACCAGCGGCGGCAACGCCAGCTCGTCCTCGGTTTGTTCGTCGTTCATCGGTAAATCGCCGTTCGCGGTAGGTGATCGTGCGGACGTGCTGTGGAAGTGACGCGCACCCGCCGGGGGTCGTTCCACACCGCCCGGTGAACGTTTGCTTTCCCAAAGCAAGGGCCCTGTACGTGCCGAAACACGTCCAGGGCCCTTGGAACGGGTAGCAGGTACTACTCGACCTTTTCCAGCTTGTGCACCTCCCCGGTGCGCAGCTTCTCCCGGTAGGCTTTGACCTCGCGTTTCACCACGGGCGCGAGCAGGTACAGCCCGATGATGTTGAACAGCGCGAGCAGGAACAGCACCGCGTCGGCGAAGTCCAGCACGCTGCCGAGGGTAAGCACCGAACCGATGACCACGAACGCCATGAAGACGCCGTGGTAGATGTGCTCGCTGGTCTTGCTCTTACCGAACAGGAACGTCCAGGCCTTCTGGCCGTAGTAGCCCCAGGTGATGATCGTGGAGATGGCGAACAGCGCCACGGCCAGGGTCAGCACGTACGGGAACCACGGCAGCACCGTCGCGAAGGACTCCGATGTCACCGTGACGCCGTCCGGCTCGTCCCCGCCCGCGGCGACACTGGCCTGAGCCTGTGTCCAGAACTGGGTGTTGGCGATCACGATGGTCAGTGCGGTCATCGTGCAGACGATCACGGTGTCGATGAACGGCTCGAGCAGCGCGACGAAGCCCTCGGTGACCGGGTGCTTCGTGCGCACCGCGGAGTGCGCGATGGGCGCCGAACCGAGGCCGGCCTCGTTGGAGAACGCGGCCCGTTGGAAGCCGACGATCAGGGCACCGATGGCGCCGCCCGCGACGCCCTCCGGGGAGAACGCGCCCTCGAAGATCGTGCCGATCGCGGCCGGAACCTCGGTGAGGTTCGAGATGATGACGATCAGGCAGGCCGCGACGTAGACGATGCCCATGGTGGGCACCAGCCGGCTGGTAACCCGGCCGATGGACTTGATCCCGCCGATGATGACGGCACCGACCACGCCGGCCAGGATGAGGCCGAAGATCAGCGCCGAGCCGTCGTTGCCAAGCCAGCCGTCGTCGCCGCCGGTAACGTCCCGCAGCTGCGCGAAGGTCTGGTTGGCCTGGAACATGTTGCCACCCGCGATCCCGAAGAACAGGATCATTATCGAGGCCAGCACCGCGAGGACCTGGCCGAAGGCCTTGCCGCCGTTACCGCCGCCGAACCGTTCCGCGACGCCCTTCCGCAGGTAGTGCATCGGGCCGCCGGAGACCGTGCCGTCCTCGTGTATCTCGCGGTATTTCACCCCGAGCGTGCACTCAACGAACTTGGTGCACATACCGAGCAGCCCGCACATGATCATCCAGAATGTCGCACCGGCGCCGCCGATCGTGACGGCGACACCGACGCCGGCGATGTTGCCCAACCCGACCGTTCCGGATACCGCGGAACTCAGCGCCTGGAAATGGGTGATCTCGCCAGGCTCGTCCTTCCTCGTGTACTTGCCGCGTACCAGCTCGAAGGCCAGCTTGAAGCTGCGGAACTGGATGAAGCCGAAGTACAGGGTGAAGACCGTGGCCGCGATGACCAACCAGGCGACGATCCACGGGAACGTGACGCCGAAGACCGTGATCTCGGCGAACACGAAATCCGAAAGTGCCGTGGTGATCGGGTCGAAAATGTCGTTAATGGCCGTTTCGATCGATCTGAGAAAGCCCGCCTCGGCTCCCTCTTCTTCCTGCGCGAGGGTCGTGATCGACGACGCCCCGGGCGGTGACAGATGATGCGCAAACATGGTGCGAAAGTGCAGCCTATGTACGTATCGATGACAAGGGGCTGAGGTCAAATCATGTAAGAGTTGTGTCCTTGGCTCGTTCCACCGAGTGACCCGGCAGCACCTTTTTGACCAATTCCCTGCGGGTGTGGCTCTGCGTATCCGAGCAGACACCGTTCATGACGGTGTGGTTGTGGGACGCAACGGCGCCCTAGTTGAGCGGAACTCACTCAACTTTTCTGACGTTAGGCATGGTGAGGGCGGCTGCGGGAGGCTGTCCATAGCGCAGGTACGACCGAGGTAGGGAATGGACGCGTTCAACCCGACAACGAAGACTCAGCAGGCGATCTCGTCCGCGGTGCAAGCCGCGACCATGAACGGCAATCCGGATGTGGCGCCCGCGCACCTGCTCGGCGCGCTGCTGGCGCAGAGCGATGGCATCACCGCTCCGTTGCTCACCGCCGTCGGTGCCGACCCTGAGCAGGTGCGGGCCGAGCTGGAACCGCTCGCCAAGGCCCTGCCGTCGGCGACCGGTGCGACGGTGTCCGCGCCGCAGTTCGACGGCGACGCGGTTCGCTCGCTCACCCACGCGCAGCGGCTGGCGACCGAGATGGGTGACGAGTACGTGGCAGCCGAACACGTGCTGGTCGGGCTGGCCGCGGAGGGCCGTTCGGTCGGCGACCTGCTCCGCAGGCACGGCGCTACCGTGGAGGCGTTGCGCGAGGCATTCGTCAAAGTGCGCGGCTCCGCGCGGGTGACGAGCCCCGATCCGGAGGACACCTATCAGGCGCTGGAGAAGTACGGCGTCGACCTGACGCAGCGCGCCCGCTCCGGTGACCTGGACCCGGTGATCGGCCGGGACGGCGAGATCCGCCGGGTGGTGCAGGTGCTTTCCCGGCGTACCAAGAACAACCCGGTGCTGATCGGCGAGCCTGGCGTTGGCAAGACCGCCATCGTGGAGGGGCTCGCGCAGCGGATCGTGGCAGGCGACGTGCCGGAGTCGTTGCGGGACAAGCGGGTCGTGGCGCTGGATCTCGGTGCGATGGTGGCGGGCGCGAAGTACCGGGGGGAGTTCGAGGAGCGGCTGAAGGCGGTGCTCAAGGAGATCACCGAGTCCGCCGGGCAGGTGATCACGTTCATCGACGAGCTGCACACCATCGTCGGTGCGGGCGCCACCGGTGAGGGTGCGATGGACGCCGGCAACATGATCAAACCGATGCTGGCCCGCGGTGAGCTGCGGATGGTCGGCGCCACCACGCTCGATGAGTACCGGCAGCGCATCGAGAAGGACGCCGCGCTCGAGCGACGTTTCCAGCAGGTGCTGGTCGGTGAGCCGTCCGCGGGCGACACGATCGGCATCCTTCGCGGGCTGAAGGAGCGCTACGAGGTGCACCACGGGGTGCGGATCACCGATGCCGCGCTGGTCGCGGCCGCCACCCTTTCGGACCGCTACATCACCGCGCGGTTCCTGCCGGACAAGGCGATCGATCTTGTCGACGAGGCGGCTTCCCGGCTGCGCATGGAGATCGACTCGCGACCGGTGGAGATCGACGAGGTTGAGCGCGCGGTACGCCGGCTGGAGATCGAGGACATGGCGCTGTCCAAAGAGGACGATGCGGCGTCCCGCGACCGGCTCGGCGCGCTGCGCGCCGAACTGGCTGAACGACGTGAGGAGCTCTCCGCGCTGACCGCGCGCTGGCAGAACGAGAAGGGCTCGATCGACAAGGTCCGCGACCTGAAGGAGCAGCTCGAGCAGCTGCGTGGCGAGTCGGAGCGTGCCGAGCGGGACGGCGATCTCGGGCGGGCGGCCGAGCTGCGGTACGGTCGGATCCCGGCGCTGGAGAAGGAGCTGGAGCAGAGCACAGCCGGGACGGCGTCGACAGAGCAGGTGATGCTCAAGGAGGAGGTCGGCGCGGATGACGTCGCCGACGTGGTCTCCGCGTGGACGGGCATCCCGGCTGGCCGGCTGCTCGAGGGCGAGACCGGCAAGCTGCTGCGGATGGAGTCCGAGCTGAGCGGACGGGTGGTCGGGCAGACCGAGGCGGTGAAGGTGGTCTCGGACGCGGTGCGCCGCGCTCGGACCGGGGTGGCCGACCCGGACCGGCCGACCGGGTCGTTCCTGTTCCTCGGCCCGACCGGGGTCGGCAAGACCGAGCTGGCCAAGTCGCTCGCTGCGTTCCTTTTCGACGACGAGCGCGCCATGATCCGGATCGATATGTCCGAATACTCCGAGAAGCACTCGGTCGCCCGGCTGGTCGGCGCGCCGCCCGGCTACGTCGGCTACGACCAGGGCGGCCAGCTCACCGAGTCGGTGCGCAGGCGGCCGTACGCCGTCGTGCTGCTCGACGAGGTGGAGAAGGCGCATCCGGACGTGTTCGACGTGCTGCTGCAGGTGCTGGACGACGGGCGGCTGACCGACGGCCAGGGGCGCACCGTGGACTTCCGGAACACCATCCTGGTGCTCACCTCGAACCTCGGCTCACAGACGATCGCGGACGCGGGGCTGGACGAGCGGCAGCGCTCCGATGCGGTGATGTCCGTGGTACGCCAGCAGTTCAAGCCGGAGTTCCTGAACCGGCTTGACAACGTGGTGGTGTTCCACTCGCTGGCCACCGAGGAACTGGTGTCTATTGTGGACATTCAGGTGGCCCGGCTGGCCGACCGGCTCGGCGAGCGGCGGCTCACCCTGGACGTCACGCCGGCCGCGCGCGAGTGGCTTGCGCTGAACGGCTTCGACCCGGTTTACGGCGCGCGGCCGTTGCGGCGGCTGGTGCAGTCCGCGATCGGTGATCAGCTCGCGAAGGAGCTGCTGGCCGGCGAGGTCCGGGACGGCGACACCGTGCGGGTGGACATCGCGGACGACAACACTACAAGCGACGCGCTGGACGTTCGCCGGGTCTGAGCCCGCGCGGGCGTGGCCATCGAACGGCACGCTCGGGCGATAAAACGCCCACGAGTGGGATACCTGGAGTGGCGGTCTTGGCTAGCCCGGCTGGCCTACTAGGCTTCGCGTCGTGGGTATTCCTGCGTGGGTCTGGTTCGTCATCGCCGCGGTCGCCGCGGTCGCCGGCGTGGTGCTGCTCGTCGTCGACCGGGCGCGGGAGACCTCCCGCAATCGCGAGCGCGCCCGCTGGGCGAGCCTGCGCGGCTGGCAGCTGAACGACGTCGACCGGGTGCTTGCCACCCAGTGGGACGGTGGCGCGATCGGCTATTACGACGCGCAGGTGGCACGCGATGTCGTCACCGGCTCCACATTCACCACGGACGGCCGCCGCCAGCTGTACGTGTTCGACATCGAGAACGGTGGCCGGGTACACGGCGTGATCGCCGCCGTTCGGTGCCGCACAGTGCACCGCGCGCTGCTGGAGTTGTGGCTGGCAAGCGTGCCGTTCCAGCGCGACGAGATGCCCGAGCTGCTCGGCCCCGTCGGGCAGCGGTACGCGTTCACCGACAACGTCACCGAGGCGCGCCCGCTGATCACCCAGGAGCTGATCGAGGCGGCCGACGAGCTCGGTGGGGACGTGAGCGTCGCGTGGTTGGAGGGCGAGTGGGTGCTCGCCTGCGTGCCGCCCAACTCCGGGCCGTCCCGGATCGAGCGCCTGCTGCGCGACATCGGCGAGCTGGCCGATGTGGTGGACCCGGCGAGCGGTGGCTCGCTGTCCGCGCGCGGCCGGCACGCCCGCTCGCTCGCCGAGGGTGAACGGGCGCCCGAGGACTCGCCCGAACCTTGACCCTCGGCGCCCGGGGGCTACCGTGCCAGCATGCCGACAGCGTTCATCACCGGCGCCACGGCGGGCATCGGAGCCACCTTCGCCCGCAGGCTCGCACGCGATTCCTACGACCTGATCCTGGTGGCGAGGGACGCCGACCGCCTGAAGGAGCTGGCGGCCGAGCTCGGCGAGCGGCATGCCGTGCACACCGAGGTACTTCCGGCCGACCTGTCCGACGAGGGTGACCGGCGACTTCTCGAGCAGCGACTGCACGATGCCGAGGTCGACCTGCTGATCAACAATGCCGGGGTCGGTCTGGCCGGCGAGTTCACCGACATCGACCCGGAACAGCTGCGGTCCCAGCTGGATGTGAACGTGACAAGCGTGCTGCAGCTGACCCGTGCGGCGCTGCCCGGCATGGTGCGGCGCGGGCACGGCGAGGTGCTGAACGTGTCCAGCGTGGCCGGGTTCCTCCCCGGCCAAGGCTCCACCTACACCGCGAGCAAGGCATGGGTGACGTCGTTTTCCGAGAGCATGGCGATCTCGCTGACCGGAAGCGGTGTGCGGATGACCGCGCTGTGCCCAGGTTTCACGCACACCGAGTTCCAGCAGCGCGCCGGGCTGAGCAAGCCGGGACCGCGGCTGATGTGGCTGGCCGCCGATCGTGTCGTCGACGAGGGACTGGCAGACCTGCGGCGCGGCAAGGTGATCTCGGTGCCGAGCCCGCAGTACAAGGTGCTGCTCGGCGTGGTGCGGCTGCTGCCCCGCGGGTTGCTGCGCCGTATCGCGGGCGGTGCATTGTTCGCGCGCGGGCGCACCTGATAGCGCTGCACCCATGGGAATCTTCGACGGTCTTTTCGGGCGCAAGCAGGTTGTGGACAACCGGCAGGGCGGCCCGATCGGTGCCTGGTGCCAGGAGCACAACTGGAGATATTGGCGCCGCAACGACGAAATCGCCGAGGAGTTCACCGGACTGCCAGGGTTCCTGCACAACGACGGCAAGGAGGCGTGGCATGTCATGCGGGGCCGCCACCAGAACCATTCGGTGACCGCGTTTCACTATTGTTACAAGGTCAAAAGGGAAAGCCGGCACGGCCGTAAGCACGTGGAGCAGTTCCGCTACCAGGTCGTCGGCATCGCGATTCCGCGGCCGCGACCCACGCTGACCGTGTCGAGGGAATTCTGGGACTCCAAGTTCGACCTTGATCTGGACAGCGTCGAGTTCAACGAGAACTTCAAGGTCAAGATCGACAAGCAGTTCACCAGGTTCGCGTCTGATCTGCTGCACTCAGGAATGACGGAGTGGCTGCTCGCCGACGAGCGGGCGATGCGGCACAAGTGGCCGTTCCGCATCGAGGGCGACAACCTCTACACGTGGGAACGCTGGCAGGAAACCCCTGAGATCGAGCCAATCCTCGAGCGGGTCGGCTACCTGATCGACATCTACCAGCAGGCGCCCGAGTGGGTGTGGAGGTACTGACCAGGACTGACTAGGACTGACCAGGGTGGTCGGGGCCACGTCTTGGCTACCGGCACTCGCGGCCTCCGTGTGGGAAGCTCCTTACCTGTGCGGAATGGAGTCGTAGATGTGGCAGCTCGCGCGGAGCTCGCCAGGCTGATCAGTGAACTCGCCGTCGTGCTCGGGCGCGTGCGGCTGGCCTCGGGTGTGGAGGCGGACTACTACATCGATCTGCGGCGGGCCACGCTGCACCACGCGGCGGCGCCGCTGATCGGTCGGCTGCTGCGGCAGCTCACCGCGGACTGGGACTACGTGGCCGCCGGTGGGTTGACGCTCGGCGCGGACCCGGTGGCCTGCGCGATGCTGCACTCGGCCGCGGCTGAGGGCGTCGTGCTGGACGCGTTCGTGGTGCGCAAATCCATCAAGGAACACGGTATGCAGCGGCAGATCGAGGGCATCGAAGTGAGCGGTCAGCGGGTGCTCGCGGTGGAGGACACCTCGACCACCGGCGACAGCGTGCTGACCGCGGTTGACGCGTTGCACGAGGCCGGCGCCGAGGTAGTCGGCGTGGCGACCGTGGTGGACAGGGATACCGGCGCCCGTGAGGCGATCGAGGCGCGCGGGCTGACCTACCGATCGCTGCTCGGCCTCGACGACCTCGGCCTGTGAGTACATTTCCGCGCCGTTCACTCCACTACCGGAAGGCGCGGTGATGTCGCCGCCTGCTGGTGCGCGCCATTTGCCTCGTCGGCGGAGTGATCCACGAACAGATGCGCGATGACGGGCGAGCCGTCCATGACGTCCCTTGCTACGTCGGAGAGCCGACGGCGGTGCTGGCGAGCGGTCGAGCGGATCAGCTCGAAGGCGGCGTCGACGCTGTCGCCCCTTCGTGCCGCCAGATACCCCTTGGCCTGCTCGATCGTGGTGCGGGTACGGAGTGCGGCCTGTAGTTGGCCAGCGCGCGTCCGCGCGGCGTAGATGGTCCGTCGGGAAAGTAGCGCCGCGGTGGCCGTCTCGGCGAGCGCCGTGGCGACGGCCGCGTTGTGATCGCCGAGGGCGCCTGCCCGACGGCGAAACAGGGTCAGCGTCCCGATCCGCTCGGCCCGCAGTAGCAGCGGCAGCGCGTGCGCCGTAGCGAAACCGGCATTGAGCGCGGCGAGCGTGAACGCTGGCCACCTGGTCTCAGAGCGCAGGTCGGCGGACCCGATCAGCCTGCATTCACTCATACAATCCGCCGACGGTCCTTCGTCGATGACGGCCCGGATACTGTCCAGATCACGAACCGATTCCGCGGCGGTGGCCAGAATGGGCGGCGTATCGGCATTTCCGGAAAGAACTAGGGCTACCGCGTCGGCGTCCAGCACCCGGATGCATCGCCGGGCCATCGCCTCGGCGTACGTCTTCTCATCGAAATCCGAGACCAACGTGTCGGCGAGTCCCGCGAAGGCCGCGGCCAGCCCTTGCTCCCGATCCATGAGTGGCTCCTCCCTTTCATACGGTCATGCGGCAAGGGTTTTCTAGTCCCGCTGTGGCCGATGTGAAAGTTCATGCCGGGGCGTTCACCTGTTTCGGATGAGATTTCGCGATTTGCTAGGCCTGGACGGCCATATCGAGTCGCGCAGGTCCTTGTGGCACTTGCCGGATCGCGCCTGTGGTGGGATAAATCCACGTGTTTGCCGAATGTCGCGCGATCGGAGTTCGCTCCTGGCGGGACCGGCCAATTGTTGTCAGCAAGTCCGAGATGCCGTCCTGGCCCTCGACGGCTTGCCCGAAGCTCGGGCAGTTCGTCTTGAAAGGGGTTTCATGGCCAGGCAGGTTCTATCGGCACTGTGTATCGTCGGCGACGGCTACTTCACGACGCGAGGGTCGTTGCCTGCCGTCTCCGTTCACGTCGCGGAGATCGTACGCAAACTTCGCCGGCAGGGTGAGTTTCCCCCTGGGGCGCTTGTCCATGTCGATGTCGGGCCGAACGGCTACACGCTGGACGTTCAAATTGAGGGACTCTCGGGCAACACCGACTCCGATCTTGCGGAGACCTTGGCTGCCGTGCGAACCCTGTCCGAGATCGCCAGCGAAGCCAACGTCATCGATATCGACGGCGCGGAACCGCTGTTCCTGCCGCGCATTCTCGCGGTGTCGCCGGACGGTGTGCCATTTGCCGGGGCCGTGGGGGCCAGCATCGGTGAGATCCGACCGATGATCAGCGGGCGGCGGCGGGCCCGGCACCGTGCCCGTTCCCGCCACCGCTGATCGGATGGGAGCCGATCTGGTGGTGTCTACTTTGGACATAAGGCGATTCGCGCCGATCCGCTCGGTTCGTGGTTACGGCTCCGCCGGAGCACCGCGTTACGAGATGGCGGGGGTATACCAACACGAGAGCGTCCGGTTTGGATCAGGCGACGGACGATGCGTCGTTCGACAGGGAAAGCCGGCGACCGCGTGGGGCATAGGCGGCCGCCGGCTCGCCTCGCGACCAATCCCCTCCCCCCGTCGGAGACGCGAAGCAGCAGGAACGTTGTCAGGTCCGACGCGAAGGCACCTCACCCGGAGTGGGTGAGTGTGCGCGTTTTTCCAACCAGAACCTTGGCGGCACAGCAAAGTGGTGTGAGATCCCGCCAACCACGCGTCACTCATTCGGGCGCTCTGTCGTTGAGAAGCGTTGTCCGGCGAGCAAGTGTTTTACTCTCGGTACCCGTGGTGGGGGATGCCAAAGACAGGCTTCGCGCGCCGATACCGGGACCGAAGACCGACGTGCCACCATCGCCAGCTGGACAGGTGACTCGGGCCCGGCTGAGTGACCTGTTGGTCCGAAACTCTATCGGTGGAAGGGAAGCAGGTCCACCGAAGGTGACGCTGGTGTGTGCGCCACCAGGATTCGGCAAGACGACGTTGCTGGCCAGCTGGGTGCACCGGCGCAGGCGCGAAGGCGGCGGTACCGCGTGGGTGAACATCGACGAGCACGACAACGACCCCTTCGTGCTGTGGTCGGCCATTCTCACCGCGCTGGAGAACGACGCGATCACCGTCGGCGGCGCGCGGCGAGTGCCGCGGCCACCGCGACGAGGTGAGGAGCGGCGCTTGATCGCCGCGCTCCACGAGACGATAGATCGCCAGCCACACCAGATCTGGTTGGTTCTCGACGATGTCCAGCGGTTGCGTGAACGCGATGCTCTTCACGGGCTGGAGTTGTTGCTTGCCAACCTGCCGAAGCGCCTCCACGTGATCATCAGCACCCGAACCGGCCTGCTCATGCCGCTGCATCTGCTGCGGATTTCCGGTGGTTTACGAGAGCTGGGGGCTGCGGAACTGGCCTTCACCGAGACCGAGACCGTGGCCGTGCTGCGCGGTCATGGTGTCACTCTCGCCCAGTCCGATCTCACCCGTTTGATGCAGCGCACCGAGGGTTGGCCCGCCATCGTCCGGCTGGCCGCATTGGCTCTGTCGGAGTCGGACGACCACATCGCGACGATCGACTCGTTCGTCGAGACCGACCGCGCGGTGGCGGACTACCTCGTCGGCGAGGTGCTTTCGAAACTCCCCGCCGACGTGCAGGAGTTCCTGCTGCGGACAAGCGTGTGCGAGCGCTTCACCATCGAGCTCGCCAGCAAGCTGACGGGGCGGGACGACGCGGGTGTCCTGTTGCAGCGGCTGGAGAGGGTCAACACGCTCGTGTCCCGGAGCTCTCCGCACAGCGAATGGTTTCGGTACCACTCGTTGCTGTTGGACTACCTGCGAGTCGCCCTGCGGTCCCGCTCGTTGGCGACCGTTGCCGAGCTGCATCGCGTTGCGGCGGGCTGGTTCGTGAGACAGGGCGACGCGCTGGCCGCGCTGCCACACGCGATCAGCGTGGGCGACCACGATCTGATTGCAGACCTCGTTGTCCAGTACGGGCCGGCGATTGTCCTCGGTGGACAGATGTGGACACTACGGCGGCTGAGCAGGGATCTACCGCGCGCCGTGGCGGAACGGCCGGCGGTCAGTGCCATGCTCGCGGTGGCCGAGCTGTCGACCGGAGAGCGTTACCTAGCCGAGGAACGGCTCACCAAGCTCACCGCGGACTCGTTAGCCACCCACGACGCAGTTGTCCGGGATATCTCGCTCGTGGCACTCACCCGGCACGCGCGGTTGACCGGTCGATTGTCTCCGCAGGTGCATGAGCTGGGTAACCGCCTCGACGACATCGTGGACCTGGACCTGCGCATGCTCGCGCTGTTCAACCTCGGCACGGTGCTGTTCTGGCTCGGTCACCTCCGGCGTGCCAGAGACGAGTTGATGCGCGCGCTGGATCTGGCGAGAGAACGCGGTTACGACTACGCGGTCGCGCACTGCCTGAGTCACCTGGCGGCGGTGGACGGGGCCGCGAACAACGTCGACGCGATGACGCGTGGGGCGAGGGAAGCCATTGGGTTCGCGCGCGAGCGCGGCATCGACGACAACCCAGGGACGTGCATCGCCCACGCGGCCGCGGCGTGGGCGGCGTACCAGTCGCTCGACGATGAGACCGCGCGTGTGGAGGCGCGGAAGGCGGCCGAACTGGCCCCGGCGAGCGACGACCGGACCGTTGAACTCTGTGCCCGATCCATGGCGGAGATCGCCGCGTCCACCGAGCAGCCGCACGATGCCCTGTTGAGGCTGCGTGAGTGCTGGGGGGCGCTGGATCGCAGGGAACGGCTGCAACCGGCCATGGTCGCGATCGTCGGCGTCGCCGAGCAAAAGATGGCGTTGCGGCTCGGCAGGGCGGACTGGGCCGCCGAGGTTTATCGCAGGGCGTCGGCGTGGATCGCCGACAGCGGTGAGATCCTGTTCCTGCGCGCCCGCGTGCACGCCTACCGCGGCCTTGCCACTACGGCGCGGGCCGACCTGGAAAAGATCAGCAGCGGGCTGGTTCGATGCGTGGCCAGCAACACCGAGATCGAGGCTCACCTGCTGGCCGCGTCGCTCGCCGACCGGGCCGGTGATCAGCAGACCGCCCGCACCCAGCTGATCGCCGCGCTGGAGAAGGCCGAGTCCGGCCGTGTTCTGCGCCCGTTTCTGGACACCGGGCGTGATCTGCGGCCGCTCCTCGCGCGCCAGGTGGGCAGGCTCGGCAAGCTGGACGGGTTCGCCGGGGAGGTTCTGGCAGCCGTACCCGCCGCGCCAACCGGGACAGGTGTGGAGCTCAGCCCGCGCGAGGCCCAACTGCTGCTCGAGTTGCCGTCGCTGAGCACGACCGAGGAGATCGCGGGCAGGTTGTACGTGTCGGTCAACACTGTGAAGACCCACCTGCGCAGCATTTACCGCAAGCTCGGGGTCACGAGTCGACGGGAGGCGGTACTCGTGGCGCGTCGGCATGGTCTGCTCTGAGGCAGCGGATCCCGGCCGGGCAGTATCAGATCATTGCCAGCAGCGCTGCTGTCCGGGGAGTCAAGCCACCTCACGTGATCGTGATCCGGCGTGCCGGTGAGCTCGAAGCGGGCCAGTCGGGGTGTGTCCACTCGGGACCGTTGGCGCCGAAGCCCGAACTGGACCTCCTCGCGGTGTTCGCGAGGAAGCCGCCAAGTGTGGTGCGGGAAGCTCCGCGCGCCGAGCTATCAGCCCTGGAGACTGAAGCCTGTACGGCCGGGGTTACCGCGACCCGCAGTGATCACGTTCCCGGGCGTCCCAGGCTTCCACGATCGCCCGTTCCTTCTCTGGGGCGATGCCCTGTTCGCCAGCACGTTCATGCGCAATGACGTGTTCGCCCGAGTGCAGCCATGACCACGTGTCCAAGACAGCCTCCTGAATCGGGCGGGTATTCAGCCCGGCGGCTCGAGCACGAGACGAGTCGACCGCCCATGCTCCTTTGTAGGTACGCCACAGGGGAAGCTCCGTCCACTGCGCAACCCCTTGCGCGACAAGCCATTCCTCATCCGTGATCCACGCGAACTCCGCATCAGAGCCCGTGGCCTCGCGGCACGCCGTGAGGAGATCGCGCATCGTGTCACACCCGCCTGCGGTGACGTTGAACGAGCCCGCCGGCCCCGTAGCGGTGTGCAGCGCGAACGCCGCCACATCCCGAACATCGACCGGCTGAATGGACCGCTCCGGACGCCCCGGCGCCAGCACCCGCCCACCCTGTTGGACACGTCGCAACCACCACGGCAACCGACCCACGTACTCCCGCCTACCTGGAATCACTCCGGAACGCAACAGCGCAACCCGGTCGACGCCGAACGTGTCCACAATGGCCCGCTCGCACCCGGCCTTGGTGACCCCGTACACCGACGGGCCGGGGACACCGTCAAAGCCATAGTCCGGGCCGGCATCCGGCGGACACTCCAGCACCGCCGAGTCTTCCGTGAGTGGCTCGGTTGGCCAGCCCTCATACACCGAAACCGTGGACGCGAACACATAGCGGTGCGCGACGGGTTCGAGCGCCCGTGCGACCGCAAGTACTTCGCGCGGCACGTAGCCCGAGGTATCCACCACCGCGTCCCACGGTCCAGTCTCCGCGAGCCGCGCCAAGTCCTCGGGCTTCGTGCGGTCGCCGCGCACGGTCGCGACGCCGGACGCCTCCACTCCCGACTGCCCACGACGGAATGTCGTCACCTCCCAGCCACGGGACAACGCGTCATCGACAACAGCACGGCCGAGAAACCACGAACCACCAAACACCAGAACCCCGAGTCACGCGTACATCTTGTCGTAGGCCCCTACGTTCACGCCACGCGCCGCCAATCACTCGAATGTCGGGCGCTCGATGAGGTGTTCGAAAAGTGTCGGTCGGGTGGATAGAATAGAACACATGAACGCACCCGCAGACGCTCTGGCCGGTGGTGAGTTGTGGCAGCTCACTGGCGAGGAGTTGCGGGACGAGCTCCAGGCGGCGGAGCGGGTGCTCAACCGCGCGTTCGGCCGGTCGCTGCAGGTGAT
>WHSZ01000022.1 GCA_009379845.1 Pseudonocardiaceae bacterium | reverse complement strand
GTCGAGCGCCGGTTCAACCTGCTCAAGCAATGGCGCGGTCTAGCCACTCGCTACGACAAACTCGCCATCGTCTACCGATCTGCGGTCGTCCTCCACGCCGCGATCACCTGGACCACAGCATTATCAGACACGCCCTAGGCCGAACAGGAAGCGGGAGGCTTCGACGGCGAGCACGGCCGCAGGCATGAAAAAGCTGAACGGGCTCAGTACTGGGAAAACGCCGTCATAGCGACCCGCGTAGGTTGGACAGAATGCCGCGTAGGAGATAAAGGCGATCCCGTCCGACTCGACCGCGTCTGGGATGGTCGCCGGTTGCGACTCAATAGGGATGCCCAGTGAGTCAAGCACGTCTGCTGCGCCGGAAACCGCTGACACCGAACTGGAAACACCTTTGATGACAGGTACTCCAGTGCTGGCGGCCAGCAGGCTCGCAGCGGTGCTGATGTTGAACGTCTTGAATGTCTCTTTACCGCTGGCCGCGACGATTATTGCCTTGTTCTGTATGGGAATTGGCGACTTGATGTAGCGTGAAAGAGCGGGATCGAAGTCGAGTACTTCGGCCCAGACTGACGCCAGCAGCGCTGGCGTCAGCCGACCAGGACGCATCAGCTCCTCTGACCATGCGCGCCATCGATCGCGGGCTCCTGTAGACGGGTTACGTAGTAGTGACTGCAATTCGCGCGTTACGGCGTAGGTCGCCGCCATGCGTGTTTGCCCCCTCAGTAGTCTCTGCTCGCTCGCGTCAGAGTGTTCAGGCCATGCCGATCGCCTTACGTGCCTGGGACAACACTGGTAGTACCCGCTTGCGGGCTTTCTCTGCTCCGGCCGCTAGTAGCCCGTCCAGCTCGCTGTCGGGTTCCATTAGCGCGTTGTATCGGTCGCGAAGCGGGCTCAACTGGTCGTTGAGCACTTCGAAGAGCTGGTTTTTCAAGTCGCCCCAGCCCATGCCGCCTGCTTGGAGTCGTTGCCGAACGTTCGCCGCGACATCGGAGGTGGCGAATTGTTCCAGGATTTGAAAGACGTTGGAGCTGTCGGGGTCCTTCGGATCTTCGACCGGGGTGCTGTCGGTCGGGATGCGCTTCACGAGCTTCTTGAGCTGGGCTTCGGGGCAGAACAGCGGGATCGTGTTGTCGTAGGACTTGCTCATCTTCCGGCCGTCGACGCCGGGAAGAGTGTGCCCGGTGTCGGCGTCGGGGATGATGGCGTCCGGAATCTTGAACTTGTAGCTCTTGCCGTAGACGTGATTGAAGGACCCGGCGATGTCAGCCGCGATTTCGACGTGTTGCATTTGGTCGCGCCCGACGGGGACCACATCGGCTTCCATGATCAAAATGTCGACGGCCATGAGAACCGGATAGTTGTACAGCCCCATGTTGATCCCGGTATCAAGGTCCTCCTTGCCCGCTTCCTGGTTTCGGTCCCGGGCGGCTTTGTAGGCGTGCGCACGGTTCATGAGTCCCTTGCCGGTCATGCAGGCCATGATCCAGGTCAGTTCGAAGATCTCGGGAACGTCCGACTGCCGGTAGAAGACCACCTGGTCCGGGTCGAGTCCGGATGCGATCCAGCTGGCCGCGACTGACCGCGTGTAGTGCCGAAGCAACTCCGGATCACGAATGGTGGTCAGGGCGTGATAGTCGGCGATGAAGTATACGGCTTCGTAGTTCTGCGCCAGCTTGAGCGCCGGCCTGATCGCGCCGATGTAGTTACCGAGATGCGGCTCGCCTGTCGGCTTGATTCCCGTCAGCGAGACCTTTGCTGATCCTGCGGCCATGTTTCACACCTTAATAGGGCTAGTAGCGGACAAGTATGCGTCGCGGTGTGCGTCGAGCAGGCGTGTGTGCTCGGCGGCACGGTAGTCGTGCACGGCGGTGCCACCTGTTGCCGGAGCTGGCAGAGACAGGGCGTGCTGGAGGTGGGTGGCGAACCGGCGTGGCTCGGCCAGGTCGCTGAGTGCGAACCACTCGACCGAGCTGCGTGGTCCCTCATCAACTTGGGAGCGCAGGGTCGGTACGTCCGGTGCCACGAGTCGTAATCCCAGGTCGCGCGCCAGTTCAAGCTGGCCGGAGTGGGTGATCTTCGTGTAAGGCAGCACCAGAACCGAGACGGGGCGGCACCAGGACACCAGGTCGTCCGGTGGCATGACATCCGGCGTGGTCGTAATGGTCAATTCCGGGTCCGCTCGTTCGGCTTGCGCCAGCTCGTCCAGGACCGTGGTGTACCGCTGTTCTTCTGCGTGGGTCAGGGAGCGCACCAGCAACCGCAGCGGTGGTCGCGGTGCGGGCAGAAGCCTCCAGGCCCGCACGACGCTGAGGAAGTCCCGGTTCGGGCGCAACGCTCCGAACGCGGCGACTTCGGCACCCACACTGTTGCTCCCCACGAGGGAGAGCGGCAGGGCCGCACCGTGAGGCACCACTCTGAGAGACGACACAGTCACCCCGGAAGCCATCGCGACCTGTTCGGCAGCGGCGGTCGTCAGGGTCATCACTACCCGCGCTCGCCGCACGAGCAACGCGGTCTTGCGATCAAATGCCGAGCGGTCGTCTTCGATGTTGGGTGCGAGGTCGTGGGCGGTGAACACGAGTCCTTTGCCTTCGTTTTCTGCCCGCGCAGCAACGCGTTCGAGATCGTCAGCAGTCGCCAGTTCCACGGTGTGTACGTGGAGGACATCGAAGAAGCCCCAACAGCGCAGCTCCGCCAGCTCGCTCAGGCGCAGGGGTCCTCCAGTCGGCGAGGCTACGGGAGCGAACTCCGAACTGGTGAGCTTGGCGGCATAGGACAGGTGCGACGGCACATGGAAAATCCGTAGCACCGGTCAGCCTCCGAGAACAGGCGACCCCACCTCATGAGCCGAACGCCACCAGCGACGGCCAGCACCTGCGGCGGTAGCGCCGCCGGAAGGCAGGACGAGCCAGTGAACCTCATAGCACAAGTAGGTGGACACAAAGAGTGACCATATCATCCAGCGCTCCCGGAGTCCCAGCTCGGAGCTGGGGCACTTATTGTGGGGCAGGCTTGACCAGGAGCGCCCGCCGATCCTGGGTGGTTGCCGACGACGCTCGCTGATGGGCTGGCGGGGAAGAGCGCCTTGACGTAGGCGATTGCGCGTTCCGGGCACACCCGGTTAGCCGGATGGACGGTCGCGGACCGGGAGCGAGCACAAAGCCGTTGTCCAGCCCGTGATCACCAGATGGCAGCGGCTCGGGTAGGCACGGCTCGTGCCCCAGGCGGTTAGGCCGTCGAGCTCGACGGCGATTCCGCACGACCGCGACCGACGCGGAAACAAGCAGCTCACGGCGACTACGGCTTCGTGTAGATGCTGTACGAGCCGTGCCCGAAGCTCGAAAATGTATTCGAGACACTATGTGAACAGTCGCTTGACGAGGATGCGAGCAAGCGCCTGGTGAACGATGCACAGAAAGCGAAGGGATAGCCGTGGACACGCTAGCTACGGCGACGTGGCACAAAAGCAGCTTCAGCGGAGGCGGCAACAACTGTGTTGATGTTGCTGTCGAACAGACGATCGTCGGCGTCCGGGACTCTAAGAACTACGGCGCCGGCCACCTCACCGTAAACCGATCCGAGTGGGCGGGGTTCCTCGCCGCGGTGAAGGACGGCGAGATCAACCGCTGAGTACCTGGTGAAAGTGGTCGACGTTCCCGTCAGGGGAAGGCGCCGAGAATGACGGTGCTGCCCGGCTCGACACGGCTGCCCGGCGGGGGTTTTTGCTGCACGATCCGGCTTTCCGGGCGGGGCAGGAAGGACCGCACCTCCGCGGTCAGCTTGAGGTCCCGCAGCGCGCGCTGCGCGTCGGCGACCGTCTGCCCGGTCAGATCCGGCACGGTCACCGCCGTGGAAAGGAACACACCGACCCGCTTGTCGCCGCTGGGAACGGTGTCCGCGGCCGGATCGGTGCGCACCACCCGAAGGCCGTCCACGTCCGCGGAGAACTCCTCGCCCGCGACATAGGGTCGCATCCCGGCGTTGCGAATCGCCTGGAACGCCTCCTGCTGCGACATACCGGCCACCTGGGGCACCGGTTTCGGCGGTGGGCCCTTCGAAAGGATCACCGTGACGCGGGTGCCCACGTTCAGTTCCGTGCCGGCGCCCGGATCGGTGCCGAGCACCGCGCCTTTGGGTACCTGCTCGTCGAAGGCGTTGGCCTGGTTGTTCGTCACGGGCCTGAGCTGGGTGTCCCGCAGCGCCGAGTTGGCGGCCCGCAGCGACGTCCCAGGCGAGATATCCGGCACGGTCGGCTTGCCCATCGAGACGACCACGCTGATCTCGTCCCCGCGCAGCGCGCTCTGCCCGCTTGCCGGATCCGAGCGGATCACCGTGCCGGCCTTGACGCTGTTGTGCCTGGCCCTGGTCATCTTGGGGGTCAGCCCGGCGTCCCTTACGGTCTGCTCGGCTTTCGCCTGGTCGAAGCCGGTGACCTCGGGTACCGAGACGTAGCGGCCGTCGACGAACCACCAGGTTCCGGCGCCGATCAGGCCGAGCAGCAGCGCGCCGAGCAGCGACCACAGCACGATCTTGCGGCGCCGGTCGGCTGGCTGCTGGTCGGGCGGCGGCTGCGGCAGCCCGTGCGGTGGCGTGGGCATCGCGTCGTCGGGTGGCGGCCGCTCGGCGGCTGGGGATGGCATCGCCGCGGGCTCCCGCAGCAAAGCCTTGGTGCCGCGCGGTCCGGAATTCGCCTGATTCGCCGGGGCCGCCGGAACGGTGTGCTGATCAACCGGTAGCACGCCCGCCGCGTTGCCGGCGCCCGCCGCCTCGATGGTGGACGCGGACACCGGGGTGGTGTGCTCGCGCGCGTCCGGCACCGGCACCGGAACGGCCACCGGCGTGATGCCGAGCGCGGTGCGCACGTGCTCCAGCTCGGCCCGGAACTTCTCCGCGTTGTCCGGGCGTTCAGCTGGATCACGGCGGGTGGCCCGCAGCACCAGCTCGTCAAGTGCCGGCGGGATGGCTGGCACCACCGAGCTCGGCGCTGGAACCTCGCTGTTCACGTGCTGGTAGGCGACCGACAGCGCGGTGTCGCCGGTGTACGGCGGGTCACCGGTGAGCATCTCGTAGAGCAGCACCCCGGCCGAGTACACGTCGCCCTGCGCACTGGTCACCCCGGTGGTGACCTGCTCGGGGGACAGGTAGGCGACGGTGCCGAGAATGACGTTCGAGCTCGTGACGGTCGAACCGGCCATCGCGCGCACCAGGCCGAAGTCCGCGACCTTGACCACGCCGCTGTGCGATCCGCGCGTGCCGCTGCGGCCGATCAGCACGTTCTCCGGTTTGACGTCCCTGTGCACCAGCTCGGCGCCGTGCGCGGCGGACAGCGCGGCCAGCACCGGATCGATGACGCTCAGTGCCAGCGGCACCGGAAGCGACCCGTTGCGCTCGGTCAGCAGGTCGCGCAGCGTGCCGCCGTCCACGAGTTCCATGACGAGGAACACGCGGTTGTGCTCCGGCCCTGGTTCGGCTCCCTGATCGTGCACGGCGACCACGTTCGGGTGGTGCAAGCTGGCCGCGGAGCGAGCCTCGCGCTGGAAGCGGTCCACGAAGGAGCGGTCGTCGGCGAACTTCGGGTCCATGATTTTGATCGCGACAGCGCGATCCAGCCGGGTGTCCACCCCGCGGTAGACCGAGGACATGCCGCCCCGCGCGAGCTGGGCATCGACCCGGTATCGCTGTTCGAGCACCGTGCCGATCAGGTTCGCCTGAGTACCGTCCACGGGCGTCGATCGTAGAGAGCCCTCCCGAGCAATGTGACGCCGAAGGGGCATACACGGTGCGTGTTGATATGGCATCGTGTTCGGGGTGAGTGCGATCCCAGTCGCCGATGACGTGCTCGATGCCGATATCGAGGTCCTTTCCCTGGCGGAAGTGGCGACCCGGCTCGAGCTGTCGGTGAACAAAGTGCGGCAGTTGTTGCGGGATGGTCATCTGGTCGCGGTGCGTCGCGACGGGGACCTGTTCGTGCCGGCCTGTTTCCTTACCGAAGACGGCTTGGTGAAGGGACTGGTGGGCACGCTGACGGTGCTCGCGGATGCCGGATTCGATTCAAGCGAGACGCTGCGGTGGTTGTTCACCGCGGACGACTCGCTACCCGGCACGCCGATCGAGGCGTTGCGGACGAACCGCGGCACCGAGGTCAAGCGGCGTGCGCAGGCGTCCGCCATCTAGTCTGGCGCCGTTGCCGCGCGGCCACCGCACGCACCATGCCGGGTAGCGCGACGCGCAACCGTTTTGCGGGCGTTACGACCGCCCGCAGGTCGAGCACGCGGTAATCCGCCGATTCGATCTCGTCGAGAATCGCCTGGTACAGCGTGTAAGCGGTGGCCACACACGGGCGTGCGGCCGGTCGCAGCAGGTCGAGCCCTGGCTCGGCGCGGCGGTACACCGCGCGGGTGTGCGCGACCAGGTGCGCGAGCGCGCGGCGGATGCGGCGGTCTCGCGCTCCGGTGCGGCGGGCCCAGTGCAGCAGCTCGCGATCCACACCGAACGCGGCGAGCTCGTCGCGCGGCAGGTACAGCCTGCCGCGGTCGAGGTCCTCGCCGATGTCCCGCAGGAAGTTCGTGAGCTGGAAGGCCGCGCCGAGGGCGTCGGCGTACGGTGCGGCCTGCTCGGGCGGCGCGCTGGTGCCGAGTACGGGCAGCAGCTGGCGGCCGATCGCGCACGCCGAGCCCCGCATGTAGTCGTCCAGCGCGGCGAAATCGGGGTAGTCGGCGACGTGCAGGTCCATCCGCATCGCGTCCAGGAACTCGGTGAACAGCTCCGGTGCGATGCGGTAGCGGTGCACGGTGTCAGCCAGCGCGGCCAATACCGGCGAATCGGCCACCGGCGAGCCGGTGGCCGCGCCCCGCAGGGCCTGGCGAAGCTCGGCGGCCAGCGTCTCGAGGGCGGCCGCGCGGCCGGCCGCGGCGTGGTCCACGATGTCGTCGGCCAGCCGGGCGAAGGCGTACAGCGCGTGCACCCCGGCGCGGGCGTCCGGCGGCAGCAGCCGGGTGGCCAGGAAGTAGGTGCGCCCGTGCCGCGCGTTGATCTGACGCGCCGTGGTGTAGGCGGCCCGCAACCGCGGTGAGCTGATGCCAGCCGCGTCCAGTTCGGCGGAACTCATGGGCTGCCTGGCTGGCCGGTGATCCGGGCGGCCGCGAGCTTGCCGGAGATCAACACCGGCGGGATGCCGACGCCGGGCGTGGTGCCGCACCCGGCGAGGACCGCGTTGTCCACACCGGACACCAGGTTGCCCGGTCGGAACGGGCCGGTCTGCGCGAAGGTGTGCGCGGCCGAGAACGGGGTCCCGGCCGCGAGACCCTGTGCCGCCCAATCCGCGGGCGTGATCAGCTCCGATGCCTCGATCGACGCCGTGAACCCCGGAAGACCCCGCGAGTCGAGCACCCCGGCCAGCTCCTCGGCGTAGGCGGGGCCCACCCGAGCCCAGTCGATCGCCGCGACGTCGGTGTTCGGGCACGGTGCGAGCACCGAGAGCAGCTGCCGCCCGTCGCCGGTGAGCGCCGGATCGGTCCGGGTGGGCATGCTGACCAGCAGCGACGGATCGGTCATCAACGCGCCGGCCCTGGTGATCTCGTGGAACGTTCGATCCCAGTTCCGCCCGAAGAAGATCGTGTGATGATCAAGGGCTGGCCAGCCGCGGGTGGTCACGGCGCGCAGTACCACCGCGGACGGCGACCAGCGCACCGGCAGCGGGCGGCGGGAACGCACGCCGAGCAACCGGTAGGCGGTCGGCAACTCCGGTGTCAACACCACCGCGTCGCACGGGATGCGCTCGCCGCTGCTCGCACGCACCGCGGAGACCCTGGAAGCCGTCCGCTCCAACCACGCCGCGCCGATACCGAGCCGCACGCTCGCACCAGCCCGCCGCGCAACGCCTGCCATCGCCTCGGCCAGCCGCCGCACCCCGCCGCGCGGGTAGTACACGCCTGCCACCGTGTCCATGTACGGGATGACGCCGTACGCGGCAAGCGCCCGGCTCGGCGGTAGCCCGGCGTACAGCGCCTGGAAGGAGAACAGCCTGCGCAGCCGGTCGTCGTGCAGGAACCGGCCGATCGCGGGGCCGAGCCGGCCGAAACCACCGAGAGCGGCCAACCGCACCAGTTCGGGGCGCAGCAGATCCAGCGGCGAGTCGAAGTTCGCGCCGATGAACCGGTCCCGCTGCACCCGGAACAGCTCGCCGAGCCACGCCCGCAGCCGGCGATACCCCTCGGCGTCCCGCGCGCCAGCGACCCGGCGCACCTCGTCTTCCATTGCCGCGCCGTCGGTGTGCATCTCGATCGTGCTGCCGTCCGCGAAATGCGCCCGGTACGCCGGATCCAGTTCGAGCAGCTCGAGCTCGTCCGCGAGCGACGCGCCGACCGCCGCGAATGCCTCGTCGGCGAGCTCCGGCATGGTCAGCACGGTCGCGCCGGCGTCCATCCGGTAGCCGCCGAGCTCGCGCTGGCCCGCCCGGCCGCCGGGATAGCCGGACTGCTCGAGCACGGTCACCGCGCGCCCGGCGCCGAGCAGGTGCAACGCGCACGCCAGCCCGGCCAGTCCCGCGCCGACGACCACCACATGGTCGGTACGTCCCAGGATCGTGCGCACGTTCAGCTGTCCCGCCGGGTCGCGGCCATCGCGAGCCGCTCCAACCGGTCGGCTGCGGGTCCGGCAAGCCGTGCCGCGCCGAGCGCGGCCAGCGCGGAGTCGGTGAGCGTGGCGATGCGGCGTTCCACCTCGGCAACCGCACCCAGATCCACCAGCAGCTCGCGAGCCTGCCGCACGTCGGCGTCGTCCAGAGCGGGGCGGCCGATGAACGAACGCAGCCGCTCGGCATCGGCGTGCCGCCCGTGCTCGGCCGCATAGCTCAGGCCGTGCGCGAGCAGCACGGTGCGCTTGCCCTCGCGCAGGTCATCGCCGGCCGGCTTACCGGTCACGGCCGGATCGCCGAACACGCCGAGCAGGTCGTCCCGCAGCTGGAAGGCAACCCCGACGTCGGCACCGAACACCCGCAACGACTTGATCAGCTCATCGTCCGCGCCGGCAAGCGCGGCACCGATATGCAGCGGGCGTTCCACGGTGTACGCGGCGGTTTTCAGCCGGTCGATGCGCAGCGCGGCATCAACCGACTCCTCACCGCGCGCCTGGGTGAGCACGTCGAGGTACTGCCCGGCGAGCATCTCGCTGCGCATCGCCTGCCACGGCACGGCGGCGGCGGAGACCCGTGGGGCGGGCAGCCCGCAGGTGTAGAACATGTCGTCGGCCCAGGCGAGCGCGATATCACCGATCAGCACCGCGGCGGCCAGCCCGAACTGCTCTGGTGCACCGAGCCAGCCCCGCTCGCGGTGCTGCCGGGTGAACTCGACGTGCACCGTCGGCGAGCCCCTGCGGGTGTCCGATGAGTCCATCAGATCGTCGTGCACCAGCGCGCAGGCCTGGATCAGCTCGAGGCTGCTCACCGCCTGCAGCACCCGGTCGGTTTCCGCCTGGTCCGGGTCACCGCCCGCGCCGCGCCACCCCCACCAGGCGAACGTGGGACGCAACCGCTTGCCGCCGCCAAGCACGAAGCCGGTCAACGCGTCGACAACGCCCTCGAACGACGGCTCGGCAGAGATGGGTGGCGCTCCGGTCCGCCGCAGATAGTCCCGCAGGGTTCGGTCCACCGCGGCGGGCAAGTCGTCGTCCAGCTGGTGCACGGCACCATCGTCCGCTGAGCCCCGGCGGCGTGACTAGTGGGGGTGGCGCGGATCGCGTGCGGCGGGCGTAATGCGCTTGACACCGTGGCGTCGGACGGCTGCCATGCCAGTTATGGCCGATATCCGGGGTTACTGCACGCTGTGCCGTTCGCGGTGCGGAGCGATCTACACCGTCCAGGACGGCACGCTGACCGGCGTACGGCCGGATCCCGACCATCCCACCGGCGCCGCGCTGTGCGCCAAGGGTCGCGCCGCGCCGGAGATCGCGCACAGCGCCCGCCGGCTGACCCGCCCGCTGCGCCGCACGAATCCGAAGGACGTCGCGGACGCCGGCTGGCAGGAGATCGGCTGGGAGGAGGCGATGGGCGAGGTCGCCAACCGGCTCGATCGGATCCGTGCCGTGCACGGTGCGGAATCGGTTGCTTTCGCGGTGACCTCGCCGAGCGGCACGCCGCTGTCCGATTCGATCGACTGGGTGGAACGGTTCATCCGGCTTTTCGGCAGCCCGAACATCTGCTACTCAACGGAAATCTGCAACTGGCACAAGGATTTCGCGCACGAGTTCACGTTCGGCTCCGCGATCGGCAGCCCGGAGTACCAGAACGCCGAGCTGACCCTGCTGTGGGGACACAACCCTGCGGCGTCCTGGCTGGACCGCTCCACCGCGATCGCGGAGTCCACGTCCTCGCTCGCCGTGGTGGACCCTCGGCGCTCAGGCAGCGCCGTGCGCGCCGATCACTGGCTGCCGGTGCGTCCCGGTGCGGACGCCGCGCTGGCGTTGGGAATCGCGAACCTGCTGCTGACCGCGCACGCGGAAGACACCGAGTTCGTGCGCGCGTGGACCAACGCGCCGCTGCTGGTGCGGGTGGCGGACGGCCGGTTCCTGCGCGCCGACGAGCTGGAGGCCGGCCTTGATGGGTTCGTGGTCTGGGACGAGCAGGGCAACGGGCCCGCGCGGTACGACACCCGCCGGCCGGCCGAGCATCCGGATCGGTTCGCGCTGCACGGCCGCCGGCGGGTGCGCACCCGGCGCGGTGCGGTGGACTGCGTGCCGGTGCGTCAGCTGTTCGCCGAGGCGTGCGGGCGCTGGGATCCGGCGCGCACCAGCGAGGTGACCTGGGTTCCGGAGCGGGACATCCGGGCACTCGCGGATGCCTTGGGGCAGGCGAACTCCGTGGCGTACTACGCGTGGTCCGGCGTAGGCCAGCACGGCAACGCCACGCAGATCGACCGAGCCATCGCCACGTTGTACGCGCTCACCGGGTGCGTGGACGCACCGGGCGGTAACGTAGCGCTCTCGGCGCTGCCGGCCGCACCGGTGACCGGCCAGGACCAGCTGGCGCCCGAGCAGCGCCGCAAAGCGCTTGGCCTGGCGCGCCGCCCGCTCGGGCCCCCGAAGCAGGGCTGGGTCACCGCGCGGGATCTGTGCACCGCGGTGCTGACCGGTGAGCCGTACCCGGTGCGCGCCCTTGTGGGGTTCGGCAGCAACCTCGTGGTGTCCCAGCCGGACCCGAGGAGAACCCGGGATGCTTTGCGGCAGTTGGACTTCCACGTCCAAGCTGACCTTTTCGCGACACCCACGACGGAGTTCGCGGACATCGTGCTCCCGGTGAACAGCGCCTGGGAGCGCGAGGCGATCCGGATCGGGTTCGGGAGCGACCAGCGCGGTTGCGAGCACGTGCAGCTGCGGCAGCGGATGATCGAGCCGGTCGGCGAATCCCGATCGGACACCGAGATCGTGTTCGACCTCGCCACCCGGCTCGGGATGGATGCCGAGTTCTTCCACGGAGACATCGAAGCGGGCTGGAATCATCAACTGCGCCCGCTCGGTGTCAGCACGGACCAGTTGCGCGCCAAGCCCGAGGGTGTCCGAATAGAACTGTCCACACGGTACAGAAAGTACGCGGAGTCGACGTCGGACGGCCAGGTCACCGGGTTCGGCACCCCGACCCGCCGCGTCGAGCTCTATTCCGAGCAACTCGCCGAGCACGGCTACGACCCGCTGCCCACCCACCACGAACCGGCCGCGACGCCGAGCGAGGACTTCCCCGTGGTGCTCACCTGCGCCAAGAACGGGCATTTCTGCCACAGCCAGCACCGGGGCATCAGCTCGCTACGCAAACGCTCCCCGGAGCCCACCGTGCGGCTGAGCCCCGAGCTGGCCGCCGAACGCGGTATCGCCGACGGCGGTTGGGTGCGGCTGTCCACAAGGGCCGGCGCCGTGCGGATGCGGGCGCGGCTGGAGGAATCCCTGCACGCAAGGATCGCGGTGGCCGAGCACGGCTGGTGGCAACCGGCACCGGACATCGGCCTGCCCGGCTACGACCCGCTTGACGAGCGCGGCAGCAACTACAACCTGCTCGTCGACGACGAGCACACCGATCCGGTGAGCGGTTCGGTTCCGATGCGTTCGCTCGCCTGCGATGTCCAGCCGGTGGACACGGCGGCACCGGAAGAACGGGAGTTCCGGGTGGTCGAGCTGGAGCGGCGAACGCCGGAGGTGAGTTCCATCGCCCTCGCTCCAACGGATCCCGCGCCACTGCCGGACTACCGCCCAGGGCAACACATCGCGCTGCGGCTTGCCGGGGACGAGGTGAGCAGGTCGTACTCGCTGATCGGGTCGCAGGACCGGCGGCACTACCGGGTCGCGGTGCGCAGGATCGAGGGCGGGCAGCTTTCCGGGCGGCTGCACGAGGGGTTGCGCGTCGGCGACACGCTGCTCGCCGAGGGTCCGAGTGGCGTGTTCCTGCTGCCGGCCGAGCTCGAGTTCCCCGTGGTGTTGCTTGCCGGTGGGATCGGTATCACGCCGTTTCTCGGTTACCTGGAGACCATGGCGCAGGGGACGGCTCCGGAGCCTCCGGAGATCGTGCTGCATCACGTCAGCCGGGACGCCGAGGCGCACGTGTTCGCCGGCCGGATCGCGGAGCTTGCCGACCGGTTGCCCCAGCTCCGCGTGGTCAACCACTACAGTCGCCCTCGGCAGGCGGATCGTGGCCACCAGTTCACCGGCCGGCTCAGCGTGCGGCACATCGACCCGGAGCTGATTCGCCGTCGCGCGCGGTTCTACCTGTGTGGCCCGGACGCGATGCAGCGGGAGCTGATCGACGGCCTGGTGTCGCTCGGCGTACCCCGGTTCGAGATCTTCACCGAGAGATTCACCCCGGCCCGCGCGAACGTGCGTGCCCAACCGGGTGCCGAGCACACCGTCCGTTTCGCCCGAACCGGCCGGGAGCTGCGCTGGCGGGAGCGGGACGGGACATTGCTCGAGATGGCCAGGGATGCGGGGATACGGCTACCCAGCGGGTGCCGGCTCGGTCAGTGTGAGAGCTGCGCGGTCGGGGTGCTGCGCGGGCGCATCGCCCATCTCGTCGAGCTTCCCGATGAGCTGACCGAGGAGCAATGCCTTACCTGCCAAGCGGTCCCGGTCTCCGATGTCACCCTGGACGCGTGAAAGAGGGCTCCGGCCGATGCGGTAACTCGTTGCCGGGAAACCGGCAGGACGGGGTAACGTGCCGCCATGGCATCTCCGCGAACAGGCGTGCACGCGATCAGCGACCAGTATGTCACCGACTACGCCCAGCTCGACCCGATCACCGCCACGTACATCGGTGAACCCGGGCACGATGATCGGCTACCGGACTACTCACCGGACGGGCATGCTGCGCGGGCGGAGCTGTACGCGAGGGCGTTGCGGGAGATCCAGCGGGCCGAGCCCGTCGATGACAGCGAGCGGGCCGGCAAGGCGGTGTTCGCCGAACGGGTGGGCGTCGAGCTCGAGGTCCACGAGGCCGGTCTCGATGTGGCCTCGCTGAACGTGATCGAGTCGCCGGTGCAGGCGCTGCGCGAGGTGTTCGACATGATGCCGACCGATACTGCCGAGCAGTGGGCGACGATCTCCGCGCGGCTGGCTAAGGTACCGGCAGCCGTGGACGGGATCCGCACCTCACTGACGCGGTCGGTTGAGGACGGCACCTCCTCGGCGCTGCGTCAGGTGAGCAAAGTGGCCGAGCAGTGCGATACCTGGGCGGGTCTGCGTGGCAACCAGCCGTTCTTCGAAGCACTGATCGAGCCGGCCGAGCGCACCGAGGGGGTATCGGAGGCGCTGCTGAACGATCTGCGCACCGCCGCGCGGCACGCCGGGGACGCCTACGCCCAGCTGGCCGGGTTCCTGCGGGCCGAGCTGGCTCCCAAGGTGCCGACCGTCGACGCTGTCGGCGAGGACGTCTATCGCCTGATGTCGCGGCTTTTCACCGGCGCCAAGCTCGATCTCGCCGAGGCCTACGAGTGGGGCTGGGAGGAGTTCTTCCGCATCGAGGCGGAGATGAAGCAGGTCGCGGGGCGGATCAAGACCGGTGCGACGCTCGCGGAGGCAGCCGCGGCGCTGGATACCGATCCGCGCTACCGCGTGCACGGGCAGCGGGCGTTGCGGGAGTGGATGCAGCAGCTTTCCGACGACGCACTGCGCGAACTGCGCGGTGTGCACTTCGACATTCCCGACCCGTTGATGGAGTTGGAGTGCAAGATCGCGCCCCCTGGCGGTGGGGTGGGGGCGTACTACACGGGGCCAACGGACGATTTCTCTCGGCCGGGCCGGATGTGGTGGTCGGTGCCGCCGGACAAGGAGGACTTCCCCACCTGGCGGGAGGTGACCACCGTCTACCACGAGGGGGTGCCGGGGCATCACCTGCAGGTCGCTACCGCGGTGCACCAGGCCGCGACGCTGAACCGGTATCAGCGGCTGCTGGCATTCACCTCGGGGCACGCCGAGGGCTGGGCGCTCTACGCGGAGCGGCTGATGCGGGAACTCGGCTACCTGAACGACGACGGCAACCTGCTCGGCATGCTCGACGCGCACCTGTTCCGCGCCGCGCGGGTGGTGGTGGACATCGGCATGCACCTCGAGCTGGAGATCCCGGCCGGCGCGGACTTTCACCCCGGCGAGCGGTGGACCCCGGATCTGGGGCTGGAGTTCATGCTCACCCGCACGATCACCGACCCGGCGCACGTGCGCGACGAGATCGACCGCTATCTCGGCTGGCCGGGACAGGCGCCGTCGTACAAGCTCGGCGAGCGGTTGTGGCTATCCGCACGCGACGAGTCGCGCCGCCGGAACGGGGATGCGTTCGACATCAAGAAGTTCCACTCTCAGGCGCTTGAGCTGGGCTCGATGGGGCTGGACACGTTGCGGGAGCGGCTGGCCGCGTTGTAGCGCCGCCTGAGCTGTAGCCGCGCGCCGCGCAGCGGAACCAGCACGACGCCGCGGCCCTTGGCCGGCTCGACCCGGCGGCGATCCGGCCGGAAATCCAGCTCCCGCAACGCAGTGCGGAGTATCGCGACGGCTTCCATGATCGAGAAACCCGCACCGATGCACCGCCGGATGCCGCCGCCGAACGGCAGCCAGTCGGTGCTGGACGGCTGCCCGCTCGCGAACCGGTCCGGGTCGAACACCTCCGGGCGGTCGAACCGCCGGGCGTCCCGATGCGGGAGACCGATGGACGGTGACACGATGCTGCCGGCCGGGATCCGGTAGCCGGCGACGTCGGTGTCCTCGGTCAGCTTGCGGGCAACCGCGTAGACGACAGGCCGCATCCGCAGCGCCTCCTTGAACACCGCCTCCAGGTAGTCGTCGTCGCCGCGCTCGGCGGCCTCGGCTGCCAGCTCGCGCACCCGCGGATTGCGGGCCAGTTCGTGGAACGTCCACGCTAGCCCGGTCGCCGTGGTCTCGTGCCCGGCCAGCACCAGGGTGATCAGCTCGTCGCGCAGTTCCTGATCGGACAGCCCGTCGGCACCCTCGCCGGCGCGCAACATCATGGACAGCACGTCCGCGCGCTGCTCCAGATCGGCTGCCGCGCGGCGTTCGGCGATCTCGGCGTACAGCAGCCGGTCGAGCTCCTCGGCTGCCTGCCACACCGCGCGGGCCGGCGGGTAGGCCCGAAGGCGGGGCATCAGCGCGGAGAAGAAGGTCACCGGGCCGATGTCGGTCACCTTCCGCACCAGCGGGCGCATCCTGTCGAGGCGCCGTTCGTCGGTGACCCCGAAGACCACCTGCAGGATCACCTCCAGGGTGAGCGCCTGCAGCCAGGGATGCAGTGCCGTGATGCGTCCGGTTGGCCAGCGGGGGACCTGCTCACCGGCGATCGTGGCGACGGTCTCGGCGTACCGGCGAAGCGCCGCACCGTTGAATGCCGGCATCAGCATGCGCCGCGCTCGCCGGTGGGCGTCCTCGTCCATGGTCAGCAGCGAGTTCTCGCCGAGCAGCGGCCGCAAGAACTCGTTGCCCTCCCCGGCGTGGAACACGTTGGCCGGGCCGGAGAAAACCCGCTTCATGTGTTCCGCGTCGCTCAGCACGACCATCGGGGCACGTCCCATCATCCGCACCGTGAACACGTTGCCGTACCGCCGGCGGCACCACGGGAGATACCGATCGCGCGCGAGAAGGAACAGCGCCGACTGCACGGGCATCGGCAGGCCCGGACCGGGCGGGAGCGCTGTGGCGGTTGGCTCGCTCGCGGTCACGGCGCTGCTGCGGTCCATGCTTTGCTCCCCTTCGCGCGGTGTCATTCGGCGGCTGGGTCACCTGACAGCCCGGTCACTCGGCAGCCGGGTCGCCCGGCGACGGGCCGGACGATTGGCACAGTGTCAATACTCGACGTCAATACTCGACCGTGGCCGCTTCGTCGGCAAGAGCGATGCCGGCCACGACTACAGCGGAAGGGTGCGGCCGAGCACGGCGAACGGTCTCGGGTCACCGGAGAAGCGATAATCGCGCAGCACGTCGACGAAGCCGGCCTTGCGATAGAGCCCCCACGCCTTGCTGGTCCCCTCCGGCGTGGACAACAGCACATGCCGCACCGCCAGCCCGTCCAGCAGGCGGCGCAGCAGGTCCTCGCCGATCCCCCTGCCCTGGTTCTCCGGCCGGACGTGCAGCTCGGTCAGCTCGAAGTAGTCGTCAAGCCACTCGCTCGGCACGTCGAGCCCGCTCCACTGGTTGATGCCCTGGCGAACCTGTTCGTGCCACCACTGCCCGCTCGCGCCCCGGTAGCCGTAGGCGATCCCGATCAGCGCGCCCTCGCTGGTGAGCGCGCCAATGGAGCGCCAATCCGGACGCAACATGTGGGACAGCCACATCGGTGCGCGCTGCTCGGCTGTGCCAGGCGGGTACCCCATCGCTTGCACGTAGATATCAAGGGCCTCGTACAGGCGAGCACGAAGCTCGTCGGGGGAGAGCCAGACGAACCGAGCGCAGTCGGGGGACGGAGCGGCGGTCACGGCTGCGGATTGTCCTCTGCCTCCGCCACGTTCGCAGCGCTTCCGCCGGTCAACGCGAGCAGTTCGGCGAAGGTGGTGGGATACACAGCTTTCGGGTGACCGCCCGCGGCCCACACCTCGTCGTAGCCGGAGAGGGCGTTGTCCACCAGCGTCGGCACCGGCTCGGGGTGACCGACCGGCGCGACGCCGCCGATGGTCTGGCCAGTGTGCCTGCGGACGAATTCCGGATCCGCCTTGTGGATCGCCGCCGCGCCAGCCAACTCGGCGAGGCGCGCGGTGTCCGCCCGGTGCGCGCCCGAGGTGAGAACCAGCAACGGGCTTTCCTCCCCGGTTGTTCGCTCCACGCGAAACACCAGGCTGTTGGCGATCGCGCCGACCGGGACGCCGACCGCTTCGGCCGCCTTCGCAGCGGTGCGGACATCGTCCGGCAGCAACCGGATGCCGTCCGCGGCCTGGTCCATTCCTGCCTTCCGGAGTGCGGCCACGACCTGGGCAACCGCAGGGTGTTCGAGTGAGCTCACCGCCTCATCTCATCATGCGCGCTCGCCGGATGCGCCACCCAATTCGGGAACGGAGTTGAAGGTTGTCGGTGGGCGGAGTTAAGCTGAAGTCGTTCGAACACGCGTTCGATCACCGGTAGGGCGCCGTACCGGATATCGAGGTCCGGTGACGGGGTGGGGGAAGCACCGCGTCACCGGACCCGTCGAAGGCGTTCGAATGCCACCGGCTTCCTCACGGTGGGTTGTTCCGCTCGATGTGCAGGGCATCGAGCGCAAAGGCCTAACTCGTTCAGGAGGTCGTCATGCCCGTGACGCTCGACTCCGGGGCACATGGGAAGCACCCACATGAAACTCAGCCAGGGCAACACCAGCCCGGACTGCTCAACCATCGACGGCTCTCGCGCCCCGCGCCGCCGCCATCCGCGCTGTCCTTGCTGGAGGACGCTAAGCGTGAGCTCGACGACGCGACGTGGCAGCGGGACCCGCCTTATCGCTTCGCCGGGGCATACCTGGCCGCGTTGCGGGCGGGTGCCGCGGTGCTCGCCGCGCGCGGCCGGCCGCACCGTGGCAGGTCGCGCCCGGTCAGCGTATGGACGTTGCTCGGCACCATCGCGCCCGAACTGGGCGAATGGGCGGCGTTCTTCGACGCGAACTCGGCCACCCGCGCGGCGGTACAGGCCGGGATCACTCGAGGTGTCAGCACCCGTGCGGCCGATGATCTGGTCCGGCAGAGCACGCAGTTCCTTGCCATCGCGCGGCGGGCCGTGCACGGAGGCGGGTGATGTCCGGACCGGCGCTGATCGATTACGGGCGCCTGCTGAACGTCGCGGAGGTGGAAGGTGAGCTGCTCGTGGCTACCGCGCACGGAGGGCAGCCGGACGCTTTGGTTCCGGAATGCCCCGGGCTGACCCTCGGCGATACGGTGCGACACGTCGGCAGCGTCTACCGGGCGGTGCTTTCCTGGATTCGGGAACAGGACCGGCCGGAGCACTGGCAGCGCGCCCCCGCCCAGGGACAGTCCAGAGAGGACTACTTCCGTGCGGGGCTGGACGAGCTGGCACGCGAGCTCCGCAGCCATGATCCGGACGAGCACTGCGAGACCTGGTGGCCGGCGGACAAAAGCTACGGCTTCTGGCGGCGCCGGGTTGCGCACGAAACCACGATCCACCGAACCGACGTGGAACGCGCGGCTCGATTGCCGGAGCGGGAGATCGCCGACGACGTCGCGGTAGATGGGATCGACGAGGTCCTGCAGCTGTGGCTGGGATACCGGCTTGGCCGGATCGGGGTGTCCGGGAACCGGAGCGGCACCGTCGCGGTGCGCACCGAAGGGCACCGCTGGCTGGTACGCACCGAACCGTGGGCAACGGCGGTGTGGCGTGCCGAAGCCGAGGAGCCCTCGGAGGGCGAGGTGTCGGCGGCGCCGATGGATCTGTATCTGTGGTTGTGGGGCCGCCGCGGGAACCAGGCGGTGCGGATCGACGGCGATGTGGACGCGGTCTTGCATGTGTGGGCGTTGTTGCGGCTGGCGACGAGATGATGGCGCCGGCCGGATCGAGACGCGGATGAAGCGGATGGAGCCGTCGTCATGTCGATGTCGTTGGGTTGCGTGGTGATCGACGCCCGTGCCCCCGTGCGGCTCGCGGAGTTCTGGGCCGCGCTGCTCGGCAGGCGGGCGGTGATCGGCGGCAGCGTGGAAACCGACGTGTGGGTACCGGCTTCGGAGCGCGATGGCCTGGATTTGATCTTCACACCGGCCGTCGAGGGAAAGGAGACCAAGAACCGGCTGCACCTGGATCTGCGCAGCGGTTCGGACAGCGCGCAGGCGGCCACTGTTCGCCGTGCCCTTGAGCTGGGGGCGCGAAGCACCGACATCGGGCAGGGCGCGGTGCCGTGGACGGTTCTCGCCGATCCGGAAGGCAACGAGTTCTGCGTGCTGGAACTTCGGGCGTCGTACGCGAACGCCGGCGCGGTCGCCGCCGTGGTCGTCGACGCAGCCAATCCCGGTTCGCTCGCGACGTTCTGGTGCACGGTCACCGGCCGGTCGATGACCGGCCAGGGCGAGCAGCACGCGGATCCGACGCGGCCGATCACCTTCATCGCGCTGCGCGCGCCGCGCGACGGCGGTACGGAGCTGGAATTTCTGCGGTCCGCGTCGCCACAACCGGCGCCAAGCCGGGTGCATCTGGGCGTGTACTTCGCGCCCGGCGAGCGAAGCGACGTGCAGCTGGTGAGGCTGCGCGCGATGGGCGCGAGGTTCGCCGATCGCCGGAACGGGCGGGCGCCGTGGACCGCGCTCGCCGATCCGGAGGGCAACGAGTTCTGCGTGCTGCAACCCCCGTGATTCGCTCGCTGAGATCCACGAGCACAAACCCCGGTGACCGCGTTGCCGTTATCTCATCGAGACGAAACGTCGGCTTCTTCGGGTGGAAACACAGCGCGGGCACCGTGGACGGCATGGACGACACAGGAATGGCGATCCCATCGGGTGCGTCGGCCGGCACGGTCACCTGGCGGCTGCGGGTCGAACTTGACGACCGGCCGGGGGCATTGGCCAGGATCGCGAACAGGCTCGCGCACTACGAGTGCAACGTGCTCGCGGTGAGCGTGCTTCCGGTCCCGGGTGGGGTCGTGGACGAAATTGTGATCAAGGCGACGCCGGGTACCTCCGCGGACGAACTGCGCACCGCGATCCACGCGGAAGGCGCCGAGTGCCAGGGATTGACCCGCGCCGACGTGCACGAGCTCGTCGACGCGCCCACCGAGGCGCTGCGCACCGCGACCCTGGCCATCGGTGACCGGCAATCCGCCGCCGAGGCGCTGCAGCGGGTCCTCGCGGCGGATGCCGTGACGCTGGTTCCCGCTGACGAGGCCAATCCGGCGCGTACCGAGAACGGGCATCGCACCGTGCTGCCCGTCGGCGATGCCCAGGCGTTCGTGATCCGGCGGCACTGGGCGCCGTTCGTGCAGGTGGAGCTGACCAGGGCGGCGGCCTTCGCCGAGCTGCTCACCACGGTGGAGAACAACACCAGCCGGCCCGGCGCGGTGATCTGCACCGACGGCTCCGCGATCGTGCTGCGAACCGGGGAGCCGAAGGACGCGGACGCGGTGGCCGCCATGCACGCGCGCTGCTCGATGGAAACCCTGTTCACCCGGTACCACAACGGTCGCAGCTCTGTTCCGCGTCGCTGGCTGCACCGCCTGCTGTGCCCGCCACGGGGTTGCACGGTGCTCGCGTTCTGCGGCCGCGACGTGATCGCGCTCGGCCAGCTGATCACCGCGACGCAGCCCGGACCGGCGGAGATTTCCCTGCTGGTGGAGGACGAGTGGCAGCGCCGCGGCGTGGGCACCGCGCTGCTCGGCCGGCTTGCCGCGACGGCAAGGGCGGATGGGCACCAGGAGCTGTACGCGACCTGCCTGCCGGAGCAGCACGGGGTCTTCCGCACCGCGATGCGTGCCGGACTCGCCCCCACCGCGCGGGTGAAGGACGGGGAGCTGCGGGTCAGCATGACCACCGCACCGCCCGGATGGCCGAACCGCTCGGCGCTGTCCAGGCTCGCGGTGGCACCCCATTCCTGAGCGAGCCCGCTCGCGCAATATGCATCCATATTGCGGAAATCCGCGGGGTTTAGCGGCGGGCCCAGAACCAGTCCGTGCCCCGCGCCTCCCGCAACGCCTGCTTGCGCCTGTCCGGCTCCAGCCTGCTCAGGTACAGCTTGCCGTCCAGGTGATCCGTCTCGTGCTGCAGGCACTGCGCCATCGTCCCGGTCCCTTGCACGACAACGGGTTCGTTGTTGAGGTCGACGCCGCGGACGACGGCGTGCTTCGCGCGCCGGGTCGGAAACCAAAGTTCGGGCACGGAAAGGCAGCCTTCGTCGATCTCGTGCGTCTCCTCGGAGAGTTCGGCGATCTCTGGATTGATCACGTAACCGTGCTCGCCGTCCACCCGGTAACTGAATGCCCGCAAGCTCACGCCGATCTGCGGTGCGGCCAAGCCGGCCCTGCCGGGAGCGTCGACGGTGTCCATCAGGTCGGCGATCAGCGACTCGACGCTCTTGTCGAAGCGGGTCACCGGGTCACACGGGGTCGTCAACACCGGATCGCCGAAATACCTGATCTCTCGCACGGCCATGCTCGACGTCCTTCCTCGTTAGCCACGCGAAGTTTACGGTTGCCTTCCCGCGCGTCCGCGCCGTGCCCGGCGTCGTCAGGCCCGCAGGCGCAACCCCTTCGGCGTGGCGCGGAAACCGGCGTCGCGCAAGATCTCGGCGAGCTGCGAGGTCAGGGCCTGCTCGCCGTCCGCTCGTTGCACGGCCAGCTGGCCGAGCCAACCTTCCCGCACCGCACGGGACAGCGCTTCGGCCGCCGACCGGAGGGCTCGCTCGTCCTCGGTGAAGGACAGCAGCGTGCGGCCACCCCGCTCCACGTAGAGCGCCGGCTTGCCGTCGACCAGCACGGCGAGCGCACCGGCCTTGCGGCCGGGGCGGTGCGTCGTCTTGCCGTCCTGCGAGCCGACCGGGTCCGGCCACGCCAGGGCCGCGCCGTACGGCTGGGCTGGGTCCGCCGCCGCCAGCACCACCGCGTCCGCTCGCTCGGTGGATTCGTCCATTCGGGACAGTGCGCGCAGCCGGTCAACAGCGCCGCGCGCGGCGAACTGGGCCGCGCCAAGGCCTTCCACTACATACCCGCGGACAACCTGCCCGGACTCCTCCATCGCGCGCAGCACGCGGTACACGGCGCTGAACCCGCCGCTGACCCGTTCGGTGTCCAGCGCCCCACGGGTCAGCACCCCGTGCCGTTCGAGGAACGCTTCGGCACGGGCATGCGCCCGTTTGGTTATTTCCGGCTCGCGCTCCGGCACCAGTGACCACCGCCCGGCCACCGTCGGCGGGCCGGTGCGGCTGGGCATCGCCGCACGGCCTCGCGCGGCGCCCGCGGGTAGTTCCCGTGAGGAGCGCATCCGCGCGTACCGGCCGCGCGGCGCGGAACGGCGCGGTTTGTGCGTCGCACCGCGGCCGGAGGCCAGCGCCCGCAGTGGCGCCAGCGTGTCACCCGCGACAAGGCCGGCCCAGACCAGCTCCCACAGGGCGGTGGTCACCGCCTCGTCGTTCGGCGCCGGATCACCCGTCTCGAGCAAACTCGCGCTCACCCGATCGACCAGTTGCCGGAAGAACAGCGCACCACCCTCCATAGCGGACAGCAGAGCGGAGTGCAGCGGCGTGTCCGGAGCCGATTCGGCCGGCTCAGGCAACAGCAGATCGGCCAGATCCACCGGGGCGAGCGCCAGCCAACCGTCCCCGCTACCCAGTGCTCCGCAGCCGCACCAGACGACCTCGCCGGAGGACATCAGCTCGTCCAGCAGTGCGGGCGAGTACCCTGGCAACCGCGCCGGCAGGATCAGCGACTCCAACGCGCTTGCCGGCAGCGGCGCACCGGCAAGTTGCTCAATAACGGAGAGCACGTCGTCAACGGTGGGTGCGCCGCGCAGCCGGCGGCCGATCCCGTGCCAGGACGGCAGGAACCGGCCAAGCGCGTCCGGCTCCACGGGCTCCACTTCGGACCGCAGCTGCGCAAGCGTGGCACGCCGCAGCCGCCGCATGACCTCCGCGTCGCAGTATTCGGTTGACCCGACCACCCCAGCCGTGCCCGTCCCGCCAGGCCCGCCCGGCTCGGTGAGCGGCCGCAACTCGCCGCGGATGAGCCGGCCGGTACTGACCATCCGGTCGAGCACCCCGGTAACCACCGCCGCGCCGAGCCCGAACCGTTCGGCCGCTTGCCTGGCTGGAAACGGTCCGCGGGTGCGGGAGTAGCGGGCGAGCAGGTCGCCGAGCGGATCGGCGACCGGCTCGGTGAACGCCTCCGGTATCCCCACCGGAAGCGCCGTTCCCAACGCGTCCCGTAGCCGCCCCGCGTCCTCGATCGCGGCGTACCGCTCCTCGCCAGCGATCCGGACCCGGATGGCGCGCCGCGCGGATTCCAGCTCGGCAAGCCAATCCGGCGCGATCCCACGCTCGGCGGCCTCCACAGTGGACATATCGCCGAGGAAGCGCAGCAGATCCGCGGCGTCCTCTGCGTGCCTGGCATGCCGGTCGGGACCCAGCCGCTGCAACGAACGCTCGACCGACGCGATCACGTCCGGGTCGAGCAGCTCGCGGATCGCTTCGGTGCCAAGCAGTTCCGCCAGCAGCGAAGAGTCGAGCGACAGCGCGGCAGCCCGCCGTTCGGCCAGTGGGGCATCGGTCTCGTACAGGAACATCCCGACGTAGCCGAACAGCAGGCTGCGCGCGAACGGGGACGGCGAGGGCGTTTCCACCTCCACCACGCGCACCCGCCTCGCGCGCACGTCGGACATCAGCTCGCGCAGCCCGTCCACGTCGTAGACGTCCTGCAGGCATTCCCGCATCGCCTCGAGCACCACGGGGAACTGCTCGTACTGGGATGCCACGGCGAGCAGTTGCGCGGAACGCTGCCGCTGCTGCCACAACGGCGTGCGCCGCCCTGGATCCCGCCGAGGCAGCAACAGCGAACGCGCCGCACACTCCCGGAACCGGGACGCGAACAATGCCGAACCACCGACCTCGGCGACCACGATCTGCTCGACCTCGTCCGGATCGAGCAACACGTCCTCGGCACCGGCGGTGATCTCGGAACCGGACTCGTCCACGGCCTCCGGCAGCCGCAGGACGATGCCGTCATCGGAGTGCGCCAGTTGTGCCTGCACGCCGCGCCGCTCCCGCATCCGTTCCGCGATGGCGAGCGCCCACGGCGCGTTCACCTGCGCGCCGAACGGGGAGTGCACCACCAGCCGCCAGTCGCCGAGCTCGTCGCGGAACCGCTCGATCAGCACGGTGCGGTCATCCGGCACGTGCCGGGTCGCGGCGCGCTGCTCGGCGAGGTAACCGAGCAGGTTGTCGATCGCCCACTCGTCCAGCCCGGCTGCCGCCGCCCGCTCGCGCGCCGCCGACGTGTCCATTGTGGACAACTCGCGGAGAAAGGCACCGAGGGCGCGGCCGAGCTCGAGCGGACGCCCTGGCGCATCGCCCTTCCAGAACGGCATCCGTGCCGGTTCGCCCGGCGCCGGCAGCACGATGACACGGTCGTGCGTGATGTCGGTGATCCGCCACGAACTGGTGCCGAGCAGCACCGTGTCGCCGACCCTGGATTCGTAGACCATCTCCTCGTCGAGCTCGCCAACCTTGGAGCCGGGGCGGCCCTCCTCGGCTGGCGTGGTGACGGTGAACAGCCCGCGGTCCGGGATGGTGCCGCCGGAGGTGACGGCCAGCCGCTGCGACCCTGGCCGTGGGTGCAGCGTGCCGGTTACCCGATCCCAGGTGATCCGTGGCCGCAGCTCGCCGAACTCCTCGCTCGGATACCGCCCGGCGAGCATGTCGAGCACCGACTGCAGCGCGGAATCCGGCAATCCGGCGAACGACGCGGCTCGCCGCACCACGTCCGAGAGCGCTGGCACCTCCCAGGAGTCCATCGCGACCATCGCGACGATCTGCTGGGCGAGCACGTCAAGCGGGTTGCGGGGATAGCGCAGCGCTTCGATCGCGCCGGCGCTCATCCGCTCGGCGACCACCGCGCAGGACACCAGATCCCCCCGGAACTTCGGGAACATCACGCCGGTGGACACCGCGCCGACGTGGTGGCCGGCCCGCCCGACGCGCTGCAGCCCGGACGCCACCGTCGGCGGCGCCTCCACCTGCACGACCAGATCAACCGCGCCCATGTCGATGCCCAGCTCCAGCGAGGAGGTGGCCACCACGCAGGGCAGCCGCCCGGATTTCAGCTCCTCCTCCACCCGGACGCGCTGCTCCTTTGACATCGAGCCGTGGTGTGCCTTGGCGACGGTGCCGCCGTCCTGTGCGGTGTCGACGCCGGCCGCCCACCCCGACTCGGCGATCGCCTCGGCAGGGAAGCGCCCCACATCGGCCGGATAGCTCGGGTTCTCCGCTGCCAGCTCGTTCAGCTTGGAGGTCAGCCGCTCCGCGAGCCGACGCGAGTTGGCGAACACGATCGTGGACCGATACTGCCGGACCAGATCCAGCACCCGGCGCTCCACCGCGGGCCAGATCGAGGTGCCCTGTACGCGCTCGTCGTCCGAGTCGAGGTTGGTCAGATCCTCGACCGGCACCTCGACTCGCACCTCAACGGTCTTCGCCGACTCCGGCTGCACGACGCGGACCGGCCGGCCGCCGGCCAGGAACGCGCTGACCTCATCGACAGGGCGAACCGTCGCCGACAACCCGATGCGCTGCGCCGGTCGCGGCAGCAGATCGTCCAGCCGTTCCAACGACAGCGCGAGGTGGGCACCCCGCTTGGTCCCCGCGACGGCGTGCACCTCATCCACGATCACCGTTTCGATACCGCGCAGCGACTCCCTGGCTGCCGAGGTGAGCAGCAGGAACAGCGACTCGGGCGTGGTCACGAGCACGTCGGGCGGTTTGCGGGTGAACGCGCGGCGATCCTCGGCGGGGGTATCGCCGGTGCGCATCCCGACGGTGATGTCCGGGCGGGGCAGGTCCAGCCGTTGCGCGGCCTGCCGGATGCCGGTCAGTGGCGCGCGCAGGTTGCGCTCGACGTCCACCGCGAGCGCTTTGAGCGGGGAGACGTACAGCACCCGGCAGCGGCGGGTGCGTTCCGCGGGCTTGCCCTCGACGGAAAGCCGGTCAAGCGCCCAGAGGAAGGCGGCGAGCGTCTTGCCGGATCCGGTCGGCGCCACGACCAGGGCGTGTTCCCCTGCCGCCGCGGCCTGCCACGCGCCGGCCTGTGCGCCGGTCGGCGCGGCGAAGGCACTCGTGAACCACTGCCGGGTGGCGGCGGAGAACGGTTCGAGTGCGTCCATGCCCCCATACTGCGCCACCCCTCCGACAATAAGAATCGCGTCCGCATGAACGGCACGTTGGTGTCGCCGGGACGGCGATCCGGCGGGGTCGATCCACGCACGCCAGCCGGCATGGCAACATCACGCACGAAACCGGCCGGCTCCGGGCGGCCGGTCGGTTCAGTGGCGACGAGGGGAGCGGGGAGTGCGGGTCCTATCGGTGGATCTCGGCACGTCCAACACCGCGGCAGTACTGTCCGCACACGGGCGCCCACCAAGAGTCGTCGAGGTGGACGGTTCCGCGACCATGCCGTCGTCCGTATTCGCCGACGAGGACGGCACTCTGCTGGTCGGGCGGGACGCCGAGCGGCGGGCCCGGCTGGACCCTTCGCGGTTCGAGCCCAACCCCAAGCGCCGGGTGGACGAGGGAAACCTGCTGCTCGGCGACAACGTCGTGTCCGTGACCGACGCGCTCGGTGCGGTGCTGCGCAGGGTGAACGAGGAGACCTCCCGCCAGCTCGGCGGTTCGATCCCGGATGAGGTGCGGCTGACCCACCCCGCGCAGTGGGGCCCGGTGCGCCGCAACGTGCTGCTTTCCGCCGCGCGGCAGGCCGGCCTCGGCTCCAACCTCGCGCTGGTGCCGGAGCCGGTCGCGGCCGCCGCGCACTACGCGTCGCTGTCCGGCCAGGCTCTCGGGCCCGGCCAGTCCCTCGCGGTGTACGACCTCGGCGCCGGCACCTTCGACGTGGCGGTCGTCGGCGCCACCCAGCACGGCTTCGCGGTGCTCGCCGAGGGCGGGCTCCCCGATCTCGGCGGGCTGGACGTGGACCAGGCGCTACTCGAGCACGTCGGCCGGCATGTCTCGTTCCGCGACCCGCATCGTTGGCAGCGGCTGCTCCGCCCGGAATCCACCGGGGACCGCAGGGCCCAGCGCGCGCTGCGGGAGGACGTGAAGGAGGCCAAGGAGGCGCTCTCCAGGCACCCGCAGACCGAGGTGCCCATGCCAGAGCCGTTCGACGACGTGCTGATCACCCGCGCGGAGCTGGAGGCGCTCGTCCGGCCAAGCCTGCTGCGCAGCGTGGAGTTGCTGGCCGGCACGATCCGCTCGTGCGGAACGACTCCCGACAAGCTCGCCGGCATCTACCTCGTCGGGGGCTCCAGCCGGATGCCGCTGGTGGCCACCCTGATCGGCGAGCAGCTTCGGGTGGTGCCCACCAGCCTCGACCAGCCGGAAACCGCTGTCGCCCTCGGCGCGCATCACGTGGCCAACGAGGGCCTCAGCATGCGCACCCACGATCTCGGCGGGGTGGTCGGGCCCGCACCGGCCGCGGGGTACGGCGGGCAGCCGGGCACACCGGCCACCCATTCGCAGCCGCCAAGTGGATTCCCGCAGCAATCGGCGCCAGCTCAGGGGATGCCGGGCTACCGGCCGGCCGCCGCGCAGCATGCCGGTCCGCCCGCTGGCGGGCCGCAGGGAGCGGCGCCGCAGGGAGCGGGAGCGGCGCCGCCGAACTACTCCGCTGCCGGCTATCCTGCCCAGCCCGGTCAGCAACCGCAGCGACGCAACCGGAGCAAGAAGGGGTTGCTGATCGGCACGGCCGTGGCCGTGGTGCTCGCCGTGGGTGCGGTGGCCACCTGGATGTTCTGGCCGTCCGCCGACGAACTGCCCAGCGCGGCGGATTGCCAGCAGCCGGGTGAGAAGGACGAGCAGGGATTCACCACGTGCATGCGCCAGCTCGCGGGCGGCGTGGCGGATCGAGGCGACTGCCAGCAGGGGCTCGGTGCTGGCACCGGAGCGGACACCGGCACGCTCGGCTCGGTGATGGTGACCTGCCGGCTGGACGACCTGGACGGCGGCACGATCGTCTACAACCACGCCTCCTCAGAGTCCCAAGTGGACACTACGGCCAAGACCATGGAGCAGATCTCCGGGGCGAGGGGCAACGCCGTGGAGGCCGACTGGAAGGGCAACGGGCTGGAAGGCCGGTACCGGGCCACCGAGGGGAACAACCTCTCGGTGCTGATCTTCCGGGTCAAGGATCGCCCGGTGTTCGGCTACATCCTCAAACCGAACCTCGGTGCCGATCCGATGGGTCCCAACGACCTCGCGGACGTCTTCGAGAAGAGCGTGCAGCCGGGCATCGACGGAGGGGCCTGACGGCGGCATCCGTGCCCGAACGGCGGCCCTGAACGGCGGCTCGGAAGCTCAGCGCTTGCGCCGGTTCCGCAACGCGACGATCCCGACGATGATCGCCGACACCAGCACCGCGATCGAGGCGAGTTCCAGCCAGCCCGAGCCGATACCGGTTTCCTGGGCAAGCAACATGCCGCCAGTCTACGGACTGTCCGGATCGCCGAAGCCCACGGTCGAGGCCCGCACCATGAGCTCGGGCCGGAGCCGCTCGGATACCACCTCCTCGCCGCCGAGCAGCCGCGCGAGCAGTTCGATACCGCGCCGGCCCATCTCGTGCATGGGCGAGCGCACCGTGGTCAGCGGCACCGGCAGCTCGACGGCGAGCGGGGTGTCGTTGAAGCCTGCCACGGCGACGTCAACGCCGACCCGCAGCCCGTGGTCGCGCAGCGCGCCGAACGCGCCGATCGCCGCGAAGTCGTTCACCGCGAAGATCGCCGAAGGCGCCGCGCCGGTTTCCAGCAGCTGATCGGCCGCGAGGTGGCCACCCCTGGCATCGAAACGGGAGTGCACCATCTTTTCCGCCTGGATCTCGACGCCGGCCTCGGCGTAGCCGTCGACGAAACCGGCCGTGCGGTCGATCCCGGTGCTGGCGTACGGCTCGCCCGCGATCACCGCGACGTCGCGGTGGCCGAGCTCAAGCAGGTGCTCGGCCAGCATGCGGCCACCGAGATAGTCGTCGCAGGTCACCGACGGATACTCCGCGGCGCGCCTGCTGACCAGCACGAACGGCACACCGCGCCGGGCGAACCCCGCGAGGAACTCGGCGTCGATGTAGGCGTCCCCGAAGATCATCCCGTCTATCCGCCGCGCCAGCATCATCTCGGTGTGCGAGCGCTGCAGCTCGCGATCGTCGAGGGTGTTCGTGACGAAGGTGGAAAGGCCCTGCTCGGCTGCCGCCTCCTCGATTCCCTCATAGATGGTCGCCAGCACGATGTCGGACAGCCGGGGCACCAGCACGCCGACGAGGTTGCTGCGCTGGGTCCGCAGGCTGGTGGCGTGCGGGTTGGGCTGATACCCGAGGTCGTCGGCAAGCTTCCTGATCCGTTCCACGGTCGCGCTCGATGCCGCGCGGTGACTCTCGTGCGGCTTGGCGTGCAGCACCCTGGACACCGTGGAAACGTGTACCCCCAACCGATCCGCGAGCATCCGTAGGGTCACCGGTGCGGACTTGTCCCCCTTGTCCCCGCCCACTGTTCGCTCGGCCTCCAGCCGTTCCGGTTACGACGCTGACTCGCCCACTGTGGTCGGTTCCCAGGATCGTAACAGCGGATCCATTGACTTCTGCCGGCCACGATAGGCATGATACCCAAACGTTTGGCCCAAACGTTTGGGTTCGGTCTCAGGAGGTCATCAGGTGCCCAGAGTCGTCGTCCTCTCCACCGGTGGAACCATCGCGAGCCGCCGGGACGAGCGAGGAGCCGGGTTCGCAAAGGACGACGCGAACGCACTGCTGGCACGCCTGCCGGTCGATCCCGGCGTGGCGCTGCACGGGGTCGACGTGTTCTGCCTCGGCAGTTTCCTGCTGACGCCGTGGGACATGCGGGAGGTGGCCCGGCAGGTAGCGGCGGCGCTGGCGGACCCGGACGTGCTCGGCGTCGTCGTCACGCACGGCACGGACAGCATGGAGGAAACGGCGTACCTCACCGAGCTTTTCCACGCCGATCCCCGGCCGGTGGTGTTCACCGGCGCGCAGCGGCCGGCCGACGCACCGGACAGCGACGGCCCCCGCAATCTCGCGGACGCCATCACGGTCGCCGCCGCCCGCACGGCGCGGGAGCGCGGCACACTGATCACCTTCGACGGCCGGATCTTCGCCGCCCGCGGCTCTCGCAAGGCGCACACCGTGGCGCCGGCCGCGTTCGCCGCACCGGACGGCGGGCCGATCGGGTGGGTGCTCGACGGAGCCGTCGAGGTGTCCGCCACACCCGCGCGGTTGCCGGCACTGGACTTGAGCGCCTTCGAGCTGGACGGCGTTCGGGTCGACGCCGTCGCCTGCTATCCGGGCACCGACACGGTGGCGCTCGACGCCGTGGCCGGCGCGGGTGCCACCGGTGTAGTGCTGGAAGCGACCGGTGCCGGGAACGCGAACCCCGAGGTCCGGGACGCGGTGGCGCGGCTGACCGATGCCAGGGTCGTCGTCGCGTTGTCCACCCGGGTGCACGCCGGGCCGGTCGTCGAACTGTACGGCAACGGCGGCGGGATGGATCTCGTCGAGGCCGGGGCGGTGCCGACCGGAAACCTTCGTACCTCGCAGGCACGCATGCTGCTCACCGCGCTGCTCGGCTGCCACCGCGATCCGGCGCGGGTCCGCGCGGAGTTACGCGCGCGCTCATTCGCAACCGAAAGGATCTGACCATGGCCAAAGAAATACTCGTGGCGTTCGGCGTCGACGTGGACGCGGTCGCCGGTTGGCTCGGTTCGTACGGCGGGGAGGATTCGCCGTGCGATATCTCCCGCGGCCTGTTCGCCGGCGAGGTCGGCGTACCGCGGCTACTGCGCTTGTTCGAACGCAACGATCTGCGCACCACCTGGTTCATCCCGGGACATTCCATCGAAACGTTCCCCGACCAGACGCGGATGGTTGTCGAAGCGGGTCACGAGGTCGGTGCGCACGGCTATTCGCACGAGAACCCGATCGCGATGACGAGGGATCAGGAGAGCGCGATCCTGGATCGCAGCATCGAGCTGATCGAGAAGGTCACCGGCGGCCGGCCGACCGGATATGTCGCGCCGTGGTGGGAATTCTCGCCGGTTACCAACGAACTGCTCCTCGAGCGGGGCATCAAGTACGACCACTCGCTCATGCACAACGATTTCACCCCGTACTACGTGCGGGTCGGTGATACCTGGACGAAGATCGACTATTCCCGGCGGGCCGAAGACTGGATGAAGCCGCTCGAACGCGGCACCGAAACCGGGCTAGTGGAGATCCCGGCGAACTGGTATCTCGACGATTTGCCCCCGATGATGTTCGTGAAGGCGAGCGGCAACAGCCACGGTTTCGTGAACCCGCGCCAGCTCGAAGAAATCTGGCGCGACCAATTCGACTGGGTGTACCGCGAAATGGACTACGCGGCCTTCACCATGACCATCCACCCGGACGTCTCAGGGCGCCCGCAAACACTGCTCATGCTGGAGCGCCTCATCGCGCACATCAGCGGTCACGACGGTGTCCGCTGGGTGACGTTCGACGAGATCGCGGACGATTTCCTCGCCCGCTTTCCTCGATAACCACGCGCGCCGCGATGCCGCGGACTGTGTGATTTTTGGAATTTCACAGAGTTCTGTTCAGCTGTTCCAGTTCGTTCGAGAAGGGCGATCTCATGTCCGCAGTTCCGCCTGGCGTCTCAGCAGAAACCCCCGACGGCGCCACGAAATCATTTCCGCGGGTAGGTGTTGGCGCCACCCGGAAAGCGACCGTCATCGCGTTCTTCGCGTGGATGTTCGCCGTTTACGATTACATCTTGTTCGGCACAATGCTGCCGGAGATAGCCGGATATTTCGGCTGGGACGAATCCACCGCCTCCCTTGTGTCCACTCTGGTCTCGATCGGCACCGCGGTCGTGGCGCTGGCCGTCGGGCCGATCGTGGACCGGATCGGCCGCCGCAAGGGGATGATCCTCACGGTGTCCGGCACGGCGCTGGCCTCGGCGGCCACCGCGGCCACCCCCAACGTCGGCTACCTGGTCGGGGTCCGCGCTCTTGGCGGCCTCGGGCTTTCCGAGCAGGCGGTGAACGCCACCTACCTCAACGAGATCTACGCGGTCACCGAGGACGAGAAGATCAAGAAACACCGCGGGCTGATCTACAGCCTGGTGCAGGGCGGCTGGCCGCTCGGTGTGCTGCTCGCTTCCGCGTTCGTCGCCATCTTCCTCCCGCTTGTCGGCTGGCGCGGGGTCTTCCTGCTCGCGGTGTTCCCCGCCGTGGTGATCGCGCTGGTGCGCAGGGGACTCAAGGAGAGTCCGCAGTTCGAGTTGCAGGACCGGTTGCGGCGGCTGCGCAAGGAAGGGCTGGCCAGCGAGGCGACCAAGTTGGCCAACGAGTACGGCGTTGCCGACCAGCGGTCTACCCCGCTGGTGTCGATCTTCCGCGGCCCGGCGTTGCGCAACACGCTGGTGCTCGGTTTCGCCTGGTTCGTGAACTGGTTCGGCATCCAGGTGTTCAGCGTGCTCGGCACCACGGTGCTCACCGCGAGCAAGGACGTGAGCTTCTCGAACTCGTTGCTGCTGCTGATCGTGGTCAACGCGGTCGGCTATGTCGGCTACGTGTTCCACGGCTGGGCAGGCGACAAGTTCGGGCGCCGCAACGTCATCGTGTTCGGCTGGCTGGCGTCCGGTGTGTCGTTCACGCTGATGCTCACGCTGGCCACCGGGACGCTCGCCGTCGTGGTGGCATACTCGCTCGGGATGTTCTTCCTCGTCGGCCCGTACGCGCCGCTGCTGTTCTACATGGGCGAGTGCTATGACACCCAGTGCCGTGCCACCGGAACGTCGTTCCTGAACGCGCTGTCCCAGCCGGGCGCGATCGTGGCTGGCGTGATCGTCACGTCGATGCTCGCTTCCGGTGCGGATTGGGGGCAGGCGGCGTTGCTGGTCGGAGCGCTCGGCACGTTCCTTTCCGGCCTGGTGATGCTCGGCGCCCGCAAGGTGCGAACCCTGGAAGGCTGAGGAGGTTCCGTGTCCGAAGTGGACTCACCTGTCGCGATCGTCACGGGGGCGGCGAGCGGGATCGGTCGCGCGCTCGCCGTCGGCTATGCCCGAGCCGGGGTGCGCACCGTGCTCGGGTCGTTCCCCGGCGACCCGCACGATCCAGCGGGGACGGCGAAGGCCGTGGCGGACGCCGGCGGCGAGTGCGTCGTGCACGAGCTGGACGTGCGGGATCCGTCGCAGGTGGAGGCGTTCGCCCAGCGCGCCGTCGACGAGTGGGGCCGGCTGGACATCGCGGTGGCCGGCGCCGGGGTGCTGCGCAGGGCAGCGCTCGCCGAGCTGACCGACGAGGCATGGCACGACATGCTTTCCGTTGATCTCACCGGCGTGCTGCGCACGCTGCGGTCCGCCGCCGCGCGCATGGACGGCGGTTCGATGGTCGCGGTGTCCTCCATCGCCGGAGGGGTGTACGGCTGGGGCGAGCACGCGCACTACGGCGCCGCGAAGGCCGGCGTGCTCGGCCTGTGCCGCAGCCTCGCCGTCGAGCTCGCGCCGCGCGGCATCCGGGTGAACACGGTGATTCCCGGGTACATCGTCACGCCCCAGTCGCTTGACCCGGTGAACTCGCTAGGCCCGGACGGCCTTGAACGGGCCGGCGAGGGCATCCCGCTCGGCAGGGCAGGCCAGCCGGACGAGGCAGCCGCGGTGATCCGCTTCCTGACCTCACCGGAAGCGTCCTACGTGACGGGGCAGAGCATCGTCGTGGACGGTGGGCTGACCGTCCGCATGCCGGCTTGAGGAGGTCTCCGTTGCCAGCACTGGAAAATCGCGCCGCGCTGGTGGTTGGCGGCGCCGGCGGGATCGGCCACGCCATCGCGCGGGCATACCTCAGGGAGGGTGCCCGCGTGGTGGTCGCCGACCGGAAGGATGCCGAGGTGCACCTCGACGTCACCGACGAGGATTCGGTGCGAGCCGCGGTAGCCGAGGCGACCGGGCGGCTCGGCGGCATCGACATTCTGGTCAACTCGGCCGGCATCCTCACCGAGGCGCCGCTCGTCGAGATGGAAACCGCGACCTGGTCGGAAACCCTCGCGATCGACCTCACCGGGGTGTTCCTATGCTGCCGCGAGGTCGTGCCGGCGATGGTGGAACGCGGCTGGGGCCGGGTCATCAACGTCGCCTCCCAGCTCGGCATCAAGGGCGGCCGATCGCTCGCGCACTACTCGGCGGCCAAGGCGGGCGTCATCGGTCTTACCAAGTCGCTCGCGCTCGAGGTCGCCGAGCACGGTGTGCTGGTGAACGCGATCGCGCCCGGCCCGATCGAGACCCCGATGGTGGACGGCATCACCGAGCGGTGGAAGGCGGCCAAGCGCGCGGAGCTACCGCTCGGCCGGTTCGGCACGCCCGACGAGGTCGCGCCGGTCGCCGTGCTGCTGGCAAGTGATCCGGGCGGGAACCTGTTCGTGGGGCAGACGCTCGGGCCGAACGCCGGGGACGTGATGCCGTAGATGTGTGGTGCCTGCGGAGAAGGGTCCACTGTGGACTGGTCGAGGCGGTGGTTCACGGACCTCGCCGCGCGAAGCGCGGCGGCCACCGCGGTCACCCGGCTGGTCGCAAGGCCGGGCGTGCGGGTGGTGGCTGCCAGCGGCGGATGGGTGGTGATCGGCCCTACCGGTGCCACGACGATGTGCGGTGGGCTGGGTGAGCTCGTCGCCGCGGTCCGGCCGTGGGGTCCAGCCGTCCCCGAGTTCGCCGCGGAATCGTCCGGACGGCTCTCGGTAGCACCTCGGGAGGCCCGCGAGGGTGTGGTGCTGCGCGTCGATCCGGCTGGCAACGGCCCGTTCATCGTGCCGGACGAGGAAAGCGGGCTGCGGGTGCTTGGCGAGCTGGCCGCCATGCCGTGGTCACTGCGGTACTACCTGCTGGGTGTCACCGGCGTGACGGCGGCGTGGGGCCTGGCAGGCGAGCCGCTCACCGGGCCGGCCCCGGACGCCGTGGTGTGGCTGGAGTGGGCCCGGCAAGCAGGCGAGTTCGACGCCGGTGCCGTGACGCTGACCTGCCGGCTCGGCGAGGGATCGGTGCTCGACGTGGAGATCCGCGCCGGGCATGTGGTGCGTGCTCGTGAGAAAGTTGCGGCGTGACTCAGGAACTGTGGACGGCCGTTGATCGCTACTTCACCGACCTGCTGGTTCCACCGGATCCCGCACTGGACGCGGCGCTGGAGGCCAGTGCGGCCGCGGGCCTTCCCGCCATCGCGGTGGCCCCGAACCAAGGTGAATTCCTGCGGTTGCTGGCCCAGCTGCACGGGGCGCGGGACATCCTGGAGATCGGCACGCTCGGCGGCTACAGCACCATCTGGCTCGGGCGTGCGCTGCCGCCAGGCGGGCGCCTCGTCACGCTCGAGGTCGACCCCAGGCACGCCGCCCTCGCGCGCGGCAACATCGCCCGCGCCGGGTTGGCCGATCAGGTCGAGATCCTGGTCGGGCGGGCGATGGACACGTTGCCGCAGCTCGCCGACGAGCGGCACGACCCGTTCGACATGATCTTCATCGACGCCGACAAGCCGAGCTATCCGGACTACTTCTCCTGGGCGCTCCGGCTTTCCCGGCCGGGCAGCGTGATCGTCGTGGACAACGTGGTGCGGCACGGTGCGGTGATCGACGAGGCCAGCGACGACCCGTTGGTGCGGGGCGTGCGCCGGCTGGGCGAGATGATCGCCGCCGAACCGCGGGTGAGCGCCACCGCGTTGCAGACCGTCGGCACCAAGGGACACGACGGGTTCCTGCTCGCGCGCGTCATTTCCGCATAGCGCCCTGTCGCTACCGCCCGCCGAGTGCCGACATTCAGCGGCTTCCCGCGATATGCCGGTGTTGGCATCGTTACCGCTCGTGTCCGACCTGGGGCGATTCGAGAGGTAATGGGAATTGCGGCTGCGAATGTTGGGGTCAATGGAATTACTCGGCGCCGACGACCGACCGGTGATCATCGGCGCTGGGAAACGAAGAGCCGTGCTCGCCGCGCTGGCGCTCGAGCACGATCGAGTGGTTCCGGTCGAGCAACTGGTCGACCTGATCTGGGGGCACGATCCGCCGCACTCGGCCAAAACCGCGCTGCAGGGCCACATCTCCTGGTTGCGCAGGGCGCTCGGTACGGCCATGCCGATCGAGACCCGCGCGTCCGGCTATCTGCTGCGCGCGGCGCCGCACGAGGTGGACGTGCACCGGTTCCGCTGCCTCTTCGAGGAGGCCGCCGCCGCGCACCCGGAGCAGGCGAGCGAGCTGCTGCGCGAAGGCCTGGCGCTCTGGCGGGGACCGGCGCTGGTTGACGTGCCGGGCAGCGGCCTGCGGGACGTGTACGCCAGACCGCTTGAGGCGCAGCGACTGAGCGCGCTCGAGCGGCTCGCCGAGCACCTGCTCGCCGCCGGCCGCTCCCACGAACTGCTTGACGAACTGCATGCCGAGCTCGTCGCCAACCCGCTGCGGGAGCCGCTGGCCCGTGCCCTCGTCCTGGCGCTGTATCAGCAGGGACAGCAGGCCGAGGCGATCGACGTGTACCACCGCGTCCGGGAAAGCCTTGCCACCGAGCTCGGCGTGGACCCCGGCATGCCCCTGCGTGAGGCGTACCAGACCGTGTTGCGCGGTGCCGCCGACCCACGGCCGGAATCGGCGCGGCCAGACAGCGCACGACCTGGCGCCGTTCCCGCGCAGCTGCCCCGCGTCGGCACCGGGTGGACCGGGCGGGAGACGGAGCTGCGCTGGATGGACGAGCACGTCCGGCACCAGCCCGCCCCGGTGCTGGTGCTGACCGGTCCGCCAGGGGTCGGCAAGACCAGCCTCGCCGTTCACTGGGCGCACCGCATCGCGCACGAGTTCCCGGACGGCCGGCTGTTCGTCGACCTGCGCGGTTTCGACGCGGGCGAGCCGCTGGCGCCAACCGACGCGCTCCTCGGCTTCCTGCACGCGCTGGGAGTGAGCGATCACCGGATCCCGGACGACGAAACGGAACGTGCGGCGCTGCTGCGCACCACGCTTGCCGGGCGCAGGTTGCTCGTCGTCCTTGACAACGCGGCCGACGACACCGTGGTGCGCACCCTGCTACCCGGCGGTGACTGCGCGGTCGTGGTGACCAGCCGGCACCGGCTGGACGGGCTGGCGATCCGGGACGGCGCCGCTCGGTTGCCGGTGCCGCCGCTGCCGCTGAACGCCGCCGTCGAGCTGATCGAGAACATCGCCGGCCCGGAATGCGTGCATGCCGAGCCCACCGCGACGGAAGCACTGGCGCGGCTGTGCGAATGCCTGCCGCTTGCGCTGCGGGTGGCCGCCGCACGGCTGTCCAGCCCGCCCGCGCCGGGTGTCGCCGCCCTGGTTTCCGAGCTGTCCGGCGAGCACGGCAGGCTGGACGGGCTTTCCACCAGCGATCCGTCCGCGAGCGTGCGGGCGGCGCTGGCGGCAAGCGTGCGGGTGCTGACCGAACCCGCGGCCGAGCTGTTCACGATGCTCGGACTCCACCCCTGTGCCCAGGTCACCGTGCATGCCGCGGCCGCCATGGCCGGATCGTCGCCGGCCCGCACCCGGGAGCTGCTCGACGAACTCGTGGCCGCGAATCTGTACACCGACCTCGGCGGGGACCGTTTCGTTCGGCACGATCTTGCCCGGCTCTACGGGAATCAGCTGGCCGGCGAACTACCCGGCGCGGTGCGGAATGAGGCGTTCAGCCGGCTGCTGGACTACTACCTGGACGCCACCCGGCAGGCCACCAGCACCGTGCTCCCACTGCTGCCCGGTGTGCACCCCGCGGTGCGTTTCCCTGCCGGGTCGTTGCCGGTGCTCAACGATGCGCCGCAGGCCCTTGGCTGGTTCGAGACCGAAGAGGCCGGGATCCGGGAGCTGCTGGAACGGGCGGCCGGCTGCCAACCGGAACGGGTGTGGCGGCTGGCGGCGAACACCTCTCTGCTGTACAACCTGCGCGGCAACACGCACTACGGCCGCGGCGGCATGGAGATCGGGCTGCGTGCCGCCAGGGCGGCCGGTGCCCGTGAAGGTGAGGTGGAGCTGCTCAACCACCTCGGTTCCGCGCTGATCGAGCAGCGGAACTACCAGGAGGCGATCCCGCTGCTGCGGGACTGCGTTCGGCTCGCGGAGCGCTTCGTCGCCCCGGAGATCCGGGTGCACTGCCACGAGCGGCTGGCCAACTGCGCGACGATGCTCGCCGAGTGGGACGAGGCGATCGAGCACTACCGGATCGCCATCGAGCTGTCCGAGCGCCTCGGCAACCCCGCGCAGCAAGCGTTGGCGTGGGCCAATCTCGGTGAGGCACGGCTGCGGCGTGGCGAGCCGGTGGAGGCACTGCACTGCACCGGCACGGCGTTCGACCTGCTTGGCGAGGTGCCCGAACCGGCGGTGGCCGCGGTGGTGCACTACGTGCGCGCCCAGGCGCTGGAGGCGCTCGGCCGCTGGCCGGAGGCGCTGCGCGGCTACCGGCGTTCCGGCGACATCGCGCACCTGCTGGGTAATACGCACGGTCGCGCGGTGATCTTCCATCGGATCGGCGACGTGCTCCAGCGAACGGAGCATCCCCGGTACGCGCGGCTCGGGTGGGAACGGGCGCGCGAACTGTACGCGAAGATCGGCAGGGACGAAGCGGTCGAGATGCAGCAGCGCCTCGACGCGCAGCCGATCGCCGCGCCGGCACGACGTTAGCCGGACGTTAGCGCCACGTTTGCGCGGTGCCACACGATCACGTGCGTCAATTCCGAACTTGTTTGGAGAATTCCTCGTGATTTCCCGCAGATCCATGCTCGGTGTTTCGGCGGCTGCGCTGGCCGCGCCGGTATTGGGGCGCTTTCTTCCGTTTCAGGCGAGCGCGGCGGCCGCTCCGGATACGTTCACGTTGAGGGTGGTGAACGATTCCGGTGCGGGTGCGGCGTACGCGTATGTCACCGGAACTTCTCCGGACGACCGAATTGTGGTGCTGAAACCGGACGGGACGCCGTATTACCCACCGTCTCCCGCCGAGCAAACGCCGCTGGAGGACTGCGCGATTCCGTTGCAAGGGTCGGGTACCGAGCTCACCGTTCCTCGGATGTCGGGCGCCCGTGTCTACATCGCGACCGAGGAGAAACTCGAGTTCTTCGTCAACCCCGGTCCGGCCCTGGTGGCTCCCAGTTTCCTCGACGAGAACGACGCGAATTATCAGAAGAACTGGAGCTTTTGCGAGTTCACGTTCAACGACACGCAGCTGTACGCCAACATCAGTTACGTCGATTTCGTTTCGATTCCACTCGGGCTATACCTGACGACCAGCTCGTCCGGTGAGCAGACCGTAGCGGGCCTGCCGGCTGGTGCGATCGACGTGATCGCCGGGGAGCTGGCCAAGCAGCAGGATGCCGAATGGGGGCAGCTGGTGCACGGTGACGGTCCGGTCCGGGTCGTCAGCCCGCATTACCGGGAAGACCTGTTCACCGATTACCTGGCCGGCTACATCGACGAGGCGTGGCAGAAATACACCGGCGAGACGCTCACCGTGGACACCCAGCGGCCGGAACTGGGCAAGGTCAACGGAAAAGTGGGCGGCGACGGAAAATTGACGTTCGACGGTGCGGAAAGTTTCGGTAAGCCGGTGACCGCAGATGTGTTCAGCTGCGATACCGGTCCTTTCCAGATCAAAGAGGGCGACAGCGATGTACGGAAAGCCATTGTTCCCCGGCTGGCCGCGGCGCTGAATCGCACGACACTACGGGATAATCCGAACCAGCCGCACGGTGAGGATCCGAATAACTTCTACCAGAATTCCGCGACCAATCACTATGCGCGAATCGTGCACCAGAATCTGCCGGACAACCGGGGTTATGCGTTTCCGTACGACGATGTCGCACCCGAAGGGGTGGATTTCAGCGGCGCGGTCATCGCTGGTGATCCGGAGGTACTGACGGTCACGGTCAGCGCCATGCACACCCAACGTCGCTGAAATGTGAAATGGAGAAAAACATGGTTCGAGGAACTTTGCTTGCGATGCTGGGCACCGGAGCCGCGGTGGCGTTGGCCGCCACCGCGGCCGGGCCCGCGCTGAGCAACGAGCAACCCGCCCTTCTCGGCGATCGGTCCGCGCTGGCGGCCAGCCCGATCGGCGCTTCGCCCTACCTCTACACCGGGTGGGCGAACCCGCCGGCGCCGTCCGAGGTGATGAACGCGACCGGGGTCAAGGACTTCACCCTGGCGTTCATCCTGTCCGACGGCGGCTGTAACCCGGCGTGGGACGGCACGCGGGCACTGGATGGGCAGGACAAGGACGCCATCGACGAGATCCGCGCGGCCGGCGGCGATGTCATGCCGTCGATCGGCGGCTGGTCCGGCAACAAACTGGGCGAGGCGTGCCAGGACCCGCAGTCACTGGCCGGGGCATACCAGAAGGTGATCGACGCGTACGACCTGTCGGCGATCGACATCGACATCGAGGCCACCGAGTTCGAAAACGAAGCCGTCCAGGATCGCGTGCTGGAAGCGCTGAAGATCGTCAAGGAAGCCAACCCCGGCCTGCGGACGGTGATCACTTTCAGCACCACGGCCAGCGGTCCGAACTACTGGGGCAAGCGGCTGCTCAGCAGGGCGGCGGAGATCGGATCGAACGTGGACGTGTGGACGCAGATGCCGTTCAATTTCGGCGGTAGCGACATGGCGCAGGACACCATCCGGGCCACCGATGCGCTGGCGGAGCAGGTCAAATCCGCGTTCGGGTACGACGATGCGGAGGCCTACGCGCACGTCGGGATCTCCTCGATGAACGGCAAGACGGACAGCGGTGAGATCGTCGAGCAGGCGGCGTTCCAGAAAATGGCCGACTATGCCAAGCAGAAGGGGCTCGGCCGGTTCACGTTCTGGTCGGTCAACCGGGACCGCCCGTGTTCCGGGGATCCGTCGTCCTGCGGCGGCATCGACCAGCAGCCGTGGGAGTTCACCAAGATCGTCGCGGGCTTCTCAGGGTAGTGCCTCGCCGTCCGTCCGCCGTCCGCCCGCCAGGATCGGCGGGCGGCGGACGCTGTCACGGTATTAGGCTGGTCTTCGATGCGTATCACGGTGTTTCGAAGGCTGATGGCCGAGGAGTTCGGCGAGGTGCGGGCCGAGATGCTCGCCCGCGACCACGTGATGAGTGCTCTCGGCAGCCGCACCGTGGATCAGGCATTGGACGCAGGGCTGCCGGCCAAGGAAGTATGGCGTGCGGTGTGCGACGACTTCGAGATCCCGTCGGAACGTCGTTGAGCCCCGTTGAGTTCCCGTCGAGCCCTCGAGCCTCGAAGGCGAAGCGGAAAATCCTACCCGCTGGGCGTGTCACTTCCGACCTCGAACAGATGTTCGTCTACCATGTTGTCCACACCAGGGTCGGTTATCCACAGATCGACTCCGGCGACTGGATTTGTCGGTCCTGGCCCCTAACGTCGAAGGCGTCAGATAAAGCGGAACGCACAGCGGCTCGAGCCAGTGCGCGAGTCGGTCGCACAGTCAACGAGGTGGATTCTCAAGATGGCAGCAGCACCGGACAAGGACAAGGCGCTCGAACTGGCCATTGCCCAGATCGACAAGCAATACGGCAAGGGATCGGTGATGCGCCTCGGCGACGAGGGGCGGGCGCCGATCGAGGTCGTCCCCACCGGCTCCATCGCGCTCGACGTGGCGCTGGGAATCGGCGGTCTGCCCCGCGGCCGGGTGGTGGAGATCTACGGTCCGGAATCGTCGGGTAAAACCACGGTCGCCCTGCACGCCGTGGCCAACGCCCAGAAGGCGGGCGGGATCGCGGCGTTCATCGACGCCGAGCACGCGCTCGACCCGGAGTACGCGAAGGTGCTTGGGGTGGACACCGACGGGTTGCTGGTATCCCAGCCGGACACCGGGGAACAGGCGCTTGAGATCGCGGACATGCTGATCCGCTCCGGCGCGCTGGACATTCTGGTGATCGACTCCGTTGCCGCGCTCGTGCCGCGCGCCGAGATCGAAGGCGAGATGGGTGACTCGCACGTCGGGCTGCAGGCTCGACTGATGAGCCAGGCACTGCGCAAGATCACCGGTGCGTTGAGCAACTCCGGCACCACCGCGGTGTTCATCAACCAGCTCCGCGAAAAAGTCGGTGTAATGTTCGGATGTTTCAATTACTCCACACGGGTGACTCTTGCCGATGGCAGCCAGGAAAAGATCGGCAAGATCGTCAACCAGAAGCAGCCGGTCGAGGTGCTTTCCTACGACCCGGCGACCGATCGCATCGTCCCGCGCAAGGTGGTCGACTGGTTCAACAACGGCCCGGCCGAGAAGTTTCTCCAGTTTACCGTCGCGAAGTCGGGAGGCAACGGCCGCGCCCAGTTCGCGGCCACGGAAAACCATCTGATCCGCACCCCGGGCGGCTGGCGGCATGCCGGTGAATTGGCTGCCGGTGATCGAGTGATGCTGGCCGAACAGGAGCGACTCAGCGACCAGCAATGGCAGGTCGTACTGGGATCGGTTATGGGTGATGGATATCTTGCCCCCAACCTTCGTGATCGCAACGGGGTCCGATTCAGAATGGGACACGGCAAGAAGCAGTCCGAGTATGTCGACTGGAAGATCTCGCTGCTCGCCAACATTCCGCACACTCGCTCCACAAATGCCAAGGGTGCGGTGTTCGCGGACTTCACGCCGCTTCCCGAACTCAACGAGCTACGCGAGGCCGTGTACTTCGGGGACGGCAAGAAGCACCTGTCCTGGGATTACCTCAAGGCGCTCACACCGCTGTCGCTGGCCACCTGGTATATGGACGACGGCTGCTTCACCGTGCGCTCCAAGGGAGTTCAGCAGCGGACCAGTGGGGGCAGCGGGCGTATTGAAATCTGTGTAGCGGCTATGTCAGAGGGCTCCCAGCAGCGGCTCGTCGAGTACCTGCGCGATACCTACGATCTCGACGTGAAGCTCACCATACGTGGTGCTCGGCAGGTGCCAGTGGTGCAGTTCTCCACGGCGTCCACGGCTCGTTTCCAGGAGATGATCGCTCCGTACGTGCATCCTTCCATGGAGTACAAGCTGTTGCCCCGGTTCCGCGGCCAGTTCAGTGTGCAGCCGCAGTTCGTCGACCCCAAAATGCGGCCGGTCCCGACGCGGATCATCGACATTCACAAGAAGCCGCAGACCCGCTCTATGAACCGCTTCGACATCGAAGTAGAGGGCAATCACAACTACTTCGTCGATGGGGTCATGGTCCACAACAGTCCTGAGACGACGACCGGTGGTAAGGCGCTGAAGTTCTACGCGTCGGTGCGGCTGGACGTGCGGCGGATCGAGACGCTCAAGGACGGCGGTGACCCGGTCGGGAACCGCACGCGCGTGAAGGTCGTGAAGAACAAGGTCGCGCCGCCGTTCAAGCAGGCCGAGTTCGACATCCTTTACGGCATTGGGATTTCTCGCGAGGGCTCGCTGATCGATATCGGTGTCGAGCAGGGCATCCTGCGCAAGTCCGGTGCCTGGTACACCTACGAGGGCGATCAGCTCGGCCAGGGCAAGGAAAACGCGCGGAAGTTCTTGCGGGACAACCCAGACGTGGCCAACGAGGTCGAGAAGCGGATCAAGGACAAGCTGGGCATCGGCGCGAAACTGGACTCCGACGAGACGGTGCCGGCGCCGGTTGACTTCTAGTCGGGCTGGTCTCGATGGCACGGAGAACGCGGCGCACCGCGGGCGATGGTCAGGGCGGCGGAGACGACCGATCGGAAGAGGAACCGGCGGATCCGATCCGGCAGGCGAAGGATGTATGTCTGCGGTTGCTCACCTCGCGCCCGCGGACCCGGGCCGAGCTGCACCAAGCGTTGCTGCGCAAGGGTTTCGAGGAGGACACCGCCGAGCACGTGCTCGGCCGGCTGGACAAGGCCGGCCTGGTCGATGACGCGTCCTTCGCGGAGATGTGGGTGCGTTCCCGGCACACCCACCAAGGGCTTGGGAGGAAAGCCCTTGCCGCGGAGTTGCGGCGCAAAGGGGTCGACGACGCGGTGACGGCGCAGGCGGTGGCCGAGGTCGACTCCGCGGCTGAAGCCGAGCGAGCGCGGGAGCTGGTGCGCAAGAAGTTGCGCGGGATGAGCGCTTCCTCGTCCGTGGACGACGCGGCCAAGGTGCGCCGGCTGGTCGGCATGCTGGCCCGCAAGGGTTATCCGGAGGGCTTGGCCTTCCGGGTGGTGCGCGAGGAGTTGCGGGCGGCCGGCGCGGAATCCACCCCGCTGGACGATGCCGTACCGGGGTCACTCGATTAGCCGCCCCCTGCTCGCGGAACGCGCTCGCCGGGATCGTGGCGCAGTGAGCGGTGTGGCGGACGTAACGTGGTTCCTGCGGCTAGTTGTTTTGGTACGGTCGTCTCATTCGCTAGGGTGGCTCGCATGGGTATCGAGGCGACGTCGGAGGCGCAGCCGCGGCACATCGTGTGGGACTGGAACGGGACGCTGCTTGACGACAACCATGCCGTGGTGGCGGCGGTGAACAACGTGTGCACCGCGTTCGACCGCCCGGAGATCACCTTGCAGGAGTGGCGCTCGTTGTACAGCCGCCCGCTGGTGCGCTGCTACGAGCGGCTGCTCGGACGGGCCCTGGACGAGGACGGCTGGACGAAGCTGGATGCGCTGTACCACAACGAGTATCGCGAGCTGTTGCCCACGTGCGGGCTGGCGGACGGCGCCGTCGACTTGCTGCACGGTTGGCGGGCGGCCGGCGGCAGCCAGTCCCTGCTCTCCATGTGGTTCCACCATGAACTCGTGTCGCTGGTCAACGAGTTCGGGTTGGCCGAGGTGTTCGCGCGGATCGACGGATTGCGCCGCGAAACCGGTGGCGGCTCGAAGGCCGAGCACCTCGTCGAGCATCTGGATGCCCAAGGGTTGGATCCGGCCGAGGTGGTCCTTGTCGGGGATGTGGTGGACGACGCGCGTGCCGCCGAGCAGGTCGGTGCCCGGTGTGTCCTGGTCAGCACCGGCGTGATGCACCACTCGGCGCTGGAGGAGACCGGCGCGCCGGTGGCGGACTCGATCGGAGCGGCGCTGCGCCTGTTGTGATGCGCCGTCTGTTGTGATGCGCCGCCTGCTGTGATGCGCCGCCTGCTGTGATGGGCCGCCTGCTGCGATGCGCCGTCAGGTGTGGTTCGACCGGCCTCTGAAGGGCTCGCACCGGCGGACCCGTCGAGCTTGCCCCGAGAGGCCGCCGGGTCCGCGTCAGCGCAGCGATGCGGCGGCTTTGGCGAGTGCTTCCACGCGGCCGAAGTCGCCGGATGCGAGTGCGTCCTTGGGGGTCAGCCACGTTCCGCCGACGCAGCCCACGTTGGGCAGCGCGAGGTACTGGGGAGCCGATTCGGGCGTGACGCCGCCGGTGGGACAGAACCGAAGTTCCGGCAGCGGCGCGTTGATCGCTCTCAGGTAGTCCACGCCACCGCTGGCCTCGGCCGGGAAGAACTTCAACTCGCGCACCCCGCGCTCGGCCACCCGCATCGCCTCGGACACGGTGCTCACGCCTGGCAGGAAAGGCAGCCCGGTCGCCGCCACCGCGTTGAGGACGCGGTCCGTGCTGCCCGGCGTGACCAGGAAGGCGGCCCCGGCGCGCGCCGCCTGGTCGGCCTGCTCGGGCGTGGTGACGGTGCCGGCCCCGAGCACGATTTCCGGCACCTCGGTGTGCACCCGCTCGATCGCCTGGAGCGCCACCGGGGTTCGCAGGGTCAGCTCGATGATCCGCACGCCACCGGCCGCCAGAGCCCGCGCGACCGGCACCGCGTGCTCGATCTCGTCGATCACGACAACGGGCACGACCGGGGAGACGTCGAACAGTTCCGCCGCGGTTTCCACGGTGCTGGTTACCTCCTCAACATGTGCTGACAACCCCCGTCAGCTGTGTACCCGTGCGGGGTCCGCGAACCCCGCACGGGCCGTGGCCGGACCCGTCGTTGGCGAACCCGTCGTTGGCGTGTCCATCGTTGGCGAACCCATCCTTGGCGAACCCAGCGCGCCGAACACGGTGGCACCACGATCCGCGGGGCCGACCGCGCCACGTAGCGCACCGAACAGCTCCCGGCCGGTCCCGGACCAGGCGAGCTCGTCCGGTGGGAAGTCAACTAGCTCGCGGCCGGCCAGCTCCGCCGGCTCGACCAGCACGTCGAGCGTGCCGGACTCGGTGTTCAGCCGAACGATGTCACCGTCTCGCACCCGGGCAAGCGGGCCACCGGTCGCGGCCTCCGGGGTCACGTGAATCGCCGACGGGATCTTGCCCGAGGCGCCGGACATCCGCCCGTCGGTGAGCAGCGCGACCCGGTACCCGCGGTCCATCAGCACGCCGAGCGCCGGCGTCAGCCCGTGCAACTCCGGCATCCCGTTCGCCTGCGGCCCTTGCTGCCGCATCACCACCACGACGTCGTGGTCCAACTCGCCGGCGTGAAACGCCTCGGTGAACGCCGGCTGCGAGGTGAACACCCGCGCCGGCGCCTCCACCACGCGATTTTCCGGAGCGACCGCGGACACCTTGATCACCGCACGGCCAAGGTTGCCGGCGACCATGCGCAGCCCGCCGTCCGGCGCCATCGGGTTGTCCGCCGCCCGCAGCACGGCGTCGTCGAGGCTGCGGGTGGCGCCGCGGCGCCACACCAGTTCACCGTCCCGCAGGATCGGCTCACGGCGGTAGCGGTCCAGACCGTCGCCTGCGACCGTGTGCACGTCGCTATGCAGCAGGCCGGCGTCCAGGAGGGTGCCTAGGAGGAACTGCACGCCGCCGGCCGCGGCGAAGTGGTTGATGTCCGCGCTCCCGTTCGGGTACACGCTGGCCAGCAGTGGCACCACCGAGGAAAGGTCCGCGAAGTCGTCCCAGGACAGCTGGATCCCCGCCGCGGCGGCGATCGCGACAAGGTGCAGCGTGTGGTTGGTGGATCCGCCGGTCGCCAGCAGTGCGATCACACCGTTCACGATGCTGCGCTCGTCCACCACGTCCGCGAGCGTGCGTCGCTGCCTGGAAAGCTCGACGACCCGCCGCCCCGCGTGTTCCGTCAGCGCGCGCCGCAACGGCGTGCCCGGCTGCACGAAGCTGGCCCCCGGCAGGTGCAGGCCCATGGCCTCGACCACGAGCTGGTTGGAGTTCGCCGTCCCGTAGAACGTGCACGTGCCGGGGCTGTGGTACGAGGCGGCCTCGGCGGCCAGCAGGTCCTCCCTGGTGGCCTTGCCCTCGGCGTAGAGCTGCCGTATCCGGGATTTCTCCGAGTTCGGCAACCCGGAGGACATCGGCCCCGCGGGCACCAGGATCGCCGGCAGATGCCCGAAAGCCAGCGCGCCGATCAGCAGGCCCGGCACGATCTTGTCGCAGACCCCGAGCAGCAGCGCCCCGTCGAACATCTCGTGGGACAGCGCGACGCCGGTGGACATCGCGATCACCTCACGGCTGTACAGGGACAGCTCCATGCCCGCACGCCCCTGCGTGATCCCGTCGCACATGGCCGGCACTCCGCCGGCGAACTGAGCGACGCCGCCGGCCTCGCGCACCGCGTTCTTGATCCAGTCCGGGTACTCGTGCAGCGGCTGGTGCGCCGAGAGCATGTCGTTGTACGCCGACACGATCGCAACTCCGGGCTTGCGCAGGCCACGAATGGCCAACCGGTCGTCGCCGGCGCAGCTGGCGAACCCGTGCGCGAGGTTGCTGCACGGCATGCCGGAACGGATCGGGCCTTCGGTGGCCGCTTGGCGAACTCGTCGGAGGTAGCTGGCGCGGGTCTGCGCGCTTCGCGCCACGATCCGCTCGGTGACCTGCGTGATGACGGGGTGGATCGGCGCGTCGATGGGTGCCTCCGGTCGCTGGCGAATCGTGCCGTACAGGTTCGGCGCGGAAGCGATACGGCGTTGTAAAGCGGCCGCCGTGTGTCAAGGTTAGCGGAATGTGAAGATCGGATCAAAATCGATCCAGCGAGGTTGCTCGGCGGCAACCCGAATCGAGATGTGAATCTTGGAGTGTGTACCTTGTCACACTGTGAGCTGGCAGGCAGAGTCAGCACAAAGGCGCCGCTCCACCACGCGCATGCGGCGCGGGCCCGAACCGAGGTAGACGAGGTGTGGTTATGACGGCCACCGAAATCGCCGAGCTGCGGCGAGCGATTGGACAACTCCGGCAGTGCGTGGGTGCGCTTCGGTCCCGCTACGGTGACGTTGCCGCAGTTCAGCGGCTTGCCAACGATGTCGACCGGCTGGATATCGACGCCTCCGAGCTGGGTGATCCGCCGAGCGTGGCGCCGCCGAGAATGGCCGAAACCGATCGCTCGTCGGTTGTCGTGGTACCCGATACGCCGTACGACGAGTCGCTCTGGCACGGAGCCGACGACGAGGGTGTTGGCGGGTACCGGCCTCAACAGCCGTAAACGCAGCAGCGATAGAGTCCCGAAGGGTGGACGAGAACACAGGTGTTTTTTCCGCGCGCAGGGCGGTCATTCCCGCGCGTACGCTGCGTACTGACCGATGGTGGCTGCAACCGCTGCTGACCGTACTGGGGCTCGGTGCGTTCGTCATCTACGCAACGGTTCGCGCGTTTTGGGGCGCCGCCTACTGGGTGCCCGAGCACCACTACCTGACGCCTTTCTACTCGCCGTGCATGAGCACCGCCTGTGAACCGGGCTCCAGCCACTTCGGCACGCTGTTCGACTTCCCGTGGTTCATCCCGTACGCGGCGCTGTCCCTGCCGTTCCTGCTCGGCTTCCGGCTCACCTGCTACTACTACCGCAAGGCGTACTACCGGGCGTTCTGGTTCTCCCCGCCCGCTTGCGCGGTGAGCGAGCCACACGGCAAGTACACGGGCGAAACACGACTCCCGTTGATCATTCAGAACGTGCACCGCTACTTCTTCTACGCGGCGTTCATCGTCACGTTGATCAACACGTACGACGCCATCCTCGCTTTCGACGGGGAAAACGGCTTCGGCATCGGGCTTGGCAACATCATCCTGGTTGGCAATGTGGTCCTGCTGTGGGGATACACCCTGTCCTGCCACTCGTGCCGGCACGTGACCGGCGGACGGTTGAAGAACTTCGCCAAGCATCCGACGCGGTACTGGCTGTGGACCAAAGTGTCCAAACTCAACGTGCGGCATATGCAGTTCGCGTGGATCACGCTTGGTTCGCTGGTACTCACCGACTTCTACGTGATGCTGGTGGCAAGCGGCGTGATCTCCGATCTGCGCATCATCAACTGACGAAGCTGAGGAAGATATGACCGAGGTCGAACGGCACAACTATGACGTCGTGGTGATCGGCGCCGGTGGTGCCGGCCTGCGCGCCGTCATCGAGGCACGGCAGCGCGGGTTGAGCGTTGCGGTGGTGTGCAAGTCGTTGTTCGGCAAGGCGCACACGGTGATGGCCGAAGGCGGTTGCGCGGCGTCGATGGGTAACTCGAACCCGAACGACAACTGGCAGGTGCACTTCAGGGACACCATGCGCGGCGGCAAGTTCCTGAACAACTGGCGGATGGCCGAGTTGCACGCCAAGGAAGCGCCGAACCGGGTGTGGGAGCTGGAAACCTACGGGGCGCTGTTCGACCGCACCACGGACGGCCGGATCAGCCAGCGTAACTTCGGCGGCCACACGTACGCGCGGTTGGCGCACGTCGGTGACCGCACCGGCCTCGAGCTGATCCGCACCATGCAGCAGAAGATCGTTTCGCTGCAGCAGGAGGACTACGCGGAGTACGGCGACTACGAGGCCAAGCTGAAGGTCTTCGACGAGTGCACGATCACCGAGCTACTCAAGGACGGTGACGCGATCTCCGGTGCGTTCGGCTACTGGCGGGAATCCGGCCGGTTCATCCTGTTCGAAACACCTGCCGTGGTGCTCGCGACCGGCGGGATCGGCAAGTCGTTCAAGGTCACCTCGAACTCCTGGGAGTACACAGGGGACGGTCATGCGCTCGCGCTGCGGGCCGGCGCGAAGCTGATCAACATGGAGTTCGTGCAGTTCCACCCGACCGGCATGGTCTGGCCGCCGAGCGTGAAGGGAATCCTGGTCACCGAGGGAGTCCGAGGAGACGGCGGCGTGCTGAAGAACTCCGAGGGCAAGCGGTTCATGTTCGACTACATCCCCGAGGTGTTCAAGGACCAGTACGCGGACAACGAAGCGGAAGCCGATCGCTGGTACGAGAACCCGGACGGCAACCGGCGAACCCCTGACCTGCTGCCGCGTGACGAGGTGGCACGCGCGATCAACTCGGAAGTCAAGGCCGGCCGCGGTTCTCCGCACGGCGGGGTGTTCCTGGACATCGCCAGCCGGTTGCCGAAGGAGGAGATCGCGCGTCGCCTGCCGTCCATGCACCACCAGTTCAAGGAACTGGCCGATGTGGACATTACCGCCGAGCCGATGGAGGTCGGGCCGACCTGTCACTACGTGATGGGCGGTATCGAGGTGGATCCGGACACCGCGGCCGCGTCGGTGCCCGGCCTGTTCTCGGCTGGCGAGTGCTCGGGCGGGATGCACGGCTCGAACCGTCTCGGTGGGAACTCGCTTTCCGACCTGCTGGTGTTCGGCCGGCGCGCCGGTCTCGGCGCCGCGTCTTATGTGGACGGTCTCAGCGACCGTCCGAAAATCTCGCAGTCCGATGTGGACGTCGCGGCGAAGGATGCGCTGGACTGTTTCGAGCCGCGTGACGGCAAGCAGGAGAACCCGTACACCGTTTACGCCGAGCTGCAGGATTCGATGAACGAGCTGGTCGGCATCATCCGCAAAGCCGAGGAGATGCAGCAGGCTGCGGAGAAGGTCGAGGAGTTCAAGGCGCGCGCGAAGCAGGTCACCGTGGAGGGGCACCGGCAGTACAACCCAGGCTGGCATCTCGCCCTGGACCTGCGGAACATGTTGCTGGTCAGCGAATGCGTGGCCAAATCGGCGTTGCTGCGTGAGGAAAGCCGCGGTGGGCACACCCGGGACGATCACCCGAACATGGAACTGGACTGGCGCAACAAGTTGCTGGTGTGCTCCTCGGCAGGGGAAGGCGTGAAGGTCACCGAAGAGGCGCAGACACCGATGCGGGCGGACTTGCTTGAACTGTTCGAGCTGAACGAGCTCGAGAAGTACTACACGCCGGACGAGATCGCCGAGCACCCGGATAGGAAGGGCTGAACGTGAGTTACCAGGGAAAGTTCCGGGTGTGGCGTGGTGACGCGGACGGTGGTGATTTCGAGGACTTCACCGTCGAGGTAAACGAGGGTGAAGTCGTTCTGGACATCATTCACCGGTTGCAGGCCACCCAAGTGCCGGATCTCGCGGTGCGCTGGAACTGCAAGGCCGGCAAGTGCGGCTCGTGTTCGGCGGAGGTCAACGGTAGGCCGCGGCTGCTGTGCATGACCCGGATGTCCACCTTCGCGGAGGACGAAGTGGTCACCGTGACGCCGGTGCGCGCCTTCCCGGTTATTCGGGATCTGGTGCCCGATGTGTCGTACAACTACACAAAGGCACGAGAGATCCCGGCATTCACCCCGCCCAAGGAGCTGGCACCGGGTGAATACCGGATGCAGCAACAGGACGTGGAACGCTCCCAGGAGTTCCGCAAGTGCATCGAATGCTTCCTGTGCCAGGACGTCTGCCATGTGATCCGGGACCACGAGGAGAACAAGGAGTCCTTCGCGGGACCTCGGTACCTGATGCGGATCGCCGAGCTGGAGATGCATCCGCTGGACGCCGCGGATCGCACTACGGAGGCGCAGAACGAGCACGGGCTCGGCTTCTGCAACATCACCAAATGCTGCACCGAGGTGTGCCCGGAAGGCATCAAGATCACCGACAACGCGCTGATCCCGATGAAGGAGCGCGTCGCGGACCGCAAGTACGACCCCGTTGTGTGGCTGGGTAGCAAGATCTTCCGCCGGGACCGCGGCAAGAGCTAACCTGGGAGGTAGCCGGCGAAGGGCCGAGGAGGGAACGTCATGATCAGGCTGCGGATGCTGCTTGCCATGCTCTTCCCCGCCGCGCTCTCCGCCTTCCCGCTGGCCGAATTGCTCACGGCGGTGCTACCGGTGGCCGGGATAGCCGGGCCACTGTCCCTTGCCACCGTGCTGGCCGCGAGTTTCGCCGTCGTCGTTTTTGTGTGCGCCGAGCACGCGCGGCTCGATCCGGGCGGCACACCGGCCCGGGTTCGCACCATCGCCCTGCGCGTTCGTGCATGGCACGCCGCGTTCCTGCGGTTGCGGAATCCCAACGCGCCGGGCCGTGCCCGCCCGAGAGCACCGTCAGTCTCCGTCGCGGCCGCGTGATCCGCGTGCGGTGACCCGGTAGCCGCCGGTCCGGCACGTTTCCGGACACCGCATGATTCTTTGACACGCAGCCGTTCCCGCCTGTCCTTATGCACATTCAGGTTCCTATGACATGACGGAGTGCTGCTCGTGTTTGATTTCATCCTCTACCCGGTGTCAGCCATTTTGTGGCTCTGGCACGCGGTCTTTGGCACGCTGCTCGGCCCGGACAATGGTTTCGCCTGGGCGCTTTCGGTGTTCTTCCTGGTGTTCACGCTGCGGGTGTTGCTGCTGAAACCGACCATCAGTCAGTTGCGGTCAGCACGCAAGATGAGCAGGATCGCCCCGCACATTCAGCGGCTACGGGACGAGCACAAGGGGGATCCACAGCGCCAGGCGCAGGAAATGCGGAGGCTGCAGTCCGAGCAGGGGGTGAACCCGCTCGGCAGTTGCCTCCTCGCGCTCGCGCAGATCCCGGTATTCATCAGCCTTTTCACCGTACTGCGGAACTTCCATCCCCATGCGCATGCCAACTACATCTTCGACAAGCAAGGTGTGGACTCGTTCATCAACGCCGACATCTTCGGAGCCAAGCTGAGCAACTGGATCAGCCAGCCGGAGCGCGAACTTCTGCTGTTCGGTACCGACCACGCGCACATGCTGGCCGTCGGCGTGCCGTTGATGATCATCGCCAGCGTGGCGACCTTCTTCAGCATCCGGCTGTCGATGCGGCGGCAAACCGAGATGTCGGCGGCGAATCCTCAGGTTGCCACCGCCACCAAACTGTTGATGTACCTCGCGCCGGTGGGTGTGCTGGTGTCCGGCTCGTTCTTCCCGATGCCGATCGGCGTCTTACTGTACTTCCTTGCCAACAACGTCTGGACGCTCGGTCAGCAGCATGTGCTCGGCAACAAGATCGACCGGGAAGAGCGGCGGGAAAGTCCACCCGAACGCGGTTAGCCTGTGGAACGGTCACAATGCGGGGCCGGCAGCGGGCGCGGTGTCGCGGCGCTGCCCCGGAGCGGTACGCGCTAGTCTGGATGGCCGTTGTTCCCGCTGGCTGGCTGGTCTATACCTTTAGCCGTCGCGTCCTCGACGCCTTGGAGGTACCGATGAGGAAGCGAACCATCCTGGGCGGCGTGCTGGCCGTGGCCACCCTCGGCATGTCCGGGCTGGCCGCCCCGGCCACGGCGGCACCCGATGCCCGGCTCGCCGACGTGATTCCCGCGCCGGTCGAGGTGCGACCGAATCCGGCTGCAGACTTCTGGATCAACCCGGCGACCCAGATCCGCACCCAGCCGGGCGCCAAGGGAGCCAAGCGGGTTGGCGACTACCTCGCGGGCGTGCTGCGTCCGGCAACCGGATATCCGCTCCCGGTCGCCGAGTCACGGTACTCGGTGCTGCCCACCATCTCCTTGGTGCTCGGGGACGCCGAGGCGCGGATCGGAAAGCAGGGTTACCAGCTCGACGTGACACGGAAGGGCGTGACGATCCGGGCGAACTCGGCGAGCGGCCTGTTCGCCGGGGTGCAGACGTTGCGCCAGCTACTGCCGGCAGAGATCGAATCGAGCGGACCGCGACTGCGGGCCTGGACGGTTCCGGGCGGCCGGATCCTGGACTACCCGCGGTTCGGCTACCGCGGCGCGATGCTCGACCTGGCGCGGCACTTCCACACCGTCCCCGAGATCAAGCGGTACATCGATGATCTCGCCCGTTACAAGATCAACCACCTGCACCTGCACCTGGCCGACGACCAGGGTTGGCGGATCCAGATCGACAGCTGGCCGAAGCTGACAGCGGTCGGCGGCGGCCAGGGCACCGGGGTGGACGGCGCCGGCGGTGGTTACCTGACCAAGGCGGACTACGCCGAGCTGAACGAGTACGCGGCGGCGAGGCAGCTGACCATCGTTCCGGAAATCGATATGCCAGGCCACACCAACGCGGCCCTTTCCAGCTACGCCGAGCTGAACTGTGACGGCGTGGCCCCGCCGCCGCGTACCGACATGGAAGTCGGCTACAGCTCGCTGTGTGTCGGCAAGGAGAACACCTACGCCTTCGTGGAGGACGTGATCAGGGAAGTCGCCGCGATGACCCCTGGGCCGTACCTGCACCTCGGTGGCGACGAGGCGGAGGCGACCACCGACGCGGACTACCGCACGTTCATGCGGCGGGTGATCCCGCTCGTCGGCAAGTACGGGAAGCGGTTGGCCGGCTGGCACGAGATCGCGCAGGCCGACCTGCCGGCTTCGGCGGTGCCACAGTTCTGGGACTCAGCGGGCGGCGTGGACGACAACGTCGCGCGGGCGGCCGGCAACGGCAGCAAGATCTTGCTCTCCCCGGCCAACAAGTCCTATTTGGACATGAAGTACAACGAGAACACCGAACTGGGCCTGACGTGGGCCGGCCCCACCGAAGTGCGGGACGCCTACGACTGGGACCCGGCCAGCGCCGTTCGAGGTGTCGGCGAGCGATCCGTGCTCGGCGTGGAGGCGCCACTGTGGTCCGAAACGGTACGGTCCATCGACGACATCGAGTTCCTCGCGTTCCCGCGGTTGCCGGCCATCGCGGAGAAGGGATGGTCCGCGAAAGCCGGCCAGGACTGGGAATCGTTCCGGCAGCGCCTCGCGGGGCACGGCCCGCGCTGGGACCTTGGCGGCGTCAACTACTACCGCTCCCCGCAGATCCCCTGGCCGGGGTAACCGGTGGCCCGCAGCGGTTCAGCTGATCGTCGGCTCGCCGGCCATCGCGGTGCCCTTCGCCGCGCCACCGCCTTCCAGGTCGACGTGCTTCTTGCTGCGACGCTCCCGCTTGTTCAGGTAGTTCGCGAGCCCGGTGAGCATCAGGCACAGCGTGATGTAGATAGCCGCGATCACGATGGTGGTGGGCACGATGGGACGGTCGAACGAACCCTGCGAGCCGATGTAACGCGCGTAGTACAGCAGTTCCTGGTACGTGATGAGGAATCCGAGCGCGCTGTCCTTGAGCAGCACCACCAGCTGGCTGATGATGGTCGGCAGCATGGAACGGATCGCCTGCGGCAGCAGTACCAGCGTCATGACCTGGGTCTTGCCCATGCCCACCGCGTAGGCGGCTTCGCTCTGCCCCTTCGGAATCGCGAGCACGCCGGCGCGGAAGATCTCCGCGAGCACCGAGCCGTTGTACAGCATGAGGCCCAGCACCACGGCCATGTACGGCGACATCTTGATGCCGAGCACCGGCAGCCCGTAGAAGAACAGGAACATCAGGATCAGCAGCGGGATGGCGCGGAAGAACTCCACGATCACCGAGGAGATCGCGCGCAGCCACACGTGATCGGAGAGCCTGCCAACCGCGAAGATCGCGCCGAAAAGCAGGGCAAGCAAGGAGCCGGTGGCGAACGCCCTGAGCGTGGAAAGCACGGCGTTGCCAAGATCGATCTGGACCTGCTCGTACTGCAGCCACTCCCACTTCTGGCCGGCGAACTCGCCGCTGTCGTAGAAGCGCCAGGCGATGAAGGCCACCACCGCGAAGAGTGCGATGCCGCCGAGCACGGCGAACGCCCTGTGCCGGACGCGCGCCCTCGGCCCTGGGATGTCGAAGAGAATGCTGCTCATCGCGCCACGCTCCAGCGCTTCTCGATGGTTCGTTGCACGAAGGTCAGCACCATCACGAGGATGATGAAGCCCGCGGCGATCCAGAGCAGGGTGACCATCTGGTCCTCGCCGCGCTCGGAGAGGATCGAGCGGATGGCGCCGGCTTCGCGCACCGAGAACCCGCCGGCGATGGTGCTGTTCTTCAGCAGCGCGATCAGCATGCTGATCAGCGGCGGCATGACGGAGCGGAAGGATTGCGGCAGCACGACGTGGGAGAGCACCTGCCCGAAACCCAGCCCGAGTGCCCGCGCGGCTTCCGCCTGCCCGACCGACACGGTGTTGATGCCGGAGCGCACCACCTCGCAGATGAATGCCGAGGTGTAGACGATCAGCGAGACGACGGCCGCGACGAAGTAGGAGAGATCAATGATCTCCAGCAGCGGGTAGGCGAAAAAGAAGAACAGGAACACCAGGGTCAGCGGGGTATTGCGGACCAGGGTCACGTACAGCGTGCCGGCCGCGCGGAATACCGGCACCGGGCTGACCCGCAGCATCGCGAGGAACGTGCCGAGGATCAGGCTCCCGACAGCGGCGAGCGCGAACAGCTGAATGGTGGTGATGAAACCTTCCCGGAACACGTCCAGGTTGTCGAGCAGAACGTCCATCGCGTCCTTCCCGCCGCGTTTGAAACCAACGCGTGGCCGGTAGGTTCACCCCACCGGCCACGCGTCAGTGCCGTCAGTACCGCTCGAGCTTCGGCTTCTGAGCCTTCGATCCGGACTTGCCGAGTGTGGCGTCGTAGATCTTCTGCCAGGTGCCGTTGTCCAAGGCCTGCTGCAGTGAATCGCTCACCTTGGTACGCAGCGCCTTGTCGTCCTTCGGCAGGCCGATGCCGTACGGCTCCTCGGAGAAGGTCTCACCGACCACCTTGAGCTTGTCCGGCTCCTCCGCCGCGTAGCCCTTCAGGATCGCGTCGTCCGTGGTGACGGCGTCGACCTCGTTGGCAAGCAGCTTGTCAACGCACTGCGAGTAGCCCTGGAACTCGACGATGTTCTGCGGCTGGGTGAGCTTCTCTTTACGCACGTTCTCGATCGGCGTGGAACCCGTCGCCGAGCAAACCTTCTTGCCCTTCAAGGAGTCCGGACCCTTGATCGAGTTTTCCTCCTTGCGGACCAGCAGGTCTTGGCCGGCGTTGAAGTACGGCCCGGCGAAGGAAACCTGCTGCTTGCGCTCGTCGTTGATCGTGTAGGTCCCGACGTAGTAATCCACGTCGCCGTTGGAGATCGCCTGCTCGCGGGCCTCGGAAGGTACCGGCTTGTACTGGATTTGCTTGGCGCTGAAACCCAGGTCGGCAGCCACCATCTTGGCGATCTCGATGTCGAAACCGGAGTACTCGTTGGTCGTCGGATCCTTGTAGCCGAGACCCGGCTGGTCGTCCTTCACGCCGATGGTGACCTTCTGGTTCTTCTTCATCCTGGCGAACGTTGGCGAACCGGCTACCTGGACGTTCTTGGCAACCTCGTACTTCGGCAGTGCCGCCTCGTTGGGAGCGGCGCCGCCCTGGGGGCCGCCTTCCTTGCCGCATGCGGACAGGACGAGGCCGCCGATTAACAGCCCTGCGGCCAGAGTCCGAAACCTCATCGTGCTCTCTCCTGATCTTTCCCTCGGGCGACGCCCGCGGCGCCGCTGCCAAACTCAGTGGGTGAGGATCTTGCCGAGAAAGTCCTTCGCGCGGTCAGACTTCGGCGCCGTGAAGAACTCGTTCGGTGTGGAGTCCTCCACGATCTCGCCGTCGGACATGAACACCACTCGGTGCGCCGCCCGGCGAGCGAAACCCATCTCGTGGCTGACCACGAGCATCGTCATACCGTCCTTCGCCAACCCGGTCATGGTGTCCAGCACTTCCTGGACCATTTCCGGGTCGAGCGCGGACGTCGGCTCGTCGAACAGCATCACCTTGGGTTGCATCGCCAGCGCCCGCGCGATGGCGGCCCGCTGCTGCTGGCCACCGGACAGCTGGGCGGGATATTTGTCCGCTTGGTCGGTGATGCCCACTCGTTCGAGCAACTCCATGGCCGTCTTCCTGGCTTCGGCCGCTGGACGCTTGCGCACCTTGATCGGAGCAAGCGTCACGTTCTCCACGATCGTTTTGTGGGAGAACAGGTTGAACTGCTGGAAAACCATCCCGACGTCGGAGCGAAGTTTGGCAAGTTCCTTGCCCTCCGAGGGCAATGGCTTGCCGTCCACCTCGATGGTCCCCGAGTCGATCGGTTCCAGCCGGTTGATCACCCTGCACAGCGTCGACTTACCGGAGCCTGACGGGCCGAGCACCACAACGACCTGCCCGCGCGGCACATCGATGTCGATGTCGCGCAGCACGTGCAGCTGCCCGAAGTGCTTGTCCACGCTGGCCATTCGCACCATTGGTGGCGTGGCCAGCGTGTCCTGCTCAGTCCGTGCGGACGGGGAACCCTCCGCGGCGGTCATCGGCCCTCCATGACGGCTGAAGCGATCGGCGGTCTGATCGTTGTACGGATCGTGCTCGTTAGCCAGGCATTGGTGTCAACCACCTAGGGCGATCTAACACCGAGCCGGGCCACCTCGGTTGGCTTTGGCCAAAACGCAACCTACGTGTCGCCCGGTCCTACTCCGAACGGGTGGCACCACACGCGGCTCGTCACTGTAGTCATCGTCGCGCCGGTGGTTGCGGCGGGTGTACCTGGACCCGCGCGGCCGGCAGCCGACCGTGATCCGTACGGGCCGGCGTCCGAGCAGCGACGTGTGTCTGGCTGGCTTGTCCAGGAGGGGCGTACCCGGCTGGACAAGCCAGGCCATCACCAGGCGTTACGCTGTAGGCGATGAGCACGAGCGGCGCGAGGACCTACCAAGTTCGCACCTTCGGCTGCCAGATGAACGTGCACGATTCCGAACGGCTTGCCGGACTGCTGGAAGACGCCGGGTACACCCCGGCCGATGAGGGCAGCACCGCGGACGTGGTCGTGTTGAACACCTGCGCGGTCCGGGAGAACGCGGACAACAAGCTCTACGGCAACCTCGGCCACCTGCGGTCGAGGAAGAACGCCAACCCGGGTATGCAGATCGCGGTCGGCGGTTGCCTCGCGCAGAAGGACCGCGGCGAGATCGTCAACCGCGCGCCCTGGGTGGACGTCGTGTTCGGCACGCACAATATCGGCTCGCTGCCGGCCCTGCTCGACCGCGCAAGGCACAATGCCGAGGCGGAGGTGGAGATCCTCGATTCGCTCAAGGAGTTCCCCTCCACGCTGCCGGCCAAGCGGGACTCCGCCTACTCCGGCTGGGTGTCGATCTCGGTCGGCTGCAACAACACCTGCACCTTCTGCATCGTGCCGTCGCTGCGCGGCAGGGAACGCGACCGCCGGCCGGGGGAGGTGCTCGCCGAGGTCGAGGCGCTGGTCGCGGAGGGCGTGCTGGAGGTGACGCTGCTCGGGCAGAACGTGAACTCCTACGGTGCCGAGTTCGGCGACCGGCAGGCGTTCTCCAAACTGCTGCGCGCCTGCGGCGAGGTCGACGGCCTCGAGCGGGTGCGGTTCACCTCGCCGCACCCGAAGGACTTCACCGACGACGTGATCGCCGCGATGGCCGAGACGCCGAACGTGTGCCCGCAACTGCACATGCCGTTGCAGTCCGGCTCGGACCGGGTGCTCAAGGCGATGCGCCGGTCGTACCGCTCAACGCGCTTTCTCGGCATCCTGGACAAGGTGCGCGACGCGATGGCGGATGCCGCGATCACCACGGACATCATCGTCGGCTTCCCCGGCGAGACCGAGGAGGATTTCCAAGCCACCCTCGACGTGGTGCGCGAGGCACGATTCTCCAGCGCGTTCACGTTTCAGTATTCGAAGCGGCCGGGTACTCCGGCCGCGGAGCTGGAGGGCCAGCTGCCGAAGGAGATCGTGCAGGAACGCTTCGAGCGGCTGGTCGAGGTGCAGAACGAGGTGTCCTGGGCGGAGAACAAGCGGCTGGTCGGCCGGGAGGTCGAACTGCTGGTGGCCACCGGCGAGGGGCGCAAGGACGCGGAGAGCAGGCGGATGAGCGGGCGCGGGCGGGACGGCAGGCTGGTGCATTTCACCCCGGTGGGTGATGCGGCGGACGGCGATGTGCGTCCCGGCGACGTGGTGCGCACCGTGGTCAGCTACGCCGCGCCGCACCATCTGGTCGCCGACGCTGCGCTGCGCGCGCATCGGCGTACCCGCGCGGGCGACAACTCCGAGGCGGGGCTGCGGCCGAAGACCTCCGGTGTCGGCCTCGGCCTCCCGTCGTTCGGCGCCCCGGCGGCCGAACCGGTTGCCAGTGGAGGGTGTGTCCGATGAGCCAGGAATCGGCCTCCGGGCCGGAGACGGAGCTGGCCGAATTGCGCGACGAGGTCGACGCCGCCGAGCGGCAGGCGGTGCGCACCGTGGAGTTCGGGCGCCGGGCGATGGTGATCGCGGTGACGGTGTTCGTGCTGCTGATCGGCATCCTGTTGCCGTGGATCGACGGGCATCCCGGCTGGCGGGTGTTGCTCGGGGAGTCCACCGCGGTGCCGAGGCTGTTCGCCGGGACAGCCATCGGTTTCGGGGTGTTCGGGTCCGTGATCGCGTTGATGACGCGGCGCTGGGCGATGTGCTGGGTGTGTGCGATCGGCGGCTGGTTCGCGTCCGTGGACGGGGTGCTGGCGATCTGGTCGCAGCAGACGCAGCTTGACCCCGAGCGGGAGGTTTTCGGGCCGGGCATCGGCCTTGTCATCGCGGCGGCCGCGATGATCGTGCTGGCCGTCCAGTGGTTCCGAATGGCGTGGTCCCGCCCGTAGCCGCGCTCAGCGGTTGGCGACCGCGTTCTCCGCGGCGGCAAGCCATTCCCGCCATTGCGCGGCCTGCGCCTCGGCCTGCTCGGCGCGCCGGCGATCGCCAGCCGCCCGCGCCTTCTCCGCCTGGGATTCGAACTGCTCCACGCGCTCGCGGAACTGTTCGGCGCGCGCCTGGGCCTCCGGATCGGTGCGCCGCCACTGCGCGTTCGACGCGGAGCGCACCCGATCCTCAATCGCCTTCAGCTTGCCCTCGAGCTCGCGGATACGTTCCTTCGGCACCTTGCCGACGGCGTCCCAGCGCTCCTGGATCTTGTGCAGCTGCGCCTTCGCGGCGTCTACCCCGCCGGCCGGATCGATTCGTTCCGCCTCGGCGAGCAGTTCCTCCTTCTGCCGCGCGTTCTCCGCGAATTCCGCGTCCCGCTCGGTGAAAGCCTCGGAACGGCGGGTGAAGAACGTGTCCTGGGCGACGCGGAACCGCTGCCACAGCGCCTCATCCGCGTCCTTGGGGGCGCGGCCGGCTGCCTTCCAGTCCGCCATCAGCTGCTTGTACCGGTTGGCCGTCGCGGTCCAGTCGGTCGAGTCGACGAGCTGCTCGGCCTCGGCGAGCAACTCCTCCTTACGCTCTTTGGCGGCGGCGCGCTGCTTGTCCAGCTCCGCGAAATGCGAACCGCGGCGGCGGTTGAACGCCTCGCGGGCCTTGGAGAACCGCTTCCACAGCACGTCGTCGGTCTTCCGGTCGACGCCACGAACGGTCTTCCACTCCTCGAGGATCTGGCGCAGCCGGTCGCCGGTGGCCTTCCACTGGGTGGATTCGGCCGCGAGTTTCTCGGCTTCGGCCACCAGCGCCTCCTTTTTGGCCACCGCCTGCGCGCGATCGGCGTCCTTGGCGCGTTTCGCGATCTCCACCGCCTGCTCCGCGTGCGCGATGACGTGTTCGATCCGGTCGGCCAGCGCGGTCAGATCGCCGACCACGGCGGCATCGGCCAGCCCGTCGCGCAGGTGCTTGGCGCTGGACAGCGCCTGTTTCGGTTCGCCAGCACCGGAGGCCAGCCGGGTTTCCAGCAGCTCCACCTCGGTGCGCAGGTCGTCGAACCGGCGGGCGAAGTGCAGCAGCCCTTCCTCCGGGGAGCCGGCCTGCCAGGAACCGACCACACGCTCGCCCTCAGCCGTCCGGACGTAGACCATGCCGTCCGCATCGACCCGCCCCCATCTGTCCGGTGTGGATTCGGCATGCGGCACGGGCGGCGCCGGGCGCGCTCCCGCTCCAGGTGACTCGGTGTGTGGGGCCGTGCCCTTGTCCGTCATGGCCGGTTCCTCCTTGCGATGGTGCTCCGCTTCGCGGATACCTGCGCGCATTCAAACAGGTCAGGGCGTTCGATGTGTACCCCAATGTATGCCGGTAACGTCGCCTGACGTGACCGTGCCCGCCGAAAAGTTCCGTATGCGGCCCTCCTGCCCGCACTGGTTGCCCGACCGATACCGGGCGGAGCCGGGGTGACGCGCCCGATCGCCGTCGTGGGGCCCACCGCGACCGGCAAGTCCGAACTGGCCATCGCGGTCGCCGAGAACGTGGGTGGCGAGGTGATCAACGCCGATGCGATGCAGCTGTACCGGGGTATGGACATCGGCACGGCCAAGGTCCCGCCCTCGGAGCGGCGCGGGGTGCCGCACCACCTGCTGGACGTGCTTGAAGTGACCGAAGCCGCCACGGTCGCGGCATACCAGCGGGACGCCAGGCTGCTGATCGAACGCCTGCTTGGCGACGACGTGGTGCCCGTGCTGGTCGGCGGCTCCGGTCTTTACGTGCAGGCGGTGCTGGATGACCTGCGTTTCCCCGGCACCGACCCGGCGGTTCGCGCCCGGCTGGAGGCGGAAGCGGCCGAGCTCGGCACGGCAGTGCTGCACGCCCGGCTGGCCGAGCGGGATCCGGCCGCCGCGGCGGCGATCCTGCCGTCCAACGCCCGCCGGGTGGTGCGTGCCCTCGAGGTCGTCGAGCTCACCGGGGAACCGTTTACCGCGAACCTCCCGAAACCGGGCCCCGCGCGGTACGGCACGGTACTGATCGGCGTGGACCGCGATCCCGGCGAGCTGGACACGCGGGTGGACGAGCGCACCGCGCGGATGTTCGTGGGCGGGCTTGCCGACGAGGTGCGTGCGCTGGAGGCGGAGGGTCTGCGGGAGGGCCGTACCGCCGCGCGCGCGTTCGGCTACCAGCAGGTACTTGCCGCGCTGGACGGGCGGTACGACCTCGCCGAAGCGGAGCGGGAAACGGCACGGGCCACCCGCCGGTTCGTGCGCAGGCAGCGGTCGTGGTTCCGGCGGGATGGCCGGATCACCTGGTTCGACGGTGGCCGGGCGGGGCTGGCCGAGGTCGTCACTCGGCAGTGGCGAGGTTCCCCGAGCGTTTAGGCTGGATACCGTGGGTGGAGTCGAATTCGTCAAGGGGCACGGCACGCAGAACGACTTCGTGCTGCTGCCGGACCCGGAAGGTGAGCTGGACCTGACGGCCGAGCGGGTGCGCGCGCTGTGCGATCGGCGGCGCGGTATCGGCGCGGATGGCGTGCTGCGCGTGGTGCGCTCCGGTGCGATACCTGTGGAAGCACCCAACGTTCAGTCCATTGTGGATCGCAAGATGTGGTTCATGGACTACCGGAACGCGGACGGTTCGATCGCGGAGATGTGCGGCAACGGTGTTCGGGTGTTCGCGCGTTACCTGATGGAGGCCGGGCTGGTCGGCGGGCAGGAGTTCGTGATCGGCACCCGGGGCGGGGCGCGCGGTGTGGTCGCGAACTCGGACGGCACGTTCACCGTGGACATGGGCGATACCCGGTTCGGCAACGCGACCGCCATCAAGATCGGGGAGACCTACTACAGCGTCATGGTCGTCGACGTCGGCAACCCGCACGCTGTGTCCATTGTGGATACTCCGGTTGAGGACATCGATCTGTCGTCCGAGCCCGAGTACGACGCGGAAGATTTCCCGGACGGGGCGAACTTCGAGTTCGTGAACATCGTGGAGGACGGTCTGCTGCGGATGCGCGTGCACGAGCGGGGCGTCGGTGAGACGCGGTCCTGCGGAACCGGCACGGTCGCCGCGGTGCGGGCCTACGTGCTGCACATTCACGCCAAGCACGGCATCGGCGGAGCGGACGTGCTGGTCCCCGGCGGACGGTTGTCCGTGCACGTCCGGCCCGGTGCCAGCACGCTGAGCGGGCCGGCCGAGATCGTGGCACGCGGCACCCTCGACGAGCAGTGGTGGAAGGAAGCGGCGTAGCACGTGGCCGCCGTGGCCACGCTAGAACCGGCCAACCGCGACGAAAACGCACAGCGCGAGCAGTGCCAGGTTCACGGTCACCGTCTTCGGTTCGCGCAACCGGCTGTGGCTGGCCGCCGCGCCGATCATCACGATGCCGAAGCCGACCGCGGCCAGCGGCGTCAGCATCGGCGCGATTCCCGTCCACCACGGCAGGATCAGCCCCGGCGCGGCGAACAATTCGCTGATCGCGACGATCCGGATCACCGGCAACGGAAACCCCTGCACGCCGGTTTGTCCGGTGGCGAGCATCCGTTCCATGGACATCGTGGATTTGACGCTGCCGGAAATCAGGCACATCCCGGCCAGCACGGCCTGGCTGATCCACAACGCGACGTTCATCAGGCACCATCCCGACTTGCTTCACCCGTACGGGATTAGGACGGGCCGGGGGGCTCGGGTGTGACAGGCACGTCGCGCATCCCGCGCAGCGGCGAGCACAGTATCCAGAGCACGCTGGCGAGGGTGCCGATCGCGGCCACCCAGAGCGTGCCGCGCACGCCGATCCATTCGCCGAGCGCCCCGCCGGCCAACCCGCCAAGCGGCAGCACGCCCCAGGTGACGAATCGGAAGCTGGCGTTCATCCTGCCGAGCAGGTGGTCAGGGCAGATCGCCTGGCGGAAGCTGACCTGCGTGATGTCGTAGACGGTTGCCCCGTAGACCAGCGCGGTGTAGCCGACGAACGCGAAGGCCACCGACCAGCCAGGGCGGGCGAGCGGGGTGAGAACACCGAGCGGCTCGACCGACAGCAGCACCAGCCAGAGCACCCGGACCTGGCCGAACCGGCGAATCCACCAGTTCGCGGTCAGTGCGGCGAGCAGCGCTCCCACGCCGCCGGCCGCCAGCACGACGCCGACCAGTGCCGGCGTCAGCCCGACCTCACGCACCAGGAACAGCGCGAGCAGCGCGCCGAGCATCGAGTCGAAGAAGTTAGCCGTTGCCCCGCACCCCACCAGGGCACGCAGCGACGGGTTGCCGAACACGAACCGCAGGCCTTCGCCGATCTGCCTGCCAAGGGACCGCTCGGACGCGCGTGCCGGCCGGGGTTCGGGCTGCCGGATCCGTACCAGGAACGCCGCGGACGCGAGGTAGCCGGCGCCGGTGGCCAGCACGGCGTTCGCCGCACCGGCCAATTGGATGAACCCGCCGCCGAACGCCGGTGCGGCCATCTCGGAAACCGACCTGGTCGCTTCCAGCCTCGCGTTCGCGTTGGTCAGCTGCGCCCGCCCGGTCAGGCTCGGGATGTACGACTGGGCCGCCACGTCGAAGAACACCGTGGCCACCCCGACCAGCATCGCGACGACCAGCAGCTGGGCCATGGTGAGCACACCGAACCACGCCGCGATCGGCAGGCTGGATAGCAGCGCCGCCCGCGCGAGGTCGGCCACGATCATCACCGGCCGGCGCCGCATCCGGTCCAGCCACGCACCGGCTTGCAGGCCGATCAGCAGGAACGCCGCGGTACTGGCCGCGGTGAGCAGGCCGACCTCGAAGGGCGTAGCGGCAAGTACGCCGATCGCCAGCAGCGGCAGCACGGTCTGGCTGGTGTACGTGCCGAACTGGCTGACCGTGTCGCCCGCCCAGAACAGCCGGAAACCGGTGTGCCGCCACAGAGAGCGCATCGACGTAGCGTCGTCGATCACCCCCGGAGCGTAGCCGATTCGCTAGGGCTCAGAGGGCTTTTCCGCGGGTTCCGGGGCCGAGGGCAAGTCCCGCGTGCGGCGCAGCGGGGAGCAGAACACCCAGAGCACGGACAGCAGCGAACCGGTGGCGGTCACCCACAGCGTTTCGCGTATCCCGAGCCACTCGCCGAGCACCCCGCCAAGCAGGCCGCCGATCGGTGTCACACCCCAGACGACGAACCGCACGCTGGCGTTCATCCGGCCGAGCAGCCGGTCGGGGCAGACCGCCTGCCGGTAGCTGACCTGCGCGACGTTGTAGACGATGACCCCGTAGCCGAAGGCAGCCAGGCCGATCACCGCTAGCGCGAGATCGGCCCTGGCGAGCTTGACCAGGCCAGGCTCGTGCTGCAACTGCCCGCCGAGCAGAGCGACGAGTTCAAGCGACGGCTTCAGGAACTGCTGGACGAGTTCGCCAGCCTGCCGAGGCATCCCGGCGCCGGACGGATGGCGATCTACCTCGGGATGTACCCGAATCCCTAATTAGGTCGGCGAATCCGGCGAATCGTGGGACGATGGACTGAGGATGACAGATTTGATACATGACCGAGACGCCGAGGACCTCTCCGCCGGCGACCTGGAACTCTCCGAACGGGCAGCGCTGCGCAGGGTCGCGGGGCTGTCCACCGAACTCGCCGACGTCACCGAGGTCGAGTACCGGCAACTGCGGCTGGAACGCGTGGTGCTGGTTGGTGTGTGGACCCACGGCACGGCCGAACAATCCGAGGCTTCGCTCGCCGAGCTCGGACGGCTCGCCGAGACGGCGGGCTCGCAGGTGCTCGAGGGGTTGGTCCAGCGGCGTGACCGGCCGGACCCGGCCACCTACGTCGGCTCCGGCAAGGTGCGCGAACTCGCGGACACGGTGATCTCCGTCGGCGCCGACACGGTGATCTGCGACGGCGAGCTGTCCGCCGGCCAGCTGCGCCAGCTGGAGGACAAGCTCAAGGTCAAGGTCATCGACCGAACCGCGTTGATCCTGGACATCTTCGCGCAGCACGCGCGCTCACGAGAAGGCAAGGCTCAGGTCGAGCTGGCCCAGCTGCAGTACCTGGTGCCGCGGCTGCGGGGCTGGGGTTCGACCCTTTCCCGGCAGGCCGGCGGGCGCGCCGGTGGTTCTGGCGGTGGCGTCGGGCTCCGCGGCCCCGGTGAGACCAAGCTGGAGATCGATCGGCGGCGGATCCACAAGCGCATCACGAAGCTGCGCAAGGAGATCGCCTCGATGGACACGGTGCGGCGCACCAAGCGCGAGCGTCGGCTGGCCAACGAGGTGCCGAGCGTGGCGATCGTGGGCTACACCAACGCCGGGAAATCCAGCCTGCTGAACGCCATCACAGGCGCCGGCGTGCTGGTGGAAGACGCGCTATTCGCCACCCTGGACCCGACGACGCGGCGCAGTGAGTTGCCGGACGGCCGGGACTACACGCTGACCGACACGGTCGGTTTCGTGCGGCACTTGCCGCACCAGCTGGTCGACGCGTTCCGGTCCACGCTCGAGGAGGCGCTGCACGCCGACCTGCTCTTGCACGTGGTGGATGCTTCGGACGCGATGCCGGAAGCGCAGGTCGACGCCGTGCGTGAGGTGTTCGCGGAGATCACCGCGAACCGGGACGGATCGTTGCCACCGGAACTGCTGGTGGTGAACAAGGCGGACGCCGCGGGCGAGCTGGTCACGGCAAGGCTTCGGCATGTGTTCCCCGACGCGGTGATCGTTTCCGCCCGTACCGGCGACGGCGTGGACAAGCTGCGTGCCACGATCGCCGATCGGCTGCCGCGCCCGGAGGTGCTGGTGGACGTGCTGGTGCCGTATGCCCGCGGTGAGCTGGTGGCCAGGGTGCACAGCGAGGGTGAGGTGCTCAACGAGCGACACACCACCGAGGGAACCCAGCTGTCCGCCCGTGTCCGCGCTGACCTGGCGGGTGCGCTAAAGGACTACGCGACGGATGGCACTGTCGTGTAGAAGTTGATCATGCATGGGGCGCGCCACGGGCGATGCGGCTAGCGTGTGATCGCAAATAGTTGATCATCGAGCGGGGCTGCGGCGAGGCGTGTGCGCATCCGCTGGGGAGGGTCATCGGTGCGGTTATGTGCGTTGCTCGTGGTGCTGGGCATGTGGTTTCCCGTCTTACCGGGGATCGCGATGGCGGCGACACCGGAGCCCGTCGTTCGATGCGCCATGCAGGATTCCCGGTTGACTGAGCTGTCCGGGCTGGCTGCCGACGGCGAGCGGTTGTACGCGGTCAACGACGGTGGCACGAGCATCGAGATATTCGTGTTGGGGCCGGATTGCGTGGTGCATGACGTGATCACCAGCGACATCGATCCGTACGACGTCGAGGATCTGGCCCGAGCCCCGGACGGCACGCTGTGGCTCGCGGACACCGGGGACAACCGCAAGCAGCGGAATACCGTGGCGTTGCACGCGGTTTCTCCGGACGGTACGGCCACCCTGCACCGGCTGACCTACCCGGACGGGCCGCACGATACCGAGGCCCTGCTGCTTGGCCGCGATTCGCGACCGTATCTGGTGACCAAGACGCCGCTCGGCACGGCCGGCGTCTATCGGCCGTCCGGACCGTTGGCGAGTCCCGGCCCAACCCCGCTTGACAAGGTCGGTTCGGTCAGCGTGAGCAGTACCGACACGCCGGGCGGTCCGGTGGCCGGCATGGTCGGTTCGGTGCTGCTCACCGGGGGAACGGTGAGCGCCGACGGCCGGGTGGTGGCGCTACGGACCTACACGGACGCTTACCTGTACCCCGCACCGGACGGCGACATCGCAGCGGCGCTTGGACGGGAACCGCGCCGGGTGCCGCTGCCCGACGAGGCGCAGGGCGAGGCGATCGCGTTCGAGCCGGACGGCACCTTGCTGTCCGCCTCGGAGGGCACCCGCGAACACCTCCGAGCGGTCGAGGGCGCGGCGGGCCTGGTCCCGCTGCCCGAGCCGCGCCGACCGGCCGACTCGGCGCCGTCCCGTGACGATGGCACCGGACGAGAGGGCGGCGGGCAGGATGGTTCGGGACGATCCAGCGCAGGGCGGGACGGTTCGGGACAGGACGGTTCGGGACAGGACGGGGCGCGGCGAAACGACATCGGGCAGGCCACCGATGCGCAGGGTTTGTCGACATGGCCCGCGGTCGGCATCGGCGTGGTCATCGCCGTGCTGATCGCGATGACGGTCGGCTGGCTGCGCAGGCGAACTCGCTGAGCTCGTTCGGTGCTGCGTCCGGCGCCGCACCGCACTACACGGCAGCGCGCCGTACTCGCTCCGTACTACAGTGCTGTGCCGCACTACAGCCGGCCCCACTACAGCCTGCGTAGCACCGCCACGACCTTGCCGAGCACGCTCGCCTCATCGCCTGGGATCGGCTCGTACGCGTCGTTCTGCGGGATCAGCCATACGTTCCCGTCCTTGCGTTTGAACGTCTTCACGGTGGCCTCACCCTCGATCATCGCGGCGACGATATCGCCGTTCTCGGCGGTGGGTTGCTGCCGCACGACCACCCAGTCCCCATCGGTGATCGCCGCGTCGACCATCGAATCACCGGTGACGTTCAGCAGGAACAGTGACCCTTCGCCGACGATTTCCTTCGGGAGCGGGAAAACGTCCTCGATCGCTTCCTCGGCGAGAACCGGTCCACCGGCCGCGATCCGGCCGACCAGTGGCACGTACGACGGGCTTGGCATCGACTGATCGACTGTGCCGGCGGCTTCCGAGCCGATCGGGATCACCGGGCGGGTCTTGCGGCGCCGCTTGCCAGGCTCGTCCTCCGGCGGCAAAACCCCGACCGCGCGCGGTCGGTTCGGGTCGCGCCGCAGGTATCCCTTCTGTTCGAGCGCGCGAAGCTGGTGGGACACCGACGATGTCGACGTGAGCCCCACGGAATCGCCGATCTCGCGCACGCTCGGCGGGTAGCCGAAGCGGTCCAGATAGGCGCGGATCACTTCCAGTACGTGACGCTGCCGGGGAGTCAGCCCACCGGCGTCGAGCGTGTCGTCCAGCCCGGGGAACCCGGTCACGGTGCCCTTGCGGGGGCGTCCGACCCTGGATGCCTTCTTCTCGGCTTCCGCTGGCTTCTCGTCGTTGTGGTCTGTCACTTCGTCCCTCCGGTGGGCCCGTCGTCGGACCCGATATGTTGATCCCTCTGTTCGATTGAGGAGGGCCGGGCCGGCGCGCCGCCGTCCCCGAACTCGCCGGATCTGGCGAGGTCCGTGCCCTGGTCGTCGAGATCGACGGTAGCTCGCCGCACCGACGAGATCAAACACCTGTTCGATGGACACGCCGTGTCGCTCGATTTTGTCGGTCCTACGTGGTACACAATCGCACGGGCGTTCGATCGAACGGCTGTTCGAGGTTCGAAGGACTCGGAGGGAGCGGCGACATGTCGGTTCTCGCAGACGATGTGACCGGGGCCGGTGGGCGCGGCACCCGTGCCGAAACTGTTCGCTCGGCGCGAACGACGCGGGTCTCGCCCGGCAGGCGGGATGGTGGTGCGCGCTCGACCGCGCGGCCGCCGCGGCCGGTGCACGCGCCGCGGGTGGCAAGGCCGATTGCCTGCGCGCGGGAGGTGCCGGCGCGGCGGTGGCCGTTGTTGGTCGTGCTGGGGGTGAGCGTGTTTCTCGGCGTGCTCGGCGTCGGCACGCTCGCGGAGGGCGTTTCTCCGCCGGTGCCGGAGCGCACCACGGTCGTGTCGATCGCGCCGGGGGAAACGTTGTGGGGGATCGCGAACCGGGTGGCGCCCGGCAGCGACCCGGAGGCCGTGGTGCAGCGGATTCGCGAGCTGAACGGCCTTTCGGGCACGGGCGTGCGGGCCGGGCAGCCGGTGACCGTGCCGTATCAGCCGGCAGGCTGAAGGGGGCACCTCGAGACCCCACCCGCACGGGTGATCACGGTCGGTGCCGGACGGGTTCTCGGCCCGCCGTATGCCGCCGTGTGCCGCGCCGATACGGCGCCTCAGATCGTTTTCACTCGCTCGTGTCGCTTGCGCATCGTCGATGGTCGGAATAACGTCTACCCCAACATCTAGTAGTTACATCGCTGTCGTTAGTCCACAGATTGGGGTAGGATCAAAGGTGGTTGTCCACACGGCATCCACCCGGGATCCACAATTCGATCTTGATCTTCCCCGGCGCGGCGGTGTCGACATAGATGGATCCGTCCGTGGTTCGCGGGCGTCGTTCGCCGTCGAACGGTGCCCCGCGTGGGACGCCGGCAAGACTCGCGAGCCATCGAAACATTCGCATGAAGAAGGGAGTGTCGACTCGATGCGTTGCCCGTTCTGCCGGAACACCGACTCCCGGGTCGTGGACTCCCGCGAGGTGGAGGATGGTCAAGCCATTCGTCGTCGGCGTTCCTGTTCGAAGTGCAGTCGGCGGTTCACCACGGTCGAGCAAGGCGTGTTGGCCGTGGTCAAGCGTTCCGGGGTGACCGAACCGTTCAGCAGGGACAAGGTCGTCAGGGGCGTGCAGCGGGCCTGCCAGGGCCGGCCGGTCGACGATGACGATGTCCAGCAGCTGGCGCATCGGGTGGAGGAAACCATCCGGTCCTCGGGTGCGGCCGAGATCCCGGCTCACGAGGTCGGGCTGGCGATCCTGGGGCCGCTCCGTGACCTGGACAAGGTCGCATACCTGCGGTTCGCCAGCGTCTACCGGGCCTTCTCGTCCGTGGAGGACTTCGAGAAGGAGATCGCCGAACTGCGCAAGCTGACAGCGGATCAGGCGGGGACGGAATCGAGTACCGAGTGAGTGCGAGTGACGAGTAACCGGGCTTCTTTGCGGGGGAAGTCGAAACGAATGAGGGAGAGGAAGGTCATGACCGAAACCGTCGGGGCCGCAGCGAGCACCGTGTCAGGGGACAATGGCGGTGCCGCCGCGGCGGGCGATTCCCAAAGCGCCCGTCCAGGTCTACGCGTGGAACGGGTCTTCACGACCGAGGGAGTGCATCCCTACGACGAGGTGACCTGGGAGCACCGGGATGTCGTGATGACCAACTGGCGCGACGGTTCGGTCAACTTCGAGCAACGCGGGGTCGAGTTCCCCGATTTCTGGTCGGTCAACGCGGTCAACATCGTCACCAGCAAGTACTTCCGGGGCGCGGTTGGCACCGCGCAGCGGGAGAGCAGCCTGCGGCAGCTGATCGACCGGGTGGTCAAGTCTTATGTGCGCGCGGGCGTGCAGAACGGATACTTCGCGACCCCGCAGGACGCCGAGACTTTCGAGCACGAACTGACCTGGATGCTGCTGCACCAGTACTTCAGCTTCAACTCGCCGGTCTGGTTCAACGTCGGAACGAACTCCCCGCAGCAGGTCAGTGCCTGCTTCATCCTGTCGGTCGACGACACGATGGAATCGATCCTGAACTGGTACAGGGAGGAGGGCCTGATCTTCAAGGGCGGCTCCGGCGCCGGGCTGAACCTCTCGCGCATCCGCTCGTCGAGGGAACTGCTTTCCTCCGGTGGCACGGCTTCCGGGCCGGTGTCCTTCATGCGTGGCGCGGACGCGTCCGCGGGCACCATCAAGTCCGGTGGCGCCACCCGGCGCGCCGCGAAGATGGTGGTGCTCGACGTCGATCACCCTGACGTGGACGAGTTCATCGAGACCAAGTCCAAGGAAGAGGAGAAGATTCGGATCCTGCGGGACGGCGGATTCGACATGGATCTTGGTGGCAAGGACATCGCCTCGGTCCAGTACCAGAACGCGAACAACTCGGTCCGGATCTCCGATGAGTTCATGCGGGCGGTCGAGAACGAAACCGAGTTCGGCCTGCGGTCCCGCACCACCGGCGAGGTCGTCGAGACGCTCGAGGCCAAGACGCTGTTCCGCAAGATGGCCAAGGCGGCATGGGAGTGCGCCGACCCTGGTATGCAGTACGACGACACGATCAACGACTGGCACACCAATCCGGAGACCGGCAGGATCACCGCGTCCAACCCATGCTCCGAGTACATGAGCCTGGACAACTCGTCCTGCAACCTCGCTTCGCTGAACCTGATGAAGTTCCTCCGCGAGGACAGCACGTTCGACACCGAGCGGTTCGTCAAGGCCGTCGAGCTGGTGATCACGGCGATGGACATCTCCATCTGCTTCGCGGACTTCCCGACCGAGGCGATCGGGGACACCACGCGGAAGTTCCGCCAGCTTGGCATCGGCTACGCCAACCTCGGCGCGGTGCTGATGGCCACCGCGCGGGGCTACGATTCGGATGGTGGCCGCGCGCTCGCCGCCGCCATCACCTCGCTGATGACCGGGACCGCGTACCGGCGGTCGGCCGAACTCGCCGGTGCTGTCGGCCCGTACGAGGGTTACGCCCGCAACGAAGAGGGGCACAAGCGGGTGATGCGCAAGCACGCGGCGGCCAACGACGCGGTGCGGGCGATCAATCCGGACGAGCGCTCGATGCTGAAGGCCGCGAGCGAGCAGTGGCAACGGTGCCTGACCGTAGGGGATCGCAACGGCTGGCGTAACGCGCAGGCCAGCGTGCTCGCCCCGACGGGCACGATCGGCTTCATGATGGACTGCGACACCACCGGGATCGAGCCGGACTTCTCGCTGGTGAAGTTCAAGAAGCTGGTCGGTGGCGGGTCGATGCAGATCGTCAACCAGACGATCCCGCGGGCACTGCGCAACCTCGGCTACGTCGAGGAGGCCATCGAGGCGATCATCGAATACATCGCCGAGCACGGGCACGTGATCGACGCGCCGGGGCTGCGCCCTGAGCACTACCACGTGTTCGACTGCGCGATGGGTGAGCGGGCGATCGCACCGATGGGGCACGTGCGGATGATGGCCGCGGTGCAACCGTTCCTGTCCGGTGCGATCTCGAAGACGGTGAACATGCCAGAGGCGGCGACCGTCGAGGACGTCGAGGAGATCTACTTCGAGGGCTGGCGGCTTGGCCTGAAGGCACTCGCGATCTACCGCGACAACTGCAAGGTCGGTCAGCCGCTTTCGGTGCACAAGAGCGGAACCGACGAACCGGAGAAGGTCGTGGAGTACCGGCCGGTGCGCAAGCGCCTGCCGAAGAAGCGGCCGAGCCAGACGGTGTCCTTCACGGTCGGTGGTGCGGAGGGGTACCTGCACGCCGGCGAGTACCCGGACGACGGTCTCGGCGAGGTCTTCGTCAAGCTCGGCAAGCAGGGGTCCACGCTGTCCGGTGTGATGGACGCGTTCTCGATGTCCATTTCGGTCGGTCTACAGTACGGAATTCCCTTGGAGTTCTACGTTTCCAAGTTCCAGAACCTGCGATTCGAGCCGGCAGGGATGACCGATGACCCGGACGTGCGGATGGCCACCAGTGTGCTGGACTACCTGTTCCGCCGGTTGGCGCTGGACTACCTCCCGTACGAGAAGCGGAAGCAGCTCGGCATCTTCACCGCGGACGAGCGCACGGCTCAGGTTTCCGAGGGATACGGCGAGACCGAGCAGTCCAATGTGGATATCGAGGGACTGCGTGGCTCGGTGGATTCCTCACCTAGCCGGTCCGTGATCGATTCGGCCACCAGCAGGGAAGAAGCGGAGGACGATCTCGCGCACAGCTCGATGGAGCTGCTCGAGCTGCGGATGGGCAAGGCCGCGGACGCGCCGCTGTGCATGACCTGCGGAACGAAGATGCGGCCAGCCGGTTCCTGCTACGCCTGCGAAGGCTGCGGCGCCACCTCCGGCTGCAGCTGACGGGTATCGCACCCAACGCGACATTCGGTCGCCTGCGTAGGGACTTGCGGTGCGGGTGAAAGGGGAGCCGGCCGGCCCGGCTGGCTCCCCTTTCACCAATGTCGCCGGGATGAGGTTCATCGCGGCACTGGCGAAAGGACGCTCATGTT
>WHSZ01000067.1 GCA_009379845.1 Pseudonocardiaceae bacterium | reverse complement strand
CGGACGCGGGCGTGGCCGTGACAATGGGCGCTACGAGGATCGCGGCGGCCAGTGCGGCGAGCACAGGGCGGCGTCTCTCGCTTGTGGACATGCTTCCTCCCGGATCCGGAACCGGCCGACCATCCACTAACGAGTGACGCTCGGATTGGTGACAGGTGTCACCGTGTGTAGCATCTAGCCTGCACTGGGAGCGGGGATGACGGCATGAGAGGGCAGCGGAGGTGGGCTTGCGACTGGTTCGGGTGGGGAACGACGCCTCTCAGGTCGGTGCCGATGTCCGGGTGGCGCTGACCGCGCTCGGCCGGCAGGACAGCGTGGTCGGCGGGATCGCCCTGACCGGTGTGCGGCTGGCCCATTGCCCGCGCCCGATCGACGCCGTCGCGGTGCTCCCGCACGGCGTGCTGATCATCGTCGGGGTCGAGCTTCCCGATCCGGCGCTACGCCTCGAGGCGCCGATGGCCGGCCAGTGGAAGACGGACGGCTGGCCGCTTGCGCGGTCGGACGGCACGATGAATCCCGCCGTCGAGGCGCTCCAGCTGGTGAACACCGTGGCGGCACGGCTACAGGCTGCCGGGCTGACCTCGGTACCGGTGCGCACCGTGATCGCGGTCGGGCCGTACGTCGAGACCGTGTCGCAGCCGCCCGACGACGTCGCCCGCGGGGTGCGGGTCGTCCACCCATCGGCCACCAACCTGCTCGCGCTGACCGCCGAGCTGGCCACCAGCACGCCGTCCTGCTCGGTTGAGCACGCCCAGCGGCTCCTCAGGGAGCTGGCACCGGAGCAGCAAGCACTGCCCACCACCACGCTGCTCGGCGAGGGTTTCGCCGACACGATCAGCCCGGAACTCGCCAGCGCCGACACCAAGCTGTTGCCGAGGTTCGACGACGCATCACCCGGTCCGCTTGCCGCCCAGAACGCGCCCTCGAACCCGTCCTCGAGCACTCCGCGCTGGCTTCCGATCGGGGCGCTCGCGCTGGTCGGGCTGCTGGTGCTGATCGGGATCGTCGTCGCGCTCAGCACCAGCGGTTCGAACCGCGACGAGGGCACCGGGCAGGGCCAACGGCGCTCGGGGGCCAAGCCCGTGACCCCGGTCGCGGTCGAGGTGGGCGGGGTTTCGTTCGCCCGGACGGCGACCAAGCAGGACAACACCTGCGCGCCGCACGCGTTCGGCGATCTCGGCGCCACCCTGCAGCGTGAGGACTGCACCCAGCTGCGGCGCGCCGAATTCCAGGCGAAGGTGCGTGGGCGTACCGCGGAGGTCTCCGTCGCCGTCGCGCTGTTCGGCGATTCGCGCACCGCCAACTCGTTCCAGCAGGTCGCCCAGGTGCCCGGCAGTGGCGGGATCAAGGCACTGAATCCGGGTGACCCGTCGGCCGAGCGGATACCGCGCGGCGCGGCGTTCGGCACTGCCTCGCGTGACAACCGGGTGCGGATCATCCAGGTCGCCTGGCGCGGTCAACCGTCCACACCGGACGATCGGGACCTGATCAAACTCGTGCAAAGCGCCCGCGAGCTCCCCATGCCCGGCTAGCCTGTGAGCACCGCGAAGTATTCACAGGGCTTTGAGTTCTTCGGTGACGCCGAGCACCGAGCTCTTCGCGTCGCCGAAAAGCATGCTGGTCCTCGGGTCGAAGTACAGCTCGTTGTCGATGCCGGCGAAACCCGGGCTCATGGACCGCTTCAGCACGATCACCGAACGGCTCTCGTTCACCTTCAGGATGGGCATCCCGTAGATCGGTGAGCTCGGATCGGTGTCCGCGGCCGGATTCGTCACGTCGTTGGCACCGATCACCAGCACCACGTCGGTGTGCGAGAACTCGCCGTTGATCTCGTCCATTTCCTTCAGGTGCTCGTACGGAACGTCGGCCTCGGCGAGCAACACGTTCATATGCCCTGGCATCCGGCCGGCCACCGGGTGGATGGCGTAGCGCACCGTCACGCCCTTGTCGAGCAGCTGGTCAGCCATCTCGTGCACCGCGTGCTGCGCTTGGGCCACCGCCATGCCGTAGCCAGGAACCACGATGACCTGGTTGGCGTAGGCCATCTGGATCGCGGTATCGGCCGCGCTCGTCGTCCGGACAGTCCTGTCCTCAGTAGACTGTCTACTCTGGACCGCTCCGTCGCCACCGAAGCCGCCGGCCACGATAGCGGGAATCGACCTGTTCATGGCCTTCGCCATCAGGTTGGTCAGGATCGAACCGGACGCTCCGACGATCATGCCGGCGACGATCAGCGCGGTGTTGTTCAACGCGAGTCCCATGGCGGCCGCGCTCAGCCCGGTGAACGCGTTCAGCAGCGAGATCACCACTGGCATGTCCGCGCCGCCGATCGGCAACACCATCAGCACGGCCAGCGCCGCGGCGAACACCAGGATCCCGATCATCAGCAGCTCGACGTCCACGCCGAACGCGATCGTCACCGCGCAGGCGAGCGCCGCGGCCAGCAGCAAGACGTTCAACGGCCGCTGCAGCACGCCGATGGTGATCGGCCGCGACGCGACGAGCTCCTGCAGCTTGCCGAACGCCACCATGGAACCCCAGAACGACACCGATCCGACCAGCGCGGCGAACAGCGAGGCGATCGCGACGTGCCCCGGCTCGCCGGCGAATCCGTCGCTCTGCCGGAATTCCACCCAGGCGATCAGCGCGACAGCGCCACCGCCGACGCCGTTGAACAGCGCCACCATCTGCGGCATCGCGGTCATCTTGACCTTGCGCGCCGCCGGAATGCCGATCACCGTGCCCAGCACCAGACCGAGCACGATCAACCAGGCATCCCGCATTCCGGCGAACAGCGTGGCGAGCACGGCGACGGCCATGCCGGCCGCGGCGATCCAGTTGCCGCGCACCGCCGTTCGTGGACCGGTCATGCCCATCAGCCCGTAGATGATCAGCGCGAACGCCAGGATGTACAGGCTGCTTCGGAAACTTGGATCCTGCACCCAGCTCACTGGCCACGCTCCGCGGATCCGCCGCCGGGCTTGGTCTTGAACATGCCGAGCATCCGATCGGTGACGAGGAAACCGCCGACCACGTTGATCGTCCCGAAGGCGATCGCCACCACCAGCAGGATCTTGTTCAGTGCGCCGTCGGCTCCGGATCCGAGCACCAGCAGCCCACCGAGCAACACGATGCCGTGGATCGCGTTCGTCCCGGACATCAGCGGCGTGTGCAGGGTGTTCGGCACCTTGGAGATCACCAGGTAGCCAACGAATCCGGCCAGCGCAAGGATCGCCAGGTTAGCCAGCAGCATCAGGCCACCTCCCCCGTCACGCACGTCGCGGCGACGACTTCATCCTCGAAGTCGATCACGAGGGTGCCCTGCTCGTCCAGCAACTCGTCGAGCAGCGCGCTGATGTTGCGCGCATAGAGCTCGCTGGCGTGCTCCGGCATCGTGGACGGCAGGTTGAGCGGCGCTGCGATGGTCACGTTCTCCCTGACCACGGTTTCCCCTGGCACGGTGAGCTCGCAGTTACCGCCAGCTTCCGCCGCGAGGTCGACCACGACGCTGCCGGCCCGCATGCCGGCGACCGCCTCGGCGGTAACCAGCGTCGGCGCGGTCTGCCCTGGAACCAGCGCCGTGGTGATCACCGCGTCGAAACCCATCACCGCGTCGGACAATCGCCGCTGCTGCTCGATCCGCTCGTCCTCGGTGAGCTCACGCGCGTAGCCGCCCTCGCCGACCGCCTCGATGCCGAGGTCCAGCCATTTCGCGCCGACCGAGCGCACCTGCTCGGCGACCTCGGGGCGCACGTCGTAGCCGGTGGTCTGGGCGCCGAGTCGTCGGACGGTTGCCAACGCCTGCAGGCCGGCGACCCCGGCGCCGAGCACCAGCACCTTGGCCGGTGGCACCGTGCCGGCCGCGGTGGTCAGCATCGGCAGGAACCGGGTCAGGCGTTCGGCCGCGAGCAACCCCGCCCGGTAGCCTGCCACGCTGCTCTGCGAGGACAGCGCGTCCATACCCTGTGCGCGGGAAATCCGGGGGATCGATTCCATCGCGAAGCCCCGTATCCCGGCGTCCCGCAGCGCACGCACCGTGTCCGGTTCGGTGAGCGGCGCGAGAAAGCCGATCAGCACCGCACCGCGACGCAGCCAGCCGATCTCCTCGGCGGTCGGCGGGGCGACCTTGACCACGATGTCCGCCCGCCACGGGTCGGCGAGTTTCGCGCCGGCATGTTCGAACGAGGTATCCGGAATCAGCGCGCCCGCGCCGGCACCGGGTTGCACGATCACGTCGACGCCCCGTGAACACAGCCGGTCGACGACCTTCGGCACGAGCGCCACCCGGCGCTCGCCTTGCGCCGATTCGCGCACCACACCGATCGCGGTGCGCCCCTCTGACGTCGGCACGGTGGACACCTGCGCGACCTCCTCTACAGCGACAACGGCGTTGTGGTCACTACATCAAGATTTACCACTCTTCGCACGCCACTCGTGATCGGACTCCCGCCACGCGGTAGGACTATCCTCGCGCCACGGGCAGTTGGGATCGGCGCGTCGCACGAACTTCTCCGGCCACCCCGACCGGTGTTCTAGTCTCGGGTGTCGTGAAGGTCGATCTCCGGCCCCGGCTCGCCGGCTGGCTGCGCACCGCACTCGGCGTGCTGCTCGGTGCCGTGACCGCGGTCGCCGAGCTCGGCTTCCTCGCGGCCGCGACGGGTGCACTGCTGCTCGACCTCGCGTGGCCGCGGCTGGGCCTGACGCGCGCGGTGCACACCGGTGCGCGCACGCTCACCGAGCTCAACCAGCGGCGGCTCACCTCGTTGCTGCGCGCGGAAACCGCCGAGGACTACACCGACCGGCAAGCCCTGCGGTACCTGATGGTGCGCTGGTTGGTCGGCGTGCTCGGCGGCCTGGTGCTGGTACTGCTCGCACTCGGCGTGGCCTTCGCCGCGACCATGCTGGCGATATGGCTTACCGCGCTGCCGGTCGACCAGTGGATCTTCGGGGAGGAAGCCCGTGTCACCTGGGTGAGCATCGTGGGGCTGACGCTGCCGGGCATCGTGCTGCTCTACATCAACCTGCAGGGCGTGGCCGGAGTCGCCGGCCTGGACCGCAGCACGGCAGCCCGATTCCTCGGCCCGAGCGAGCGGGAACTGCTACAGCAGCGGATCGCCGAGCTGGCCACCAGCCGCGCCGGCATCGTGGACGCGGTGGACGCCGAACGTCGCCGCATCGAACGGGATCTGCACGACGGTCTGCAGCAACGGCTGGTGGCGCTCGGCGTGCTGCTTGGGCGGGCGCGACGGAGCAGGCACACCGGCAACGCGGATGAGCTGCTTCGACAGGCCCACGAGCAGGCCCAGCATGCCCTCGACGAGTTGCGCGAGGTCGCCTGGCGGGCCTACCCGACCGCGCTGGACAACCTGGGGTTGCAGGACTCGCTCGCCACCGTGGCCGAGCAGTCCAGCGTGCCAACCACAATCCACTACGGCCTCACCGAACGGCCCGCCACGCAGGTCGAAACCGCGATCTACTTCGTGGTCAGCGAGGCGGTGACGAACGCCGCGAAGCATGCGCACGCGGAGGCGATCGCCGTGCACGTCGAGCGGCGAGACACAATGCTCGCCGTGCGGGTGCGTGATGACGGCGTCGGGGGTGCCGACCGGAACGGCGGCGGGCTTTCCGGGCTCGCGCGCCGGGTTGCCGCGCTGGACGGCCGGTTCGATGTGGACTCCCCGGCGGGTGGTCCGACGACGATCAGCGTGGAGTTGCCGTGCGGGTGATCCTGGCCGAGGATTCCACGTTGCTGCGCGAGGGCTTGGTTCGGTTGCTCACCGAGGAGAACCACGAGGTACTCGCAGCCGTTGGGGATGCGGAGGCGCTGCTCGACGCGGTGCGGCGAACCGAGCCGGACGTGGTCGTCGCCGATGTTCGGATGCCGCCAACGCACACCGACGAGGGGCTGCGGGCGGTGCTGGAGATCCGCCGGCGCTGGCCGAACGTCGGGGTGCTGGTGCTTTCCCAGTACGTGGAGAAGCGCTACGCGGTCGAGTTGATCACCGCGAACAACGAAGGCATCGGCTACCTGCTGAAGGATCGCGTCATGCAAGTCGGCGAGTTCCTGGACGCCCTTGAACGGGTCGGAAGTGGTGGTGCGGCGTTCGACCCGGAAATGGTCCGGCAACTGCTCGCTCGCACCACGCACACCGATCCGCTGAGCCGGCTCACCGAACGCGAGCACGACGTGCTGGCTCGAATGGCGCAGGGCCACACCAACGCGACGATCGCCGGCGACATGCATCTTTCCCAGAGTGCGGTGGAAAAGCATGTAAACGCGATCTTCGACAAGCTCGATCTTTCGCACGTCACCGGCTACAGCCGGCGGGTACTCGCGGTGCTGCGCTACCTGGGTTCCTGAGTGCGTGCCTGGCGCAACCGGGAAAACACGAAAAGCCCGACCGCGAGAATCACCAGTCCGATGACGACTTTCTGGAACACACCCGCGTACTCCTCCACAACGTGCCAGCTTTCCCCTAGCAGGTAACCGGACACCACGAAGATGGTATTCCAGATCAGACTGCCGAGCGTGGTGAACAGCAGGAAGATCGGCATGGACATCCGCTCGATTCCGGCCGGCAGCGAGATGAAACTGCGAAACAACGGCACCATGCGGCCGAAGAACACCGCCTTCGTGCCGTGCCTGTCGAACCACTCCTCCGCTCTATCCATATCGGACACCTTGACCAGCGGTAGTCTGGTCACGATCGCGCGGGTGCGCTCCCGGCCGAGCAGCGCGCCGACGTAGTAGATGATGACCGCACCGAGTACCGAGCCGGCCGTGGTCCAGACCAGCGCGGCGAGCAGGTTCATGGTGCCCTTGCTGGCAGTGAATCCGGCGAGTGGCAGCACGAGTTCGCTCGGGATCGGCGGGAAAAGGTTGTCCATGCCCACGATCAGCGCCGCGCCGGGGCCGCCAAGGGTTTCCATGATGTCGACCGCCCAGCCGGCGATCCCGTCCAGTTGCGTTTGAGTCACGCACCGGACGCTAGAAATCTCCACCGGTCACGACCATGAACCTGACCGTCGAATCGACCGGTGGAACTCCGCAGCCGCCGGGTGCGGAAAACCTCAATTCCCCGGTCAGCCCGCCTTCACCGGGAGATCGTAGCGCCGCCGCACGCTGCTTCCGAGCTGGCGGATGTCCGCGCCGTACACGTGGATGGAGATGGCTTTCGCATCGCTGTCGTTGTGCACCTCGTGGATGTCGCCGGGCGGGGCGAAACCACACGTGCTGTGCAGCGGGTTGACACCGGTGTGCGCCGGCACCAGGTACTGCCTCGCCCCGTCGCCGACCAGCCGGTAGCGGATCTCCACCTCGGCACCCTGGTGCACGCCGACCACGCACCACGCGACATGATCGTGAATCGGGGTTCGCTGCCCCGGCAACCACACAAGGGAAACCAGCGAGAAGCTGCCGTCCTCCTCGGCGTGCAGCAGGTGCTGGCGATAGGCATCCTGGTCGCCCTCTCGCTGATCCGGCCGCAGCAGGTCCTCCCGCGACAGGTACGGGCCGAGACGCTCACCGACCGCCGCGGCCGTGTCGGCCGCGCTCCGGCCCTCGGTCACGACCGCGCGCACGCTGTCGACCAGCTCGGCCAGCGCCGGCGTCTGCCCCCGCGCACCGGCGTACCGCGATGTCGGCTTCAGGGTAGCCATGGGTGCCTCCCTCCATTGTGTGGATAGCGTTCATTATCTCCTTCCGCATCGCGGCCGGCGACACGGAGCGTGCTTGTTGTGTGGACCGTTACCGAATGAGGTCCTTTGGTCCATCGATGCCGGCGCACTCAGCGTTTCCCGAGGCCAACACCGAGGGCGGGCGGCGGCCTCGTGCGCCGACGAGGCTCCGCCGCCTCCGGCGCCGACACTGTCCGTGCACGCTCGCGCACCCTTGTGACAGCGGTGACGAGCCGCTCGTTGCCGGCTCCTTGACCGGCGCACCCGACCGCTCGACGCTGATGGTGGAACGTTCGTTGTCGAACTCGCCGGGATCGAGACGGCGGTGCGCCGGGAGGACGCATGAACCTGCTGTCGTTGCTGTCCGAGCTGACGCGCGCCGCCCCGGAAGCCCCGGTGGCGATCGACGCGGATCCGGAGAATCCGATCCGGGTGAGCCGGGCCGAGTTACGCAGCCGGGCGCTGTGGCTACGCGCCGAACTGGGCCGAGCCGGCGTCGACCGCGGAGACTGCGTCGCGGTGTGGCTGCCGAACTGGTCGGATACGCTGTGCTGGCAGTTCGCCACGGCATCCCTCGGCGCGCACGTGATCGGCGTGAATACCCGGTACAACACCGATGAGGTCGCGCACGTCCTGGACCGCGCCCGGCCGAAGGTGCTGGCGATCGCACACGATTTCCACGGGCTTGACCTCGCGGGCCGCCTTCACGAAGCGGTGCGGCAGGCCGGGGCGCCGCCCCCGACGGTCGCGGTGGTCCCCGGCCCGCACGGTCCCGCCCCGGACGATGTGTCCGGCTTCGACGTCGGCGCCGGTGCCTGGCTGCCGGCCGAGGGGGAGGACGAACCTCCGGAGGCCGAGCAGGGCGACGACGAGCTCGCCGTCGCGTTCACCACCTCCGGTTCGACAGGCAAACCGAAACTGGCCGCGCACCGGGAATCCGCGGTGACCGCGCATGCACTCGCCGACGCCGAGCGGATCGGGATCACCGACCACGACGTGGTGCTGTGCGCGTTGCCGCTGTCCGGGGTGTTCGGATTCAACACCGCGATGGCCGCGCTCGCCGGCGGCGCGACCTGCCTGCTGGAACCGGTGTTCGCCGAGGAGCAGATCCTCGGCGACATGGCGCGATTCGGGGTGACACATGTGGTCGCGGCGGACGACATGCTCGTCCGGATCACCGAGGCGTGGCGGCGCGACCGGGTCAACCTGCCCCGCTGGCGCTGGCTCGGCGTCGCCAACTTCCTCGGCAAGGTCCCGGATATCGCGGAGTGGGCCCAGACCGAATTCCGAACCAGCACGGCAGGGGTGTATGGCTCGTCCGAAGTGTTCGCGTTGACCGCGATCTGGCCGAGGGACGAACCAGCGCCTCGCCGCTGGACGGGCGGTGGGCAGCTGGTGTCGACGAGCATCCAGGCCAGGGTGGTCGATCCGGCAACCGAACTGGTGCTGGACCCAGGTACCGAGGGGGAGCTGCAGTTTCGCGGGCCGAACGTGGTCAACGCCTACCTCGGCGACCCCGATGCGGCGCGGCGTTCGTTCACGCCGGACGGGTGGTTCCGCAGCGGCGATCTCGGGATTCTGGCCGAAGACGGCGCGATCGAATACCACTGCAGGATGGGCGATGTGCTGCGGCTGCGTGGTTTCCTGGTGAATCCGGCCGAGATCGAGGAGCGGCTCACCGCACACGTGGCGGTGCGCACCGCGAAGGTGGTCGGCGTCCAGGACGCCGACGGCGCCACCCAGGCGATCGGTTTCGTGGTGCTGGACGACGGCGGGTCGAGCGATCCGGAGGCGCTGCGCGCCTGGTGCGCGGAAACGCTCGCGCACTTCAAGGTGCCCAAGGTGGTGCGCATCCTGGACGAGATGCCGACGACCTCGGGGACGAACGGCACGAAGATCCAGACTGGCCTGCTGCGCGAATGGGCTCGTGAGTCTTTTAGGCGCTATAACCCCTAAACTGTGTCAATGGCTCGATCCTGGCGAGCAGATCTCGCTGACTCACGAGCAGCCAGCTTGCTGGCCGCCAGCTCCGACCACGCCTGTACGGCGCAGAACGGCGCGCATTGATCCTGCGTCGCGCTGCGGGTGCCGACGTGCACACAGCACTGCGTCAAGCGTTCCTCGATCATCGTGTTGATATCCATGAACGGTTTGATCGTGATCCGCTTGACCCGCTCGCCGAGCAGCCGCCGTAGCCTGCGGTGCCGTCCGGGCAGCGCGCGGGACGCGAGCTGGCGCAGCGTGCCGAGCCCCAGATCGCAGCTCTCGCAGATGTCCCGCCACAGGTCACCGATCTTCGGATGGGACAGGCTGCTCTGCTCGCTCAGCAAGTCGAGCAGGGATTCCTTGACGGCCAGCCGCAGTTCGTTGCTCAGATCGTGATCGGCGATCCGGTTGGCTACCAGCCCGAGGTGCTGCTTCAGCCGCTCGTGCCCGATCAGCCGGACGAGTGAGCGCCACTGGCCGGCGTCGTCCCGGATCAGGTACCCGACGCTGCAGCAGTGCGGATGCGAGCACGGCAGCGCGGTCAGGTCCGACCAGCTGACCAACCCACCGGTTTGCGGGCCGAGGCGGGCGAGTGTTCCGGTGTGCGTGAGCCGGTCGAGCGGGTCGATCTCGGCGGAGCGCCCCGAGGAGAACTGCGGCTGGATGGACACGCCCCCGACGTACGGGGTGTCCAGCGCCACCTGGATCACCTCGCCGATCTCCCCGTCGTTCACGCCAAGCGCGGCGGTCATCACCAGCGTGGTAAAGATTTCCCGCTCGGAAAGCCTGCGCACCGCGGCGTCCTTGAGCGCCCGCAGGTCGCCACCGCGATGGTGCCGGGACGCCTCCTCGGACGTCCCGTCGAACTGCAGGTACACCTCCACCCGCTCGCGGTGTTCGGTGAGCAGGTCGAGCAGCCCGTCGTCGCGCGCGATCCGGACGCCGTTCGAGTTGAGCAAGATCCGCACGATCGGCCGATCCGCCAGCTCGGCAAGCAGCCGCGGCAGCTCGGGGTGCAGGGTCGGCTCGCCGCCGCTGAGCATCAGCACGTCCAGCCGGCCGTTTTCCCGCTCGAGCCGCTGATCGACGTTCGCGAGCACTTCCTTGACCGGCACCACGCCGGCGAGATCCGGCGAGGAATCCGCGAAACACGTTGGACAGCGCAGATTGCAGGTCTCCGCGATGTCCTCGAGCAGGATGCAGGTGTGCTGCGTCTGGCTCTCGGTCAGCCCGCGCAGGTACGCGGCCGGCACCGGATCGAAGTTGCCTGGCGTGTCGGGCGTGTGCTGCTTGGTCGGCGCGGTCCACTGCTCGAGGTAGTCAAGGATCTCCGGATCCTCGTCGTAGAGCGTGCGCACCAGCCCGTGTTCCGGGCACCCCCGTTCCAGCCACACCCGCCCGTCCCGCTCGGCGAGCCACCCGGACAGCCGGCGTACCGACGCGAGCGAACCACCGGGCGTCTCATGGCAGACAGGACAGAACGCGTTGACGTAGCGCAGGATGCGATCGCCACGCAGCGGCATGCCAGGCACGGTTACCGTCCTCTCTAGTGCGGCGTGTTGTACAGGCTCGGGTTGAGCCCGGTGCAGTAACCGGCCGTGATGATGGACAGCAGTGCCCACGAGATCATCAGCCCGATCCCGAAGCCCTTCATCGGGCCCACGCTCCTGGCGACGATGAAACCGCCCCCGCCGAATGCCGCCGCGAACATCACGATGGCAAGGGCCAGCGTCCCGCCGAAGTCCAGGAAGTTGACCATCGCCGCGGCGAACACCAGGTTCAGCGCGGCAAAGGCGAGCATGCCGAGGCAGCCCATGCCAACGGCGGCGAGGCCCGACTCGGACTCCGGCCCAGGCTCGGGTTCCGGCGGCGGAGCGGACGAGTTGTCGTCCGTCTCAGCATCCTCGGACGGCGAGTCCTCGCCCGTCCCGGCGCTGTCCAACGGCGAGTCCTCAGGCTCCGAGCCGTTCGGCTCCGGCTGGTCCCGCTCCGGCGGCTGGTCCCGCTCCGGCGGCTGGTCCCGCTCCGGCGGCTGGTCCCGCTCCGGCGGCTCGTTCACGTAACCGTCTCCTCCCTGGCCCTCTCGTGTGTGGTGGCGTCGCGCCCCGCGCGCGTGCGGTAGTAGAGCACCGCACGCGCCACCGCCAGCAGGATGCCGGCGGTAAGAAACCATTGCGGCCGCGTCAACTCGAGCCACACAGTCTCATTGGCTCTGGTGAATTCGACGGCGAACCGGAACACCGCGTAGCCGGCGACGTAGACCGTGAACAACGCACCCGACCGGTGCCGCAGTCGAGGTTTCAACCAGTACAGCGCGGCGAACGCCGCGAGATGGAACATGATCTCGTAGACGAACGAAGGGTGCATCGGTGCCCCAGCCGCGCAGCCAGGGCAATTCGGCACCGAACCCGGAGCGTGCACGCCCCACGGCAGCTCGGTCGGCCGGCCGGGCGCCTCGGTCAGCAGGCAACCGATTCTGCCGACGGCCATGCCGAGCGCGACAGCCGGGGCGAACAGGTCGCCGGTGCGGACCCGGTAGCCGATCAGCTTCTTCGCCACGTGCACGCCGACGTAGGCCAGCGCGAGCCCGCCAAGGATGCTGTGCGTGCCGAATCGCCAGGCCTCAAGGAGACTCGGGTTCAGCATCGGGTCGAGATACCGGAACCAGCCGGACAGCCGCATCCCGATCGCCCCGCCAACCAGGGCTCCGGCCACCACGGCCAGCGTCTGCCAGCTCAGCTGTCCCCGCTGCCTCGCCTCGCGGAAGAACACCGCGGCAGCCACCGCCACGCCGAGAAACACGAAGAACTCGTGCGTGGGCACCGCGAAGCCCCAAACGTGGAACAGCACTAAGTTCACGGGTGGCACGATAGCCGCTCGCCGCGGTTGCACCCCGTCCCGACTCGGTCAGCCGGCTCGCACCGCGCGAGCGATCTCCTCCCCGGTGATGCGCTGCCTCCCGACGTAATAGAGCACGGTGCCGGGCGGCAACGTGGTTCGCCAGTTGGGGCTGACCAGCAAATCGTCACCGGTACGAGCGGCGAGCGCGGTGGCGTCGAAGCCCTTGCCCAACGCGGTCTGACAATCTCCGAAGGCCACCGTGCCGAGCGATTCCGGCAGCCGCAGCGAGTAGGTGTTGCCGCCGCCGTGTGTCATCAGCTCCGCGTAGACCTGCGTGATCCCCGGAGCCTGCAGCTCCTCGGTGATCATCCGCGGGGTGTGCCACTGAACGCAGCGCACCGCTTCCGAGACGTAGCGCAGGTGCGCGGCCCTGCCGAGATCGCGTAGCGCGACAACGACGTGCGCGTCGGCGGCGATGTGGTTGACGGTCAGCGCCATCGCCAGCGCCTCGTTGTCGTCCCTCGCATCCACCAGCACGCTGTACGCGCGATCGACACACGCCCGCCGCAACACCTCTTCGTCGGTCAGATCACCGCGCACGAACTCGATGTCCCGCTCCGGCATGGGGTGCGTCTCGACCTCGTCCCAGGAACCGAGCACCACGCCCCTACGCCCCTCGGCGAGCAGCTCACCGATGATCTGCTCGGTGCGTCCAGAGGTATAACCGAGCACCACGAAGTGATCCGAGGTGTCCAGCGTCACCGCGCCCTGCATACGTCGTCCCTTCGCCTTCTCGATCACGCCTGCCAGCTGGGTGAACAGCGTCGTAAACGTCGCGATACCGCCGATGATCACGTAGACGCCCACGATGTGGCCGCCGACCGACTCCGGGTAGAAGTCGCCGTAACCGACCGTGGCCGCGGTGACCAGGAACCACCACCAGTAGTTGGCTGGTGAGGCGATCTCGTTGCTCGCGGGTTCGAACACCGCCATCAGCGGCCAGCTGGTCACGAATACGAATACGACCACCGCAACCGGCGGAAGCCAGGTACGGAGCCGGGTAAACCGTCGGATCAGCCGCGCAACGAAGATGGGCACGCGCAACTCCCTTCGGTACGACACCGTGTTACCCCTCGGCACTGAGGGTGAAGCTATCAGTGCCGCGCTGGGGCGTCGGTGTGGAATTGTGCCCGAGTGCGAGGTTTCGGCGGTTAATCTGTACTCTGCGGCGGGTGTCCGGCCAAACACAGTCCTCACCTTTCGCGGCCGGGGCGCGCAGTCGCCGCAAGATCAGCTGGGACGTGGTCCGAGCCGGTTGCGTAACACTGGTCGTGCTCTACCACTCGACATTTCTCGGTGTCGAGCTGCATCCGGAGCTGATCGAGCGTCGGCTGCGATTCCCCTTCCAGGTCGGCGCCAGCACCCTGCTGGTGATCTCCGCGTACTTCGCGTGCGTCACGATCGGCAGGGGCACCATGCTCCGCTACTGGTGGGGCCGCGTCGCGAGAATTTTCCCCGCGTTCGCCGCAGCCGTCGTGCTGATCTTCGCGGTGCTGCGGGTGGCGAGTCCGGAAGGCTGGCTTTATCCGGGGTTCCGGGATCTCGCATCGAACCTGATGATGCTGTGGAACTGGAAGCCGCAGGATTTCGCCTATATCGACGGCTCGCACTGGACCGTGCCGCTGCAGTTGATGGGATTCACGGCGGCCGCCCTGCTGTTCCGGAGCAAGCTCGGGCACGGACGGCGGTTGCGCACCGTGCTGTGGGGCGCGGTTCTGATCCCGATGGCGCAATGGCCGTTGCGGGTATCCGACCCGCCGGAGACCTACCGGATGCTGGTGGACGGGTTCGGGCTGCACCGGTGGCACCTCTTCGTGGCCGGTGTCGCGATCTGGATGTGGTCCACCCGGCGGATCAGCACGCCACACTTCGGGCTCCTGCTCGCGGCGTGTATGGCCGGACAGGCGTTGCACAATCACGCCGGCACCCCGGAGGGGCTTGTCGCCGACTGGGGTTCCACCTACGCGGTGTGGATGGCGATAGCCGTGATCGCGCTGGTGGCGCGCGGACCGGACTGGGATCGGGTGATCCCGAGTTGGGCGCGCGGGCCCATCCAGTGGTTCGCCGGTATCTCCTACGGCGTATTCCTGATGCACCAGACGATCGGGTACCTGGTGATGCGTGGCCTTCAGGACGTCGGCTTCGGCCCCACCCTGCAGACCGGGGCCATGGTGCTCACGGCGATCGGGCTCGGGTGGATGCTCACCCGCACGGTGGAAACCCCCGCGCACAAGTTCCTGACGTCGGCCTACGACCGCGTCGCGCTCGCCAGGAACAACCGCCGATCACCCCCCGAATCCCAGCCAGCGGCCGAAGCTCAGACCACGCGCTAACCGCCCTCGGGATCCCGGCTTCAGCCAGCCAGCACCGGAAGTTCGAGATACGAGGGCCGCCCCTGATCGCGGAACACCCGGTGGTGGATCCGGCCGGTACTTACCGCGCCTGCCACCGGCTCCCCGGTGCCGTGGTTGCGGGCGAACCGGGGAAACGCGCCGCCGGCAACCTGTATCCGCAGCCGGTGCCCTCGGCGGAACCGGTAGGCGGTCGGCAGCATTTCCACCTCGACCGCACGGCCGGCGGCATGCGCGGTGTCGTCCGGACGCAATCGCACGATGCCATCGCACACGTTCCGCGATACGCCCCGACCGTCCACATCGCACAGTCGCACGAACAGGTCGGCGTTGCCGGGATCGGTACGCAGCTGGATGCATGCCCGTAGCTCGCCGACCACGTCGAGATCGCGCTCGAGCGGATCGCTTGTGTACACCAGCACATCGGGCCGCGCCTCCACCACGCGGTTGTCCCGCTGCTTGGTCTTGCCGGCCAGCAGCGGCCCGCCGACCGACGGCGTCGGGTCCGCCGCGTCGTAGGTGAACATGTCGGGTGCCCCGTCGGTGGTCGGCGCGAACCACCGGAGGCGGCCACCGGGGTGCAGGTGCAGGCGGGTCGGCTTCGCCTCCGCGGGCGGCCACTCGTCGCATTCCAGCCAGCGATCGGCGTGCTGCAGGTACAACCGAACGCTGGCCCGGAACAGTTCGGTGGTGTCGTCAAGCAGGTGCGCGGAAAGCCAGGACACTTGATCGGACACCATCGCCTTGAACATCCCTGGATCGTTGTGCGCCCACGGCCCCACGGTGATCCGGACTCGCCCGCCTGCCGAAGCCAGCGTGCGGAAATCCTGTAGCTGCTCGCGGATGAACAGGTCGTACCACCCGGTGACCATGCTCGTCGGGGTGGTCAGCGTCTTCAACGCCGGGCGGTGATCGATCGGTGCCCAGAAGCCATCCTCGCCCCCGGCGTGCGCGGTGACGTCCTGCCAGAACCGCACCGGCTTGTCGATCGCCGCGTGGTCCGCCTCGCCGAGCGGGAGGTGCGCCATCGACCGCCTGGTGCGCGCTTGCTGGCGCGGGTAGCGCAGCAGGCCGCGCAACGCGACGTCTTCCTGTGAACCGATCAACGCGGCCCAGGTCAACGCGTTGTCAAGGGAAAGCGCGCCACCGGGATAGAACGAGCTACCGAAGTCCGCGCAGCTGATCGCCGGGCAGATAGCCGCGAGGGGCGGGTCGGCGTATGGCCCGAGCGCCCACTGGGTGTAGCCGACATAGCTCGCGCCCGCGGTGGCCACCCGCCCATCGCACCACGGTTGCTCGCGCAACCACGCAAGGGTCGCGAGCCCGTCCTCGGTCTCCTGGTGAAACGGCCAGAACTCGCCCCCCGAACCGAACGTGCCCCGCACGCTCTGCACCACGACCTGAATTCCGTGCCGGGCGAACGAATTCGCCCACAGCCACGCCGGAGGGCTGCGGCGGCCGTACGGGGTACGGATCAACACCACCGCTGACCGGCCACGGCCCCGTGGCCGGTGCCGATCCGCCAGCAGCACCGCGCCGTCCGGCATCCGGATCTCGAGGTCCCGGTACACCTCGACAGGGTGCGTCTCGCGGCTCGGCAACCCCAAAATCGAGTCGACCACACGCCCGAACACCACCCGCGCTCCCTCCGATGATCTGCCACGCCCGTCACGCTAACGGCGGCCGCGCTCCCACAACATCATCGTCGGTCACGTCGGTGATGAACATGTGGCCGGGCGCGTGGGTCAGCGCCAGTTCTGGCCGTACCCGCGCGATCACAGCCTGCGGGGTCACGCCGCAGGCCCAGAACACCGGCACCTCGTCCGGCTCGGGCAGCAGCGGATCGCCCCAGTCCGGTGTGCACAGATCCTCGATGCCGATCCGCGCGGGATCGCCGATGTGCAGCGGCGCGCCGTGTGCCATCGGCAGCTCCGCCGTCACGCGCTCGGCCAGCGGCACCTCGTCCCGCGCGATGGTCCGCATGGATACCACCACGGGGCCGTGGAAGCGGCCGGCCGGCTCGCACATCATGGACGTGCGGAACATCGGCACGTTGCTGCCGGTCTCCAGATGTCGCAGCCGCACGCCGGCCGAGGCCAGCCGCTGCTCGGCTGTGAAGCTGCAGCCGAGCAGGAAGGCCACCAGATCGTCCAGCCACAACTCGGCGAGCGTGTCGACCTCGGACTCGAGGACGCCGTCCCGGTACACCCGGTAGCGGGGCAGGTCGGTGCGCAGGTCGGCGCCGGGAGCCACGCGCAGCGCGTCCGGCACACCCGGCTCGGTGCGTTCCAGCAGCGGGAGCGCTCGCGGGTTCGCGTGGCAGAACTCGGTGAACTCCGCGGCCAACCGCGCGGGAAGGATCACCAGATTCGCCTGCACGTATCCGGCGCACAGCCCGGTCGTCACGCCTCGCCAGTTGCCGGTCCGGATCCCCTGCCGCGCCTCGGCCGGTGAGCTTTCCGCGGTGATCACAGCATTCATAGTGCCTCCTCGCGACCAGGATAAGGCGCGCCGGATGTAGTAGGTGTACTATCTCTTGAATAAGAGGTCGGATAGGGAGGTAAAGGCCCATGACAGGGGTGAGGGAGCTGAGCGAACCGACCAGGAATCCCGAAGCGCCGGACGGCACCGCCATCGAGGTACATGACCTGCGGATGCGCTACGGGTCGGTGGACGTGCTGAATGGTGTCGAGTTCACCGCGTACCGGGGCGAGGTGCTCGCCCTGCTCGGGCCAAACGGGGCGGGCAAGACCACCACGATCGAGATCCTGGAAGGATTCCGGATGCGTTCGGCGGGGGATGTCAGCGTTCTGGGGGTGGACCCGGCGCACGGTAAGGAGTCCTGGCGAGCCCGGCTAGGCATCGTGCTCCAGTCGTGGCGCGACCACGGCAAGTGGCGGGTAGCCGAACTACTCGGCCACCTCGGCCGCTACTACGCGGCCTACTCGACGCCGGAACGGCGGCGCCCGCACGACGTGGACGAGCTGATCTCCCGGGTCGGCCTCGAGGAGCACGCGAGCAAGAAGGTCTCGATGCTCTCCGGCGGGCAGCGTCGCCGCCTGGACGTCGCGATCGGCATCGTCGGCCGGCCCGAAGTGCTCTTCCTCGACGAGCCGACCGCCGGATTCGATCCGCACGCCCGACGCGAGTTCCACGACCTGGTGCATCGGCTGTCCGATCTGGAGGACACCACGATCCTGCTCACCACGCACGACCTCGACGAGGCGGAGAAGCTCGCGGATCGAATCCTGATCCTGGCCGGTGGCCGGATCCTGGCCAACGGCAGTGCCGACGCGCTGGCCAAGCAGGTGTCCGGGCAGGCCGAGGTGCGGTGGAGTCGCCACGGTGAGCTGTTCGTGCATTCCACCGAGGACGCGACCGGCTTCGTTCGCGAGCTGTTCGCCCAGTATGGCGAGGAGATCGCCGATCTGGAGGTGCGGCGGGCGTCGCTTGAAGACACCTATATGACCCTGGTGCACGAATTCGAATCCGGCCGCAGCGAAGCCGCGGCGCAGACCTTCGAGGGGGTGACCCGATGAACCCGCAGTGGCTCGCGGTCCGAGCGGGCGGGGCGCGCGGTGGGGTGGAATTCCGGCAGAGCCTCACCAACGCGCAGGACCTGTGGAACCAGTTGTTCTTCCCGATCGTCGCCGTGGTCGTGATGTTCTTCCTGCGCGGTTCCACCGTGCCGGGCACGAACTTTTCCATCGGCTCCATGGCGATCCCGAGCATGCTCGGCATGACCGTCGCGTTCAACGGGCTGCTCGGGGTAGCCACGATGCTCACGGTCGAGCGCGAGGACGGGACCCTGTTGCGCGCCAAGGCGATTCCGAACGGGATGCTCGGCTATCTGGTCAGCAAGGTCGTCACGGTGTCCGGGCAAACCGTGTTCGGCCTTGTCATCATTCTCATTCCGGGCCTGCTCCTGTTCCACGGCCTGGCGGTGACCGCAGGCTCCCTGGTGATCCTGGTGGGGGTTTCGGTGCTGGGCTTGATCGCCACCTTGCCGATCGGCGCGATCATCGGGTCGATGCTGTCCAGCCCTCGCAATCTCGGATTGGCGATGCTGCCGATCATGGGGCTGGTCGCGATCTCCGGCATCTTCTACCCGATCACGGCCATGCCGGACTGGTTGCAGGCGGTCGCACAGGTGTTCCCGATCTACTGGCTGGCGCTGGGAATGCGCTCGGCGTTGTTGCCGGAGAACATGGTGGCCGTGGAGATCGGTGAGTCCTGGCGGCATCTGGAGATGATCGGGGTGCTCGGCGTGTGGGCCGTGATCGGGTACTTCGTCGCGCCTATCGTGCTGCGCCGGATGGCGCGACGGGAATCCGGCTCGAGCGTGGCCGCTCGGCGGGAGAAGGCCATGCAGCGGATCACATGATACGAGAGCGAGTGCGATGAGCGAGACGATCCACAACCGCATCGCCATGCTGCGCGTGGAACGGGGAATCTCGCGCCGGCAACTCGCCGATGCGCTCGGCATCCACTACCAGACCGTGGGGTACCTGGAACGGGGCGAGTACAGCCCCAGCCTGTACTTGGCGCTGCGCATCGCGGAGTATTTCGAGGTGGCGGTTGAGGTCATCTTCTCAACTACCCCGTTCCCCCGGCTCGGCAGCGATGAGCGCTCCGCGTAGCGCCAGGTGAGGACAGACGATGATCGTGGACTTCTGGTTCGATCCGGCCTGCCCGTACACCTGGATCACGTCCCGCTGGATGGTGGAGGTGCAGCGGCTCCGGCCGGTCGAGGTGCGCTGGAACGTGATGAGCCTGGCGATACTCAACGAAGGGCGCGAGGTCAATCCGGAAGATCCGGATGGCGAGTACGGCGACGAGCTCGAGCACTACCTGTGGATGCCGGTGCGGATCTGTGCGGCGGTGCAGCAGCGGTACGGGCACGACGCGCTCGGCAGGCTGTACACCGCGCTGGGCGTTCGGTTCCACAACCGGGGTGACTGGCTCGGTATCCCGGCCGCGCTCGCCGAGGCGGGGCTGCCCGCGGAACTGGCCGAGGTCGCGGAGTCGACGCAGTACGACGACGTGGTGCGGGCGTCACATGCGGAGGGCATCGGCCTGGTTGGCATGGATGTCGGCACCCCGGTGATCGCCGTGCCGGGAGCCGACGGGCAACGAATCGCGTTCTTCGGTCCGGTGGTCTCGCCGGCGCCGCGTGGCGAGCTGGCCGCGCAGCTGTGGGACGGGACCCTGCTGGTCGCCGGCGTCCCGGGATTTTTCGAGCTCAAACGCACCCGCACCGCGGAGCCGAGCTTCGACAATCTGGACTGAACCGGCCGTGGCACCAAACCGGTCGCCGGGTGAAGCCCCGAAAAATTCCACGAAAGGGGCTTGCGAAAAGTCGGCGGATTCGGAAAATTCCCGTCCGTGCTTACCCCGAAGACGCCTGCCCCGAAGACGACAGCGAGGCGGCTCCCGCGGCCCGTCATCGGTTTGCTGGCCGCGGTGGTACTGCTCGGCACGCTGGCCGCAGCGGCGCCGGCCGCGGCGCAGGTCAACCCGGCCGCCGGTAGCCAGCAGGACCCACAGATGCGCGCGGTGTGGATCTCCAGCGTGGAGAACATCGACTGGCCGAGCAGCACGGACCGCAGCCCCGATGAGCAACGCGCGGAACTAACCAAGTTGTACGACCAGGCGAAGTCGAACAACCTGAATTCGGTGTTCGTGCAGATCCGGCCGACCGCGGACGCGTTCTGGCCGTCCCCGCACGAGCCCTGGTCGCACTGGCTGACCGGCACCCAGGGGAAGGACCCCGGTTACGATCCGCTGAAGTTCGCCGTCGACGAGGCGCACAAACGCGGCCTTGAGTTCCACGGCTGGTTCAACCCGTACCGCGTCGCGATGCACACCGACACCAGCAAGCTCGCCCCGGAACACCCCGCGCGGGTGCACCCGGACTGGACGTTCAAGTACGACGGGAAGCTGTACTACAACCCTGGCATCCCCGAGGTCCGGGAATTCGTCCAGACGGCGATGATGGACGCGGTGCGGAACTACGACCTGGACGGCGTGCACTTCGACGACTACTTCTACCCCTACCCCTCGGACGGCGAGAGCATCCCGGATCAGCAGACGTTCGAGGAGCACGGCGGCGACTTCGACAACATCGAGGACTGGCGGCGCAACAACGTCGATCTGCTCGTCAAGGAGATGGGCGAGAAGATCCACGCCGCGAAGCCCGACGTCCAGTTCGGGATCAGCCCGTTCGGCATCTGGCGGAACAGCTCCACCGATCCGAACGGCTCGGACACCAGCGGGCTGGAATCGTACGACCAGCTGTTCGCGGACACCCGCAAATGGGTGAAGGAAGGCTACCTGGACTACATCAACCCGCAGGTGTACTGGCCCATCGGGCACAGCGCGGCCGACTACGCCAAGCTGGTGCCCTGGTGGTCGAACGTGGTGGACGGCACCGGCGTGAAGCTGTACATCGGCCAGCCCGCGTACCGGATCGGCGAAGAAGGCTACGACAACGCCACACTGACCGACCACCTCACGTTCAATAAGGACTACCCGCAGGTCCGCGGCGACGTCTACTTCAGCGCGACGTCACTGAAGACCAACGCGGCGGACGCGATGGCCAGGGTCGTCGAGAACCACTACACCGAGCAGGTGCCACCGCCGTCCCGGTGAGCCGGCGCTCGGCCCGGCCCGCTATCCACTCGGGACGGAACCGAGCACCGGTTGGATCTCGCTCGGGATGGTGTAGCCGTCGTGCCACGGGAAGCGGCCACCGACATCGTTGTAGACCGCTTGCAGTGCCGGGATCGCAGGCCCACCTGTGGAGCGGTATGCCGCGTTGGCGCCGAGCAGATGCTCCGATGAATCCGGCACCGTGACCAGTACCGCATGGTGTGCCCAGCCGGCGAAGCTCACCAACTGGCCGTGCCGCAAGGTTTCGCCAGCACGGACCCGCTCTCCGAGATCGTTGAGCAAGGCCGCCGAGTTCTGCTGGCCGAGACCGAACGCGATCAGTTCGGGATGATCGAAACCGCTCAGTCCTACGGTATAAGCGAACGGCGGCCCATCCTCGTCGCCGAGCACGTACTGGATGGCCCATCCGTACGTGCGTATGACATCTCGCTCCCACGCGTTGTACTGGTCGCGGAAGTGGGTTAGCTGTTCCGGCGTTTCCATCGCACCCCCAAAGTATTCGGATAGTGCGAAGCTAGCGCCCACCCCCGACAATCCCGGCCAACCGCGCGGCAGGCGACGCTCGTTCATCGCCGGGTTCCGTCCTTCGCGATGGTCCTACTTGTCGGTGCTGAACGCGGCATCGAATGCCGACTCGGGTTTGTCGAACAGCAGGTTCCTGATCAGGTCAACGGCTTCCGCGGCGCCACGCAGCCGGTCCATTCCGGCGTCCTCCCATTCGACGGAAATCGGGCCGGTGTAGCCGATCGCGTTGAGCGCCCGGAACGCTTCCTCCCAGTCGACGTCGCCGTGTCCGGTCGAGACGAAATCCCAGCCGCGTCGCGGATCCGCCCACGGCAGGTGGGATCCGAGCCGGCCGTTGCGGCCGTCGAACCGCTTCTTGGTGTCCTTGCAGTCGACGTGATAGATACGGTCCGCGAAATCCAGGATGAAACCCACCGGGTCGAGGTCCTGCCACACGAAATGTGACGGATCCCAGTTCAACCCGAATGCCGGACGGTTCCGCACCGCCCGCAGGGTGCGCGTCGTCGTCCAGTAGTCGTAGGCGATCTCGGAAGGGTGCACCTCGTGCGCGAACCGGACGCCGACCTCGTCGAAAACATCCAGGATCGGGTTCCAGCGCGCGGCGAAGTCGGCGTACCCGTCGTCGATCACATCCTGGGATACCGGCGGGAACATCGCCACGTACTTTCAGATCTTCGACCCGGTGAAGCCGACCACGGTGTCCACACCGAGCTTCGCCGCGGCGCGGGCGGTGTCCGCGAGCTCCGCCGCGGCCCGCTGCCGCACCCCCTCCGCTTCGCCGTCGCCCCAGATCCGATCCGGCAGGATGTTGCGGTGCCGGTGGTCGATCGGGTCGTCACAGACCGCCTGGCCAACCAGGTGATTCGAGATGGTCCACACCTTGAGGCCGTGCGATTCCAGCAACTTCAGCCGGTTCGCCACGTAGTCGTCCTCGGCGAGCGCGCGGTCCACCTCGAAATGATCGCCGGAACAGGCGATCTCCAAACCGTCGTAGCCCCATTCGGCGGCCAGCCGGCACAACTTCTCGAACGGCATATCCGCCCACTGCCCGGTGAACAGCGTAATCGGTCGGCTCATCGTCGAGCTCCTTCCGGAATTCGTTTATCGATCGGCCGGCGAACCGCGGTGCTGCCGTATTCTCTCAACGTTTGTCCTCGGCAATCGGTGTCCAGCGGGACTCGTGCCGGGCACTGCGCTCAACCGCGTCGAGCACACGCTGGACCCCCAGCCCGTCCGCGAAGCCGGGGGTGAGCTCGGTTCCGTTGCCAACCGCGGTGAGTAGATCGGCGAGCTCATGGGTGAAGGTGTGCTCGTAGCCGAGGAGGTGGCCGGGCGGCCACCAGGCACCGACGTAAGGGTGCTGCTGCTCGGTGGCGAGGATGCGTCGAAAGCCGCCGGTGGGCGCCGGGTCGTCGCCGTCCCAGAACCACAGCTCGTTCATCGACTCGAAGTCGAAGCTGATGCTGCCCCGCGATCCGTTGATTTCCAGCCGCATCGCGTTCTTGCGGCCGAGTGCGTACCGGGTGGCTTCGAAACTCGCGACCGCGCCGGATGCCGTCCGGGCCATGAAGACGGCGCAGTCGTCGACGGTGACCTCCTCCTCGCCGTTGCCCTCGACGGGCCGGTGCCGGACGAAGGTGTTGGTCAGCCCGGACACGCCGGTAATCGGCTCGCCGGTGACGAACTGGGTGGCGTCCACGATGTGCGCGCCGATATCGCCGAGCGCACCCGAACCGGCGCGTTCCTTGCGCAGGCGCCAACTCATCGGAGCGGCCGGATCGGAAAGCCAGTCCTGCAGGTATGCCGCCCGGATGTTCCGTAGCGCACCGAGCCTGCCGTCGGCAACCAGTTCGCGGGCCAACGAGAGCGCCGGGACTCGCCGGTAATTGAAGGCCACCATGGACCGCACGCCACGCCGCGTGGCTCGGCCCGCCGCGGCGGTCATCCGCTCGGCCTCAGCCAGCGTGTTCGCCAACGGTTTCTCGCACAGCACGTGCTTGCCGGCTTCCAGCGCCGCGATCGCGATCTCGGCGTGCGTGTCGCCCGGGGTGCAGATGTCCACTAGCTGCACGTCCGGGCGCATGATGAGCTCGCGCCAGTCGGTTTCCGCGAATTCCCAGCCGAATTTTTCGGCCGCTTCCTTGGTGCGCACCTCGTCCCGCCCGCCGAGCGCGACCATCCGTGGCCGCACCGGAACATCGAAGAACCGGTGCACATTGCGCCACGCGTGGGAATGCACCGCGCCCATGAAGGCGTGGCCGACCATGCCGACACCGATCGTGTCCCCAGCCGTTCTGCTCATCCGCTGTCTCCTCGCGTCGGGGTTGTCGCCACGATCGGAGTCGTCGTCACGAGTCGAACCCGACATCCATGTACTGGTCGACGTTCCGCTTGGTCACCACTGCCGAATAAGTGGTGATCTCCGCAGGAATCTCGTGCTCTGCGAGGTCGGCGATGCCCTTGTTCTGGGCGAGCAGCCTGCCGAGCGCGATCGCGGATGACGCCATCGATGGGCTGTACAGCACGGTCGCCTTCAGCGGGCCGGAGTCGTTCTTGATCAAGGTCATCATGTTCTTGGATCCGGCACCACCCACCATGAAGAACTCGTCGCGACCGGAGTTCTCGATCGCCGCGATCACGCCGACACCCTGGTCGTCGTCGTGGTTCCACAATGCGTCCAATTTGGACGCCGACTGGAGCAGGTTCGCGGTTTGCCGCTCGCCGGATTCCGGAGTGAAGTCCGCCGCCACCCTCGGTCCGACGCGGAACCCGTGCCTGCGTAACGAATCCCGGAAGCCTTGACTGCGTTCCTGGGTCAGCGGTAGCGCGTCGATCCCGGCCACCTCGCCGATCACCGGGTTGGACACGTTGCGGCGCTTGAGTTCCTCGGCCATGAAGTTTGCCGCGTTCACACCCATCCGGTAGTTGTCGCCGCCGATCCACGTCCGGTAGGCGAGCGGGGTATCGAAAATCCGGTCCACGTTGATAACCGGTATTCCCTGATCCATGGCCTGCCTGCCGACCGCCGTCAACGCCTTGCCGTCGAACGGCAGGATCACCAGAGCGTCCACTTTGGCGTTGATCAGCGACTCGACCTGCGCGATCTGCTGGTTGACGTCGTTGGTGCCCTCGGTCGCGTTCAGCTTCACATCGGAGAACTGCCTTGCCTGCGACCGCGCGTTGATCGTCATCGCGGCCATCCACCCGTGATCGGCAGCCGGTGCGGAGAAGCCCAGCGTGACGTTGCGGCCCGGTTGGGAATTGTCCGCGGCACCCGCCGCCTGCTGCTGGCCACCCGAGGCGTCTTCCGGATCGTTGGACGTGCAGCCGGCCAGCACCGCACCAGCGCCGAGGACCGCGGCACCGGACAGGAACCCGCGGCGGGCGAGATTGGACTTCGTTGTCATGACTTACTCCCGCTCAGCTGAGATGAATTGACTTCGCCCGGTGCTCGGGGTTTTCCCTTGCGCCTTGCCGACGTTGTGTGTTGCAGCAGCACGGCCGCGACGATGATCACGCCCTTGGCGATGTTCTGGATGTCGGTGTCCAGGTTGTTCTGGGTGAAGATGCTGTTCAGCACCGTGAAGATCAGCACCCCGATCAGCGTGCCGATCAGGCTCCCTCGGCCGCCGGAGAGCAGGGTGCCGCCGATGACCACCGCGGCGATCGCGTCCAGCTCGTAGAACAAGCCATTGGTGGAAGCGCCGGACGTGGTACGCGCGACCACCATCACGGCCGCGATACCGCAGCACAGCCCCCCGATCCCGTACACGAGTGCGGTGTGCAGCTTGACGTTGATCCCGGAAAGTCGCGCGGCTTCCGCGTTCCCACCGATCGCGAAGGTGCGCCGGCCGAACGTGGTGCGGTTCAGCACCACCCAGCCGATCACGAACACCGCGGCCAACATCCACACCAGAACCGGAATGCCGAGTACGTTCCCTCGGAAGAAGTCCGAGAACCCGGTCTCGGTTACCACCTGCGTCCGCCGCTCGCTGAGCCGCTCAGCGAGGCCGCGGGCCGAGGCCATCATGGCGAGTGTGGTGATGAACGGGACGACCTTGCCGTACGCGATGACGACCCCGTTGATCAAGCCGCTCGCGAGTCCGACGAGCAGCGCGCAGAGCACCATCACCACCGGCCCGAAGGACTGGGTGGCAAGCGTGGTCATCCACACGCTGGACAGCGCGACCATGGAACCGACGGAGAGGTCGATGCCCCCGGCGATGATCACGAACGTCATCCCCACGCTGACCACGCCGATCGCCGCGGCGAGCCGGAGCATCGTGGAGAAGTTCTCCTCGGTCAGAAAGGTCTCCGGCCGGGTGATGTAGCCGATGAGGCACAGCACGACCAGCACGCCGGCCAACCCGAGCAGCCGCACGTCGATAGGAAAGCCCCTGCCGTTGCCGTTGCGCGCGGGTTGCCGGCCGTTACCGCGTTCGCGGCGTCGCGGCTCGGATTCCGGCTGGCGGCCGTCGTCGGTGGCGCCGAGCACCGATCTGGAAGGAGTGTCCGTCACGCCGCGCTCCCTTCCATCACCATGTCGAGCACATCGGCTTCACTGAGTTCGGCCGCCGGGCCCTCGGCCAGCACCTCGCCGTCCCTGAGCACGAGTACGCGATCGGAAAGGCCGAGTACCTCGGGGACTTCGCTGGATACCAGCACGATCGCCACGCCGTTCGCGGCCAGCTCGTGGATCAGCTGGTAGAGGTCCGCTCGAGCACCGACATCGACGCCCCTTGTCGGCTCGTCAAGCAGCAGCACCCGGCAGCCGTGCACAAGCCACTTGGCCACCACAGCTTTTTGCTGGTTGCCCCCGGACAGCGTGCGAATGATCCTTCTCGGATCGGCCGGCCGCAAGTCTAGACGCTCCAATGTGGACACGGAGTCGTGTAGTTCCTTGCCGCGCCGGGTGAATCCGGCACTGCTGTACGCGTGCAGGCTGGCAAGTGTCACATTGTGCGCGACCGACATATCGAGCAGCAGCGCCTGGCTCTTGCGTTCCTCAGGGGCCAGCCCTACGCCGGCCCGCACCGCGGAAGCTACACTGCCGGCGCGCAGCTTCTTACCGTTCACGGACACGGTGCCGGCGTGCGGCTTGCGGGCGCCGAAGATCGTTTCGAGTATCTCGCTGCGACCAGCCCCGACGAGTCCGGCGATGCCGACGATCTCCCCCGCATGGACGGAAAAACTCACGTCGGCGAACTCACCGATCCGGCTGAGGCCGCCCACCCTCAGCACCTCTGGTCCGAATTCCACCGTGGCCGACCTGGCGGCCTCGAACGCGATCTCCACCCTGCGTCCGGCCATCAGATCAACGAGATCGGCCGTCGACGTGCCTCGCGCATCCAAATTGGACGCGACGGTCCGGCCGTCCTTGAGCACCGTCACCCGGTGGCCCACCCGGCGGATCTCCTCCAGCCGGTGCGAAATGTAGACCACCGCGACCCCGGACTCGGTGAGTTCCTCGACGATCCGGAACAGGTTGTCCACTTCGTCGCTGGCCAGCGCCGCGGTCGGCTCATCCATCACGATCAGCTGGGCGTCGTGCGCGAGCGCTCGTGCCATGGACACCAGTTGTTGACCGGCAGCGGACAGCCGGCCCACCTCGGTCTCCGCCGGGATCTCCGGATGACCGAGGCGGGCCAGCAGCCCCCGCGCCTGCGCACGCGCGACGGCCGGTCGGGTGAACCCGTACCGGGATCGCTCGTGGCCGAGGAACACATTCTCCGCGACCGACAGTGAGCCGATGAGGTCCAGCTCCTGATACATCGTCGCGATACCGAGGCGCAGCGCGGCGATAGGGGAGGCCAGCGTCGCCGGCTCGCCGCGCCAGAGGATCCGCCCGGCGTCCGGTTGGTGTGCGCCAGCCAACGTCTTGATCAGCGTGGACTTGCCGGCACCGTTCTGACCGAGCAAGCAATGCACCTCGCCGGCCCGAACCTCGAGGTCAACGCCGTCGAGTGCGCGAACGCCGGGAAACAGCTTGACGATGCCCCGCATCGACAGCAGCGGCGGGTCACCATCGACGCCGTGACTTGTGCTCATTCTGAGATCACTTCTTCTTGTTTTGAACAAAAGTAGAGTGAGACAGCTCACCTGTCAAGGAAAACTGTGCGGAAATAGGACGTTACGGGCGTCGCATAACTCGATCACGAGCCCAACTTCTGCTCAAATAATCGAAAGTTTCGAAGTTGCTCGAACGGTCAGGTGTTCACGGTGAAGGCGCGGTCGGCCGCGGACCACGCCGCACCGATGACGCCGGCGGTGTCGCCGAGCTCGGACAGCACGATCGGCAGGTTTCCGGTGGCCAGCGGCAACGAGCGCCGGTACACCACACTGCGCACCTCGGCGAGCAGCTGGTGGCCGAGCTGCGCGACCCCGCCACCGATCACCACTATTCCCGGATTGATGAAGCTGACCAGGGAAGCGACCACTTGCCCGAGCCGTCGCCCGCCTTCCCTGATCAACGTGACGGCACTGGTGTCCCCCGCCGCGGCGGCGACACCCACGTCGCGCGCGTCCACCGTGCCGCGCTCGGCGAGCACGTCGGCGAGGAACGCCGAACGGCGGCTGCGCGCGAGGTTCAGCGCGTCTCTTGCCAGTGCCGATCCACCGAAGTACGCCTCGAGGCAGCCGACCTCACCGCAGGCGCACGGTGGCCCGTACTCGTCCAGCCGAATATGCCCGATGTCTCCCGCGGTGCCCGCGACACCGCGGTAAACCGATCCGCCGAGCACGATGCCGCAGCCGATCCCGGTGCCGACCTTCACGAAGATCAGCTCATCAAGCGAACGGGCGACGCCGGCATGCCGCTCGCCGAGCGCCATCGCGTTCACGTCGTTGTCGACGGCGACCGGGCAACCCCAGATACGCGCGAGATGATCCCGTACCGGGAAGCGGTCCCAGCCGGGCATGATGGGCGGCGCCACCGGCATGCCTTCAGCGAAACTCACCGGGCCGGGCAGTCCGATGCCGGCGGCGATCAGCCGTCCCGGCGCCGCACCGGTGATCTTCTCGGCCAGCTCGGTGATCCGGCCGAGCACCGGGATGGGGCCATCCCGCACATCGCAGTCCTCCACGGTATGCGCGAGCACCTCGCAGGACGGATCGGTGACCGCGACGCCGACCGACGTCGCGCCGACATCGACACCGAGCAGTCGCAGATCATTCGACAATCGCACCAAAGTGGAGCGTCGGCCGCCCCGGCTCGGCGACGGTCCGGCGGCCTCGACAAGTCCGAGTTCGCTCAACCGCGCGACTTCGGAGGTAATCCTGGCGCGAGGGAGCTCGAGGCGCTCCCCCAGCTCCACTCGCGACATCGCTCCTTCGTCGCGCAGCAAGGCAAGTGCCCGGGACTGATGACGCGTCTCGATCATCGTTTTATCCCCACTGGGTGCCGAACTCATTCTCGCAGCCTAAAGTCGCGATGACCGGCCGCCCGCCTTCGCCCGAGTTTCGGGGCGTCCAGGGCCATGCTGCCGTCCATGCCGATCACCGCCACCCGGCGCCGCTGCTGGCACCTGTTGCTACGAGTCTACGAGCATCGCGTTCCCACCCGTCGCCACGGAGGCGACCGGTGGATCGTCTCCGCGGCCCAGGGTGGTTTCGGGGATCTGGCCGCATCAACTGCCTCGTACCCCACACCCCGGGTTCGTTTTCCGCTGGGCCGGAATGTGGGGTGATGGTTTTCCATCACCCGGTTGTCGGGCGCTCGATGAGGTGTTCGAAAATTGTCGGTCGGGTGGATAGAATCAAACACATGAACGCACCCGCAGACGCTCTGGCCGGTCGTGAGTTGTGGCAGCTCACCGACCGCGAGTTGCGGGACGAACTCCACTCAGCGGAGCAGGTGCTCAACCGCGCCTTCGGCCGCTCCCCCTGGTCGACACTCCGCACGGACAGCGCGCGCACCCGGCCGCCGCCGAGGCACACCAGCAACGGATCACGCTCGCGCGCATCCTGGCCGCGCTCCGACTACCGAGCGGCGAGCAGCACGGCGAGGGTCGGCCGCAACGGCGTAGCGGCGTGCGCCAGCTGTACCGACTGCATACGGCATGAGACGCCGCCGGCCATACGGCGAACTCCCGAGCGGGTTGCGCGTGTTCGACCCGGCGCACTGGTTGTTGCCAGACGAGAACCCGCGCGACCCGATTGCCGTGCACGCGCACGCCTACGGCCGCTGGCGTGATGCGTGCGCCGACACGCTCGGCGTCCCGCTGGCCGATCTCCCGGACGACTCGTGGTACGGACCGATCCCCGGTCGCGCCAACTGTCCCTGCGATCAGTGTCAAGGTGTGACCGACGCGCTGAGAACGCCGGAGCGGCGTCTACCGCCGTCCCGGTAGCCAGAGACGGGACCCGGCGCGCTGGGCGCGTACCGGCGCTCCGGGCTGCCGTACGGTGGCAGCGCGAGCAGTTCGGCGATCACGTTGGCCACGGTGCCGGTGACCTGCCAGAGCGGATCACCCGCACGCTCGTAGTCTTCGGCGCGATACCGCGCGGCCACCGCGTCCCGCTGATCGGCCAGCGCGTAGAGGTCCACCGCGCCGTGGCGCCACCGCTCGGCGTGCAGGCCGATCACGTTCCCGTGTTCGTCGCGCAGATGCAGGAACGAAAACCCCAGCTCTCGCGTGCGCTCGATCGCCGCGATCCCGCGCACATGCTCGGCATCACTCGGCACGAACCCGTTCGGGGCGCTCATCCACGCTCCTCCGTGCGGTGCCAGAATCCGCGTTCGTGCTGGTCACACGCGGGGCACGCCTGCAGCGAGCGCAAGTAGCCGGTGCTGGCCGGCAGGCAGGCCACTCCGCAGACCGCGTATCCGCGACTGTCCGGTACCCAATGCGCGAACACGCCGTCGCCACGCACCGGCCGAGGCGGAGCACCGGCCATTACGGACCCGCTCGGTCGTGCCGGCACCGCCGAATGCGCACCAGGTGCAGGCTTGTGTCGCTGCCTGATCATCTTCACGTCGAGTGACGGTAGGAACGGCCAGCGTGGCGAGGTGACAACGAAGTGACAAGCTGTGTGCTGCGCGTCGGTACCCGTAGCATCGCGTTAGACGCCGTTGAAAGAGTGGACCGCATGCCAGCATCCGAAGGCGGGATCGCCGCGCGCGTTGCCGAGGAGCGCAAGCTCGCCGGCCTGACGCAGCAGCAACTCGCGCAGCGCTCCAACGTCTCGACATCACTGCTGCGCAAGGTTGAGCAAGGAACCGTCCCCGCGTCACCCGCATTCGTCTCGGCGACTGCTCGTGCGCTCGGGGTCGGGGTGGCCGAGCTACTCGAGCAACCATACGAGCGCACGACCCGCAGCGAGCAGCGGATTCACGCCACGATTCCGCCGCTCCGTCGGGAGCTCGCGGCCTACACACTGCCGCCGGATGATGTGCGGCCGCGCTCGCTGGACCAGCTCGCCGCCGCCGTGGCGGACGCGTCCACACTGCGCCATGCGGTCAATCTCGACCAGCTCGGCGCCGAGCTTCCCGGACTGCTCGCCGAGCTGCGCGCGGCCACGTACCAGCACGACGGACACAACCGCGAAGCCATCTATGGCCTGCTCGCAGAAGCCTACGCAGCCGCTGGACAAGTCGCCTGGAAGCTCGGCTACACCGATTTGTCGTCACTGACCACCGAACGGATTGAGTGGGCTGCCGCACGCTCCGGCGACGAGCTCGCCGCTGCCGCTGCCGATTTCTACCGCGCTGGGGAACTCATCAGCGCCGCCGAATGGAAAGGTGCGTTGCGGTTTCTCGACGACGCGCGCCACCGCATCAGCGACCGCGTGCACGGCGACGACGAACCCGGTCTGGCCATGCACGGCGTGCTGCACCTGAAATCCGGACTTGCCGCCGCGCGCGCCGGTGACGCACCGACTGCCGATGCGCACCTGTCCGAGGCGCACGACACCGCCAGGTGGGTACGTCCCGGTAGCGACCACTACCGACTCGCGTTCGACCGCGATTCCGTCAACATCTGGTCGGTCGGACTCGCGGTCGAGCGCTGCGACGGCACCGAAGCCGTCAAACGTGCAGACGGCGTCACCTTCGGACCCACCGCACCGCGCGAGCGCGTCGGCCATCACTGGATCGACCTGGCACGCGGGTACCTGCTGCACGGCGACCGAGACCGCTCCATCGCCACCCTGCAACGCGCTAAAGCCACCGCACCCCAACAAACCCGCTACCACCCAATGGTCCACGAAACCATCCGCACCCTCGCACGCGCACAACGCAAGTCCGACCCGATCGCGCGGCTGGCAGCCTGGGCCGGAGTCCGCGAGGCGTAGTCGCATGGCGACTGTCGTCGGCCTCATCCTCCTTCGAACGGCTCCAGAACCGAGCACATGGGAGAAATGGCACATCGCAATTATGATCGGTCTTACCGTGCTTTTGGTCGTAGTCGGTGGAATCAGCACCTGGTACGTGCGGAAACAAGCAAACGATGCTCGCTCACAAAGGACAAGCGCCGAGCAAGCCGCACGTAAAGCCGAAGACGCGCTGGCGCATACCATGCGTCCCGTCTTCCATGTCGCGGCCGGCCAGAGCGAGAGTCTGTCACTGCGTCACGCAGACGGGGAAGCGACACTACAAATCAGCCAAACTGGCACATACGACGCTACCGACCTAATCGTTGACGCTCGTAGCCTCGACGGCAAGCAACTCATAGCCAGCGGGGAATCGCGGGAACTCGGCCGCCTCGCCGGACGCCATCCAACGAGCACGACCACCCTGGATCGCTGGACAGTTCACTTGCAGAACCTCGATCCGTTAACCGCTGAGGGTGACAGCCACGAGTTCACGGTGACCATCCGGAGCCATGACGACCGCCACGAAAACTCTCAGCGCTGGGAGCAGCGGTTCAGGGTTAAGCGCACAGTGGGCTGGTACGGGAACTTCGGCAATGGTCCGAGCTACGAATTGCAGGTCGAAGTCACGAGCAGTGAGCCACGCAAGATCGCAGCGGACAGCAAGTCATAGGACCCTTGCGGTACCTCGTGGGACCCGACGTAATCGCATTCTCGCAGGTCAAGAACATAGGCACCCTTAGCAAAGAGTCTGCAACACCTGCCTGTTGAGGCTGTCGCATGAATGTGGCGGTTGGATTGGTGGTGAGCGGGTGGTGCGGCTGGCGGATGTTGGTTGCGGGTCAGGCTGGTCGGGGGCCTCGCAGTTTGAGGAGGTTGTGGGCCGTGCAGATGAGTCGCCATTCGCTGT
>WHSZ01000104.1 GCA_009379845.1 Pseudonocardiaceae bacterium | reverse complement strand
GCGGTCATGACGCCGCCTCCGCGGGGGTACGCACGTCGGCGGTCATGACGCCGCCTCGCGCCGGGCGGCACCGTGGCGGGTTACCTCAAACAGCCAAATTCGGTTCACACATCAATGATGCGACCTCGACCTTACTTGAGGTCAATGCGATTACGCCGACGGCGTAATCAAGTAATCACAACCGCCCATTATGCATCCATAATGGGCGGTTGTGATCAGTGCCGGTGTCGTCAGTACCGGTAGTGCTCTGGCTTGTAGGGGCCCTCCACATCCACGCCGATGTACTCGGCCTGGTCCTTGGTCAGCTTGGTGAGCTCACCGCCGAGCGCCTCGACGTGGATCTTGGCGACCTTCTCGTCGAGCACCTTGGGCAGCCGGTAGACCTCCTTGTCGTACTCCTCGTTCTTGGTGAACAGCTCGACCTGAGCGATCACCTGGTTGGAGAAGGAGTTCGACATGACGAAGGACGGGTGCCCGGTGGCGTTACCGAGGTTCAGCAGCCTGCCCTCGGACAGCACCAGGATGGAGTGCCCGTCCGGGAACACCCACTCGTCCACCTGCGGCTTGATGTTGATCCGCCTGATGTCGTTGCTGCGCTCGAGCGCCACCATCTCGATCTCGTTGTCGAAGTGACCGACGTTGCCGACGATCGCCTGGTGCTTCATCCGCTTCATGTGCTCGTAGGTCACCACGTCCTTGTTACCGGTCGTGGTGATCACGATGTCGGCCTGCTCGATCACGTCGTCCAGCTTGGCGACCTGGTATCCGTCCATCATCGCCTGCAGCGCGTTGATCGGGTCGATCTCGGTGACGATGATCCGCGCGCCCTGGCCGACCAGCGAGTCGGCCGAGCCCTTACCGACGTCACCGTAGCCGCACACCACGGCGACCTTGCCGCCCATCATCACGTCCGTGCCACGGTTGATACCGTCGATCAGCGAGTGGCGGATGCCGTACTTGTTGTCGAACTTCGACTTGGTGACCGAGTCGTTCACGTTGATCGCCGGGAACAGCAGCTCACCCTGCGCGGCGAGCTGGTACAGCCGGTTGACACCCGTGGTGGTCTCCTCGGTGACGCCGCGGATCTCCTCGGCAGCCTTGCCCCACTTGGTGTTGTCGGCGGCAAGCGAGGCGCGCAGGGTCGACAGGATGACCTTGTACTCGTCCGGGTCGTCCTGCTCGGCGTTCGGCACCACGCCGGCCCGCTCGAACTCAACGCCCTTGTGCACCAGCAGGGTGGCGTCGCCGCCGTCGTCCAGAATCATGTTCGGGCCCGGCGCGTCCTGCCAGGTGAGCATGTTCTCGGTGCACCACCAGTACTCCTCCAGCGTCTCGCCCTTCCAGGCGAACACCGGCACGCCCTGCGGCTTCTCCGGCGTCCCGTACGGGCCGACCACCACCGCGGCCGCGGCCGGGTCCTGGGTGGAGAAGATGTTGCACGACGCCCAACGCACCTGGGCGCCCAGCTCGACCAGGGTCTCGATCAGCACCGCGGTCTGCACGGTCATGTGCAGCGAGCCGGAGATCCGCGCACCCTTCAGCGGGTTGACATCCGCGTACTCCCGGCGCAGCGCCATCAGGCCCGGCATCTCGTGCTGCGCCAGCCGGATCTCGTGCCGACCGGCTTCCGCCTGTTCCAGGTCAGCGACCGCGAAGTCGAGACCGTTGCGGTTCTGCAGCTTGTCGGTGGTCATCTCTCGTGAAACCTCAATCCTCAGGTGTTCGGCCGTTCCGGCCTATGTATTGAAGTACTTCGCTTCGGGGTGATGGGCGACGATCGCATCGGTGGACTGCTCGGGGTGCAGCTGGAACTCCTCGGAGAGTTTGACGCCGATGCGTTCGGGTTGCAGCAGGTTGGTGATCTTGGCGCGGTCCTCCAGGTCGGGGCATGCTCCGTAACCCAGGGAGAAACGGGCTCCCCGGTAGCCGAGCTTGAAGTATTCCTCGATGTTATCGGGGTCCTCGTCGGCTACGGCAGCCCCGGAACTCCAGGTGAGTTCCTCGCGGACCCGCCGGTGCCAGAACTCGGCGAGTGCCTCGGTCAGTTGCACGCCGAGGCCATGAATCTCCAGGTAATCGCGGTAGGCGTTGTCGGTGAACAGGTCGTTGGCGAAGTCCGCGATCGGCTGCCCCATGGTCACCAGCTGCAGCGGCAGCACGTCCAGCTGACCGGTCTCCTTGGCCACCTCGAGCGGCCGGTAGAAGTCAGCAAGGCACAGCCGGCGATCCTTCGGCTGGCGCGGGAAGGTGAACCGGCAGCGCTCCGCGGAGCCCAGCTCCGGTTCACTGAGCACCACGAGATCGTTGCCGTCCGCGTAGCACGGGAAGTAGCCGTACACCAGGGCGGCGTGCTGCAGGATGCCGCGGGTGGTCAGCTCGTCCAGCCAGTACCGCAACCGCGGCCGGCCCTCGGATTCGACCAGTTCCTCGTAGCTCGGACCCTGACCGCCCTTGGCGCCACGCAGGCCCCACTGGCCCATGAACGTGGCCCGCTCGTCGAGCATCGCGGCGTAGTCCGCGACCTTGAGGCCCTTCACCACGCGGGTGCCCCAGAACGCGGGCACCGGCACCGGCACGTCGGTCGCCACGTCGGAACGCGCGGCCGGCTCTGGCGCCTCGGCCTCCTCCTTCGCCTTGCGTTGCTCGGCGATGCGGAGTGAGCGTTGCCGCCTGGCCTTCCGCTCCGCCTTCTTGGCTTCTTCCTCCGGATCGGCGGTGACCTCGCCGCCCTTCTTGCGGGTCATGATGGTGTCCATCAACCGGAGACCCTCGAAGGCATCCTTGGCGTAGCTCACCTGGCCGGTGTAGAGCTCGTCGAGGTCGTTCTCCACGTACGAGCGGGTGAGTGCCGCGCCGCCGAGCACCACCGGCCAGCGCTGAGCCACCCCACGGGAGTTCATCTCCTCCAGGTTCTCTTTCATGATCACCGTGGACTTGACGAGCAGCCCGGACATCCCGATCACGTCCGCCTTGTTCTCGTCCGCGGCTTCCAGGATGGTGTTGATCGGCTGCTTGATGCCGATGTTCACCACGTCGTAGCCGTTGTTGGACAGGATGATGTCCACCAGGTTCTTGCCGATGTCGTGCACATCGCCCTTCACCGTGGCCAGCACGATCCGGCCCTTGCCGCCGGAGTCGTCCTTGTCCATGTGTGGCTCGAGATGTGCCACGGCGGTCTTCATGACCTCCGCGGACTGCAGCACGAACGGCAGCTGCATCTGGCCGGAGCCGAACAGCTCACCCACGGTCTTCATGCCCGCGAGCAGCGTGTCGTTGATGATCTCTAGCGGCGGCTTCTGCTGCATCGCCTCGTCGAGATCATCCTCGAGGCCGTTGCGCTCGCCGTCCACGATGCGCCGCTCCAACCGCTCGAACAGCGGCATGGCCGCGAGCTCCTCGGCACGCGACGCCTTCGCGTCAGCCGCCGACTTGCCCTCGAACAACCCCATCAGCTTCTGCAGCGGGTCGTAACCCTCTCGGCGCCGGTCGTAGACCATATCCAGGGCGACCTCGCGCTGCTCCTCGTCGATCTGCGACATCGGCAGGATCTTCGAGGCGTGCACGATCGCGCTGTCCAGGCCCGCCTGGACGCACTCATGCAGGAACACCGAGTTCAACACCTGCCGCGCGGCGGCGTTGAGCCCGAACGAGACGTTCGACAACCCGAGGGTGGTCTGCACATCCGGATACTCCTGCTTGAGCAGCCGGATCGCTTCGATGGTCTCGATCGCGTCCCTACGAGTCTCCTCCTGGCCGGTGGAGATCGGGAACGTCAGGCAGTCCACGATGATGTCCGAGACCCGCAGGCCCCAGTTGGTCGTGATGTCCTCGATCAACCGGCGAGCCACCCGCAGCTTCCAGTCCGCGGTACGTGCCTGGCCGTCCTCGTCGATGCACAACGCGACAACCGACGCGCCGTGCTCCGCGACGATCGCCATCGTTTCCTGAAAGCGGGAACCCGGTCCGGCGCCGTCCTCGTAGTTCACCGAGTTGACCGCGCACCGGCCGCCCAGCCGCTCGAGGCCGGCGCGCAGCGCGTTGGTATCGGTGGAGTCCAGCATGATCGGCAACGTGGAGGTGGTCGCGAGCTGGAACGCCAGCTCGGACATATCCGCGACGCCGTCCCGGCCGACGTAGTCCACGCACAGGTCGAGCATGTGCGCGCCGTCCCTGGTCTGCGCCTTGGCAATCTCCACGCAGTCGTTGATCCGGCCTTCCAGCATCGCCTCCCGGAAGGCCTTCGAGCCGTTGGCGTTGGTGCGCTCGCCGACCATCAGCACGCTGGCGTCCTGCTCGAACGGGATCGCCTGGTACAGCGAGGAAACGCTCGGCTGCGGCTCGGGGGAGCGCTGCGGCACCGGCAGGTCCTTGACCGCCTCGACAACCTGACGCATGTGTTCCCCGGTGGTGCCGCAACAGCCACCGACGAACGCCACGCCGAACTGGGTGACGAACTCCCGCAACGCCTGCGCCAGTTCCTCCGGGGTCAGCGGGTACTCGGCCCCGTTCGGGCCCAGCTGCGGCAGACCGGCGTTCGGCATCACGGACAACGGCACCCGTGCCTGCTGGGAAAGGGCGCGGATGTGCTCGCTCATCTCCGCGGGACCGGTCGCACAGTTCATCCCGATGAGATCGATGCCGAGCGGCTCGAGCGCCACCAAGGCGGCGCCGATTTCCGTGCCGAGCAGCATGGTGCCGGTGGTCTCAACGGTCACCTGAGCGATCAGCGGAACCCGGCGCCCCTCGGCGATCATGGCGCGTTTCGCGGCGAGAACCGATGCCTTGGTCTGCAGCAAGTCCTGCGAGGTCTCCACCAGCACCGCGTCCGCGCCGCCGGTGAGCAGCCCGCGGACGTTCTCGATGTAGGCATCCCGCAACGTGCCGTACTCGACGTGGCCGAGGGTGGGCAGCTTGGTGCCCGGACCAACGGCGCCCAGCACGAACCGGGGCCGGTCCGGCTGGGAGAACTCGTCGGCGGTTTCCCGTGCCAGCTGGGCACCCACCTCGGAGAGTTCCCGGATGCGGTCGGCGATGTCGTACTCGTTCAGATTCGCCAGGTTGGCGCCGAACGTGTTCGTTTCGACCGCGTCCGCACCCGCCTCCAGGTAACCCCGATGCACGCCCCGCACCACGTCGGGCCGGGTCACGTTCAGGATCTCGTTACATCCCTCCAACCCCGAGAAGTCGTCGAGGGTCAACGGGAACGACTGCAACATCGTTCCCATCGCCCCGTCGGCGACCAGGACGCGCTTGGCTAACGCGTCCAGAAAGGTGCTGTCCATTTCGGGCTTCTGCTCAGCCGTCGACATGCCCTTAGCTCCAGGCTCCCCTCACACACGTAGTTTTGGTTCGATTTCCGCGGCCGCGACCTCGCCGTAGGTTCGGGCGACTCGGTCCGAGAAACCCGCCCTATCTAGTGTGTACTCCTGGGTGCCAATTGTCTCCAGAACGATGGTGGCCAGTGTGCAGCCGACCTGAGCGGAACGCTCCAGGCTGAGCCGGGCGTTCAGACCCCACAGGAAACCCGCCCGGAAGGCGTCGCCGACACCGGTCGGCTCGGCTTCGGCCTTCACCGGAACCGCCGAGACCTGCACCGGATCCTGGCCCTTCACCTCGATGCGCACACCCTCCGAGCCGTGCGTCATCACCCAGGTGTCAACCCGGCCGAGCACCTCGTCGTGCGACCACCCGGTGCTCTGCAGCAGCAGGGCGGTCTCGTACTCGTTGGTGAACAGGTACGCTGCGCCGTCTACCAGCGACCGGATGGCGGCGCCATCCATCCTGGCCAGCTGCTGCGAAGGATCGGCGACGAACGGGTAGCCGCGCTGCCGGCATTCCTCGGTGTGCCGGACCATCGCGTCCGGATCGTTCGGCGCGATGACGACCAGATCCAGGCCACCGAGCCGCTCGGCGACGGGCAGCAGCTCGATGTCCCTGGCTTCGGTCATCGCACCCGCGTAGAACGACGCGATCTGGTTCTGTGCTTCATCGGTCGTGCACAGGAACCGCGCCGTGTGCCGGGTCTCGGAGACGTGCACGGACTTGGTGTCCACACCGTGCCGCTGGAGCCACGAACGGTAGTCGTCGAAGTCCGCGCCGACGGCACCGACGAGGGTGGGGGAGATGCCGAGGCTGCCGAGCCCGAACGCGATGTTGGCGGCTACACCACCCCTGCGGATGTCCAGTTGATCGACCAGGAACGACAGCGACACATGCTCGAGCTGGTCAGCCACCAATTGCTCGGTGAACTTGCCAGGGAACGCCATGAGATGGTCGGTCGCGATCGATCCGGTGACCGCGATACGCATTGCAGAAAACACCACCTTGAGATGTTGTGGTCACGCCGTGGGAAAGGGGGTAAGGACGTCGCCGAGCTACAGCTTGGCCGCGTCCTTCAGGGCAGCGGCACGGTCGGTGCGCTCCCACGGCAGGTCCACGTCGGTGCGACCGAAGTGACCGTAGGCGGCGGTCTGCGCGTAGATCGGGTGCAGCAGGTCGAGGTCCCGGATGATCGCCGCGGGACGCAGGTCGAACACCTCGTTGATGGCGGACTGGATCTTCGCGGGATCCACCTTCTCGGTGCCGAAGGTCTCCACGAAGAGCCCGACCGGGGCGGCCTTGCCGATCGCGTACGCGGTCTGCACCTCGATGCGCTCGGCCAGGCCGGCGGCCACCACGTTCTTCGCGACCCAGCGGGTGGCGTACGCGGCCGAACGGTCCACCTTGGACGGGTCCTTGCCGGAGAACGCGCCACCACCGTGCCGGGCCATGCCGCCGTAGGTGTCCACGATGATCTTCCGGCCGGTCAGCCCCGCGTCACCCATCGGCCCGCCGACCACGAACCGGCCGGTCGGGTTGATCAGGAAGTTCACGTTGCTGCCTTCGAGCTCCAGGTCGTCGAGCTCCGGCTTGATGACGTGCTCCTGCAGATCCGGGGCGAGCGTCTTGTCGAGGTCGATGCCGTCCGCGTGCTGCGTGGAGATCACCAGGGTGTCCAGCTTGACCGCCTTCTCACCGTCGTACTCGATGGTGACCTGGGTCTTGCCGTCCGGACGCAGGTAGGACAGCACGCCGTCCTTCCGGGTCCTGGTCAGCCGCCGGGACAGCCGGTGAGCCAGAGCGATCGGCAGCGGCATCAGCTCGGGGGTGTCCGAGCAGGCGTAGCCGAACATCAAACCCTGGTCGCCGGCGCCCTGCGAGGCGATCTCGTCGATCGCGCCCTCGACCCGCTTCTCGTGCGCGGTGTCCACGCCCTGCGCGATGTCCGGGGACTGCGCATCGATCGCGACGTTCACCCCGCAGGACTGGCCGTCGAAGCCCTTGTCCGAGGAGTCGTAGCCGATCTCCAGGATGGTCCTGCGAACCAGATCGGGGATGTCGACGTAGGCCTCGGTGGTCACCTCGCCCGCGATATGTACCTGACCGGTGGTGATCAGCGTTTCCGCCGCGACCCGGGACCGGGGGTCCTGGGCCAGCATCGCGTCCAGGATCGAGTCGCTGATCGCGTCGGACATCTTGTCGGGGTGACCTTCGGTCACCGACTCACTTGTGAACAGCCTACGGCTTGTCGTGCTCAACGCTTCTTCCTTACGTCGACGGGGGATTCTGAACAGGGATTGGCTACCGGCCGGCGCGCCGGCTCAGGAGTGGGCGTGGAAGATACCCCAGGCCAGGTTGTCGGCGTTGCCACCATTGACCCAGTTTCGCAGGCCGGTCTTCATGCGCGTCAGGTACTCGGTGCTGACGTGTTCGGAGACCTCATGCTCGCGGCGCTCGGTCTCGTCGAGCACCCTGCCGTAGTGGGTCGGCAACTGCGGGCTGTGGTCTTCGAAGTCAACGGACTTCATGCCGAGCCGGCTCAGCTCCCTGCGGTAGAAGCCGGGCGAGCCCATGCTGTCCAGATGCAGACGGTCCAGGATCGGCTGCAATGACTGCTTGTTGACACCGTCGGCCGCCATCGGGTCGGTGAAGATGAAGTCGCCACCGGCCCGCAGCACCCGGTTGACTTCCTCGAGCACCCGGACGCGGTCACCACTGTGCAGGATCGCATCCTGCGACCAAACGACGTCGAAGCTGTTGTCCTGCAGCGGCATGTCTTCGAACGACCCGTCGGTGACCTCGATGAGCTCGCTCAGCCCCTGCTGGGCGTTCATCTGCCGGTTACGGTCGTTCTCGACTTCACTGAGGTTCAGGCAAGTCACCTTGCAACCGTACGTGCTCGCCAGGTAGCGGGCCGCACCCCCGTAGCCGGCGCCGATGTCCAGCACCCGGGTTTGCGGGGTGAACTCGACCTTGCTCGCCATCCGCTCGACGGTCCGGCGGCTCGCCGCCTTGATGTCCTCGGTCGGGCTTTCGTAAAGGCCGACGTGAATATCCTCGCCGCCCCAAATGTGGAAATAGAAGTTGTCCGCGTCGTTCGAATTGTAGTACTCCCGGGCCGTCTGCACCGCAGTTGAATACGTGTCCGCGAATTCCTGGTCGGTCCGGTAATGCTTCTCCGCGACGTGAATGAAGAAATCCGGCTCGTCATCGGAGTATGAATCCTGGAAATCTCCATAAGTGTCGATTCGCTGGAAACCGACCTCACGGAGAAGTCGACGCATATAATCTTTCCGGAGCGGGTACATGTTCAAGTGGTACTGTGACTTGTCCGGAAAGCTGTACCGGAAACGCGCGAGACCTTCGTCGACATATTCCGGCTCCGCGGATACTTCTTCCCCGCAATAGTAATAGGTGTGCTTGCTGGAGAATCCGTTGTCCAGAATATCGTCGTAGTTACGCTGGTCGATGATCAAAATGCCGTCATGCTTCAGCACCGCATAGAATTCGGCCAGCGCCTTGCGGCGGTCACGTTCGGAGAAGAGGTGCGTGAAGGAGTTGCCGAGGCAGATGATCGCGTCGTACTCGCCGTGCAGGTCGCGGTTGAGCCACCGCCAGTCCGCGTGCACGGTACGCAGGATGTGGCCGCCGAAGGCCTGGCCGTTCTCGAATGCCTTGGCCAGCATATCCGCGCTGCCGTCGACACTTACCGTCTCGAAGCCTTCCTCGATGAGCCGCACGGAGTGAAAGCCGGTACCGGTCGCCGCGTCGAGCACCGACTTGACGCCGCGCGACTTGAGCAAATCAATGAAGAATTGCCCTTCGCTTTCGTACCTCTTTTTCCAGTCAATCAGGTCGTCCCACTTTTCGACGAACCCTTTGACGTATTCATGTGTATAATGGTCAGTATCGCGCACAGTCAGCGGATCGTCGCCAAATGACTGCTTCGGATGTGCGGCGATAACTTTCCCTTCCGTGTCGGGTGCAGGAGATGACGCATCGGTTGCTCCCGGTTGGGATTGGCCTTTGCCTGAGTTACTCATCATGTCCTCTCCGAGCCGTACATGGCTTCCTTGGACCACCACGTCATCGCTCAGGGCAACTTGTCGAAATTGCAAGTTGCCCGCGGCCCAGGGGCCGGGCGTCCGCTCGGGTGATCACCTTAATGACCACACATCCGCGCACCGGTGCGCGGGGGCGCAATGGAAATCACCGCGATGGCTTGGCGGTCTCGTCCGTGCTTTGCGTGTGCTGCCTAACGAGTCGCCATTCTTTCTTATCGTCTAGGCGCAGAATAGTCAAACACGGTGACCTTGGGTAACTCATCAATGCCCCAGGAGCAGGACCAAATATTCGCCTCTAACTACATTGCAAACCTATAAAGAAAAATATAACGGGGTGACCTGTAGCGCATTGCGCTTTTTTTCTGCTATCTCTTCGTCTAAGATGGGCAGATTCTCTAAAATCCGTGGCGCCCGGAGTGATTGATCATTTACGCGGATCCTCGGCCGGGCGTTGCTGGATACGCACCGTGTTGCCGACTGCGCACCGTCGAAAAGATGGGTGTCCCGGCTTCGAACAGCGACGAAACAGCAGGTAGTCGGCGATGTTGACGCCTGGCGCCTGCGCTACGACGGCGTTGCCGGCACATCGCGGGCACGGTTGGAAACAGTGTTTGCGGGACTCGAGGCGTGGCGGCCACGGCTCGTCGTCAGATCATTGCGCCAACGGGCTTGACAGGCGCCTGACACGGCTTTTCTCAATACACCCTCCGGTGGAGGTGTGTCAACTGTTCGAATCACAGCGTGTTCCACCGGTACGTTATTACCCTTCGTGTTATATCGCTTCGGGACTGCTCCATGTTTCATGGTGCGGGCGATGAGCGGGTGGATCGATTCCGCGAGCTACCGGTGGTCGATGTGCCGGGCGCGTATAGTGGATATACGGTAACCCGGTATATGCACGCGCGGGCGGGCGATTCGAAGGAGCGCGATGACTGGCTACGGTAAGGAACGAGAAGCGTATCTGAAGCGGCTTCGTCGCATCGAGGGACAGATCCGGGGACTGCAGCGCATGGTCGAGCAGGACAAGTACTGTATCGACATCTTGACGCAAGTCTCGGCCGCGACGAAAGCCCTGCAGTCGTTCTCGTTGGAATTGCTCGACGAGCACCTGGGGACGTGCGTGGTGGAAGCGGCGGCCAACGGTGGTGACGAAGCCGCGGAGAAGGTGAGCGAAGCCTCGGCGGCTATCGCGCGACTCGTTCGTTCCTGACGCGCCCTGGCTTGATCCCGCGGCTTGATCCCGCGCGGCCTGATCCCACGCGCTCCGCGCCCGCGCGTGGCACTTGACCACTGAGCGCCTTGCGTCGTCAAAGCCCCGCGATGCACGCATCGCCCGGCGGGCGCACCACGTTCTCACGGGCGATCGCGTCCGGGTGTCTGCTCGGGCCGCGCGTTTCGCAGCGGGCCGGTGGGCTGCGCGGCCGACGCCGGCGACACCGGTGAGCCCGCCGGTGTGCTTTCCGGTCGGGCCGAGCCCGCCTGCTGGTCGCCGCCGGACGGGGTGGCGCCGTCCGCGAGTTGGTCGAGGCGCGCGGTCAGCATTTCCTCGACCGGCGTCCGGTCCGCGTGCGCGCGCTCGTGTTCGAGCAGCGCGTGCAGTTGCCCGGAATCAAGCGCCCGTATCTGGTGGCGCAGGCTCGCTAGCGGGAGCTCATCGTAGTCAGGCAGCGGGAGTTGCTGGCGTTCTGCCACGTGGCGCTCCTTCCTCATCCGGAGACACCCGCGGTCTACCCGCTCGGTAGCGGTGCGAAACAGACCGGCCCGCCTCCGTTTCGCGTCCACAAAGGAACGACGTGGTGGGTCGATGATGGCAGCCGATTCCAGATATTGACACCGACTTCCATGGGTTCTACGTTGTGGTAACTGATTTCACAACGGGACAACGATCTGCACGGGCAGCCCAGCGTTGGCGAATGATGGCCAACGCCTGCGGGCGCGTCAACGGTATTGGGTTGCGGGAAACCGGCGCTTGAACCGGTTCCGGCACACACAACAACGTGGTTGTGGTGGGGCTGCACACAGCACCGCCCAGGGTTGGAGGTCCGGTGCACCTCACGCCAGATGAGGAAGCGATGCTCGCCGGCGAGGCCGGTACCCCGGTGAAGTGGGCGCTGGACTACCAGCTCGCGGTCGGTGAATTCTTTGGCGCGGAGCGGTTCGTGCCGGTGCGCAGTGCTCATGCGCATTGCGACGGCGAGGCGCTGGGTGAGGCGGGCGTGCGGTTCCTCGAGCAGCTCGCCGATCAGGGAGCCCTAACCCGGGTTCCGCTGACCCTCGATCCGCGCAGCACCGACTTCAGCTGCGCGTTGGATATCGGCCAGGACGAGTCCATTACCGACCGGGAGCGGCGGATCATCGCCGCGATGACCCGGATGGGTGCGCTGCCGACGAACACCTGCATCAACTACCAGACGGTAGACGTGCCGCACGGCGGCGAGCACCTGGCGTGGGGCGATACCGGCACGGTCATCTACGCGAACTCGATCGCGGGTGCGCGCAGCAACTTCGAAGGTGGTCCTGCCGCGCTGGCGGCGGCGTTGACCGGACGGGTGCCGGAGTACGGCTTCCACCTCGACCGGCACCGGTACGGCACGGTTGAGGTCGAGCTGGCCACCCAACCCGCGGACAGCAGCGACTGGGGAGCCGTCGGATGTCTTGTCGGGCGACGGTTTCCCGGCTACTGGGAGGTTCCGGTGCTGCACGGCGCCGAGGACAACCCATCACCGGACGAGCTGAAACAACTCGGTGCGGCGCTGGCCAGCTACGGCTCGCACGCGATGTTCCATATGGTCGGGCTGACCCCACAGGCCCGAACCCTGGATGAGGCGTTCGGCGGCGCTGGGCCGAGGGAACGGCTGGTGATCGACGAGGCGGCGCTGCGCGAGGCCTATCAGAGCTTCGTCCCAGAGTCGGATACCGCCGACATCGTGGTGTTCGGGACACCACAACTGTCCCTGTTCGAGTTGCGGGAGCTGGCCGAACGATTCCGGGGCAGCCAGGTGCAAAGCACCGTGTACGCCACCACGAGTGCGAGCGTCCTGAGCAGCGCGCAGGAATTCGGGTACGCGCAGACATTGCGTGAATCGGGTGTTCGCGTTCTCAGCGGAGTCTGTTTCTACTTGATGACGGCTCGCGATCTCGCGCGACGAAACAAATTTCGGACGCTGGTGACGAATTCATCCAAGCTCGCGAACATTATTTCCGGGTACGGATACAACCCGGTCTTCCGGCGCACCGAATTATGCGTGGAAGCGGCGATATCGGGCCGGATCAGGGAGTAACGAATGACTGAGCTCAATGGTGCGCCCGGATTCGGTGACGAAGTGCTGGCGGTCGCGCTGGTTTCCGGCGACGCGTTCAGCGCACGCTACGACCTCGATCACGTCACCGGCGTGGTCAGCCGTGAGTCGCACGACCTCTACGGCCGGACCATCGCGGGAAAGATCCTCGTCGTTCCGAGTGCGAAGGGAGGAACGGCTACCGGTTGGCGACTGCTCGACCTGACCAGTCGGGGACTGGCGCCTGCCGGGTTGTTGCTTCGGAAAACCAATCCGGTGCTCGTGCAGGGCGCGGTGTTCGCCGGCATCCCCATCATGCACGAGCTGAATCCCGATCCGGTCACCTCGATCCGAAGTGGACAGTCGATACGAATGCGGCCCCGCGAGGGCCGCGTCGAATTGCTCGAACTTAGCTGACAGCCGGCGAGTAACCGCGGTCGTAGAAGTAATCACTCACTCCTGGCGGCGACGGCTTCTTCGGTATGCGACAGAATTGGAGGCGCGTGAGCCGTGAATGTTGAAATACTATCGCTGATAGTTCTGGTAGTCATATTCATAGTGGCCTCGTTCCTTTCCGTCAATCTAGGGATCTTGGCGCTCGTCGCGTCTTTTCTGATCGGTGCCGGATTCGGCGGGTTGAGCGTGGACGATGTGGTCGCCGGCTTCCCTGGCGACCTGTTCGTGCTCATCGTCGGCGTGACGTATCTGTTCGCGCTGGCACAGGACAACGGAACATTACAGCGGATCATCGACGGCTCGATGCGGCTCGTGGGTCACCGGGTGGCCGCGATCCCCTGGCTGATGTTCCTGCTGACCGCGTTCGTCGCGGCGGCGGGGGCGCTGAGTGCGGCCGCGGTGGCGATCGTCGCTCCGATCGCGTTGCGGTTCGCCGTGCAGCACAAGGTGAACTCGTTGCTGATGGGCCTGATGGTCGTGCAGGGCGCGACCGCCGGAGCGTTCTCGCCGCTGAGCCCGTTCGGTGCGATCACCAGTGACCTGCTGTCGAACAACGGTCTGCCCCGCGAGCCGATGGGGTTGTTCCTGAACAGCCTCCTGTTCAACACCGTTGTGGCGGTGATCGTGTTCTGTTTGTTCGGGGGGCTGCGGCTGGTTCGGGGACGGGACCGGGATCGCGCCGGGGTTGGCGCGGCGTCGACAACCGCCGTCGCGGGCGACGGCCCTGGCTCGGCCACGCGCCCCGCTGCGGGTGACGGCCCGGGTGCGGCCACGCGCCCAGCCGTGGATGAGGACCTGGAGGACGGCACCGGATCGGGACGGCTGACCGTGCACCAGGTGTTGACCCTGGTCGCCATCGTCGGCCTGGTGCTCACGGCCATGTTGTTCGGCTGGGACGTCGGGTTCGTGGCGCTGACCGCCGGTACCGTGTTGACCCTGCTGGCGCCGAATCGCTATGCCGAGAGCCTGAAGCGTCTCCCGTGGGCGGCCGTGCTGCTTGTCTGCGGTGTGCTGACCTACGTCGGTGTGCTGGATGAGATCGGCACCATCGACTACTTGAGCGATCTGCTGACGAGTGGTGCGAACCCGTTGCTGACCGCCCTCGCCGCCTGCTACATCGGCGGGATCATCTCGGCGTTCGCGTCCACCGCAGGGGTTCTCGGCGCTTCCATTCCGCTGGCCATCCCGGTGCTGGAAGCCGGCGCGTTGCCGATGCTCGGCACCATCAGCGCGATCGGGATCGCGTCCAGCGTGGTGGACGTGAGTCCGATGTCGACAAACGGCGCGCTGCTGGTGGCGAACCAGCGCACCACGGAGCCACGGTTGTTCTTCCGGCGGTTGCTGCTCTGGGCGGTCGCGGTGATGGCGTTCGGCCCGCTGCTCGCCTGGTTGATCTTCGTGGTGTTGTGAACTATCGCGACGGCCCCGTTTATGGCGGGGCCGTCGCGCGAGTCTGGTGCGTCTGCGGCAACAATGGCGGAGCGATTCGCGGGGCGGTCCCTGATGTTTCTGCCCGCTTTAACGGCACACCCCACATCCGGTCACGTTCCTCATGGGGTTTCGGGGTGAGGCTGGCTGCGCGGTGGTGTGGGGTGCGCGGATTTTATGGTGTCGCTTCTCGGGATTCCAGGACGCCTTTCGGCGTCGCTGTCGCGACGGATCGCCTCGGGCGGTCCGTCCTGGATTCCCGAGCCCCTGCGACACCAAGGGGCAGTCCGTTGCGGGCAGGCGCAGGGGCCTGCCCGCATTTGATCCGCGCACCCCACACCCGGCTACTTTCCTTGGGGCCGGCGTGACGCTTTGCTTTTGGGGCTATTTTGTCTTTCACTCGAACGTGTTGTCGATTATTGGTATAATCAAAGGTATGGACGATACTGGGGTTGTGTGCGAGGCCAGTGGGCCGGACGATCCGTTTCTCGACCCGGACGAGTTGATCGAACTCGACGCCCGGTTCAATGTTGATGACGCGCCGTACGATGATGTGCCGATCGGCGAGATG
>WHSZ01000136.1 GCA_009379845.1 Pseudonocardiaceae bacterium | reverse complement strand
CGGAACTTGCGGCGACCGGTGACGTGGCGGGCAGCGTGGTTCAACGTCAACGTCATGGGGTGCAACCGCGACTCACCGGTGAGCTCCCGCATCCGGGCCGCCGACGCCGACCCTCCTTCATCGATCAGCGCCCGCAGAAACCTCGAGCCGGTCGGCAGCGCTTGCCGCAGCACCTGCTCAGCCAGCTCCACCGTCCAGTGCGGCCCACTGGCGGCCACAGCGTTACCTTCCAGGGAACGGACCGAGATGGTGCGGCCGGCGGCAACGAGCTGGGCGAGCAGCCCGCCCGCGCAGCGCTGACACCACCGCACCGACCGAGTGGCGTGCTCCTCGTCGTAGCACGCGCGCATGTCGGCGTCGAACTGCTGACAGCAGTCGCAGTCGTCGCGGCGATGCGGATACGCCGGCATCGCGTGCTCGTCAGCAGTGATGCTCGATCACCTCGCAGCCGATGTGTCCGGTCACGAATGTGCAGGCTACTGGCGCGGACGGCCAACACGGTGCTATTCGAACTCGGCCCGTCGCCGAGCTTTCCGAAGTCTGCGTCGCGCCTGTCGGCCGCCAGGCTCCGACCGCTGAATCGCGGCTGCTCTGCCGGTACCGCGAGCAGTCACGCCGTATCATCGAACATGTGATCGATGAATGCCTGCGACGGACCCTGGCCCTGCGTGAGGACGGCGGTCTCGCGCCGGTCATGCCGCTGACCGAGGCGCCCGAGCGCTGCCCGCGCGGGCACAACAGCAAGATCGCCCGCGTGCTCATCGGCTACTCACACATCTACTACACCCGCACCGTCACCTGCCGGGTCTGCCTGGAGCTGGGTCACGAGCCCGCGACCTGGGCTCTGGTCGATCCGGCCACGCAAGTCACCAAACCCGCCGGCCGCGGACTGGAACTGGTGCTAACTCCACCATCTGCGCGCGGCGGTGTCGGCCGGATCGCGCTGCACGTCGACCGCAACTGCCTCGCCGATGCCGACCTGATGATCTGCGGCCCCTGCCGAATCGCCGTGCTGGAACAGCTCCGGGTCGACGAGGAGGTCCGTCGTCGCGGCTACGGCAGGTTGCTCCTGGCTGCCGCGCTGCTGCGTGCTCCCGATGAGAGGTATCGCTGGTCTGCCACCGAGGCCGCCGACACCACCGAGGCACGGGCGTTCTGGTCCCGCGTCCCCTTCCCCGGCCAGCTTGGCGAGCCCACCTACTGCACCGACATGCGGATAGCGGCCGGACTTACGCCCGACCACTGACGTCTCGCCGCCACGCGAGCGTGCGTCCGGAAACGAAAGTGGGACGCTGACCTCGGCACTGATCGGCAGAGGCCGCTTCACTCCGGGGGTGCGCGGGCGTGGGCCGCTACCGGGTCAGGCCGCGCACGACCTCGCCGCCGAGCAGCGGCTTGTCGGCGGGGCCTTTGATGTAGGGGCCGCGCATGATCACTTTGTGGCGCTGCTCGCTGGGATACCACTGCCTCACCTTGTGCATGCGCACTGGCCACCGGTGCTTCCAATCCCGGCCAGCTGCCCCGTCGACGCGGTTGGCGTCGGGGTGGCGCAGCTGCACCACCCGCACCTCGGGGGAGACGCCGGCGCGGTCGGCCAGCACCTGGGCGGCATGCCCGGTGGGTGCCTCGGACGTCACCGTGGTGGGCTGCGCGCACAACCGCCAGAACGCATACAGGAACCGAATGTTGAACGTGTCGTCGTGGTCGACGATCTCGTCGCCGGGCCGGTACTCGCCGATCACTTTGTCTTCGTCCCGGCCGGCCTCGGCGGACATGTCCCGCAGCCGTTGGCCGGTTCGGCGGGCGACATCGGCGAATTCGTCGAGGGCCTCGCGCTGTTCACCGGTCACGTGGTAGCCGAACGGGGTCAATCGGACGGCATCCAGCAACAGCGGGGGAAGCGGGGTGCCCTGGGCGCGTGCACGGGCGGCGACGTCCTGGAACGAGTCAGGCCGCACCGGCCCGTTGGTGTCGTGGTACGAGGCCACGCGAACCGCCGGCAGGTCGCGCCACCTCCCGTTCCGTCCCATCGTGGGCCGATCGATCGGACTGTTCCAATGGAAGGCGCGATCGTCCCCGAGATGCCCGTTGACGGCCTTGACCAGCACCGGGTGCGGCAGCATCACGAGCCCGGTCGGGCTCGGCAGATCCTCGGCCGTCATCAACTCAAGGTCATCAATGGTCAGGGTCTGCGCCGCGGCGATCACCACGTCGCACATCTGCGGCGACAACACGTACAGCTCGGCCTCGGCCAGGTAGCGGGCCTCGTCGCCCACGACCAGCTCGCTGGCGTCCTCCCACGTCTCCGGGTAGGGCTCGCGGTAGCCCATGCCGCTGAACAACAGCGCCCGCGCCACGTCTCGATCCCCCGTTTGCCGCACCTGCATGTGGTGCGCCGTAGCCAACTTGGAAAGCTCCCACCTACGGGCGATCGGCGCGTCCCGCAAGTGCGCTGCGGTCGCGATCCGCGCCTCCCGCGCGGCGCGTGCCGCCCGAGCGAGAGACCAATGACCAGTCAGCTTGCTTCCGGAATTTCGCGATGCCATAGACGGCCCCACCCCCTTGTATCGCGCGGGTCCGATGATCCCATCCGACTCCCAATCGCTAATGGCGATCGGAAACCGGCGTGGCGCGACCTTCAGGGCACGCGCACAACCTCGCGGGGGTTCTTGTCCGGCCGCAGGCCCTGCCACGAGGGATGGCGCAGATAGCCATCAGCGGTTAATTCGCGGAACTGCACCTCGCCGACCAGCACCGGCTCGACCCAGCGGGCGTCGCGGACGAACTCGCGCGGCACCGGGGAATCGAACGGCGACCTTGCCGCGCCCACGTGCTGCTCCAGGCAGCGCCGTTGCGTACCGGTCGGGTCGAGAACGAGGCGGTACGCGCAAAGCCTGCGCGGCTCGTCATCGTTACCCACAAATCCCCCAACCAGTGCGGCGGCCGAGCGGTGACCGCTCAGTTGTTCATGGGCTCAGGTTGCCAGTCAGGTCTGACAGCTTCGGGCTTGCCAAGCGGAGACGTGCCCACATTTCCCGCTGGCTGGCTTCCAGTCCGATCGGCTCGTACGGTCGGAACCTCACCCGCACGCCGCCGATCCAGACCGCGTTCAGCTCCCCGACGCGGCTGATTCCCGGGGTGAGCTCGCCAGGGTAGAGCG
>WHSZ01000129.1 GCA_009379845.1 Pseudonocardiaceae bacterium | reverse complement strand
GAATACCCGGAAAACGCGGAAAACGCGGAAAACGCGGCCTAAACGGGCGGAACGAGCCCGTGCCGGTAGCCGCGGCCCTCACACCAGGTGCACGGGCGCCCGTTGTCGATGGTGCGTGGCTGGCCGGCGATGATCGCGCACTTGGGATCGGGCATCATCCCCGCGCCACTGCATGCGTGACACACGGTGTGCAGCCCGGTCGGCTCGTCGTCCGCGTCCTCATCGTCGTCCACCGCGCCCAGCGTACTGCGTAACGGCGGCGGACATGGGTCGAGCACTCGCCGAACTGCCCAGCGCAAGGCGAAGGTCTTGGATGTGCTGACGCCGCCGTGGGAAGGTCGACGCGATGAGTTCTCCGAAAGCCCCTGAGACCCTGGTCAGGCCGAACACGAGGCCCGCACGATGAACGATCCGATGACGCGGGTCCGCGAGCGCAGCGGCGAGCAGCGGCGGGCCGAGATCGTGGACGTGCTGGTGGACGCTTTCGAGGATCTGATGCGCGCGGACGCGTCCGCCTTCCGCAAGAAATTCCGCAAGATGGCTGCCGATCCGTTCCGCTTCTACCGGGGCGCGGCCTGCCTGTTCTACAACGACATGGCCGGCGCGGAAGATCCCTGGGCGGACGAGCGCACCGGCCGGGTGTGGATCCAGGGCGACCTGCACGCGGAGAACTTCGGCACCTACATGGACTCTTCCGGCGTGCTGGTGTTCGACGTGAACGACTTCGACGAGGCCTACCTCGGCAGCTTCACCTGGGATCTCACGCGGCTGGTCGCGAGCGTCGCGCTCATCGCCTGGACCAAGGCGATCTCCGACGCCGACATCGAGCGGCTGATCGAGGCCTACATTCGCGCGTACGTCCGGCAGGTACGCCATTTCGCCGAGCACCCGGACGACGAGAAGTTCAAGCTGCAACTCGACACCACCGACGGCCTGATCCACGACGTGCTGCTGCGCGCGAGGCTGAACACCAGGGTCGAACTGCTCGACAACCTGACCTCGATCGAGGACTACGAGCGCCGGTTCCGGCTCGGACCGGGCGTGCGGGAGCTTGACGAGCGGGAGCACGAAGCCGCGTGCGCCGCGTTCGAGAACTACCTGGACACGATCCCGAAGAACAAGCGCTTCGGCAGCATCACCTATGTCGTGAAGAGCATCGTCGGCCGCCAGGGTTTCGGCATCGGCTCGGCCGGCCTGCCCGCCTACAACGTCCTCGTGGAGGGCCGCTCACAGGCGCTGGAGAACGATGTCGTGCTGTCCATGAAGCAGGGCAACGTCGCCGCGCCGAGCCGCGTGGTGCCCGACGAGCGGATCCACCGGTACTTCCTGCACCACGGGCACCGCACGGCGGTTTCGCAGCGCGCCTTGCAGGCGCATGCGGATCCGTGGCTCGGCTACACCGAGATGAACGGAACCGGTTTCGTGGTTTCCGAGCTCTCGCCGTACGTCAGCGACCTCGACTGGTCCGATCTAACCGAACCGGCGGATATCGCGCCGGTGCTGGAGTATCTCGGCAGGGCCACCGCGAAGATGCACTGCGTCGCCGACGCCGAATCCGAGCAAACGCTGGTGGCTTTCCAGAGCGAGGACGCGATCACCTCGGCGATCGGTCCGGACGAGACCGAGTTCGTGCGCTCGATGGTGGAGTTCGGGATGCGCTACGCCGTGCAGACCAGGGAAGATCATCGGCTGTTCGTCAACGCCTTCCGCAACGGCGAGATCCCGGGGGTCCAGTCCTCGGAACCGTGATACCGCCCGATGCCGGGCGGTTGCGCGGGTAGAAGTCCGATCCGTTCAAGACCGCGGCGCATCGCGCTGAATACCGTCGCTCCAGTACGTCCTCGGGACACGCCCTGGCGATCCGGAGATCGGCTCGCCGGATCGTGGTGTCCCCTTTGGAAGGAGCGAACGTGAAGATTGGAATCGGTCTGCCGGTCGCCATTCCCGGGCGCGATGCCAGGGAGGTCACGCGGTGGGCGAAGGACAGTGAGCGTCTCGGCTTCCACTCGCTCGGCTCGATCGACCGGCTGATCTACGACATCCTCGACCCGCTGGTCTCCCTCGGCGTCGCGGCCGCGGTGACCGAACACGTCCAGTTGTTCACCAGCATCCTGAACGTCGGCTGGCGCAACAACTCGATCCTGCTCGCCAAGCAGCTCGCCACGGTCGACCTGATCTCCGAGGGGCGCCTGACCGCGGGTCTCGGAATCGGCGGCTGGCCAGACGATTTCGCCGCGAGCGGCGCGCCGACGAAGGGCCACGGCAAGCTCTTCGACGACACGCTCACCGAGCTGCGCCGGGTCTGGGACGGCGAGGTCACGAGCGGTTCCGGGCCGACCCCGCTGCCCGGTGCCGGCCGGCCCCGGCTGCTCATTGGCGGCCTCATCCAGCCCGGCTACGCCCGCGCGGCACGTTTCGGCCACGGCTGGGTCGCCCCGATGCTGAGCAGGGAATTCCTGGCGGACGGCGTCGAAGGCGTCACAAAGGAGTGGGTCAAAGCGGGCCGCCCCGGCAAGCCGCAGATCCTCACCGGACGCTACTTCTGCTGCGGCCCGGACGCGCAGACCCTGACGTCCGAGTACGTGGCGCACTACTACGGCTCGGAGTCGCCGTTCTACGGCCCGGTCCGCGCCGACTGTCTCGACTCGGACGAGCGCCTGCGCGAGGAGCTGATCGCGCTGTCCGCCGCCGGCGTCGACGACCTGGTGCTGTATCCGTCCAGCAGCCGCATCGACCAGGTGCACCTGCTTGCTGAGGCACTCGAGCGGGTGGGAGCCCGGCGCGATCCCACCTTCAAGTTCACCGCCGGGCAGGCACGTGCGGCCTGACCGGGGAAGAGGAGAAGTCGCCATGCTCAAGCAATACAGCTCGGTGGACGCCGTGGCACCCATCGGGTCGGTCCGGGAACTCGCCACGGATCTCGCCGGACCCATCTTCCTGCCGGGCCAGCCCGGCTACACCGACGAGGCGGAGTGCTTCGACACCTCCGTGCGGCACCACCCGGCACTGATCGTAGGCGCCGCGAACGCCGACGACGTGGTTACCGCGGTTCGCTTCGCCCGCGACCACGGCCTTGGCGTCGCCGTCCAGGCCACCGGTCATGGCGTGGCGCTGCCCGCCGACGGGGCCCTGCTCGTCTCGACCAGGAGGATGTCCGGGTTCAGCGTCGACCCGGAGCGGCGCACGGTGCGGTTGGAAGCGGGCGTGCTATGGCGGGACGTCATCCGGGCGAGCGCCCGCTACGGCCTTGCCCCGCTGAACGGCTCCGCGCCGTTCGTCGGCGCGGTCTCGTACACACTCGGCGGCGGTATTGGTGTCCTCGCCCGCCGCTACGGCTACGCCGCCGACCACGTGCGCGAGATCGAGGTCGTCACGGCCGACGGCGAGCGGCGCACCGCCTCCGAGGAGGCGAACCCCGACCTCTTCTGGGCGCTTCGCGGTGGCAAGGGCAACTTCGGTGTGGTGACGGCGCTCGAGGCGGAACTGGTTGGGGTCTCGCGGATCTACGGCGGCGGCCTGTTCTTCCCCGCCGATTCGATCAGCGACGTGCTGCACTTCTACCGCGGCTGGGTCACCGACGTTCCCGACGAACTCAGCTCCTCGTTCGTCATGATGCCGTGGCCGGATGTACCGGAGGTGCCCGAGCAACTGCGCGGCCGCTTCGCACTGCACATGCGGCTGTGCTACCTCGGCTCGCCGGACGACGGCGCCCGGATCATCCAGCCGCTGCGGGAGATCGCCACGCCGCTGCTGGACACTGTCACGGACATCCCTTACACGCAGGTCGGCACCATCCACAACGACCCGCCGGCACCGGGTTCATACCACGTCAACAACTTCCAGCTCACCCACCTCGACCACGACGCGGTGGAAGCGATCCTGCGACTGGTCGGGCCCGAATCGGACGGGGCGATCGGAATCGAGATCCGCCATCTCGGCGGCGCGCTCGCCCGCGAGCCGCGAGTGCTCAACGCGGTCGCGCGCACCACCGCCCAGTTCCAGCTGTACTCGGGCGGTGTCCTCGGCATTGGTGCCGACGAGGCCGTCTACGCCGGGCACGACCGGGTGATCGACACCTTGAGCCCGTGGAGCAGCGGTACGCGAATGCTGAACTTCATGGCCGGCGTCGCGCACACCGACCCGGCTGACGTCCGGCAGGCGTTCACGGCCGAGGCGTACGCGCGGCTCGTCGAGCTCAAGACCGCCTACGACCCACGGAACATGTTCCGCTTCAACCACAACATCCCGCCGACTCCAGAACGAAACGGGTCGCGATCGCACCGCATCTCACCCAGTCGGCTATCCACTTCAGACAGTTCTGGTCTCCGAAGAGCCGGCGGTTGACCTCGACATAGGTCGAGGTTGCAGGATGCCGGTATGTCCGCGATCAAGATTGGTACGAGCCCGCCGGCGGCCATGGATGAGCTGCAGGCTCCCGGCTCGCCTTCTCTCGTCGAAGCCGCACGTCAGATCGAGGAGCTGGGGTTCGAATCGTTGTGGGTGCCCGATCTGCTCATCGGTGACGGAACGCCCGCGTTGGAAGCCGCGCTCGCGTTGGCCGCCGCGGCGGCCGTCACCGAGCGGATCAAGATCGGATTCAGCGTCCTCGTCGTCCCCCTTCGTCCGGCCCCGTGGCTGGCCACGCAGGTCGCGACGCTGCAACACCTGTCAAACGAGCGGCTGTTGCTCGGCGTCGGTTCCGGTGGTTTCCCCGGATCACCGTTCTGGCAGGCCCTCGGCGTCTCCGGTCGGGAGCGGGGTCGACTCACCAACGCCACCCTCGAGTTGCTGCCCCAGCTGCTCGCTGGCGAACCGGTCGAGATCACCGAGGACGCGCCACCACTCACGCTGGCGCCGAGCGCCGCCATGCCGCCCGTGCTGGTGGGTGGCTCGACGAGCGCCTTCGGCAGGGTTCTTGAGCACGGCGACGGATGGTTTCCTTCTCTCATCACGCCGGCCGACCTCGCCCCCGCTATCACCCGGCTGCGTGACCTCGCGAGCGAGCGCGGTCTGCCCGCACCCAGCGTCACGGTAGGGGGCCATTTCATCATGGGCTCCGACGAGACCGCCCGAACCGCCTACGATTCCCTGGTTCGCAACCTCGTCGATGTGCACGGTATGACGCCGGAGGTAGCGGCCAAGACCCCGATGACCGCGCGTACTCCGGAAGAACTCGCCGAGATCTTCGCCGCTTACCAGGAAGCCGGGGCCGACCGCGTCGTCACGGGCGCCGACAACGGCGACTGGAAGACCCAGCTCGAATTCCTTGCCGAAGCGCGTGCCATGGTGCGTTGATCCGCCGTGCTCGCGACCGGGCCGCGAGCGCCG